>NZ_JAHQYI010000001.1:743306-1486613 GCF_019061125.1 Microbacterium sp. NC79
CCCGTCTGGCAACGGCGCGCGTTGCCTCGAGATCGCCGCTGGGGGAGAGGCCTAGCGAGCCCAGGACCCGAATCCGATGTTGCGGTCGGGAGAGCTTCTCATTTGTCGCCGTGTGCGCATCCACTCGGAAAGGCCCGGTTTGTCCTCGGTCTTTGCCGCTTCGACTTCGGCGACGTAGGTCTCAGAGATGACAGCGATGACCGCAGCCAGCTCTTCCGGCGTCGGTTCGCCGCTGGTGACCGCAATCGACAGGTCGGGGTTCTCACTCACAGCGGAATGTTTCCGTGCTTCTTCTGCGGACCTTCGACGCGCTTGCCGCGAAGCGCCCGCACGGCCTTGGCGATCATGACGCGAGTCTGTGCCGGCTCAATGATGCCGTCGATTTCGCCACGCTCGGCTGCGAGGAAAGGCGAGGTGACGTTGTACGTGTACTCATTCGCCAGGCGGGTGCGTACCGCGTTGACGTCTTCGCCCGCTTCTTCTGCCTTACGGAGGTCGTTGCGGTACAGAATGTTCACGGCGCCCTGACCGCCCATGACGGCAATTTCAGCGGTCGGCCATGCCAGGTTGACGTCAGCGCCGAGCTGCTTGGAACCCATCACGATGTACGCACCGCCGTACGCCTTACGCAGGATCACAGTGACCATCGGCACCGTTGCTTCCGCGTACGCGTAGATCAGCTTCGCGCCACGTCGGATGACGCCCGTCCATTCTTGGTCGGTGCCGGGAAGGTAGCCGGGCACGTCGACCAGGGTGACGATCGGAATGGAGAACGAATCGCAGAACCGTACGAAACGGGCCGCCTTTTCGCCAGCCTCGATGTTGAGCGTGCCCGCCATCTGTGAAGGCTGGTTGGCAATAATGCCAACGGTGCGTCCCTCGATGCGTCCGAAACCGATCACGATGTTCGGGGCAAAGAGCGGCTGAACCTCGATGAATTCGCCGTCATCAACGATGCGCCCGATGACTTCGTGCATATCGTATGGCTGGTTCGGCTGGTCAGGAATGATGCTGTTCAGCTGACGGTCTTCATCGGTGGTCTCCCACGTGAAGGCCGAAGCGTAGGTGGGCGTTTCTGACAGGTTGTTGTCTGGCAGGAACGACAGCAGGGTGCGCGCATAATCGATCGCGTCATCTTCGTCGGAAGCGAGGTAGTGAGCCACACCCGAGCGGGTGTTGTGCGTGTATGCGCCACCGAGCTCTTCCATGCCGACATCTTCACCCGTCACCGTCTTGATGACGTCGGGGCCGGTAACGAACATCTGACTGGTCTTGTCGACCATGATGACGAAGTCGGTCAGCGCGGGGCCGTACACGGCGCCACCGGCAGCCGGACCCATGATGATTGAGATCTGCGGGATCACACCGGAAGCGGCCGTATTCTTGCGGAAGATTTCGCCGTACTTGCTGAGCGCGAGCACGCCCTCCTGAATGCGGGCACCGCCCGAGTCAAGGATGCCAACGATCGGAATACCACTGCGCAGCGCAAAGTCCATGACCTTGATGATTTTGTCACCGGTGACCTCACCGAGTGAGCCGCCAAACGTGGTGAAGTCCTGCGAATAGACGGCGACGGTGCGGCCATGGATGGTTCCGACACCCGTGACAACCGAGTCGCCATACGGGCGGGACTTGTCCATGCCAAACGCGGTGGTGCGGTGGCGCACGTACTCATCGAGCTCGACGAAGCTGCCCTGGTCAAGCAGCATCTCGATACGCTCGCGCGCCGAGAACTTGCCCTTGGCGTGCTGTTTCTCCTGCGCAAGCTTCTCGGGTTCAACGATTGCCTCGTTGTATCGAGCGCGCAGATCTGCGAGCTTGCCAGCCGTCGTGAAAAGGTCGTTCGTGTCCGTCACGGAGTCAACCCTACCGGCGGGGTTGCCGCATTCGTTAGAGACAATCGACAACGACTTTACGAATCGTCTGTTCGCCCTCTCCTTTGAGCGGGTTCGGCGTAGGGTGACGTCATGGTCATGAGCACGGCAGACTTTCCGCTGACAGCGGCACACACTCCGCGGATCACGGTGGTTGAGAGCGCCGGATCGACAAACGCCGATCTTCTCGCACACAGCGCCGATGAGGCCGCGTGGCCGCATCTGTCGCTGTTGCTCACTGATGATCAACGCTCCGGACGCGGGCGCCTTGATCGTTCCTGGCAGGCGCCGGCCGGTGCGTCGCTGGCGCTATCGGTGCTGTTGCGCTCAACCGAGATTCCGGAACCAGCCCGCGGGTGGGTGCCGTTGATCGCCGGGCTTGCAATGACGGAGTCGATCGCCGCTCAACTCGGCACCGCGGTGTCGATGAAGTGGCCAAATGATGTGCTTGTTGGAGACAAGAAGGTGTGCGGGATTCTTGCGGAACTCAGTGCGAGCGGTGACGCGATCGTGGTGGGTGGTGGCGTGAATACCGCGATGACTGCGGAACAGGCTCCGGTGGAGACTGCGACGAGCTTCGCGATGCAAGGCAAGCCAGTACACCTTGACCTCCTGGTGTCGCACTACGTCGGACGGATCGCGGCCGAGCTTGACAGCCTGCGTGAATGCGATGGCGACGCGGTGGCGTCTGGGCTGCTTGGCCGCTTCACCGCGGTGTGCTCCACGATCGGCAAAGTCGTCACCATTCACCTGCCAGGCGGGACAAGCTACACGGGAGACGCGATCGGGATCGACACCGACGGGCGACTTCAGGTTGTTGTCGACGGTGAAACGCGCACGGTCTCGGCTGGCGACGTTGTGCACGTGCGCTGATAGAACACTGAACCTTGCGGCGAGGCTGAGAGCAATGTCTGTGACCTGGTTCACAATGAAATCGTGACTCAGCCCAGCATGATCAGTGGGCGGCCCTCCATGCCGCCGCCAGGTGCGCCCTCACAGGAGCACTTGATCGCGCGTTTTCGGGGGCAAATACGCCGCCTTTTCCTCAGCGCACTCGTTCTCATCGCGGTCGCAGGGCTCACCGGATATTTCACGGATAACCTGCCGGAACCATTCACAAATGTGATGCTGTGGGCGGCAGCAGGGGCCATCGTCCTGCTGCTCGTGATTGTGCCGTTCCTGGTGTGGCTGAGCCGTCGATACACGATCACCACTCGACGTGTCATCACCACGACGGGGTTGCTGATGCGTCATCGTCGCGAGCTCACACACGCACGGGGATACACCATGACCCTCACTCGCGGTCCGTTGCAACGGCTGTGGGGCGCGGGCAACATTTCGCTCTCTAATGGTGCGGAGCCCGCAATGCTGTTGCGCAACGTGCCTAACGTGCGCCTGATTCATGAAGTCCTCGTCGATCAGGTTGAGATCAACCAGATCCTCGCCCACCGCGACGCCCAGGCCCTGCCGTACAGCGTGTAGTTACCGATGGCGGAGGCCACGGCGGCCCGCCTCTACGCAACTCGCATTCTGGTTCCGCTCGCTGTTTGCGACGCACGGTGATGAGCCTTGTGATTCATGCGGAACAATAGAGAGGGAGCGAAGGAGTGTTCATGCGTGTAGGTGTCATTGGCGGCGGACAGCTGGCTCGAATGATGATTGCCCCGGCGGTGGAGCTTGGCGTTGAGATTCGTGTGCTCGCCGAACAAGAGGGGATGTCTGCGGCGCTCGCCGCGTCGGCCGTTGGCGACTATCGCGACCTCGACACCGTTCTTGCCTTCGCGCGTGACGTCGATGTCATCACCTTCGATCACGAACACGTTCCGCAGGATGTGCTGCGCGCGATGGCTGCCGCCGGGATCGCGGTACACCCCGGCGCCGACGCATTGCGCTTCGCGCAAGACAAGCTCGACATGCGCCAGCGCCTCACCGAGCTGGGCGCGCCCCAGCCAGACTGGGCGGCGGTAACCACTGCGGCCGAACTCGGCGCCTTCCTCGACGCCCATGGTGGCCGTGCCGTTGTCAAGACGGCCCGAGGCGGGTACGACGGTAAGGGTGTTCGTGTTGTTGACAGCGCGAACGGTGCCGATGACTGGTTCGCGGCGCTCGCTGAAGATGCGCATGGCGGCGCCTTGCTCGTTGAAGAGCTCGTTGATTTCACGCGGGAGTTGGCGCAGCAGGTCGCGCGCCGTCCGTCAGGGCAGGTTGTCGCTTATCCGCTCGTGGAAACGGTGCAGGAGGGCGGCGTGTGCTCTGAGGTTCTGGCACCTGCGCCGGGTGCGAGCGCTGAACTGTTGGCGCGGGCGGAGTCGCTGGGCATTGCTATCGCCGAAGGTATCGGGGTGACCGGCATGCTCGCTGTTGAGCTCTTTGAGACTCGCGACGGTCGCATTTTGGTTAACGAACTTGCGATGCGCCCGCACAACAGTGGCCACTGGACGCAAGATGGTGCCATCACGAGCCAGTTTGAACAGCACCTGCGCGCGGTGCTGGACTTGCCGCTCGGGGCCACGGCGCCGACCGCAGGTAACGCCGTCATGCTCAACATCCTCGGTGGGCCGGTGGGGGAGAGCCTGGAGTCTCGTTTTGACGCCGCGATGGCCGCGCAACCCGGAGTGAAGATTCACACCTACGGCAAGGAGCCGCGTCCTGGTCGCAAGGTTGGTCACGTGAATGCGGCTGGCCAGGACTCCGCGAGCATCTTGGCAGCAGCTCGTGCGGCCAAGGCGTTCTTCGTTTGACGATACTTTTCAGCGAATTTGCCGCAAAAGGTGCGCGCCGCACGGGCAAATTTCCAGGCCGCACGCCTAGCCTGGACAGGTGACTGAACCCTTGCACTCGTCTGTATCGCCACTCGTGGGAGTCGTCATGGGCTCCGACTCGGATTGGCGCGTGATGGCTGATGCCTCCGCTGCACTCACCGAGTTCGGCATTGCACACGAAGTTGAGGTCGTGTCGGCACACCGCACGCCGGCAAAATTGCACGAATATGGCACGAAGGCTCGTGCTCGTGGACTGAAGGTCATCATTGCGGGCGCGGGTGGTGCCGCGCACCTTCCCGGCATGCTCGCTTCGGTCACTGCCCTTCCTGTCATCGGTGTTCCGGTTCCGCTCGCTCTTCTTGACGGCATGGACTCGCTGCTGTCCATTGTGCAGATGCCCGCCGGCATTCCGGTTGCCACCGTGTCGATCGGTGGTGCGAAGAACGCCGGCCTCCTTGCCGCCCGCATTCTTGGCGCGAACGACCCCGCGATCGCTGACCGCATCGAAGCGTACGCTCGCGAACTCGAGGCCCAGGTCGAGGAGAAGAACGCGCGGCTCAAGGCGTCCCTGTGATGGCTGCCCGCGGCGGCCAGAGTGCCGCGCGCTCGACGAGGCCGATGCGATATCCGGACGTGACGAGCGAAGCGGTCATGACGCGTCGTGGCTGGTGGTTGGTGCTCCTCGGCTTTCTGATTCCGGGTTCTGCCCAGGTTCTTGCCGGTAACCGCAAGCTCGGTCGTGTCGGCTTGGCTGCCACTCTGACGCTGTGGTTGGTTGCGTTGGTTGGGCTTGGCATTTTCTTCTTCGCGCGCGATTGGCTGTTCATTGTTCTGGAGCAGACGTGGCTGTTGTACGTCGCCCGAGCGATCATGTTCGCGTACGCGATTTTGTGGCTTGTTTTGGCGGTCGATACCTTGCGCCTCGTGAAGTTTGTGCGTGCCCGTGGCGGGGCACGCTTTGGCATCGCGGGTCTCGCTGTCGTGCTGATGTTCGCCGGTACGGGTGGCGCTCTGTACGCGGCAAATCTGGTGGGTGTCACAGGGGAGACACTCGACGATGTCTTCCAAAACGGGCCCGTTGCTGAGCCTGTTGACGGGTACTACAACATTTTGTTGCTCGGTGCCGACAGTGGTGATGGCCGTGACTCGATGCGGTTCGACAGTATCTCTGTGGTTTCGGTCAACGCCGAGACCGGTCAGGTGACCATCACCGGTATTCCGCGTGACATGCCCAACGTTCCGTTTGCGCCCGGGCCGATGGCTGACCTGTACCCGGACGGGTATGAAGGCCACAGCGATGCCACGTGTGGTTGGGAAGGCAAGATCAACCAGCTCAATACTGAGCTGATGCTGTGCCGCAACGGCGCCGATTTCTACCCCGATGCGGAAGGGAAAGCGTCCACCCCTGGAATTGAGGCGACGAAGGACGCAGCGGAGGGTGTGCTCGGCATTGAGATTCCGTATTACGCGTTTATCGATATGAGCCACTTCGCGAACCTGATCGATGCTCTCGGGGGCGTCGACATCAACGTGACCGAGCGTCTGCCGAAGGGCGGCGGGCCCGCGTACGAGGGTCAGAGCGCCGACGAGTGGGCCATCGGATGGATCGAAGTCGGCCAGCAGCGCATGGATGGCGACACCGCTCAGTGGTATGCCCGCTCGCGTTACACAACTAGCGACTGGGATCGCATGGAGCGCCAGCGCGAACTGCAGGCGGCGATCCTCGCCCAGTTTGACCCGCAGACGGTGCTGTTGCGCTTCCAAGACATTGCGAAGGCCGGAAGCGATTTGGTGAGCACCGACATTCCGAAGGGGCTGCTTGCCAAGCTTGCCGGCATCGCCGAGAAATCGCAGTCGCTTCCGATGACCACGATTGAGCTGGTTCCGCCGCTCGTTGACCCCGATTACCCGGACTACGCTGCCATTCAGCAGATGATCCAGGAGACGCTGCACCCGGTCGTTCCGGACGACGAGGGTGGTGAAGGCTAGGCGGGTACGCCAGCATAGCGATATGGGTGTGACACTGCGCTTCGTTGCCGACCAACTGGTCGCGCCTACCGACAACGACCTCGCCCACGCGAGCGGCGACCTGCTGCAAGCGTTGATCGCGTCGGCACCGCGCGGATGCGATGTTGCAGCCATTGCACCGAGTGGCGACGAACATCTCGCTTCATCGTTTTCTGGGCTTCGCGAAGTGCAACCGATTGGGCTCGCCAGGCGCGAACTTGCGGCCTCCTGGCCGCTAGGTATCGCGGGGACAGTGGGCGGCGGCTTGATTCATTCTGCATCGTTGATGGCGCCGCTCGTACGCCACGACCGCGCCAACCGAGGAGACCAGACGGTCGTTACATTGTGGGATTACGACGCGTGGGAATCGAAGTCGAGCATCTCCAAGACTCAGCGTCTGTGGACGCGCGCCATGCTGAAGCGAGCCGCGAAACACGCGGACGCCATCGTGGTTCCAACGTTCGCACTCGCAGCGAAACTGCACGACTTGCACGGTTTCGGCGAACGCATTCGCGTGATAGCGGGTGCGGCTCCCTCCCACTTTGTTGTGACGAGCGATAACGCGGCGCGGCTTCGAGACCTCAACATTCCGGCATCGTTTGTGGTGGTTCCGGTTGATCGTGTTCCGGAAGAAGACATTGCCGACGCGCTCGCGGGCGCGGCTGGCGGAGTGACAGCTGAGCGGGACGTTGTTGTTGTGGGTGCCGCGGAGGGTGCGGAACCTCGGATCGCGGAGTTGGCTGCTGCTGTGGGGATTCCCGAGCGGCATATTCACGTGCGCGGGGTTCTGGACGCTCCTGACCGGGCCGCTGTAATGGCCAAAGCAGATGTGGCGGTCTTCGCGGGCTCACGCGTGGCGTGGCCGTGGCGGATCATTGAGGCGCTGCGCCTCGGGATTCCGGTTGTTGCAACCGATAGCGCGGTTCATCGGGAAGTGATTGGCGATGGCGGCATGCTTGGGGCGAACGCGGACCTGAAGGATGCCGTTGCGCATGCAGTCGGCGCGGAGGGGGAGCGACTTCGGGTGCTCTCCAACGACCGTGGACGGGCATACTCGTGGCAGAGCGCGGCTGAGCAGGTCTGGCAACTTCACGCGGAACTTTAGGTGCCGCCAGCGGTACGACACGACGTGCGGAGAGTCGGATGTGCTTGCCATCATCCGTCACATTAGCCACACTGGTCACATGCGCCCCACCCCCGCACGTGCCCGAGCGCGCTCATTTGTCGTCACTATTGTGGCCGCTTTCGCGCTTATTGTTGGTCTTCTTGGCGGTGTGTCGGTTCCTGCAGTGGCTGTCGATGTATCGGCCACCAACGTCACCTCGAATGCTGATGCCGTCAGCGGCATCGTCAAGGCCGCCGATCTGAGCAAGTTTCAGGCAGGGCGCATCATCGACGATGCTGTCTTCTATAACTCATCGACGATGACAGAAGCGCAGATTCAGACGTTCCTGAACCAGAAGGTTCCGGTCTGTCAGCCCGGCTATACCTGCCTGAAAGATTTCAAGCAAACGACGACGAACAAGTCAAAAGACCAGATGTGCAATGGGTATACCGGCGGAACGAATGAGTCGGCCGCTCGCATCATCTCCAAGGTCGCGCAGTCGTGCGGAATTAACCCGCAAGTGATCCTCGTCATGCTGCAGAAAGAGCAGGGACTGGTAACTCACGTATGGCCAAGCAGCTGGCGCTATGACGCCGCTCTTGGTCAAGATTGCCCGGACACGCCTGCGGGGTGTAGCGCCGCGTACAAGGGATTCTTCTCACAGATCTACGGCGGCATGTGGCAGATGAAGCGTTACACGAACCCGCCTGGAACGTACAACTATTTCAACTGGTATCCGGTCGGCAAGACATCGCAGGTGCGCTATAACCCGGATGCGGCTTGCGGCAGCGGCTCAGTCCGGATCGAGAACCAAGCGACAGCAAGTCTCTACTACTACACCCCGTATCAGCCAAACGCAGCTGCAATTCGAGCGGGCTACGGTGAAGGCGACCGCTGTAGCGCGTACGGAAACCGTAACTTCTTCAATTACTTCAACGACTGGTTCGGCTCGACCTTCGCGGGGAGCACCCCGCCGGTCGTGCCTCCGACAATTCCTGCCTTCGAAGCACCGACGTGGCGGTCGACCGATAAAGACGGCGCGTTGTACGCAGTGAGCGGTAGCGATGTCTGGGCATACCCGCTCAACGGCGACCACTGGGGGACGCGAGTGAAGGTCGCGAGTGGACTGAAAACGCCCAAGAGCGTGACCATGGTGGGTGACCTGACGGGTGACGGAAAACGTGACCTCGTCGTTTTGAACTCGGCGGGCGTGGTCAGCTTGTTGCCAGGCAATGGATCAGCGTTCTCGGGCACGCCGCGGGTTCTGCCCATCGATGGCAAACGAATTAACGCGATTTACGGTGCGGGTGACTTCGATGGCGATGAGCGTAGCGACATCATCACGCGAACGAACGACGGCAAGCTCGAGTTGTGGCGTGGTACCCGCGCCGGCGTCGAATTGGTCGGTGTAATCGCAACAGGGTTTGGGGGTATCAAACACATCAGCGCCGGCATTGACTTCGATGGTGATGGCAACGGCGACGTTGTTGGAGTGCGGGCCGATGGCGCTCTCATGCTGTATCGCGGCGATGGTACCGGCGGCTTTGCCTCAACTACCCAAATCGGCCAGGGCTGGGACGTCATGTCTGCCGTTGTCGTGAGCGCAGACATCACGTCGGACAAAAAGATCGACGTGATCGCCCGCAACAAGGCCGGAAACATCGTGGTCTACACGACCAACGGCAAGGGAAGCTTCGGTCCGACGCACACGTCGGGAACCGGATGGAATCCGATCAGCCACCTGGCATCGACTGGGCCTAACAGTGTCTCAGTCAGCCTTCCCGTGGCAGGCGGTGCTAGCGACTTGACGCGGGATGGCCTCGTCGATCTTGCCGCGATTACGGCGACCGGAGAATTGCGAATCTACGCATCCGATGGCAAAGGTTGGTGGAATGCTGACGTTCGCAAGATCGGTGCTGTATCCCCTCAGGGGCGAGTTTTCCCGATGGGAGACTTCGACGGCGACGACCGTTCTGACTTCGGCATGGTAGACGCCAGCGGATTGTTTTGGTTGTACTCCAGTGCCGACCTCACCCAGAAACCACGCCAGATCGGCAGTGGTTGGGCGCCCATCACCATGATCGTCGGCAACGTCGATTTTGACGGAGACGGCAACCCTGATGTTCTCGCACGCCTGGCCGATGGTTCGTTGCGGGCCTACTTCGGCGATGGCTTGGGCGGTTGGAGAGAACCAAAGCTCGTGGGCTCGGGGTGGAACATCTTTGACCAGGTTTTCTCCGCAGGCGATTTCGATGGCGATGGCACTGTTGATCTCATCGCGCGCACGAAGGACGGCGCTTTGTGGCTCTACCCGCTGGACGGTAAGGGTAGTTGGGGTACGAATTACCAGATCGGCCAGGGCTGGCAAAAAATGACCGCGGTCGTTAGTGCGGGAGACTTCAACCAGGACGGAAACGTCGACGTATTCGCGCGTACCATTACGGGTGAGCTGTTGTTGTACCCCGGAAACGGTCGAGGGAGCTGGCTCGCACCACGCGCTGCTGGCACCGGCTGGAACGGCATCACCACATTCGGCTAACGAGTCCTTCGGGCTACTCGCAGGACTCGTCCTCTAGAATTATCGGCCGAGTGCCCTCTCGTGCGCCACATATTGAATTAGAGGTTATCTTGGCCGAATCCCCGTCGCTCTTTGCGAACGTTCCGCGATCGGAGTTTGACGTCCCTGGTCGAAGCCGCGGTCTGCTCGACGTGGTGCGATGGCGATACTTGCTGAAGCTCCTGGTCCGCACGGGTGTGACGACGCGCTACCGCAACTCCGTACTGGGATGGACCTGGTCGTATGTGCGCCCAGCCGCCCAATTCCTGGTCTTCTGGGTTGTCATGGGGCTCCTCCTCGACCTCGGCCGAGGGGTGCCAAACTACGCTGTCTACTTGTTCAGCGGAATCATCGTGATCAACCTGTTCAGCGAGGCATTCAAGAATGCGACGACGTCGATTGTCGGTAATGCTCCGTTGGTGCGAAAGGTTTATTTGCCCCGCCAATTGTTCGCGGTATCCGCGGTGATTGTGGCGCTGACACACTTCCTCCCACAGCTGGGTTTGCTCGCCATTGTTTGTTTGGTGATGGGGTGGTGGGCGCAGTTCTCGCTATTGCAGATCGTGGCCGTTATCGCTGCGGTCGTTCTCACGATGCTTTTTGCACTCGGACTTGGGCTCTTCTTCGGAGCCATCAACGTGCGGTTCCGGGATTCCGAGAACATCGTCGAGCTATTGCTGATGTTGGCGACCTGGGCATCTCCGGTTCTGTACCACTGGACTATGGTTGCTGACGCAGCGCAGAAGATCGGTGCCAATTGGATCACTCAGATTTATCTGCTCAATCCGATCACGCAGGCTGTCGAACTCTTCCACTTCGCATTCTGGGTACCCGTGACTGATCTTGCGCATTCAGACAACGCGGTTATCCAGGCGAACCCGGTCGCGCCAGACATGCTCTCAAACACACTGTGGGCGTTTGTCATTGCTCTTGGTGTCTTTGCGTTGGGCCAGCTTGTGTTCCGCAAGCTTGAAGGAAGGTTTGCGCAGGACCTATGAGTGCATCGATGATTACGTCGCGACCCAGCGTCATTCTCCAAAACGTCAAGAAAACATTCACCCTTAACCACGCGTTCTCTCTGAAAGACACGATGGTTGCCCTCGTGCGCGGACGCAAACGTACGAGCTCATTCGAAGCGCTCAGTGGCGTCGACCTTGTCATCAACGAGGGAGAATCTGTTGCGATTCTCGGCCTCAACGGGTCGGGCAAGTCAACGATGCTCAAGCTCGTCTCGGGTGTCATGCAGCCTGACGAAGGCGAAGTACTGACACGCGGTCGTGTGGCTGGCCTTATCGAGGTTGGTGCTGGCTTCCACCCTGAACTCTCCGGGCGTGAAAACGTGTTCTTGAACGCCGCCATCCTCGGTATGAAGCAGCACGAGATCGAAGAGCGTTACGACGACATCGTCAAGTTCAGCGGTATCGAGCAGTTTATTGACCAAGAGGTCAAGCACTACTCATCAGGCATGTTTATGCGTCTTGCCTTCTCCGTCGCGATTCACGTCGAACTTGACGTGCTCCTCGTCGACGAAATTCTTTCCGTCGGTGACGCGCCGTTCCGCGAGAAGTGCCGGGATAAATTCCAGGAACTGATTGCGCAGCGCAAAACGCTTGTCGTCGTGAGCCACGACGCCGAAATGGTACGTGAACTGTGCACACGCGGCGTCGTGGTGCACAAGGGTCAGATCATTTTCGACGGCGACATTGACAATGCGCTCGCAAGGATCGAAGGGTGATTGCCGAGTGGGCTGGCTCTAGCTATGTGATCGCGCTTGCCGCTGGCCTCATCTTCGCTCCCGGCCTTGCGCTGCTTGCCATCGTACGAGTACGCGGACTCATGCTCGTCGCGTTTGCACCGGTCATGAGCGTCGCGATGATCAGTGTTTCCGCGCTCGTCCTAGACCTGGCTGGCATTGGGTGGACACCGGTGGCATTCGGCGCAGCCATGATCGTGATGTTCGCTGTCGGCCTCATTATGCGCTGGCTCGCGCCGATGCCGCACAGCGAGCGGGGACATCGGGAATGGTTCGTCGCAATCGCGATTGCGATCGGCGGGTTTCTCACGCTGTGGCGACTGATTGCTTATATTCAGCACCCCGATGGCATTTCGCAATCGAATGACGCGATTTTCCATCTGAACGCCGTTCGATACATTCTCGAGACTCACTCGGCGTCGGCACTCGATGTCAGCGGGTTCATCGGCGGCACCGGGTTCTATCCGGCCGCATGGCATGGGATCACTTCGATGCTCGTGCTGATCTCCGGTGCGGACATTGCGGTGGCCGCAAACGCCGTCACCCTGGTGGTCGGTGCAGCGATTTGGCCACTGGGAATTGCCTGGTTGACGAAGGTCATTTTCCGGTCCGATTCGGCCGCGGCGGCCGCTGGTATTCTCGCCGCAGCCCTCCAGACCTTCCCCATCCTGATGTTCCAGTGGGGGGTTCTGTACCCGAACGCACTGTCAACCGCAATGCTTCCGGCCGCGTTGGCTGTTGTGCTGTCGATTCCTGAGTGGCTGCGCCTTCGTGCGGATTGGCGCACCTGGCTCCTGTCGGCGCTCTTGGTCATGACCTCCGTTGGAGCAATTGCGCTTGCACAACCGGCAACGCTTCTGGCCGGCGGCCTGGTCGTATCGATCTGGTTGACCTCTCAGATCGTGCGCTCGTCCGTCCGGATCATCGTGAAGCTAGCAGCTATTGCCGTGACGTGGGGTGGCCTTGCGGTGGTCTGGTACTTCTTCGCGCATTCGACAAGCGGTAGCCACTGGGGTCCGTTCCGAGGGCGGTTGCAAGCCGGCCTCGACATTTTGACGAACGCACATATTTTCATGGCCCCGGCAATTGCCGTCAGCGTGTTCATGCTGATCGGTCTCGTTGTCGCTACGCTCACCGCAGCGAATCGGTGGGTCGTTGTTGCCTGGGCCGGTATTTCCGCGCTTTACTTTGTTGCGGCTACCGTTGGTCGCGACTTCATTCGCGTCGAATTGCTTGGCGCCTGGTACGCAGATCCGTATCGCGTCGCCGCGCTGGCACCGCTGCTCACGATTCCGCTCGCTGCATACGGCCTCGCGATCACCGTCCGCAAGGCGACAGGCTGGTGGGCCGCCCGATCGGGTCGTGAAACTTCAGATCGGTCAGACTCGTGGCTGACCGTGGGCGTCGCGTCACTCGTCATGATCGTGATCACGCTGTTGCGACCGGTCCCGATGCCAACGCTCTACGGGGAGTTCGAAACAGAATCACTCTACGTCGAAGGTGACTCAACGTATTTGTCAACGGACGAGCGTCAGATGCTTGAATCGTTGGACGAACTTTTGCCTGCTGACGCGCGGGTGATCGCAAACCCCAGCACCGGTTCTGGGTTCGGCTACATGCTGAGTGGTCTGGACGTAAACCCGAAAACATGGGCACCGCCCGTGAACGAAGACTGGTGGATTCTGGCGGAATCGTTGCGCGACGTCGCATCCGTGCCAGAAGTTTGTGACGCGTTGGCTACGTTCGGGAGCCCACAGTACGTTCTCGACTTCGGAATCGGCGGTACGGAACCAGGGCGCTATGAGATGCCGGGTATGACTGACTTTGACGGCCAGCCCGGATTCTCGAAAGTCGCCGGCGTCGGAGACGTGTCAGTGTGGCAGATCACTGCGTGCGCTGAGTAGAGTCCGCCAGCGAGCCAGGTAAGCTTGAAACGATGGAAATTGTGGACCACTCCGTTCTCATCGTCATACCGGCGTTGAATGAACAAGAGTCTGTCGCGGACGTGGTCCGCGACGTTCACGCGGCCGTGCCGACGGCGACGTGCGTGGTCATTGACGACGGTTCAACCGACGGCACGGTAGCCGCGGCTACGGCTGCGGGCGCCACAGTACTCGCGTTGCCATTTAACCTCGGGGTCGGGGGAGCGATGCGTGCTGGCTTCCGGTATGCGAGAGCTAACGGCTACGACGTGGTTGTGCAGGTCGATGCTGACGGCCAACATGATCCTCGACTCGTTCCGACGCTCGTTGCGGGTCTTGATGATGCTGACATCGTCATTGGGGCGCGGTTCGCCGGTGTTGGCGACTACGGTGTGCGTGGCCCTCGCAAGTGGGCCATGAAGACGCTGGCCATGGTGATCGGCGCCATCGCGCGTCAGAAGCTCACCGATGTCACCAGCGGATTTAAAGCTGCTGGGCCTCGTGCTGTGGACCTGTTCGCCGACAACTATCCCGCAGAGTATCTCGGCGACACGATTGAGGCGCTTGTTATCGCGGCTCGCAGTGGCATGCGTATTCGGCAAATTCCCGTAGCCATGCGTGCGCGACAGGGCGGCGAACCCTCACACGGTCCCATCAAATCTGCCGTCTACCTGGTGCGCGCGGGTGCCGCACTCCTATTGGCGATGATGCGTCCTCGAGTGACCGTCGCCGAGGTGAAATCGTGAACCCCATGACCTACGCATTCGGTATTGTTGCGGCGCTTCTGACGCTGATCGCAATTATTGAGCTTACGCGTCGTGGTACGTTGCGCGAGCGGCATGCGCTCTGGTGGTTTGTCGGCGGCACGCTCGCGTTGATTATCGCCATTTTTCCGCAGATCCTCACCAGCACGGCGCGACTACTGGGCATTTCGATTCCCACCAACCTCGCCTTCTTCGTTGCCATCGGTCTGCTGTTCCTGGTCTCGCTCCAGTACGGTGCTGAGCTCACCAGGGTGGAGGAGAAGCTACGAGCTTTGGCAGAACAGAGCGCTTTCCAAGATCGTCGTCTTGCAGACCTCGAAGCGCGATTGAATGAGAAGGCAACAGACTCAAACGAGGACGCACCGTGAGCCGCGTCGTTATCGTCACTCGTCTGTACCCGCCTGAGGTCGGTGCCGGCGCCTTTCGTCTAGGTGCGCTTGGGCGTGCCGTTGCTCGTGAAGGCTCAGAGGTCACCGTGCTGACGACACGTCCGCCCAAGCACGCGCCGCGTACCCCCGATCCGACTGACGTCACCATCAAGCGGTGGCCCGTGCTACGTGACCGCGGCGGCAACGTGAGAGGCTACGTGCAGTACGCGTCATTCGACGCTCCGGCAGCTGTCCGTTCGCTGTTCACGCGATATGACGTCGCGGTTGCCGAGTCGCCGCCGACGACGGGACTCGTGGTTGCCATCGCTTCGTGGCTCAAGCGCAAGCCGTTTGTGTACTACGCCGCGGATGTCTGGACAGACGGAGTTGCCTCCATGGGCGCGGCGCGCATTGTCGTCAGCATCATGCGGTTCATGGAACGCGCTGTGTTGCGCCGCGCGGCTGCCACAATTTCCGTTTCTGATGAAGTTACTGAGCGCCTCGTTCTGCTCGGTGCCGATCGCGACCGGGTTGCCACTGTCGGTAACGGCATTGCGACTGACATTTTTCACCCCGACGTCCCAACGCCGGACGAAGACGGAACCTATTTTGTCTACACCGGGACGATGAGCGAGTGGCAGCAGCCCGATATCTTCGTGCGTGCCTTTGCCTCGATTGCGCGGGAATACCCGCATGTTCGACTGAAGTTCTTCGGACAGGGCGCCGTTGAGGGCGCATTGCGTGACGTCGCTGACGAGCTCGTTCCTGGCCGCGTCGATTTCGGTGGCGTAGTGAGCCCGGCGGAATCCGCGTCCTGGATCAAGGGTGCTGTTGGCGCTCTGGTCAGCATCGTTCCTGGCATTGGGTATGACTTTGCCAAACCCACGAAGACATACGCGGCTGCCGCTGTGGGCACCCCCGTGCTCTTTGCCGGGCCGAACACAGGGGGTGCTCTGGTGCGCGACGCAGACCTTGGCATGTCGACCGAGTTCACTGTTGAAGCCGTTGCAGCTGCCATGCGCACGATGCTCGCTGATGAGGCCCAAGGAATCCGCGAGGCGGAACGTAAACGCCGGAGCACATGGGCGCGCGAAAACGTGTCTCTGTCTGCCGTTGCTCACCGTGTCGCCCAAGTAATCGCTCAGGTTTCCAGCTCCCGCGCGAGTAGGATGGACACCGCGTCCTCGTTGGGAACCGAAGATAGGAACACCGCATCGTGACTGCCGAATTGCCCGTCCGTATCGTAGACACGGCAGATGTAGCTAATGGTGCCAGTATCGGAGCAGGCTCCAGCATTTGGCACCTCGCGCAGGTGCGCGAGGGCGTACAGATGGGCGAGAACTGTATCGTCGGGCGCGGCGCCTACATCGGTACCGGTGTTGTCATGGGCGACAACTGCAAGGTACAGAATTACGCGCTCGTATACGAACCAGCGAAGCTTGGCAACGGTGTCTTCATCGGTCCGGCCGTTGTACTGACGAATGACACCTACCCGCGTGCGATTAACCCGGATGGAACCATCAAGAGCGCGCACGACTGGGAGCCGGTGGGCGTCACGATTGAGCAGGGCGCATCGATCGGCGCGCGCGCAACGTGTGTGGCTCCGGTAACCATCGGCGCCTGGGCGACAGTTGCCGCCGGTGCCGTTGTGGTCAAAGATGTGCCAGCGCATGCACTCGTCGTCGGAGTACCGGCGAAGCGCATCGGCTGGGTGGGTAAGGCGGGTACGCCGCTTCAACCCACTGACGAAGAAAATGTGTGGGTTTGCCCCACCACTGGCACTCGCTACGTCGAGTCCAACGAAACATTGCAAGAGGAGTCCGCGTGACTGAATTCATTCCACCCGCAAAGCCGATCATTGGTGACGAAGAGCGCGCGGCTGTTGACCGTGTTCTCCGCAGCGGGATGATAGCTCAGGGCCCTGAAGTCGCCGCCTTCGAAAAGGAGTTCAGCGACTACTTTGTGCCTGGTCGTCCGTCGGTTGCTGTGAACAGTGGTACCTCCGGTCTCCACCTTGGCTTGCTGGCTTCGGGTGTCGGTCCTGGCGACGAAGTCATTGTTCCGTCGTTCACCTTCGCTGCCACAGGTAACTCTGTCGCTCTCACGGGCGCTACGCCTGTGTTCGCGGACATTGAGCCAGAGACCTTCACGCTTGACCCGGCGTCGGTTGAAGCATCGATCACGAGCCGGACCAAGGGCATCATGCCGGTTCACCTGTATGGCCACCCGGCACACATGCGCGAACTTCGCGCAATCGCCGACAAGCACGGCATCCGCCTGTACGAAGATGCTGCTCAGGCTCACGGAGCTGCCTTGCATGGTGAGCCGGTCGGCTCTTTCGGTGACTTCGCGATGTTCTCGCTGTACCCGACGAAGAACATGACGAGCGGTGAGGGCGGCATGATCGTCGCTGCCGACGAGAAGATCGCGCGCATGGCGCGGTTGCTGCGTAGCCAGGGCATGGAGAAGCAGTACGAGAACGAGATCGTCGGTTTCAACGCTCGTATGACTGACATTCACGCGGCGATCGGCCGCGTGCAACTCACCAAGGTCGGAGCCTGGACGAAGACTCGCCAGGAGAACGCGGCGTTCCTCGACGCCAACCTGCAGGGGGTTATCGTTCCTCCGGTTGCTGAGGGTGCAACGCACGTCTATCACCAGTACACGATCCGTGTCGCGGATGACCGCGACGGGTTCGTCGCAGCGCTGAAGAGCGAGCACAACGTCGGTGCAGGCGTCTACTACCCGATTCCTAACCACCGTCTGCCGTCGCTTGCGCCGTACGCTCCGGGCCTCGACCTGCCGGAGACCGAGCGCGCCGCTCGCGAAGTCATTTCGTTGCCGGTGCACCCGTCGCTTTCGCAGAGTGACCTTGACCGCATCGTTGCGGCGGTCAACGCGGTCTCAAAGGCTGGTGCATAATGACTCTTCGCGCTGGACTTCTCGGCGTCGGGATGATGGGACGCCACCACGCTCGCGTACTGCGTGAGGTGGATGGCATCGAGCTCGTCGCGATTGCCGACCCCGGGGGAGACCCTCACAGCGTTGCGAAGGGCCTCCCGGTCCTGCCAGACGTTGACGCTCTCATCGAAGCTGGCATTGATATCGCCGTCGTGGCCGTTCCCACGCGCTTCCACGAGGAAGCAGCGTTGAAGCTTGCTGAAGCTGGGGTGCACACGCTCGTCGAAAAGCCGATCGCAGATTCTGTGGAGCAGGGCCAGCGCATGGTCGAAGCCTTCGAATCGCGCGGCCTTGTCGGAGCGGTTGGTCACGTCGAGCGCTTCAACCCGGCATTGCAGCAGATGCGTCGCCGCATCGAAGCAGGCGACCTCGGTGCTATTTACCAAATCGCAACGCGTCGACAGGGGCCCTTCCCTTCTCGAATCGCTGATGTTGGTGTTGGCAAGGACCTCGCTTCGCACGATATTGACCTCACGGCATGGGTCGTGCAGAGCGACTTCACGACGGTGTTCGGACAGACCGCGTTCAAGAGCGGTCGCGAGTACGAAGACATGATCGCGATCACAGGTCGCCTGGCAAACGGCGTCATCACGAGCCACCTGGTCAACTGGCTGAGCCCCATGAAGGAACGCCTCACCGTTGTGACGGGTGAGAAAGGCGCGTTCATCGCCGACACGTCGACCGGTGACCTTACCTTCTACGCCAACGGAACGATCGACCTCGAGTGGGAGTCGATGGCGCAGTTCCGCGGTGTTTCGGAAGGCGATGTCACACGATTCGCCTTTGCAAAGCGCGAACCACTCCGTGTAGAGCACGAAGCCTTCCGCGACGCCGTTCTGGGTAAAGAAAGCGATGTCGTTACGATGACGCAGGGTCTGCGCACCCTGCGAGTCGTTGAGGCCGCGCTGGAGTCGGCACGGACCAACAGCGTCTTCACGCTTTGAACTCGCGCCGTACGGCGAGGGACGGGACTGATCGATGAAGGCGATCTTTGAAAATTTTCGTCGAATCCTGCCGCATCTACCCGCGAGCGCAAAATCATACATTTTCCGCTTCATGGTTCTGTCCGCGTCCCTAGCACTGCTCGACGTTGCTGCGCTGATGCTGTTGGCGGCTTCGCTGAATGCAATGATTCAGGGAGCTGCTGTTCCGCTGCCGATCATTGGACCGGTCCCGCCTGACGGGTACGTCTGGATCATTCTGGCCGTTTCGCTACTGATCATTGTCAAGTCCGCACTGTCGGTGGTCTTGCAGTGGACGTCGACGCGGCGGATGGCAACGTACGAGCTCGAGATCGGTGATCGTCTTTTCGATGCGTATATTAAGGCCCCCTGGGCGGCACGCCTGACGCGCAACACATCGGAGCTCGTGCGGATGGCTGACGTTGGCATTGCCAACGTGACGGGAGGGTTCCTCCTGCCCTTTATGAGCCTGTCCACGCTTGTGGTCACGTCAGTGGCCATCATTGTTTTGCTTTTCGTTGCCCAGTGGAGCACAGCTCTGGTGACGCTCATTTACTTGGGCATTATCGGATTCGTGCTCTATTGGGGGCTGGCCGCTCGAACAATTCGCGCGGGGCAGGTTAACCGCGACTACTCGTTTAAAGTGGCGTCGCTGCTGACCGACATGGTCGGTGCATTGAAAGAAATCACGCTTCGCAACAAGTCGGCTGAAGTTGCGGCTGTTGTACACAGCAACCGTATTTTCACTGCGAAGGCGCGCGCCAACCTCAATTTCCTGGCGTCGATGCCCCGTTTCATCCTTGATTCGGCGTTGGTCGGTGGCTTCCTTCTCGTTGGCGGATTCGCGCTGTTTACGTCAGGTCCGGAGTCGGCAATCGCCGCTGTTGCCCTCTTCGGCGTGGCTGGCATGCGATTGGTGCCAGCGCTCACCGGATTCCAAGCGCTTGTCAATCAGCTGACATCGAACATTCCGCACGTGAGCGCCGTTATCGATGACATCAACTCCGCCCAGGAGTATGTAGAAAATGCCGAGAAAATCGGTCACGACCCGATTGTGGGTAATCCTCGCGAACTGGTGCTGAGCGACGTTTCCTACACCTACCCCAACTCATCTGAAGCCGCTTTGCGTTCCGTTTCGGCAACGCTCCCCATGGGATCGCGCATCGGCGTGGCCGGTACGTCGGGCGCTGGAAAGTCCACGCTGATCGATATTCTGCTCGGGCTCTTGAGCCCGAGTTCAGGGCGCATCGCTTTTGGCGAGCATCAGCTTGAGGACGTCTTGTCTGAGTGGCGTAGTCGGGTGGGGTACGTGCCACAAGACGTGTCGTTATTCGATGGCACCGTTGCGCAGAACGTTGCGCTGACCTGGGGTGATGACATTGATCTTGACCGGGTACGAGACTCGTTGCGCCGCGCGCAGCTGCTCGACGTTCTCGAGAAGCGCTTAGGCGGACTCGACGCGCGCGTTGGGGACCGCGGTATGAACCTGTCGGGTGGACAACGTCAGCGCTTGGGACTCGCACGCGCGCTTTACTCCAACCCGGTGATTCTTGTCCTCGATGAAGCAACGAGTGCACTGGACACAAAGACCGAGGCCCGGGTCATGGATGCGATCCGTGAGCTCGATGACGTCACGGTCGTGTGCGTTGCACACCGTCTGTCTACGATTCGCGATAGCGATGAGATCTGGTTCATGCGCGATGGGCAGATTCAGTCCCGCGGAACCTTTGATGACGTGGTCGCAACTGAGCCCGAATTTGCTCAGCAGGCGGCACTCGCTGGTCTGGTATGAACGCTCGCGTGCAGATCGTCATCGCCGTCCACAACGTCGAACGTCCGATCGAGCGAGCGGTTGCCTCCGCATTGGCTGCATCCTCGACAGGCGAATCGAACGTGATCGTGGTCGCCCACGGTCTTGATCCCGTACTGGTCGAAAAGAAGCTCTCGGCGTTCGACCCCAGTCGGGTCACCGTGCTGCCTTTCACGGACGGCATCCGATCGCCTTCGGGCCCTTTCAACTACGGGCTGTCGCACGCATCTGCCGAATTTGTCGGCTTGCTCGGATCTGACGACGAACTCGAACCGGGTTCCATTGACGCCGCACTTGCGCGTGCAGACCGTGATGGTGCCGACATGGTGATCTTCGCGATTGCGCATGCAGGCGGGGAAGCGATTGCGACACCGTTGGCGCGCCCATGGCGTAAGAGCCACCTGCATCCGGTCAAAGACAGGCTGTTCTCTCGCTCGGCCCCGCTCGGCATCATCCGTCGGCACTACGTCACGACGTTGGCGCCGGTCTTTGATCCACAGTTCGTGACGGGGGAGGACCTCTCCTTCTCCGCCAGGCTCTTCGCGACGGCATCGATTTCATACGCGCGCAATGCGCCTGGTTACCTCATCCACGATGACGCGAACGACCGCGTGACGGCCGCAGCTGTGCTCGACCTTTCGGTTGCGTTTGCAGCGGTGAGGGCGTTGGCGGATGAACCATGGTTTCTCGCGACGAGCGAGAGAAACCGGCGGGCTCTTGCCGCGAAGATCATGCGAGTGCAGGTGCTCGGAGCGGTAACGAAGCGTCTCGAAGACAATCGCGCGCTCACGCCCGACGAACTGACCGCGCTTCGTGAAACGACATCGACGTGGCGTGAAGTTTCGCCCGCTGCGCTCGACGACTTTCCCCGTCGCGACCGCGCTGTGATTGCGGTGCTGGAAAGCTGCGACGAGACAGCGCTGCGGGAGGCGACGGCTAGAATGAAAAATTCACCACTGATCGACCGACTCGTGCCTCTCAAGCCCTGGCGACTTTTCGCACGGGAGAGCGTGCTGCGCCGATACGTCATCTACTTTGCGCATCAAATGACACCTCGGAGGGCGTCGTGAAAAGACTCTTGATTCTGTCGTTCTCACCCATCGCCTCTGATGCTCGAGTGCTCAAACAAGTCAAGGCATTCTCGGCGCAATACGACGTTGTGACGTGCGGGTACGGACCCGCTCCTGCGGGAGTGACCGAGCACTTTGCGTTGCCTGACGACGCGCCCGTGTGGCGGTACTCGCGCCCGGCGCTTATTCTTCGGCAATACGCATACGCGTACCGCAACAACAAAGCCGTTGCCGCTGCACGCACCGCGCTGATCGGACAACAGTTTGACGCCGTCTTGGCGGATGACGTCGATGCTGTTCCGTTGGCACTTGAACTCAAACCACGCCTCGGTGTGCACGCTGACCTTCACGAGTATTCGCCACGTATGCACGAAGAAGACTGGAAGTTCCGGTGGTTTGTCCGCCCCTTCATCGAGTGGAACTTGCGCACATTTGTGCGCCGGGCAACATCGTGGACAACGGTGGGGCAGGGGATCGCGGACGAGTATCAGCGCCGCTTTGGCTTTCGGCCGAATGTCGTCACGAACGCTGCGCCCTATGTAGACGCTGCCGCACAGCCGGTGGGCGACGTTATCAAGCTCGTGCACTCTGGTGCGGCGCTACGGGCACGCAACATCGACGCCATCGTGAACGCAGTGACAGCCACGAATGCGCCGGTCACCCTTGACATGTATCTCACGCCAAATGACCCCGGCTACCTCGAAGAGCTTCGGCAGTTGGCACAAGCATCGAGCGGCAAGATCACTCTGCATGACCCGGTGCCATATGCGGAGCTGTCGCAAACCCTGAACCGCTACGACGTTGGTGTGCACCTGTTGCCAGCCGTGAACTTCAATAACCTGTGGGCTCTACCCAACAAACTGTTTGACTACGTCCAGGCGCGTCTCGGCGTCATCATCGGCCCATCGCCGGAAATGAAACGCGTCGTGAACGAACACGGACTCGGCATCGTCGCTGATGGATTCACGAGTGTTGACCTGCAAAAGGTGCTCGAAAATGACATCACTCCTGCCCGTGTGCTTGAGTTCAAGAACGCATCCGATGCGAGCGCCCGCGAGCTATCGAGCGACACACAGGTGGCCATTTGGGTCAAGGCAATTGATGACCTGATGGCACGGGGCTGACCTATGGCACTCCCCGGGGGCGCCAAGGCGCTGGCTCTTCGTGCGGCCCGCGTTATTCCTGACCCCATCTTAAAAAGGATCCTTCCTCGGCGGCTGGAGTTTGTGGTTCCGCCCCCCGTTTCGTTTGAAGAGAAGCCGGTGCGGCTCTTCATCGGACCGGTCAACTTCGCGCGCCAAGGGTATGCGTGGGCGCGCGCAGCTGAGACCCTGCCCGGTGTTGATGCCGTCGCGATGGCGTACCAGGCCGGAACCGGGTACGGGTTTGACATCGATCAGCGGGTACCCGCATCTGTCTATCTCCTCTCGCGCGGGTGGGCCAAGAAGCAACGCTCCGCGATTCTTTCGTCGGCGACGCACGTGATTATTGAGGCAGGACGCCACATCTTTGGTGACGTTTACGGAACCACGGTGGCTGAAGAAATTGCTGCGTTGCGTCGTGCCGGAATTCGGGTCGCTTTGCTGAGCCATGGCAGTGATGCGCGACGCCCCCAAGCGCATATTGATCGTGTGCCCGACTCACCGTACGCCGACTCAGAGTGGAGCGTTGTCGGACAACTTGAGAAAGAATCGGCGGCGCATCACGCGCTCATGGCCAGTTCTGGAGCCGATGTCTTCGTGTCGACGCCCGGGATGCTTGACGATGTGCCGACCGCGACCTGGTTGCCAGTGGTGATTGATGTTGAGCAGTGGCAATCATCGATCGCACCGCTCGCTGATGACGTTCCGCTTGTCGTTCACGCACCGAGTAGCCCGATCGTTAAGGGCACGCGAGCGATTGAGCCTATGTTGCGACGACTCGTCGACGAAGGACTCATCCGTTACGAGCGATTGACGGGCGTACCTGCCAAGGATGTCCCCGCCTTTTTTGCGCGTGCCGACATCGTGCTTGATCAGTTTCGCCTCGGTGACTACGGCGTGGCCGCGTGCGAAGCACTGGCATCCGGGCGACTCGTCATCGGAAACGTGACCGATGACAACCGAGCACGCGTGCAGGCGTTAGCGGGTACTGAACTGCCGATCATGCAGGCCACGATCGCTTCACTTGAAACCGTTCTTCGTGGTGTTCTTGCTGACCGTGAGGGAGCTGCTGCTCTGGCATCGCGCGGCCCAGCATTCGTGCGAAATGTGCACGATGGCACGAGGTCAGCGTCTGCGCTCGCCGATTTCTTGGGCGTTGCACGATGATCGACGTCGATGTCATTATTGCCGCGCATGATCCATCTCGCGCTGTTGATCGCGCGGTGTCTTCGGTACTTGACCACACGCGGGCGAACGTGCGCGTGACAGTGGTCTGTCACAACATTGCGCGCAGCGCGTTTGCGGGCCTGCTCAGTCCGTGGCTCACGGACGAACGTCTCCGATTTCTTGACGTTTCCGATGGTCGCAAGGATCCAAGCGGTCCGTTCAACGCCGGACTCGACGCCGCAGACGCCGAGTTCGTCAGCATCATGGGTTCGGATGATTCGCTCGAGCCGGGAGCAATCGATTCTTGGCTTGCCGTTGCTCGCAGGACCACGAGCGACGCGGTCTTGGCGCGAATCCGTCATGCACACGGCGGATTCATTTTGACGCCACCGACACGGCCCTACCGTCAGCGCAATCTCTCTGGCGTCAAAGATCGCTTGGCCTATCGCACGGCCCCGCTTGGGCTCTTGCGGAGAACAACCGTCGGCGAACTTCGGTTTCCCGCGGTTGCTGACGGGCGCCCGGGCGAAGATTTTCCATTCACCGCGGCACTGTGGTTTGCCGATACCCGCATATCGTTTGACCGAGGTGGCCCCGCGTATCTCGTTCATGATGACGCTGTCGAGCGCGTAACGACGCGGCCGCGTCCCATGCACCACGACACCGCAACACTGACACTTTTTCTCGCATCTGATGCGGCACGTCGCTTGAACCAGCGCGCGCGCCATGCGTTGGGTGTGAAAGCACTGCGCCAGAACGTGACGTCGTGGATTGCCTTGCGTCCCCTTGAACACGACTGGAGCGCACAGGACGCACAGGATGTAGCTTCTGCGATCGAGGCTCTGGTTGAGTTTGCTCCACGTGCCCTCAACGAGGTATCTCGACTCGATGCGAAGGTGCTCACACTCTGTCGATCAGGAGACCCGAATGACGTGCGGGCGGCGCGACGCCTCGTTGCCCGTCGCACGACGCCGTCACTTGACACCATCCTCCCGGCAAAGCTCAGCCGCGTCTTCGCCCGTGAAGCGCCCGTACGGTATCTGACGGCGACACTGTTGTTGCGCTAGCTCGTCACGGTGCGACAGGATCGTGCGCTGGCGGAAACCGTCGGCTGTGATGCACGCTCCTATAGTGGAAGGGTGAAGATTCTTTCTGTCGTTGGTGCTCGTCCGCAGTTCGTGAAGCTCGCACCGATTGACCGCGCAGCGAAAGCCGCCGGGGTGGAACACATCATTGTGCACACCGGGCAACACTACGACCCGCTTCTTTCGGACGTCTTCTTTACGGAGCTTGGTATTTCAGCTCCGGATGTACATCTGGGGGTTGGCAGCGGTTCGCACGGAAAGCAGACAGGGGCGATGCTCGCGGCTCTGGACGATGTGCTGCTCGAGCATCAGCCCGACTGGGTACTTGTGTACGGCGACACGAACTCGACGGTTGCCGCGGCGCTGAGCGCAGTAAAGCTACACATTCCGGTGGCGCACCTCGAAGCGGGCCTGCGGAGCTTTAACCGCCGCATGCCGGAAGAACACAATCGCGTGATGACCGATCACGCGGCTGATCTGCTCTTGGCCCCGACGCAGGTCGCGGTTGAGCACTTGCAGAATGAGGGACTGGGCGGGCGCACGGTACTCGTCGGCGATGTGATGACCGATGTGCTTTACGCCGTGCGTGACCAAATCCAGGGTGCGCCATCGCCACTCGTTTCGGAGCTCCAGCTCACACCAGGTTCGCACTACGTGGCAACGATTCACCGTGCTGAGAGCACCGACGATCCCGATCGCCTCGCCGAGATCGCTACGGCTCTCGCAAACCTTGACAAGCCTGTAGTTCTGCTCGCCCACCCCCGCGTGCTCGCAAAGGCTCGAGAGCACGGGATCGAGTTGCAACAAGGCTCACTCATGGTGCACGAACCGCTGCCTTACCACGACTTGATTGCCTCGGTGATGGCGTCGGCTGGCGTGATTACTGACTCCGGTGGGCTTCAGAAGGAGGCCTTCCTGTTGCGCGTGCCCACGACGACTGTTCGTACCGAAACGGAGTGGGTAGAAACCGTTGAGCTGGGCTGGAACGTGCTGGCATTGAGTGCGGAAGAGATTGCCGCAGCCGCGAGCCGTCCGGCACCCGCCGCAACCGACGCCGCGCCGTACGGTGATGGCAAAGCGGCAGAACGTGTCGTCGAGGTCCTGCTCCGCGGGCAACGCTGAGCCCACGACATCGACGGGTTTGGGGTTCGCGCTCGCGGGCAGCAAACGCGGGTGGCGATCTGGTGATGCTTCACGTCACTTAGAATTGAGATCATGCGTATTGCCGTTGTAGCCCTTGGAAAAATCGGCCTCCCTCTTGCCGTTCAGTTTGCAGCCTCTGGGCACGAAGTCATCGGCGTCGACGTAAACCAAAAGGCGGTTGATCTGATCAACGCTGGAGTCGAGCCGTTTCCTGGCGAAGCACACCTGCAGGAGAAGCTGACTGAACTCGTTCCGGCTGGCCGCTTGCGTGCGACGACGGATTACGCTGAGGCGATTCCCGGTGCCGACGCTGTTGTGCTGGTGGCACCGGTATTCGTACACGACGAGACGTGGGAGCCTGACTTCAAGTACATGGACGCGGCGACGCGTTCGTTGGCTGAGCACCTCACACCGGGAACCCTCGTCTCCTATGAAACGACATTGCCAGTCGGTACCACCCGTGACCGCTTCAAACCCATGCTTGAAGAGATCTCTGGTCTCACGGAAGGCGTTGATTTCCACGTCGTCTACTCACCTGAGCGGGTGCTCACCGGCCGGGTCTTTGCTGACCTGCGGAAGTACCCCAAGCTGATTGGTGCGCTGTCCGACGAGGGCAACCGTCGCGCTCGCGAATTCTACGAAGCCGTTCTTCAGTTCGACGAGCGTCCCGATCTGCCGCGCCCGAATGGTGTGTGGGACCTCGGAACCACGGAAGCATCTGAGATGGCGAAGCTTGCGGAAACGACGTATCGCGACGTCAACATTGGCCTGGCAAACCAGTTCGGCCTGTTTGCGGCAGCCAACGGCATCGATGTCTACAAAGTCATTGAAGCGTGCAACTCGCAGCCGTACAGCCACATTCACCGCCCGGGTATTGCTGTTGGCGGTCACTGCATCCCCGTCTACCCGCGCCTGTACCTTTCGACCGACCCCGATGCCGACATTGTGCGCACGGCACGACAGCTCAACGCGTCGATGCCCGAGCGTCTGGTATCTCAAGCGGGATCCCTTCTCGGTGATCTGACGGGCATGAAAGCAGTTGTGCTCGGTGCCGCATATCGTGGCGGCGTGAAGGAGACGGCGTTCTCGGGAGTATTCCCCACGGTTGCCGCGCTCCGTTCTCGTGGTGCCGACGTCTGGGTTCACGATCCGCTCTACACTGACGATGAGCTTCGCGGTCTCGGATTCGAGCCCTACCACATCGGAGACGACGCTGATCTGGTGATTCTGCAGACCGACCACGCGGACTATCGCTCGCTGAGCCCCGTTAATTTCCCGGGAATCCGGTTGCTCGTTGATGGTCGCAACGCGACCGTTGCCGAGGCCTGGGCGGGCGTTCCTCGCATTGTGGTCGGTGCTGCCTAGCAAATCTCACGAGCCGTAGCCGGTACGATCGGTTGCAACGGCGTGCTTTGGGAGATACATGACCTGGATTGAAGCGGCTCCGGTCGTCATCGTTGCACTGATTGTGGTGTTTGTGCCCGGTTACGGGGCCGCACGGATCGCCGGATTCTCTCCTTCCACCCGCCTCGCTGTGGCCGCGCCGCTGAGCCTCGGGGCCATTGCAGTGGCCGCGATCGTCAACATGGTGATTCCGTTCCGCTGGGGCGTGATCGCGTGGCTCCTCTCCGTCGTCGCCCTGTTGGCTCTGGCCGCCGGGTTGCGCTGGCTTGACCGTGGTTCTGGTCAGCGTGCCGCCGAGCGGACTCCGCTGCAATGGTGGATGTTGGTCACGATGCTGGTCGCGTTCGTTATGCTCGCGGTTCAGCTCGCACGCGTCACAGGCGCTCCAGAGAACATTTCACAGACATTTGACAACGTCTACCATCTGAACGGTGTGCGCTGGGTGGGGGAGAGCGGGTACATCGCGCCGACCCGCCAATTGCTCCCCGGCTTCTACCCGAGCCTGTGGCATGCGCTGTCGTGCACCGTCATGATGCTGACGGGTGCGAGCGTTCCGGTCGCTGTCAACGCCGTCACCATTGCCCTCGGAGCACTCGTCTGGCCGCTGGCCTGCATCGCCCTCGTGGCGCGCATCGCTGGGTGCCAGCCTGTCGCACTTGCCATTGGTGCCGTCCTCTCGGCAACGATTCCGCTGTTCCCCATGCTCATGTTGGACTTCGGTGTGCTCTACCCGAACGTTCTGTCGATTGCGCTACTTCCGTCCGCGCTCGCTGCGCTGCTCTTCGTGCTGGACATCGGTAGTAACGATCTGCCCCGGCCGGCCCTCTGGTCGCGGTGGGCGCTCCTGCTGGTTTCGATCGGAACCCTCGCGCTTGCGCACCCGAGCACCTTTATCGCGTTCTTGATCTTTGGCGGCTTCGCTGTCATCGCATGGTTGGTGCGATGGGTGCGGGGCCCTGGGGCCGAGGCGTCGGCGCGTCAGAAGAGGCTCGTCATTGCCGGCGTTATCGCGCTCGGCGTCGTCGCCCTCGGCATTTTCGTCGTTGCTCGTCCTGCCGCAGACCTGGCATTTTGGCCGCCGACGCGAACACCTGTCGAGGGCGCTGTTGATGTTCTTTCACTGGCCCTGGTTGGACGGCCAGCGCTGTGGGCGGTCGTTGCCCTTGCCGTCGCAGGGATTATCGCCATCGTCATGAAACGGCGTGATCTGTGGTGGCTGGTTGCCTCATACGCGGCCTTAGCTGCCATCTACTTTGTCTGCGTCGCCGGGCCGCACAACCGCGTGCGTGCGTTGATTAGTGGCACCTGGTACAACGACGCCAACCGAATCGCATCGCTGTTTCCGACTCTGCTCATCCCGCTGGCTGCGGTAGGCCTCATGGCCGTGACACGCTGGCTACTGAACTTTGTCCCCACATCCCAACCGCGTGCCGTACGTGTAGCTGGCGCGACGCTGGTGACCGTCGCCGTCGCTGGCATCGCGATGGTGAATCCGGCTATCGGCGTCGCAGAGCGCTCCATGGCTCGGGTGTACGCGCAGACGCCGAGCTCACCGCTTGTGAATACTGACGAGCGCACACTTCTTTCGCGACTCGACGACGTGGTTCCGGAGGGGGATGTCATTGCGGGGAGCCCGTGGACCGGCACGTCTCTGGCATACGCGCTGTCGAATCGTGAAGTCCTGCTCACCAACATTTTCGATGAGATGACACCAACGAAAGATCTCATCGTTAACAAGCTCGACCAGGCAACCGCCAACCCAGAGGTCTGCGCCGCGTTGCAGACGGAGAACGTGCGCTGGGTCCTCGACTTTGGTCCGTTGGGCGTGCATGCAGGACCCCACCCCTACCCGGGCCTCGAACAAGCAGGGCCAGACGTGCTCTCGCTCGTGGATTCCGAGGGCGAAGCGAAGCTCTACCGCATCATCGCTTGCGGCGAGTAACGGCGGCGCCGCAACGCTTACACGCGTGGTGAGAACGGCTCAAAGTTTGGTCGGTCTGGTGTCGCTTGGATGTCGAGTTGCAGACTCGTGAGGAGCATCTGTATGCCGATCATGAGCGGTAGCGCCGCCAGCATGACGGTGGCTGCCGTTGCGACGACAGAGGACGCGATCTGGAAAATGACCCAGATTGAAATGCCGACGCCGATGCCGGTCATGAGTAACCCGCCGAAGAGCAAAAGCGCGATGGGGGAGAAGGACCACAGGACGTAGCGGTACCAGATGCGCGACCAGTAGCCCACCGTGAGGCGGTTGAGCAGCTCAGGTACGACCTTTCGCAATTTGATGCTGGAAACCTCTTCGCCGTACACGGCAGGAATTGGAACATCGGTGGCCGACACTTGCAGAATGTTCAGCTTAATGAGGAGGTCGTTCTCGAAGCTGTAGCGCTCGGCAACCGAACTGAGGTCAATGCGCTTGAGTACTTCGGTGCGAACCGCCGTGTAACCGTTCTGCGGGTCAAACAGGTTCCAATAGCCGCTGGAAAGTTTTGTCATGAACGACAGCACCACGTTGCCAAATACGCGGTGCCCGGGCATTCCCTTGAATGATTCGGGGCCATAGAAGCGATTAGCCTTCGCGAACCCGTAGCCATCGTCGGTGACCTTATTCAAGAGATCGGGTAGATAGTGCGGATCCATCTGAGCGTCACCAGCCATCACGACATTGACGTCAGCTCCCAGGTCTAGGGCGGCGCGATGCGCGGTGATAATGGCACCACCAACCCCCTTATTGACCTCGTGGCGGATGAGGGTGACACGGGGATCGTTCACTGCGCGCACGGCATCGCTCGTGCCGTCGGGGCTGCAGTCGTCGACGATCACGATGTGATCAACGAAGCTTGGCATCGTGGTGATGACCTTCGCGATCATCTTTTCTTCACGGTAGGCGGGTACCACCGCCGCGATGATGGCGTTCTTATACATGCCGAGTCCCCTCGATTTTCTGTGGCGCGAACACCCAGTATCGATATACGAAGTAATTAGTGATGGTCGTGACTCCGACCGCAAGGATCTTGCCTATCAACCATCCCCACCCGATTTCATCGATGCCCCAAACGATGGCCGTCGTGATGATGGTATTGGCCGCGACCAACACGGTGTACCTCACGACACTCGGTGCGACCTTATTATCGGCGGCAAATGCCACGAAACGCTGCATCGAGTACGTCACCACAAACGACGCTAGGAAGGCGATCGCCGTCGCAGGGACGAGGTGGATGGCGAGGACCGAGGTGGCGAACCACAGCAGGGCAACATCGAACAGAAAGCAGAAGCCACCGACGGCAAGATAGCGAATAACGCCAATCGCCCACATCCGTTGCAGTGGGTTGGGAGATTTCTGGGGGGCTCGATCATCCACGAATCCATCTTGCAACGACAGGGCGCCTTGCCTGCAACTCAACGGACCCTTTGAGTGTTATTGCCAGGCTTCTCATGTGGCGGTCGAGGGGCGATGTCGCTGTTGGGCACGCCATGAGGGTGTGCAAAACCGTGCACGGGTAGAATGCTGGGGGCGCACACGCGCCCAATCTCGCAATGCAGAAAGCAGTGGCATGGATCTTCTTGTGGTGGGCTCTGGCCTGTTCGGACTCACGATCGCGGAGCGTGCAGCAGAAGCTGGTCGTAAGGTGACGATCATTGATCGTCGTCACCACTTGGGCGGTAATGCGTATTCCGAGGCGGAGCCGACGACGGGGATTGAGGTGCATCAGTATGGTGCGCACTTGTTCCACACGTCGAATGAGACGGTGTGGGAGTACGTGAACCGGTTTACGAAGTTCACGAATTATCAGCACCGGGTGTACTCGACGCACAAGAACATCGTGTATCCGTTGCCCATTAACTTGGGAACGATTAACCAGTTCTTTAACGCCGCGTACACGCCGGCGGAGGCTCGTGCTCTGATTGCGGAGCAGGCGGGTGAGTTTGATGTGCATTCGGCGTCGAACTTGGAAGAGCGTGGCATCGGTTTGATCGGTCGTCCGCTGTTTGAGGCGTTTATTCGTGATTACACGGCGAAGCAGTGGCAGACGGATGCGAAGGAGCTTCCGGCGTCGATTATTAGCCGTCTGCCGGTGCGGTACACGTACGATAACCGGTACTTCAACGACACGTACGAGGGTCTCCCGGTTGACGGGTACACGGCGTGGATGGAGCGGATGGCTGACCACAAGAACATTGAAGTCGCTCTGTCGACCGATTTCTTTGACGAGTCGCAGCCGCTGCACAAGAATGCTGTCGTTGGTCAGGTGCCCGTTGTGTACACCGGACCGGTCGACCGCTACTTTGACTACGCGGCTGGAGAGTTGTCGTGGCGCACGATTGACCTGGAAGAAGAAGTCCTCGATATTCAGGACTTCCAGGGCACGAGCGTGATGAACTATCCCGACGCGGACGTGCCGTACACGCGTATCCACGAGTTCAAGCACTTCCACCCGGAGCGGAAAGACGTATTCGCTCAGGACAAGACCGTCATCCACCGCGAGTTCTCTCGCTTCGCGACCCGAGATGACGAGCCGTACTACCCGGTGAACACGCCGACCGACCGTGAAGGTGTTCTTGCCTACCGCGACCTCGGCCAAGGCGAAAAGGACGTCCACTTCGGTGGCCGCCTCGGCACCTATCAGTACCTCGACATGCACATGGCCATCGGCTCCGCACTATCCATGTGGAACAACCAGCTCGCATAAGCGGATCACGCACGAAAAGAGGCGGGCCGGGGGAGTGAATCCCTCGGCCCGCCTCTTTTGCGCGACTTACTGCCCCTTTGTGAACGTTTCGTGCCAGCGCTCGGTCGAGGTGAGCTCTGACAGCGCAGCGCGGTACTGGCGGGAAAGCTCAGGCCAGTTGCGGCGAAGCTCAGCGTGCAGACGAATTGATTCCGGCAGCATCTGACGGAACTTTGCGCGGTCGCGGGTATAGATGACCTTTCCTGAGCCATCGGCGGCGCTGACCAGTGCACTATCAAACTCCGGTACACGCCACCATGCCGCGTCTTCCTTGCCGATTTCGACTTCCGGCTGCGTCACGTTGGCGGCCTTCGGCTTGTGGAACCAGTGATTCAGCAGGGTGCGTGCGGTAAAGATGCGGAGGGCGAGACCCGTGGGGTTCTCCGGCTTTTCGACGAGGCGCTCCACCGTATAAACACGACGGCCGAAGCGCGACTTGAGAACGGTGCCACGGTCTTTAATGACGCGCGTCTCGGCAAACTCGGACTGCAGGGCGCGGGCGGCAGGCATCGCGGTCGCGAGGTTGCCCCACATATGTTCGGGGCCGCTCAGGACATCACGGAGCGCACGCGCACGCAACTCAGCTGGGTAGTACTGCATCATCATGAGGTGCTTCAGGTCGGCACGACGGCTGTGACGAATCAGGTGCCCGCCGTGCGGTTCCGGTGAGTGCAGCAACGCCGCAACGATGCGGTTGCGGGCGTGGAAATATGCCTGCCAGTCAATCGAATCATCTTTACCCACCCAGGACACGTGCCACAGCGCGACGCCAGGCAACGACACCGTCGAGTATCCGGCAGCGCCAGCACGGATGGAGTACTCGGCGTCGTCCCACTTGATGAACGCGGGTAGCGAGAGGCCGATTTCACGAATGATGTCTTTGGGAATGAGCGTCATCCACCAGCCGTTGTAGTCGGCATCCATACGCATGTGTAGCTCGGGCGACTGGCGGAGGTTCTGCGCACCGAAGTCGTGCGGCATTACCTCTTGGTAAAGCGTGCGCCACATGAACGGTTTGCGGTCAACGACTTCGGCCCAGGCGTGCAATTTCGGTCGATCGAGAAGATCAAACATGTGGCCGCCGACGATGGTCGGCGTCGTTGCGTAGCGGCCGAAAACGATCGAACGGCGCAGTGATTCGGGCTCGATTTCAACATCATCATCGAGCAACTGCACGAAGTCGCTCTCTTCGCGCTGGAGCGTTTCATACATCGAGCGCGCAAAGCCACCGGAACCACCGAGGTTGGGCTGCTCAATGATCTGTAGCGTTTCGCCGAGACGCTCAGCGACCTCAGCGTAGCCCGCTTGATCTTTGACTTTCTGCGTGCCCTGGTCGATCAGGAAGATGCGGTCAACGAGTGCCAGTGCGTCGGGGGCATCGGCGAGTGCGGTCAGCGTCGCCACACAGTAGTCCGGCTTGTTGTATGTCGTGGTTCCGATCGAAGCTTTGCCCGTGCGCGCTGGCTCTTCTTCGGTCGTCCACTCGCCGCCCAAAAGCACGGCAGGCTTCGCGTCGGCGATAACGTCGAACCAAATCCAGCCACCATCGCTGTACTGGTTGAGTTGTAGGTCAAAGTGCGATTCGCTCGTGCCCGAAACCTCGCGGATGGCGAGTCGCTGGCGAACACCCTTGCTCGTGGAGCGGTAGACGAGGACTGTCGCGTCGCCCTCGACGCGGACGGTGAGGCGAACCTCCTTCAACGGCGTCCAGTGCTGCCAGTAGGAGGCCGGGAAAGCATTGAAGTAGGTGCCGAGAGAGACGCGGCGTCCCGCGACCACACGCACACTGGTGCGGCCCAGGATGTTGCCAATGTGTGCGCGCGATGAAACACGAACCGGCTCTTCATCGATCGACGACCAGGTTTCTGGGTCGGCGTACAGGGGCAGAAGATCAGGATCGCGGTCGAGCGGGAAGACCACGTTTTGCAAGATGTGCGTCACAGTGACAAAAATCTCCGAGAGTGAGTTTGCGGCCGCAAGAAAGCGGCCGACGTAAGCCTACTTCAGGCCCCTGGATACCCGCTGGTACGCCTAACAGGTTCCCAGCCTCGCGGCCTCTAGACTCGAACTGTGACGAGCCGCCCCCCGTTGACGAAGCAACGCCGGTACCTCCACGCGCTTCGGCTGTTGTCTGCGCGCGATCTGAAGGTGCGCTACGCAACGAGCCTGCTCGGGTATTTCTGGAGTGTTCTTGATCCGCTTGTGATGGCGGTCATCTACTGGTTTATCTTCACGCAGGTGTTCCAACGGGAGAACGTTGGGGCGGAACCATATATCGTCTTCCTCGTTGCCGGGTTGCTGCCGTGGGTATGGTTCAACCTGTCGGTCAGCGACTTCACTCGTGCGTTCCGCAAAGACGCAAAGTTGGTGCGCTCGACGAACATTCCGCGCTCTATCTGGATCGCGCGCATCATCGTGAGCAAGGGTGCCGAGTTTCTGTTCGCGCTACCTGTGCTTGCCCTGTTCGCCATGTTCGCTGGCGCAACCATTGGCTGGGGTGCCCTGCTGTTTCCCCTGGCCATCCTGATGCAGGCGCTACTTCTCCTGGGCCTCGGACTCTTGGTTGCCCCGCTCTGCGTTCTCTACAGCGACCTCGAGCGCACAACCAAGCTGGTGCTGCGGGCTCTGTTCTACGCATCGCCCGTGATCTACGGAATTAATGACCTGCCGGCACCGTTCGATCAGATCGCCGCGTTCAACCCGCTCGCCGGCATCTTCACGCTGTACCGCATGGCATTCTTCCCTGAGGAGTTCGACCTGTTTAGCGTCGTTGTGAGCGTGATCCTCACGCTCGCCCTGCTGGTGACGGGTATCGTGACATTCCGCCGCCTCGAGCGCACCGTGCTGAAGGAGCTGTAATGACTGACCCCACCAGCACAGCCATCTCTGCCATGACGATCACTGACCTTGGTGTGAGGTTCCGTCGCAACCGTCGCGGCCGACCGAGCCTGAAAGATCTGTTCGGCGGCGCGAAGCGACGGACGAAGCCGGGTCAGTTCTGGCCGCTTCGTCATGTCTCTTTTGCCGTGAACTATGGCGAAGCGATCGGTGTCGTCGGCCGCAACGGGCAGGGTAAATCAACCCTCCTCAAGCTCGTCGCGGGAGTGCTACTGCCCGACGAGGGGACCGTCGAAGTGCATGGCGGAGTCGCACCGTTGATTGAGCTCACGGGAGGCTTCGCCGCAGACCTCACCGTTCGTGAAAACGTCCGACTTATCGCGGGCTTGCACGGCATGAGCCGTTCTGAGATCGACGCCCGATTCGACGGCATCATCGCCTTTGCCGAGATCGGCGACTTCCTCGAAACCCCGTACAAGCATCTCTCCAGCGGCATGAAGGTGCGTTTGGCGTTCTCCGTCGTCTCTCAACTCGATGAGCCGATCCTTCTCGTTGACGAGGTGCTCGCAGTGGGCGACAAAGCGTTCCGCGACAAATGCTACAAGCGCATCGATGAGCTCCTTAACGAGGGACGCACCCTCTTCTTCGTCAGCCACAACGAACGCGACTTGCGCCGCTTCTGTACACGCGGCCTGTATCTCGACAGCGGGAGGCTCGTCCTTGATGGCCCGATCGCCGACGTGCTTGACAGGTACAACGCCGAACACGGCACGTAACGCCCGCGCTGGCGCAGTGCGTTACGCGTTGGTCCGCCGCGCTACTGCGCCAGGTCCAGAAGCGTGGCGAGGCTGGTGTGCGCTGATTCGAGCGCCGTCGCCGTGCGGGCAGAATCAGTGTTTCCTAGTGCCTGGTAGAGAGCATCAAGTGCTCCGCTATAAGACTCAACGGCACCCTTCCACGTGTCCGGGTCGGACGGCTTCGGGTGATCAAGCAGGCGCTGCACATCCTGCATCATTGGGCGGACGATGTCTTGAGTACCGGCAAACGAGCCCCCGTCGACGGAGACTTCAATCATTGACAGGCCGGTTTCTGCATCGGAGAGATAAGGCGCCACCGCGGCGCGGAAGTCAGCGTCATCCGGAACAGGGTCGCCTGTCGGAGTGACGGTGGGCTCTGGCTCCGGTGTTGCCGAAGCGCTCGGTGTCGCTGTCGGTGTCGCACTCGTCGTGGGGGAGGCGGTCGGCGTTGCCGTTGCAGAAGCACTCGCACTCGTGCTCGGCGTCGGCTTGGCCTCGCCCTGGAAAGGTGGGTTCACCGCAAGCAGGACAGCACTACCGGCGATGATCAGCGCAACAACGCCAATGGCGACCAGCAGGCCGATGCGACCAGAATTTCCTGCACGAGGGGACACGGAGCTCCTTGACTTACTTAGCGTCGGTGGTGAGCGGGGCAAGCGGCGGCATCGGCGTCCATGTGCGGTCGCGCGACAGCTTGCGACCGTCACGAATACCGCGGAACAGATTACTGGTTCCGCGCACCTTGCGCTCCACAATCGTGAGGCGGATCAGTTCTTTCGCAAACGTCAGGAACGAGCCGAAAGCAAAAGCAACGGGGCGGTATGTGCCGTGCTGCTTGTAGTAGTGGCGCATATATGCACGGTTACGCATGATGTAGTAGCGGTACGCGTCGCTCGAAGCGTTGAGATGACGCAGGCCCATGTCCCACTGTTTGATTTCGCGCGTGCGACGCAAGACGAAGTCGTCGACGATCACGGCGGTCGTCTTGAGGGACGCGAGCCAGCCGTACACCGTGTCATCCCAGTAGATGAAGAAGCGCGGGTCGGGAAGGCCGATCTGCTGCACGATGTCGCGGTGGATGAACATGCCCTCGAAGCAGCCCGAGTTCATCTCTTTGTACCCGGAGCTGTCGAAAGCTGCCGGAGCGAACGGAATCGGAATTCCCATCGACGGTGAAACGCGGTATTGCCAATAGAACTCGCTGCCGTCATAGTCATAGCGGCGACCCTGAATGCTCTTGAAGCGCGGTGCCCACTTGCCCATCTTGGCCAGACCGTCGGCGACGAGTTCAACATCGTCGTCCATCATCCAGATCCATTCGGAGCCCAGCTCATAGGCGACCCGCATGCCCTCGCTGAAGCCACCGGAACCACCGGTGTTTGTCTCCATACGCTGGTACACGAGCGTGGTTCCGAGCTTGTCGCGGTAGGTCTCGACGAGTTCTGGAGTGTCGTCAGCGGATGCGTTATCCACCACGACGACATAGCCCGGCTTCGGGTCCATCGCAATGACGGAGTCGAGAAGACGCGTCAGCAGGTGCGAGCGGTTGTACGTAACGACAACGATTGTTGCCGACGCCGGTTCGAATGCAGCAGACATGATTCCCAGGGTGTGGAGGGGGAGCGGAACGCCTTCGAGCCTACCCTGGCTGGATGGACGGACTCTGAGGGCGCGGCGCATCAAGCAGTTCTCGCCACGACTTCACTTGCCCGGCCCGCGTCGCACACAGCACGAACAGCATGAAACCGACGCTGGTGAGAACCGTGCTCTCTAACATCGAGTTTGCGAGCAGCGTGATCAGCACCAAAGGAGTCCACGCGTACAGGATCGACTTGCGCTGCGTCGCAATGAGCCAGGCGCGCGTGAGTGCGAGACCGGCGGCGAAGAGGAACAGCACGAGACCGACGATGCCGAGCTGAATCAACACATCGAAGAAGGCATTCAGCGCGCTGAGATGAATATCCTCGCCGGCACGGTCATTGATCGACCAGAACGGAAACTCGTTCGGCGCCCACGCGCCGAAGTAGCCCCATCCCTGCCAGGGCTGTAGCCGGCTGTAGTCGAGCAACGCGTTCCACAGGTCGGCACGCACGGCGATGTCGGTTCCTGCTCCCAGCCAGCGAATGATCTGGTGCCGGAAAACGAGACCGATGACGATCATGCCCACAACGAGGGCGGCCAAAGTGAGCTGCACGGCGTTACGTCGCTCGGGCTGCGTCGCGCGCACGATCGCCAGAGTTCCGGCACTGGCGGCAACGACACCGACCAAAACAATGGCCGTCGGGGAGAGGGAAAGACCGATGAGGGCGAGTGCCATGGCGATGCTCACGACCGCACGCGGCTTCTCTATCGATTGGGTGCGGAACTCGACGACGAACGTGACGAGGGCAATCACGCTGACCAGGCCCAACATGTTGCGGGTTTCAAAAATGCCCTGCACCGGCCCGCCCGCGGTGATGTTGCCCTGCACCCCGAGGAACTCGAAGGCAGAGTCGAAGAAGACGCCGCTGAGTAGCTCCACAACGATCGACAGTGCCAGCAAGACCCGCAACACGTCGCCGATCGCACGCACCGTTTGCAGCGAGTCGCGGATATGTGCGATCACGATGGCAAGAAAGGCGTAGCCGAGTGCGCCCCAGATGCCTATCCAAGTCAATCGTTGATCGGAAGACCAGGCGAACGACAAGCATGTCCACAGCAATATGAGCGCGATGCTCGATGGGATGAAGCGGATCCAGGCGAGTTCTGCGCGGCGAACGAACAGGACTGCCGCACCGATCAGGACAAGCCCGACCATGATCGTTGTCAGCGTTGCCGAGCCCACCAGATTTTCGATGAGCGGGCCACCAAAAGCGGTTGCGAACGCGGTGACGGCGTAAGCACGGGCGAACGCCGCTGAGTCGAGGATCTCGGCGAGAGAAAGGCTACGAGCGGCACTCATCGGCGTGTCGAGTGTCGGCGGGTGGGCGGGGCATCGCCCCGTTCGAGCGCGGCGGACTGCTCAGTCGTTCCGATGCCGACAACGGGAGCCGACTTAATTTTGAAGCTGAGCATGACGATAAACAGCCAGCCCCAGAGCATGAGCGGTGCGGACTCGGTAATGCCCTGCACGAGCAGGAGCGCCACCATGAGCACAGGGAAGATGCTGATCACAACGTAGGGGCGGTGTGAGTCCAAGTCCCAGCGGGGACGATCGACCGCGAAGAACCACGCGCGCCACGTCAACGCGAGCAACGTGGCAATGAAGATCGCACAGCCGATCCATCCCAGCTGATAAATCACGTCAATCCACATGCTGTGTGCCTGCATGACGATTTGCCCATGATCAACGAGGCCCGCCGAAATTGCCGGATCAAACGGGGGCCAGGGGCTTGCGTGCCCCCATCCGATGACCGGTCGCTGCGCGATGCGGTCACCGATCGCGGCCCAGATGTCGGCGCGCCCCGTGAGGTTGTCACTACGACCCAAGAGCCCGAAGACGAAATCACGGTACACAAGAACCAGCAGGGCGATGGTGGAACCAACACCTGCGAACACAAAATAGGCGAGTGAGCGCTGAGACGGCTTGGTCGTACGTCGCATCACGAGTACGCACGTGAGAACGGCGAGGACGCCGGCCGCACACATGAAGACGGTGGCGGAGCCTGCGCGGTACATCATGTACCCGGAGACGATGATCCAGGCGATCTGCCAGCTACGCCGTGGCGCGTTCGACAACGCGCGAATCGTGAACACCATGATCGCGATGAGGCACAGGACGCCAAGCAGATTCGCATTGCCAAGGATGCCCTGAATGCGGCCGCCGTCGAACAGGTTGTTACGTGACCAGTACCACTGTGGATCGACTTTGCCTTCTGGAGCCTCGACAAAGAAGGGGAAGATCGGGTGCTGAATGATCAGCGACACGAACAGCTCGAACACCAGCGACAGGCCAACGACCCACTTCAGTGCTGACGCGATCACGCGCATGAGTTCGCGCCAGCTCAACACGTGGACAAGGAACAGTGCATGCAGCGTGACCAGCAAGAGGCCGGTCACCGTGAGAGCGCTGGATGCTGGCCACGCTGACCACGTGATCGAAACCGTTGCCCACAACACAAACAGCAGGGCGGTCCAGGGCAGTCTGCGCCACGGGAACGGGTTTGTTTTGTGTTGCGCAACGAGGAGCGGAATCCACCATCCCAGTGTTCCCAGCGACATCAGGACGACGACGCCACCTGCACCCATGGTTCCGAGAAGGTGATTCCAAAATGGCAGCGCAAAAAACGTGAAGAGCACGAAGATCGCGTGAGCGCGAAGCATCAACCGGCGCGTCGATTCACGTGGGGGAGCCTGCGGTGGAGCGCCGACGGGGTGAAGCGAGGTGGTGGCCATGATCACTAAATCTATCGTTCAGGCATCAAAGTTCGGTGAGGTTGCCGCCGCGCCTCGCCCCAGTTCTGCGCAAGATGAGGTCGGTTTGAGCGCGACACGCCGTGTTTTCCGCATGAAGGTTAAAGAATTGGTTGAGGGTTTACTATCCGCGACTTGACCCACACGAATGACACGGGTGTAATTAGGTAGGGCACGGCATCCTGTGTCCGGGGGAAAAGAAAGGGAGAGCACATGACGGCCTACCGTTCAGGCGTTCCCGACAACTGGTTCGTTGACCCGGTCCACCTTGGTGTGCCGGGCGTCCGCAAACCATCCGATGATGACGATAACGCTCTTGCTTGGCAAACGGATGCGCTGTGTGCGCAGACCGACCCTGAGGCATTCTTCCCGGAGAAGGGCGGATCCACGCGTGACGCGAAGCGAATCTGCTCGACGTGCGATGTGCGCTCCGAATGCCTAGAGTACGCCCTTCAGAACGATGAGCGATTCGGCATCTGGGGCGGATTGAGCGAACGCGAACGTCGAAAGCTCAAACGCCGAGCAGTCTGAGTTTGCGGCGCTCGCTCCGGCGTGTCCGGCGCGTGCGCCGCTCTCATTCCCGATTCCTGCTTAGGCTGGCACTGTTATGCCCGCCCCCATTCACGCCGTTCTCGTTGTTCGCGCCGATGCGCGCGTCGAGACTCTCGCGCACCTCAAAGAAACCCTTGCGGCGATCGCCGCGCAGACTCACCCGGTTGATGCGCTGACGGTTGTGCTGTGTGGCACGCGTAAAGACATCACCGACGTTCTTAACGAATCGGGGGCGGAAAGCATCATTGCTGCGCCTGCCACGACAGGCTTTGCGGCTGCGATTGATCTTGCTTCCCGGCGCATTGCCGACGGGCGCGCGCTGTGGTTGCTCGCACAAGACACGGCTCCAGCACCTGACGCGCTGCAACACCTCGCCGCGCGTCTGGAGACGTCGCTGTCGGTTGCGGTGGTGGCGCCGAAGCTGGTGCGCGCTAACGAACCGACGGTTCTCCAATCGGTCGGTGTATCGATGACCGAGTACGGACGCGCCGTCGTCATTGGCATCGGTCAGATCGACCAGGGCCAGCACGATGGCACTGAAGACCTCCTCGGTGCTGATATTCGCGGCATGCTCATTCGAGCTGACGAGGTAAAAGTCCTGCTGCCGGATCCGGCCCTCGCCGGCGGTGACGAAGGCCTCGACATCGGCGTTCGAGCCCGCCTGCGCGAGCACCGCGTCGATCTCGCCCCGAACGCCGTCGTTGCTGTGCATGGTGACGGCGTCGCCGGCCTGCCCGCGCCGCGTAAAGCTCGAGACCGCCGCCGCATCCACTACGTCACTCGCGTGGCTCAGCTACACCGCAGGCTCACGTATGCGCCTGCGTGGGCGGTCGTCCTGCACATCCTGAGCTTCCCGTTCCTGGCGCTTGGTCGCACGGTCCAGCACCTCATCAACAAGCAGCCCGAGCGAGTGATCCCTGAGTGGGGCGGAACCATGGCTGCCGGGTTGCGATGGGGTGCGATTGCGCGTTCACGTCGCGCGCTTGCCGGATCCCGCGCTGGCTTCAAGCGCGTCGCCCCTCTGCGACTGACTCCGCGTCAGGTGAAGGCAGCTGAGCGGCAAGAAGCCAATGAAGATAACACCACCATCAAGAGTGATCTGCGGTTCTTCTCCGGCGGTGGCGCCTGGGTCGCATTGGGTGCGCTCGTTGTGTCCATCGTGCTGTTTCCTGCGCTTTTGGCATGGCCGACGATTGCGGGCGGAGCGCTACTACCGCTGCGCGATACCGTCGCCCGGCTGTGGGCTGACACGCAGTTTGGTTATGCGGGCGTGGGCATCGATGGCCCGGGGCCCGCGGATCCGTTCGCCGTTGTGGTTGCCGTCATCGGAAGCCTGTCACCGACCGCGCCTGGCGTGGCTTTCGTCGTGCTGTGGATTCTCGCCCTGCCGCTTGCGGTGATCGGTGGGTGGTTTGCCTCCACCCGCGTGACGGAACGCTCGGGTCTGGGTATCGTCGGCGCCCTTGCCTGGGCGCTGTCGCCTGTCTTCCTTTCCGCATTGATGACTCCTCGCCCGACGGCCGTGCTCGCTCACCTGCTTCTGCCGTGGCTGGCTTACGCACTGATGGCCGTGCACCGTTCCTGGGGAGCGGCGGGAGCCGCCTCGTTGCTGATGGCAGCGATCGCTGCATGCGCGCCGTCGCTTGGCCTCTTTCTCGCCGTTGCCAGCGTGATCGTCGCCGTGGTTTTCCTCGGTTTCGGTCGTGTGCGCGGTGCCGTGCGCCATCTATGGGTCATCGTCCCTACCCTGGTGTGGTTCGTGCCGTTGGCATGGCGCAACTGGACGAACGGTAATCCGCTTGCCACCATTGTTGATCCTGGCCCGGTATTCGGTGGGGCTCGTGCCGACAGCTCCTGGCTTGGCGCCCTGCTGACTGCGGCAGGATTCCCCGACGCCGATCCGGCCGGCTGGTCAAGCTTCCTCGAGACCTGGCATCTGTCCGCACTCGCACCCTTCGCGGCACTCCTCGTGGCACCGGTGCTCGTGCTCGCCCTCATCGCGCCTTTCCTCACGCGCTGGCGCGTCGGCTCGGCCCTCGTGCTGGTGGCTGCGGCGGCCACGGTCTCGGCGCTGATGGCGGCGCGCATCGCACTGTCGTTTGCGGACGCACAGGCAGCGGCCATCTGGCCAGGTGCGCTGCTCTCCGCAGCGTGGCTCAGCCTGATACTCGCTGCCCTCATCACACTGGACGCAGCACGCATCAAGTCGGCGGTGAGGTCGGTGATCGCGGTCGTTGCGACCCTGCTCATCGCGGTTGCTTCTGTTCCGCTCTTGACGGCTCCCGCACGTGGCGAAGCCGCACTGGAGCAGGGCCGCGACACCACACTGCCAGCATTTGTTGCCGCTGAGGCGCGGGAGAACCCCGATGTCGGAACCCTCATCCTGGTTCCGCAATCTGACGGCTCGTTCCTCACCCGTGTGGTGTGGGGCGGCACGAATGCGCTCGGCGCGCAGTCGACGCTTGTCAACACCCGCACGAGCGTGACGGCAGCCGATGAGAAGCTTGCCACGGAGGTCGCGGCGCTTGTGACCCCGGGGGCCGGAACCTCGGCAGAAGCGATTGGCGAGCTGGGTGTGCAGTACATCCTGGTTGCGCTGACGGTTGACGAGCCGACCGCCCAGGCAGCCCGTGAATCCGCGATTGCGTCGCTGAACGTGATGTCGGGGATGACGCGAGTCGGTGAGACTGGCAAGGGTGCGCTGTGGCGCTTTAACGGTGAACCCGCGCCTCGCACCGAGCTCACCGCGCACGACACCCAATATGTCAGGACCATGGCAGTTGCGAGTGGAATCGTAACGCTCATTGCCGTGCTGCTGGCGATTCCGACGCCCACATCGGTGCGCGCTTCCAGGCGTAAACCCCGCATCGTCGATGCACACGAAGCGGAGGACCTATGAGCACTCAACGACTGAGCCTTGCGCATCTCAGCGCGCGCCTGGTTGGCGGCCTCGTCATTGTGGCGGGCGCAACGTTCGGTGTTGCCGCCGCCGTGATGGTTCCGTTCGACGGCGTCGAAGCGAGCCGACCGGCGATTACCGCTCAGCCCGCAGCCGGAACAACCCTGCTCGGATGCTCTGGACCGCTGCTCGCGGTTGGCCGCGACGCTTCGAATGCGCAAGCCCTGTCCATTGCTGAGTCCTTCAGCTATGTGTCGTCGGCACCTGTCGGCATCCGTGAAGAGCTCGTGGCGGTCAGCAACGTCGAAAACGTCACGTCGACGATGTTTGTGGTCGACCCGGTTGATGGTGAAAGAGTCGCGGCTGCCGCGGCAGGCTCGACTCAGATTGCCACAGCTGACCTCACGGGCTTCGCCGCATACGCGTGCCAACCCGCCGCCATGCAATCGTGGATCGTCGGCGCCGACACCACAACCGGAACAACAGGGGTCGTCACGTTGACGAACCCCGGTGAAGTAACGGCAACCGTTGACCTCACCGTTTACGGCGTTGCTGGTCCGCAGAAGGTGCCCGGATCAACGGGTATTGTCGTCGCCGCCCAATCGACTGTTGCCGTGGACCTTGCGTCGCTTGCCGGTGACGAAATGGGGCCGGTATTGCGCGTTGACGCACATGACACCCCCATCGTCGCCAATCTGCAATCGGGCATCGTGCGCACCCTCGTGACCGGTGGCGTTGACGTGCAAAGTGCCGTTGCCTCGGCACAAATGCTGCAGGTGGTTCCCGGCATCGTCGTCGCAGACGCGGGGGACGGGGCTATGGAGTTCCAACGTGCTCGTTTGCTTTCACCGGAGACCACGACGACCGCAACAGTAACGTTCCGCGAGGTTGGCACGAGCGTCGAGGCCTACCGCACCACCATGGCGCTGGAAGGCGGTATTCCTGCGGATGTGGAGCTGCCACCGCTGCCTGCAGGCACATACGTGATGACTGTTACAGCGTTGCACCCCGTGGTTGCGGCCGCATGGTCAACCACCGGGTACGAAGGCGGCTCTGATTTTGCGTGGGCTACGGCTGCTCCGCAGCTCAGCGGCGGGGACACTCCGTTTGCCGTGGCGGACGGGGGCTCGCCCTCCTTGACGCTCGTAAACGCCGGTGAGACGACGGCTAGCGTCACTGTGGAGTCGCCCGCGGGTAATCGGGATTACGTCATGGAACCGGGAGAAACGATCGCGGTTGCCGTCCTCCCCGCAACGCATGGCACCATTACCGTTCACGACGGCCAGGTGCATGCCGCCATCAGCTACGCAGAGGACAACGCGACGGCAATGTACCCGGTGTGGCCGGCAGATGCTGCCGCAATGCCCGTCGTCGTGCGCCACTAAACGTCAGGTGCGCCCAGCGCGGGCCTAGTGGCGACGTTCAGGGGCGAGCTCCCACGGTTCCTTGCCAAGGTACTCTGCGGCGGCATAGATAACGGCGGATTCCACGATCATCCGACCGTGCCACTCATCGTCACGGTGCCAACGGTCGAGCCGCTCGAGCGGAACGCGGAACAGAACGATGCGCTTTTCATCTGCCAGCACTGACCAACGCGGCATTTCGCGCTTCGCGTCGAACGGGATGGTTCCGACTTCAAAGCGTACGTCTCGGAGCGCCTCGTGCGCTGAGCGCAGGTATTCACTCGTGGTAGCCACGATCACGTCGAAACGGTCGATGCGGCTTTCCAGTTGGGGCAGTGGCGGGCGCGTGAGCTGCGAGCGGCCAGCGCGACCATGGCGACCGTGACGTGACCGCGTGGGCGCGGGCGTTGAGTCGGCATCACCTGTCATGGCACCATCTTACGCGTCACGTTTTGCGGAACGCCGCAGCACTGGCCTCGGACGCGGATGAGCCTTCGCTAATGTGGGACTAATCATGCAGACCAGGTTGTGTTCCAAGGTGGGGTGTTCCCGCGAGGCAATCGCCACGCTGACGTACGACTATGCCGATCAAATGGCGGCAGTCGGTCCACTCGGACCCGCCGGAAACCCACACGCACATGACCTTTGCCTGCAACACTACGAGCGTCTGTCGGTTCCGCGCGGCTGGATGATCGTGCGCCACGAGACACTGCAGTCATAGCGAGCGCGGGGTCAGGGGGTTTCCCCCACACGTCCCTGAATCTGCGCGTCAACGCTACGCCCGGTGGCCCCGAGCCCTAGCGTCGAGACAGGTATCACGGTGGTACCGGAGGAGGCGCGACATGGTGGTCTGGCGACGCGTCATTTTTCCCACGTTGATGTTGTTGATTGGCGTCATCGCTGTCGCACTCACCAAATTTGCGTTCTTTCTGATCGCGAGCAACCCGTCAGCGTGGCACAGTCGGCGATTGTAGAACCGGTCGTGACCGTGGAAACAGGCGAAATCATCAACACGATGGCGTTGGCAGCGACGGTTATGCAAGACGCACCCGTCTCGATCCTGTCTTCAGACAACGTTGAGATTCGCGCGGTGCATGCGAGCACCGGGGCATGGGTCGAAGCAGGTCAGGTACTTCTGACCGTGCGCACTGCCGATCCGGTCCGCACTTTCGACATCACGGCGCCGGAACGAGGAACGCTGGGGGAGTTCGTCTACTTCACGGGAATGAGCCTTACCGCGGGTGCCAAGGTCGCTGACCTCACACCGCATCGCTTCCACGTCTCGGCACCGATCGCCGCGACCTCCCTCTACCGTCTCGTAAACGCTCCAGCCGACGGCAGCCTCGCTATCCCCGATGGTCCTGCTCCATTTGCCTGGCCGCACAGCGCGGGAGAATGTCTGTGTTCCGCTGTCGTATGCAACGGGAAAACCGTTCTGGAACCGCCGCGCGATTGCGGCAGACATGCTGGAGCGTGTGGGGCTCGGACACCGTATTGATCAGAGTGTTGATCGGCTCTCAGGCGGCGAACAGCAACGCGTTGCCATTGCCCGCGCATTGGTGCGCAGACCCGCGTTGATCCTTGCCGACGAACCAACAGGCGCCCTTGATATTGACACCGGTGCTGAGGTGATGAGCCTCCTCGACGAGATCGCAACCGAAACGGAGGCAGCGCTCTTAACGATCACCCACGATCTCCATGTCGCCGCCCGTGCACGCACCCACTACCGGCTCGATCATGGTGTGCTGTCGCCCGTTGACCTCACCGCCGCGTTCGCGGCCCCGACGCTGGGAGCACAAGCATGAGTTTCTCGATCGCGCCGATTATTGGCGGGACTACCGATGCATGGGGTGAGCTACGGACACACAAACGTCGAGTCATGCTCAGTCTCATCGGTATCACCATCTCCGCCGTTTTTCGTGACGACTTGGTGACAGGGCGCACGTTCCGGGAGGGCGATGCCGAGCTTCTCGCGCCACCCATCATGGTCTCGGAATTCCTCTGGACACAACTCGGGTCTCCCACCGTTGACACGCATCCGGTGGTCGAGTTGGGTGGGGACCTCGCTGGCACTTACCAGCTCGTGGGGGTTCTGAAGGCAGAGTGGGAAGGCTCAAGGGATCCGATCGTGCGCATGCTGTGGGACTTCTACCGGGAGCGCGCCGAACTTCCAGAGGGCACAACGCTCACCCGCTATGTCTGGGTCAACGAGGACTCGGTTGATGAGATTGGCCCACTTCTCGCCGCCGATCTGCGACAGGGGCTCCCCGCGGACACCACGCTGTCTGCGTATCGCAGCGACTGGATGGCGTATGGGCCGAACCCGGGCGCCTTCATCGCGCAGCTCGTCGTCGGGGGTGTTGCCGCCATGGTGTTGTTGCTCGCGGCTCTCGGCCTTGTCAATGTGCAACTCGTCGCGATGCGGCAGCGCGTGCGCGAGATCGGCGTGCGGCGTGCGTTCGGCGCCAGCCAGGCCCGATTGTTTACGACGGTTCTGCTCGAATCCCTGGTCGCAACGACGGTGGCGGGGGTGCTGGGGGTTGCGATTGTGGTTGCCGCGCTTCGTGCCGGTGTGGTCGGCCTCGTCATGCCCGGCGTGCAAGATCTCCCGCCGGTTCCGTATCTCGCTGCATTCATCGGGCTCGGCGCGTCCGTGCTGATCGGGGCGCTCGCCGGACTTGTGCCCGCTACGGTCGCCGTGCGCGTCAAAGTGATCGACGCGATTCGGTTCTAGCGAGGTTGTGTGCCTGCCAGAAGCCGAGCCGAGCGTGAGCTGCGAGTTTCGAGGGCGCGAAACTCACGATCGCGACGCACGACCATGATGCCGGTCACCGCGACCACCGGATCTCCGGGTGGAATCGGGTGCACATAGTCCCATGCCTGAGCCAGTAGCTCCGATGCGAGACGGTTGCGTGACGCCGGATTCATCACCGATGCTTCGTGGCAGAACTGCCACAGTTTTCGGGAGAGCTGATCAGGCATTCGAGAAACATCGGCAACCAGAGCCCATTCGCTAAGTTGCGGCGGCAAGACGATGTGGGAGGTCGGAACCTGGGGGGTGCGCACGCGCTCACAGTAGGTTCCCGCGGTGAGATCTCCGAGCCGTTGCGCGCGCGGCGTGAAGATGCCGACGAGCAGAGCCATGGTTCCGAACGTCATCAGAATCTCGACGACACCCACCAACGCACGCAGAAAAGCGTGCCGGAAGCCGATGGTTCCGCCATCCGCGCGCACGATGCGGCCGCCCATGATGAGTTTGCCGAGGCTACGGCCATGGGTGAGCGTTTCTACTGCGGTGGGGATGGCGACGGCGATCAGCACGATCGCCACAATCATCGCGATGCGCCACGTCTGATCATCGAGGACACCATTGTTGGCAAGCCATTGCAGCAGGAGCGCGATAGCAATGCCCTCGGCCACCATGACGAGCACGTCAATGCCAGCACCGACAGCCCGAGCGACAAACCCGAGCGGCTGCACGTCAAGCGCAACGGCTTCACCGGTGAGGACTTCGTCCTGCATGGTTGCGGTGCTCACAGTTGGCATGAGTACAGTAAATCAAATGGATCTGGATGCGTTGCGTGCGGCTCGAGCGGGGGAGTGGAACCGCCTTGAGGAGTTGGCGCGCACGAAGCGGCTGAGCGGCGCGGAAGTGGACGAGCTCGTTTCGCGCTATCGGGCCGCATCCGCTGACCTCGCTGATGCGAAGACCAGCGCGGGGCGCACCCTGCTGAGCGACTACCTGTCCACGCTGTTGAACAACACCCGCGCTCGCCTAACCGGCGCTCCGGACAATGTGATGCGCCAGATTCCCAGATTCTTCACGCTGCAACTGCCCGCGGCGCTTTATCGCTTGCGGTGGACCACGCTCGCGGTCGCGTGTGCCTTTATTGCCATTGCGGCGCTCGTCGCCTTTTGGATCTCTTCTGATCCTGCGCTGATCGCCGCGATGGGCGACCACGATGCCCTGAAGGCGTACGCGGAGAACGACTTCACCGAGTATTACAACCCGGCAGCCTCGTTCGCCGGCATGGTGTGGACAAATAACGCCTGGATTTCCGCGCAGGTTATCGCTCTCGGTATCACGGGCATTTATCCCGTCGCCGCGCTCATGCAAAACGCCGTCGGGCTTGGCCAATCGGCTGCCGTGTTGATGGAGTTTGATAGGGGCGACGTATTTCTGCTGCACATCCTGCCGCACGGGCTCCTGGAGCTCACCTGCATTTTCGTGGCTGTTGCTGCCGGGCTGCATATCTTCTGGGCATGGGTGGTTCCGGGGCCCATGACTCGGCTGGAATCGTTAGCGAAGGCCGGGCGTTCCCTCGCAACGGTTGTCGTCGGTCTTATCCTCGGCTTGGCACTCTCGGGCCTTGTCGAAGGTTTCGTCACTGGTCAACAATCCTGGCCATGGCCAGTGAAGATCGGTATCGGCGCCGTGGCACTCGGGGTCTTCCTTTTCTACATGCTGTGGTTCGGGCGCCGTGCCACACTCGCGGGTGAAGACGGCGATCTCACCGAGCATGAACGCGGTAGCACACAACTGGTTGTGGGGTAATTCAGCGGGCCGTGAATAATCCGCTAAAGTCGAAATTGCGACAAGCATCCCCCCGTGCGATTCGACACATTGTGAGCCATGGCATCCACAACACATCCTGATCTCGGGATCGCGACCCGATCAGTTCAGCGGACATCTTTTGGTGTCGACAGCGGCCTCGATAGCGACGTCCCCTTGTCATTTGGGCGATCGCAAGAGGTCGAAGAAATCGTCGCGTTGCTCTGCGGCGGCAACGACGTTGTCGTTGAGGCGGAAGACGGGTTGGGGCGCACAAACCTCGCAGTATCCGTCGAGTACGCTCTGGCCGCCCAGAACTGGCGCGTGACGGATGCCACGGGCTGGCCCCTCGTGAGCAACGAGCGTAGACCCGTGCTGGTCACGATCGATCTCGAGCGCGCAGATACATCACAAGCCGCAATCCTCGATGCGGCTCCGGCTAACCCTGCCGTCCGGTTTTTGATGACGCGTCAGCCCTCGCACCCGTTCGAAGAAGGGACGCCGTTCGAGCACGTGGCGCGGGTGCGCCGCTCTCACGTCGTGCGCCTCATGCCATTGACCCAGCCCGATGTTGACGCGCTGATTGATGAGCAGTGCTCACGCACAAGGATGAGAACGGAACCAGGGCGCATCGAGCGACTCTGGGTGTACGCGAATAGTGGTGGGTATCCAGAGCTCGCAACAGCCATCCTGCATGACTGCGATGACGCTCCTGAGGAGGCGGGAAGCCTTTCCCGCTTCTCGCGGCCTTCGATCGTCGCCGCGTCGAAGATCATCGGTGGCCTTCCCACGTCGTTGCAAGAATTGGCAGGCGCGCTGTTACCCCTCGTCGGTGTGAAGATAGCGCGCATCGCTCAGGCTTTTGATCGAGTAGAACTCGCGCTGCTGGTGCAGGCGCACATTGTGTCTGACGCCGGCGGATCCTTGATGATTCCTGCGCCCATTCAGTCGGCTCTGAGGTTGCGTAACGGAACCGATGACCGCCGCGCGCAAACTCGCGATGTTCTCGCCGATATTTGTGCCGCACATGTTGTTGAGGCGCCGTGCTCGGAGGCGGAGATCTTTGCTGCCTGCGCGGCCCTTGGCACTGATAAGAAACTGCGCTCACTTGTTCCGCTCGACTCTCAGCGTGCCATTTTGGCGACGGCCATGATGCTGGCTCGTAACCGTGGCGACTATGTGCAGGCCGCCGCGATTGCCCGCCGCATCATGACGGTCTTTCCTGGGTCGTACCCAGTCACGGTGAAAGCTGTTGCGCGAAGCGCGGCCGATCCGTTCGAGGCGCTTGCTAATCGTCTCGCGAGTAGGCGCGACCCTCAGCCTCCTGTTCCGTGGTGGCCATGGGCATTGAGCCTGCAGCTTCCCTATTTCCACGTCACTGACGGTGCCATCGAGCTCATTGACCTTGTCGCGACGCTGGTGCCAGCGGAGCAGAAGCACCGTTTCGACGCACTGTCGGAAGTGCTGGTGGCCGCCAACAGCCTCGACCAGGGCCTTGGCGAACAAGCGCGGGCACAGGCTCAGAAAGTGTTGCAACGTTCTGACGCGGATGCGGCCGTGCGCGTACGCGCCCTGCTCATCATCGGCGCCGTGTGTGCGACCCGCTTGGACCACGCCGGCTTGCGTGACGTTGAAGCGACGCTATTCAAAATGGTAGGTGAGGCTCGCCGAGGAGCAGATATCGATAGCGACCTCGATGCGCGCGCCACGATTGAGGGCATATTTGGGCTGTCGGTGTGCTTTGCCGCAGCGGGCCTGCGCAGCGATCAACGGGTTGTTCGCGCTATCGAAACGTTGGTCGTCGACACCCTCCAGCGCGGCGAGACGACGTCGTTCGGGCCGCTCGTGATGGCGTATCTTCTGGACCGTGCGGTTGCCAACGATACGGAAAGCGTCGTCAGCTCGGTGCGGGTTCTCAAAAAAGCCAAGAGCACCGTGCTGCTTGATTGGCTCGCGTCCGTCAGCGACGGTGAGCGCGCTACCGCGACGCCTGAGCATCTCACCGGGTCTCGCTTTGTTCGTTACGCGATCCAGATTGTGAACCTGTCGCTCAACTCCTTTGCCCATGGAGTCGACGCTTTCGCTGTCGCCGTTGACGAGGTTCCGGGAGCCGAGACCGCTTACCGTGCCCTCGCACGGCAATTCGCGGCCGTGTCATCTGGCGGCCCGGAAAATGCCGCCACCGGAGAGCTTCCCGTGGCTGCCGATGATCTTGAGGTGGGGTCGTTGCCATGGGCCCTAGCGGTGACGTTGGACGGGATCGTTACCCACGACATGCAACGAGTCGTGGCTGGCACCGAAATCTTGCTGGAGCTTGGTGGTGCGGAACATGTCGAACGAGTGCTGCAGTGCACCGAGCAGTACGACACCACGATCGAAACAGGGGAGCAGTTGCGCGCGTTGCAGGTGCAAGCGTCGACGTGGCAAGCCGAAGAATGCGGAGATGTCGTCCTGACGAGGCGTGAGCGTCAGGTGGCCATTCTTGCGGCACAGGGCGTGAGTAACCGTGAGATCGCCCGACAACTGTTCCTTTCTGTGCGCACCGTGGAGTCGCACATGTACCGTGCGATGCGCAAGCTCGCCGTGACGCGTGAGGGCCTCAATCTCGCGAGACTCCTGCGCATGCCGGAAGGCGCGTAGTACAGCCCGAAATCAGGAACCGCTCACGCTGAGATTGGGAGCAGGGAGCCCGTACTCATTGCGCAGGGCGTGTTGTGCGGCGTACCAGCCAGGCAGACCATGTACGCCGGGTCCTGGAGGCGTGGCGGATGAAGCCACGTAGATGCCGGGGGTGGGTGTTTGCCACGGCTTCGGACTCAGGACCGGTCGAGCGATGAGCTGACGCAGATCCACGGCGCCCGCATTGATATCGCCGCCGATGTAGTTCGCGTTGTATTGCCCCATCTCCTGCGCGGTTGTGACGTGGCTGGCAATGACGCGGTCGCGAAAGCCCGGGGCGAAACGTTCGATCTGTTGCGTGATGTCGTTGGTGACGTCGCGCGTTGACCCGTGCGGAACGTGAGCATACGTCCACACGGCGTTTGTGCCTGCGGGATTCCGTGCCGCATCAAACACGGTTGGTTGCGCGAGGAGCACGTATGGGCGTGCCGCATGGCGGCCTCGTTGTACAGCGTTCTCGGCGTCAGCGATGTCGGCACGCGATCCGGCGACGTGGACCGTCGGCGTTTGCGCGACGCGCGCATCGCGCCACGGAATGGGGCCGTCCAACACGAAATCAACCTTCGCGGCAGCGGCGCCATATCGGAAGGCGTTGAGTTTGCGGCGGTAGGAATCGGGGAGAGCGGAACCAGCAATGCGTGCGAGTGCGCGCGGTGACGTGGCAAAGATGGTGCTGCCGAAGCCCGCCAACTCGCTCATGCTGGTGATCTCGCGGCCCGTCTCAATGGTTCCGCCGTGCGCCTTCAAATCTGCCGCCATCGCCGCAGTGATGGCTTGTGATCCGCCCAGAGGTACCGGCCAACCCTGCGCGTGGCCGTAAAGCGAGAGCATGACGCCGATCGCTGCCGCCGAGAGGCTGGGGGAGTGGCCGATGCTGTGTGCCGCGACCCCAGCGAGCAGGGCCGGTGCTGCGTCCTCGCGGAAGCGGATGCGCCCCGCCAAGATTCCGAGTTCGGCAACCCGGAGCCCCACCAATACGCCGGCTGGTGTCGGGAAGCGCAGCATGGATCCGCCGAGCGCAAAGTTGGTTGCACCGTCGAGGTGGGTGAGGAGGGGCTGGAGTAAGCGACGGTAAGCCGGGCCATCTGGTCCGAGTTCGGACACCATGGCGTTGATATCTCGGTGAGCAAGGACCGCTTGACGGCCATCGAGCGGGTGCGCGTACGACACCTCAGGAACGTGAAAATCGACGCGCTTTTCCAGTTCGAACTGTTGGAAGAATGGCGACGCGAACGCCATAGGATGGATGGCGGAACAGATGTCGTGCACAACGTTCGGTAGCGTCGTTGACTGCGTCCTGGTTCCGCCGCCAATCGTGTCGGCGGCTTCGAAAACGGTGACATCTACTCCGGCCCGTGCCAGCGTGATTGCGGCGGCGAGGCCATTTGGCCCTGATCCGATGACGGCGGCGGGCTTGGTTCCACGTCGCATACGTGCGGTTCTCCTTACGTGCGCAGGGGAGCGCTCCAGCTATATCGTTGCGGGTTCAGCGTGGCGAAGCGGCCGACTCAGTAGTCGCTGCCGCCATTGCAGTATCTCCCACTCATAGTGCGGTACTGCACCGCAGCGTTTGCGGTGCGGCCAGGCTCCTGCCTGAACGGTGTTCATTGTTACGTTGCGAGCAGGCATGTCCGGATCATGCCGTTTTCGTTGTTCCAGGAGCCCATCGACGGGCCTGGGCGGCGAAGAAAATCCTGGTAAAAGGAGAAATCAGTGCACCAACCACAAAAGCGGCGCAGACGGTGGGGGAAGGTGACGACGCCTCTTTTGGCGACTCTCGTCACCGGCGCCGTCATTGCAGTACCCATGACCAATGCAGTAGCGGCGCCGGCAACCGATGCGAACAACCTCTCAGCGGCACAGGCGCAGGTGATTCGATCCACCATTTTTGAGCCTGACCTGCTGGCGTTGGGCTACAGCTACTCCGGTCTGCCGCACAATTCGGGGCAAGACGTTGGAAACATCGATCTTGGCATTCTGAGCGAACAGACTATTGAGCTCGGCGGACTTCCGATTCCGCTGATCGGTGACGAGAACACCGCGGGGCTGATTGACCTGGGCTCTCTCGGATTACTGCCCAGCTACAGTCATGCGCAGACCGGCACGCTATCCAAGGCTGCAGCAGGTGCTGTCAATAGTGATGGCTCAATTGCGATCACTGGTGCTGAAGGTATCGGCACCGATCCCGCGCGAGTTGATCTGACTCTGCTCTTCGATCAGCTTGGCATTGACGGTCTCACGGACCAAATTCTTTCGGATGCTGAACTTCGCATTGGCGTCTTGGCGTCCGCCGTACAGGAGAACGCAGGGACAGTTACAAGCGACTACAAGATTGCGGGCGCCGAGATTGACCTGCAAAGCCCCGCAGTCGACGCACTCGTTGATGGTCTCGGAGCTACGGTTCAAACTGCCGCAAACGGTCTCAACGCGATCACCGGTCCCACGGGGGCGCTGACTGAGCTGGTTGGTGAAGTCAGCCGGCTCGTTCGAGGGCTCACCCTCGGCGCGGTAGACATTGAGCCGACGGTAGCGATTGTCGGCCTCGAAACGGTTGGCCAAACGGTCGTCACGAATCTCCTGAGTCAGCCGCTCACGAACACGGATGGCACTGTCACAATCGATTTGTCGACGGGGGTCATCAGGGTCGACGTCGCGAAGATTGTTTCAGGAGTGAACGGTCTGAACGGTCTCGCCGCAAACACCGATGTCATTGGTTCTGCTTTCCTCGATGCGGTGTTGTTGGGCGTGACCGAAGCAATTTCGGGGCTAACGAACAAGGTAGTCAGCACCACTATCAGCGTGATCAACACTCTGGGCGTCAACATTAAGCTGGACGTCAGCGCGCTGGCTAACGCCATTAGTGGTACCGTGCAGATTACGGGGACCATCGGACAGTTCACTGGTACAACGGCGCCGCTGCCGACAGTCGACGTTAACCTCGCCCTCCTGGGAATCCCGTTGGCTCCTAACGTGCTGAGCGCGTTGCTCAGTGGCATTACGGGCTTCATTTCGGCGACAACGGGTCCGGCGATTCTGGGTGTACTGGGAACAATCTCGACAGCCCTGACTCCTGCGGTCGAAACGTTGATCGTGCCCGTGGTGGATACTCTGAGCCCGCTATTGCAAGCGGTCTCTGCCCTCGTGCAGTTGCGAGTAAACGACCAGCCCACTGAAGCACCAACAAACGGTGTTGCAGATCTTGCGGGAGACGCCCACACCGTGCGCGCGCTGAGCTTGACATTGCTTCCAGGCATCGTCACACAAGACGGAATTCTGAGCGTCTCGCTGGCGAACTCTACCGTTCGTGCACTCGACGAGGAGCCAGAAAGCAACCTGAATGCTTCGGCTTCGGCTGCAGCATCGGCTCAGGCGGACAGCCAAGCGAATGCTGCGGCAGAAGCCGCGGCAGTAGCGGCAGCTATGGCCGACAACACCACTGCCGCTGACGCGGCAGCGACGTCCAATGCCAATGCAGCGGCCGCATCCGCGGCAACAGCAGATGCAACGTCTGCGGCCTCGGCGGATGCGACCGCGGATGCTACGGCAAACGCTGCCGCGACCGCATCGGCCCAGGTTGCCGCTGATGCCACGGCGGTCAGTAGCTCGGCAGCTAACGCTTCGGCGGCGGCGGACGCTGACGCCGCATCGGCAGCGTCGATTGCGGCAAATGCTGATTCCTCGAACAATGCGTCGGTCGATGCAGCTGCGGATTCGGACGCGAACGCGAATGCTTCGGCTTCGGCGGCAGCTTCGGCGCAGGCTGACAGCGAGGCGAACGCGGCGGTTGAAGGAGCGGCTATTGCGGCGGCTTTGGCTGACGCAACTTCGACGGCGTCGGCTGCCGCGACCGCGAACGCGAATGCGGCCGCGGAGGCTGCTGCTTCCGTGGATGCATCGTCAACGGCTTCGGCTGATGCGACGACGGTAGCGAATGCTGAGGCTTCGGCTGCTGCGGTTGCTGCTTCGAACGCGGATGCTTCTTCGACGGCGAATGCAGCTGCTTCGGCAGATGGTTCGGCTGACTCGTCGGGTGCGATTGCGGCTCAGGCGGCGTCGACGGCTGACTCGTCGAACGATGCGTCGGCACAGGCAGCGTCGAACGCGAATGCGTCTGCGTCTGCGTCTGCGTCCGCGCAGGCTGACAGTGAGGCTAACGCTGCAGTGCAGGGAGCGGCGATCGCTGCGGCGCTTGCTGATGCGACGGCTCAAGCTTCGGCCGCTGCGACGGCGAATGCCGATGCGGCTGCGGAGTCTGCTGCGTTCGCGACTGCGTCGGCGGATGCATCGGTTGACGCGACGAGCGCGGCGAATGCTGAGGCTGCTGTCGCTGCTCAGGCTTCTGCGAATGCTGATGCGTCGAGCACGACTGCGGCTGACGCGTCGGCTTCTGGTTCGGCTGACTCGTCGGGTGCGATTGCGGCTGAGGCGGCGTCGACGGCTGACTCGTCGAACGATGCGTCGGCACAGGCAGCGTCGAACGCGAATGCGTCGGCGTCTGCGTCCGCATCGGCGCAGGCTGACAGTGAGGCGAACGCTGCGGCGACTGCTGCTGCTGTTGCTGCTGCGAATGCTGATGCGAGCACGACCGCTTCGGCTGCGTCTACGGCTGATGCGACGTCTGCTGCTTCGGCTGCGGCGAATGCTGACGCTTCGACGGCGGCTTCGGCTGATGTGACGGTTGACGCGAATGCGGCGGCTTCGGGTGCGGCGGAGGCTTCGGCTAACGCTGACAACTCGTCCAGCGTGAATGCTGATGCTTCGGCTGCGACAGCTGCTGATGCGACTGCTGCTGCCGCGGCTCAGGCCGCGTCGACGGCTGACTCGTCGAACGATGCTTCGGCTACGGCTGCTGCCACCGCGGATGCGGATGCGGATGCGGCGTCTGCTGCGGATGCTGATCTGAATGCGTCGGCGTCTGCTGCGGCTTCGGCTCAGACGGATAGTGATGCGAATGCGGCAGTGGAGGGTGCGGCGATTGCTGCGGCTCTCGCTGACGCGACGTCGGATGCGTCTGCTGCGGCTGATGTGACGGCTGCTGCCGCGGCTGAGGCTGCGGCGACGGCTAACGCGTCTGTGGATGCTTCGGCATCGGCTGATGTTGATGCGAATGCGGCGGCTTCGGCTGCGGCGACGTCGACGACGGCATCAGATGCGACGGCTACTGCGGATGCTTCTGCTGCGACGGATGCTGACGCGACCGCGTCAGCTGCCGCGGCGGTTGCGGCGAACGCGGACTCGTCTAACGACGCTTCGGCTACTGCCACCGCGGATGCGGATGCGACGTCTGCTGCGGATGCTGATGTGAATGCGAACGCTGCTGCTTCGGCTGCGGCGTCGGCGCAGGCTGACAGTGAGGCGAACGCTGCGGCGACTGCTGCTGCTGTTGCTGCTGCGAATGCTGATGCGAGCACGACCGCTTCGGCTGCGTCTACGGCTGATGCGACGTCTGCTGCTTCGGCTGCGGCGAATGCTGACGCTTCGACGGCGGCTTCGGCTGATGTGACGGTTGACGCGAATGCGGCTGCTTCGGCTGCGGCGGAAGCTTCGGCTAACGCTGACAACTCGTCCAGCGTGAATGCTGATGCTTCGGCTGCGACAGCTGCTGATGCGACTGCTGCTGCCGCGGCTCAGGCCGCGTCGACGGCTGACTCGTCAAACGACGCTTCGGCTACGGCTGCTGCTACCGCGGATGCGGATGCGACGTCTGCTGCGGATGCTGATGTGAATGCGAACGCTGCGGCTTCGGCTGCGGCGTCGGCTCAGGCTGACAGTGAGGCGAATGCTGAGGCGACTGCTGCTGCTGTTGCTGCTGCGAATGCTGATGCGAGCACGACCGCTTCGGCTGCGTCTACGGCTGATGCGACGTCTGCTGCTTCGGTTGCGGCGAACGCTGACGCTTCGACGACGGCTTCGGCTGACGTGACCGTTGACGCGAATGCTTCGGCTTCGGCCGCGGCAACGGCGGCCTCGAACGCTGACGCCACCGCTGACGCGAACTCTGCGGCTTCGGCGACTGCTGAGGCAAACGCCGCTTCGGCCGCTTCGGTTGCGGCGAACGCAGATGCATCGAGCAATGCTTCGGCAACGGCCGCTGCAGATGCTGACTCTGCTGCTGCGTCTGAGGCTACGTCTCAGACGTCGTCTGACGCGACCGCAGAGGCGAGCGCAGAGGCGTCCGCTGAGGCTACGGCTGAGGCGTCCGCGGAGGCCACGGCCACGGCCACGGCAACTGCTGATGCAAACGCGTCTGCTCAGGCATCGGCTACCGCATCCGCTTCGGCGAATGCTGCAGCCAACGTCAACGCGGCTGCCACGGCAAGCGCGAACAACAACGCCAACGGATCGAGTGCAGCAGATGCTCTGCCGCCGACTGGTTCCGAGGCGCCGTATGGGCTACTGTCGGCCGCAGGAATCCTCCTGTTGATCGGCGCAGCGCTCGGTATTTTTGCAATCCGTCGTCGCAACCTCGTCGACGCGCAATAGTATCGAAATGACCCGCGGGCGGATAGTGCGATGCGCTATCCGCCCGCACCCATGAGCCAGGAGATCCGATTAATGGCAGAGAAGAAAGCGCGACCACCGGCGTTGCGTGTCCTCCTCGTACTCGCAAGCGCATTCACCGCGTGGCACGTCTTCGCGTCCTTTCTCTGGATCGCACCCTATTCGCCGTTGCGCGAAGTGGTTCCGACCGGGGCCCTGCACAGCTACATGATCCCGATGTTTGGGCAATCCTGGAGCGTGTTCGCACCCGAGCCGATTAACGGCTCCTATGGCCTCAACGTGCGCGCTGTCGAAAAAGACGAAAGCGGAGAAGAGACCGTTACCGACTGGGTGAGCGCGACTGACGTCGAGCTCTCGATGATCCAGTACAACCTCTTCCCGCCGCGTGCAGGCATTCAGGCAGCGCAGCTCGCGAGCGAGTTCAAGGGTAGCTTCGACGGTCTCACCGATGACCACCGGGTCATCGCTGGCCTTAACTACTTCGAAGCGGACTGGGAAGCGCGCATGGAAGAGAAGATGGCCTCGTACGGCTCCGAAAAGGTCGTGACGACCTACATGCAGGACGAGCACATGATGACGGCTTACGCGACTCAGGTTGCACTCGCAATGTGGGGTGACGATGTGGTGCGCATTCAGTACCAGGTCACGCGCCAGAACGTCATCCCGTTCGCTTCTCGCAACGATCCCGCAGCGGTTCCGCCCGCCATGAAGTTTGTGGAAACCGGTTGGCGAGGACTTATCTTTAACCCCGGCCAATCGAACGAGAATTTCTCTGACGTCTTCCGAGCACAGTGGGAGAAGATTTCGTGACGAAGTCCGCCGTTAAGAAGCCCAAGTTCAACCTCTCGGTGTTCTTCCGTTCATTGGGTGGAGCTATTGCCTCCGGAACCAATGACCTACTGACAGCAGCGGGGCACGGAATCCAGAACACGTGGGCGTTCGTCGAAAGCTGGCTGCTTGATTCGAAGAAAGCCCGCTATGGCCTTGCCATCACCCGCATCCTGCTCGGTGTCTCAGCGATTGGCCTGCTGCTATCCAACTTCAGCACCCGCCTGTACTCCTTCGGTAGCGGTTCGCTGTGGAACGGGGAAGGGCTCGAAGCAAAGAGCGACTTCCCGAAGATCTGGATCTTCAGCTCGTTCCACGAGGCGATGAGCAATGACCTCGTCTACACCCTGCTGTACCTGTTGTTGCTCGCACTTGCTGTGGCCTTCACGCTGGGCTGGCGCACACGTATCGTGCACCCCGCACTGTTCATCCTCTGGGTGAGTTTCATCGAGGCCAACGACATGCTCGGTGACCAGGGTGACAACATGTACCGCATCGCGTTGTTCTGGATGCTGTTCGCAGATCCGGCAGGTCGTCTCTCCCTCGACGCGCGCCGCAAGCGCCGCAAGGGTGAGGTCGAAGACCCGCAGAAGCCGTGGACGCAGGCGGCAACCCTGCTCCACAACCTGGTTCTTGTCATCCTCACCGCACAGGTATCGTTCGTTTACGTATCGGGTGCGCTGTACAAGGCGGGCGGTGACCCGTGGTCTGGTGGATACGCGGTGTACAACCCGCTCATGACAGACCGCTTCGGCACGTGGCCCTGGCTCAGCGAGGTCGTAACGACATGGGGCCCCGCTGTCACAATCGCGGCGTGGGGCTCGATCTTGCTGCAGCTGTCGTTCCCGTTCCTGCTCCTCACCCGACCGACGCGCATTATTGGCCTGGTAGGAATCCTCGGCTTCCACATCGCGATCGCGGTGCTTATGGGGCTGCCGTGGTTCTCCCTCGCGATGATCGCGATTGACGCGATCTTTATCCGTGACCGCACCTGGCGCGCCATGACTGTGGGCTTCTTGGAGAGGTTCCGGTCATCGCAAGCCCGCATTACTGGCGAGGCGCCGCCGGGCGACGCGGCAGCGGCTGACGCTGACGCAGATGCAGACGCAGAAGCGGAGGCGGAACAAGACACCGCCCCGGCAGAAGCGGCTGGGTACCGTCGACGGTCGGCGCGAGTTTCGTCCTGACAAAAGCGAATGCCCCACGCACGACATCATCGTGCGTGGGGCATTCGTGCGTTTGTTAGCGCTTGACGTTATCGAACAGCGCCTTGTAGCTGAGGCCCGCAATGAGTGCGCCGATGAGCGGGAACACAATAAACACCCAGAGCTGCATCAGTGCGTCTGACCCGCCATAAAGCGCAGCCGCAAGCGAACGCGCTGGGTTGATCGACGCATTGTCGACGGGGATGGCCACCAGGATCAAGAGGAAGAGGGCGGAACCAATAGCCAGGCCCGCAAATGGGGTGGGGCGATCGGGGTGGGTAACGCTGATGATGACCCACACGAAAATCGCGGTAACGATGACCTCAATGATCATGGCAGCGACCATGCCGAATCCGCCAGGAGAGTGCTCACCGTAGCCGTTAGAGCCAAATCCGCTTGCCTGTGCGGCAGCGAGCCATCCTTCAGGGCCGAAGACGCCAATGGCCATCGCAGCGGTGGTTGCGAGCAGGCCCCCAACGACCTGGGCGACGAGGTATGCCCCCACATTTCGCCACTCGAATCGACCTGCCGCAGCGAGTCCGATGGTCACTGCCGGGTTGAAATGGCCTCCCGAGATGGGGCCAAACGCGTACACGCTGATGATGAGTGCGACTCCCAGGCCCAGGGCGACGGCAATGGGGATGACTCCGCCGGCTGGAGCGGCATCCGGAACCAAGAAGAAGGCTCCGAATACGCCTGTGCCCATGATGGAGAACACGAGGAGGAAGGTGCCGACCGCTTCAGCAGCAAGTTTGGAGCCGGTGGTCGGCTCGGTGGCTTTCGGTGTGCTCATGATGTTTCCCGATCTGATCTGGGATGAATGTGATGCGGCGATGTTACCGGTCACGGTTGTCTCAGAGGGAAAGGATCGCGAACAAACAGAAAACGGGCCAGGCATGTTTCCATGCCGAGCCCGTTTTCGTGCGAAGGTTATGCGCCTACGCGTGCGCGGATCTTGTCTGCGAGATTTGCGTCAACGTTTGCCCAGTACTGCAGGAAACGCTCCTTGATGCGGTCGACCGTCAGCCCGCCATACTGGCCGACGAGCGTGTCCAGGAAGCGAGCCTTCTCTTCGTCGTTAAACACATCGCGGTACAGCGTTCCGGCCTGGCCGAAGTCATCGTCCTCTGCGTGAAGTGCGTACGCCGAGCGGACGAGCTCACCATCGTTCTCCCAGCTGCCTTCACCAGCGCGAGCCGGCTCAGCTGCCGGGCCGCCATACGAGTTCGGTGCGTAGACGCGTGCGTCGGCGTCGTTGTACAGGAACTGCATGTTGCCCTGGTGCATGTAGTTGCGAACCTCGGCAGCGTGCGGCTGGTTGACCGGCAGCTGGTTGTAGTTCGTGCCAATGCGGTGACGCTGAGCGTCGGGGTACGAGAAGACACGAGCCATCAGCATCTTGTCCGGCGAGATGTCGGTTCCCGGAACCTGGTTGCCGGGCGAGAACGCAGCCTGCTCGATCTCCGCGAAGAAGTTCTTCGGGTTGCGGTTCAACGTGAACGTGCCCACCTTGATGCGCGGGTAGTCCTTCTTCGACCAGGTCTTGGTGAGGTCGAACGGGTTGAAGCGGTAGTCCTTCGCTTCGGCGTACGGCATGATCTGCACGTACATGTCCCACTTCGGGAAGTTGCCCTCTTCAATCGCGTTGTACAGGTCGCGACGGTAGTAGTCGGCGTCGGAACCAGCGATGCGCTCTGCCTCGGCCGGGTCCATGCGAACGACACCCTGCTGGGACATGAAGTGGTACTTGACCCAGAAGCGCTCGCCTTCGGCGTTGATCCACTGGTAGGTGTGCGAACCGTAGCCGTTCAGCTCACGCCACGAGTTGGACAGACCGCGGTCACCCATCAGGTACGTGACCTGGTGCGCGGACTCAGGGGAGAGGGTCCAGAAGTCCCACTGCATGTCAGCGTCACGCAGGCCCGACGCGCCGAGGCGCTTCTGCGAGTGAATGAAGTCGGGGAACTTGATGCCGTCACGAATAAAGAACGTCGGGGTGTTGTTGCCGACGATGTCGAGGTTGCCCTCGGTGGTGTAGAAACGCAGCGAGAAGCCGCGAACGTCGCGCCAGGTGTCGGGCGATCCCTGCTCACCGGCGACCGAGGAGAAACGGATCAGCGTTTCTGCCTTAGCTCCCGGCTGGAAGACTGCGGCCCGGGTGTACTGCGACACATCTTCGGTCACTTCGAACTCACCGAAAGCGCCGCCACCCTTGGCGTGGGGGTTGCGCTCAGGCACGCGCTCGCGGTTGAACGAAGCGAGCTTCTCAACCAGGTAGCGGTCGTGGAGAGCCGTCACGCCGTTGGTGCCGACGGTGAGCGAGAACTCATCGCTGGCGACCGGGGTTCCGGTCTGGGTGGTGGTGAAGTTGTCAGTCATTGCTGCTGCTGTTTCCTTTCACATTCGGAGCAAATAGCACGGAAGGTCACGGTTGCTTCAAGCACCCGCATTCCGTGGTTATCGGACGGAGTAAGACAAGGGGCGTGGCCGACGGCGCATTCGACGTCTTGCACGGAACCACATACGACGCACTGCACGTGGTGGTGGTTGTCAGCCGGTTCTGCCAGTTCGTAGAGCGCACGGTCGCCGTCTGGCAGGCTCACGCGGCGCACAAGGTCGGCCGACACCAGGTCGCCCAGCACGTTGTGCACCGATGGCAGGGCGATGCCAGGCACAGATTCACGCACCTGACTGAAAACGACATCGGCGCTGGAGTGCGGGTGCTCCGCCAGAGTGCGGTACACCGCGACGCGTTGCGCAGTGACTCGGAGGTTGGCACGGCGCAACGCGTCTTCGGCGAGTGCCGGCGTGATCTGCTGATGCCTGTGCATGTCACCCATCATATCACTAGATATGAATGATTCATAAAAAGGAATGAGTTAGGTAAGTACTACAGTCGTCCGAGCTTCTTGAGCGCGAGATAGCGATCGGCAACGCGCGGCGGGAGGTTCTCCGGTGTGTCGGTGATGGCCTCGGCACCCGCGCGCTGCATTGCCAGCGCGACCGCCGCCGCCTCTGACGCCGTCTGTTGTGCCGCAGCGGCGCGGTACACCTCGTCAATGTGTGTGCGCTGCTGAGCGATGTCGTCGAGTGCGGAGTCGGTAGCGGAACCAACAATCACGCGGGAGCGCGCGGTCACCGGCTGGAGAGACCCGAGGAATGCACGTGAGGAGTCGGGTGAATCCTGCGCGGTGAGGAGCACAACGAGCGATGGGCGTGTTGTGAGGGTGCGAATCTCGGCGAACGCGGCATCCCAGTTGGTGTCGAGAAGCTGAGCTTCGATGGGTGCCATCGCGTCGACAATTGCGGGGAGCAGGCGCGGACCATCCACTCCACTCACGCGAGCGCGTACGACCCGGTCAAACATGACGACGTGAACGTGATCGCCCGCCCGCTGGGCAAGCGCCGTCAGCAGAAGCGCGGCCTCGAGGAAAGCGTCGAGGCGGGTGCCGTCGCCAACGCGTGCAGCAGATGTGCGACCGGTATCGATCAGGATCACGACGTGGCGGTCGCGCTCAGGGCGCCACGTGCGCAGCATCGTTGTTGCGCTCCGCGCCGTCGCCCGCCAGTCAATTGAGCGCACGTCATCGCCGCGTACATACTCCCGCAACGAGTCGAACTCGGTGCCCTGGCCACGCACCTGCAGAGAGGTGTTGCCGTCCAACTCCTTCAAGCGTGCGACACGAGACGCCAAATGTCTGCGCGACGTGAATGGCGGCAACACGCGGAGGGTTCCGGTGTTCGCCATGACGACCTGACGCCCAGCGATGCCGAGGGGGCCAGCGCTTCGCAGCGCAACAAACGTGCTGCGAAGTTCGCCGCGGCGCCGGGGCTGAAGCGGGACAGAAATATGGCGCCGCTCACCGCCAGGAATACTCACCCGAGCGCGTTCGGTGGGGGCACCGGCTGTGGGTTGCCATGCGTCACGCACCGTCAGGTGTGCGGCCCGTGGGTGCGGATTTGTGATCCAGATACCTGTCGATACCGCATCCCCGAGACGCGCCCTCGTGGTTCCGTCGCGCACCAGCGTCAGCGCTCGCGCATCAACGGCACGAGCCGCATCGATTGCGGCGACACCGATGCACAGCGCGAGCCACGCGAGCAACACTGCCCAAGATGACACTCCCGCAACCGAGAGCACCATGATGGGCACGACGCCGAGGGCGACGAGTAACGGGAAGCGGCCGGTGACGTACACGTTAGAAAGGCACTCGTGTCTGTTGGAGAACGCTCGCAAGCACGCTATCCGCAGTGACGGCTTCGATTTCAGCCTCCGGGCGCAACTTGATGCGGTGTCGCCAAACCGGAACCACCATGGCCTGAATGTGATCCGGAGTGATCGCGGGGTATCCGCTCAGCCATGCCCATGCTTTGGCTGCGGCGAGCAGGGCCGTCGATGCACGCGGGCTGACGCCGACCTGGACAGATGGACTCATGCGTGTCGCGCGTGCCAAATCGACGATGTAGGTGAGCAGGTCGTCGGTCGCGTGTACGGCTGCTGCTGCTCGCTGCGCGGCATGAATCTCGTCCGCAGTGATGACCGCCTGCAGGCCTGCTTCTGCAAGCTTCGTGGGGGTGAAGCCTGCAGCATGCTTGCGAAGCACCGCGACTTCCGCATCGCGCTGCGGAACGTCGACGATCAGCTTCATCAGAAACCGGTCGAGCTGTGCTTCGGGCAACGTATAGGTGCCCTCCTGCTCGATCGGGTTCTGAGTCGCGGCGACGAGGAAGGGGTCGGGCAGTGCACGACTCACGCCATCGGTGGACACTTGGCGTTCCTCCATGGCTTCCAACAGGGCCGATTGTGTCTTTGGCGGCGTGCGGTTGATTTCGTCGGCGAGCAGGATGTTTGTGAACACCGGCCCCTCACGGAACTCGAACTCTCCGCTTTTCGCGTCGTAAATGAGCGAGCCGCTGACGTCTCCTGGCATGAGGTCAGGCGTGAACTGGATGCGCTTGGTGTCCAACCCCAACGCCGTGGCGAACGAGCGTACGGTCAGCGTCTTGGCTACTCCAGGAACACCCTCGAGTAGCACGTGGCCACGAGCCAGCAACGCAATCAGCATGCCGGTGATGGTTCCGTCTTGCCCGACCACAGCTTTGGAAACTTCATGGCGCACTCGGGCGATCGCTTCGCGCGCCGGATCCGCTTGGGCCGGATTCGACGGTGCAGGGTTCGCGTTCATGCTCACGAGGTTGTCCTTTCGGTGCGGAACGCCGCCGCGACGGCAGCTTCCAGATGAATCAGATGGTCGCTGAGATCTTGTAAACCGGCTTCGCTCGTGGGGGCGGGGCCGTTAAGGAGACTGTCGACCTGTTGGGCGTTCATGCCGAGCAGCGCGGCAACGGCGGCGGCGACAGCGGCGGGCTGCGCCGATGCGGAGAGCCCGACATGCTTCGCGAGGGTACGCATGGTGGCGGTCCTCAGGATGTGCGCGATGTGCGGTGTGTCGTGCCCCTGCGCGTAAAGCTTGGCGCGGCCTTCGAGGGTTTCGGAAATCTTGACGGTCACGGGCAAACGCTCGGTGACAAGCGGCCCAAACCGGCGCCCGCGCCAGGCGATCGCGGCAACTGCCACAAGCAGGGCGAGCACAATAACGGGCGTCACCCATGATGGTGTGAGTCCGCCCAAACTGGTGTCTTGCGGGGCCTCGCTATCGGTGTCTGCCGGTGTCGCGACATACCAGACGATGGCATCTCGTTGCGAGAGGAGGCGCAGTGCGAGGCCAGCGTTGTGTGCCTCACCGACGGTCGCATTCGTAAACGTTGTGTCGCCGTCGAGCACGTAAATCGTCTGTGCATCACGCTCAACGATGAGCAATCCGGCGCCGTCCTTGCTTTCGTAGCAGGCGGTGGCACCCGGGGCCGAAAAGAGGCCGCCAATGGTGGCCTCGCCCAGGTCGCTGACGACAGCGGCATCGCACCCCGGTTCGAGCCCGGTGCCGTCGAAGCCGTGGCGTTCAGCATCGATCGCGGTGTCGAGCTGGGTGCTGGTGGGGGAGACGAGAACAACGACGTCAGCATGAGCGATGAGTGCAGAGAACGCTTCATCGCTCAGCGCAGGCGTCGACGGAACCACGAGAGTGGCACCAGCGGATGCGTCCGCGGCCGCGACACGAGACTCGGTGCGGGTGAGGCGGATGCCGTGATCCTTGAGCACCTCGGCGACGGCCCCCGCACCGTCCGCAGCCGTGCTGTCCGGGTCGAGTCCTGGCTTCATCGGGTTGTCCAACGACGGACGAGTAAGAGCAATGACCGCACCAAGCATGAGCGCAATGAGAGCCACCGCGATCCAGAACAGGACGCGTCGTGGCCGGCCCGCGACGCGCGTCTCGTAGGGGAGAGCGGTGTGCGGCGGCGCAACCACGGGGGAAGGAACACTCATGAATGCACCGCCAGCGAAGGCAGGGTGCTGAGAGCCTGGGCGCGGCTGCGCTGGAGATCGGTATCCAGCGCGGTCAGGGCGTCATAGTCGCCGCGGGTTGCGTCGACGCGCACGTATCGCACGTTGTCAAAAATGCGCGCGCCGAGGGAGACCTGCTCGACATAGCCGGGAAAGCTCCGCGACGCCTCATGCGCGAACTGCTGGACCGTTGCACCCGGTGCCAGCACCACGATGCCACGCTCATCTAACCCACGGGCCAGCGCGCGCATGCGCAGAATCACCGCCTGGTTCCAATCACCCGCGTGTGCAGCGCCGTCGGCGGCCGCGCGCAACTGATCGGCCGTGCGTGGATCATCATCTCCAAAGAGGGCATCGGGCGTCGCGCGCGAGGTGATCGTGAAGCGCGGGCGCCCCCAGATGAAGAAGGCTGCCACGATAAGCACAACGATGACCCCGGCGACGATCCACACGATGATGGGCCCCACGGCGTCTGACGTGACCGACGAAAGTAAGTCTTGGAAGAAATCAACGACCGACGAGACCAATTTGTCCCACCAGGTTGGCTCGGGAGCCTGATAGCGCGGATCGCTCAGCTCCTTGTCAAGGAGGTCTTGCGCTTCGTCCGGGCTGGGCCAGGCAAGCGCCCGCAGCGGTCTCACGTTAGCGAGAGCCTTCCTGTTGCGGGGCATCCGGGTCGATCACGGGAAAGAACGGCTGCGGTGCGTTGTATCCGGGCGTCGCTGGCGGCGCTGCGGGCGGCGGAACCACAAACGCACCGGGAGGCGGTGCCGCAGGGGTGCTGTACCCCGGAGTGGGCGCACCGGGAGCGGCATAGCCCGACGGTGCGCCATAACCAGGTGCGGGGGATGTGGGCTGGCCGTACGGAGGTTGACCGTACGTGGGTTGGCCGTATGGAGGCTGGCCATATGTGGGCTGACCGTACACTGGCTGGCCGTAACCGGCACCAAATGGGGCGTGGTTCGGGTTGTACGCGTAAGGGTTCTCGACGGTGGGCCTGCCAGCATCACGGCTATCCGTGTAATTCTGCAGGTCGATGCTCAGGCCCTCCTTGCGCATACGAATATCGACATATGCGATTGCGACGGCGGTGGCAGATACGACCGTGCCAATGGCGCTGATCACGATGGTGACCGCAGACGGAATTATCCCGCCAATGATGGATTGCGCTAAGACGTCGACGAGCTGATCGCCGGTGGGCGCGAGCACCGGAACAAACTGTTGCGTCACCCACCCAAACACGGTTCCAGCGGCTTGACCTGCGAACCCGAAGGTCACGCTGACCAGCGCGATCACACCGAAGACTTTCCAATAGAACCCGGTGGTGAGCGACCACGAACGACGGATGCTCGCAAACACGCCGGTGCGTTCAAGAACAATAATTGTCGGGGTGAGCGAGAGCTTGACGCCGATCCAAATGACGAGCGGAACCGCGGCGATCGTGGCGAGGACCACAACCCACGCGAGTGCGTTGAGCGCAACGGTGGCGAAGATCACGACAATGACGCCGACCACGATGGCACCTCCCAGGAGAAGGGAGAAGCCTAGGATGCGCCAGATTGCCGACTTCACCTGGCGGAAGATCTCACCAAGGGTTTGCCGCTCAGCAACAACCGCTCCGCCGACTTCTGCGGCGACAACAGCCTGCACGACCGTGGAGATGACCATCGAAACGATACCGAGCAGGAAGCTGACCACGCCAATGGTTGCGAGCGAACCCAGCAAAACTTGCTCGAACTCTGGAGACTCGAACTCACGAGGGGCAAACGTGCTCAACCGCTGAAGGAGCGCAAAGGTGAGCCACATCACAATTGCCGTACTCACGATGCTCGTGACAACGGTCACACTGATCGCGAATCCGAGCAATACGCGCGGGTTATGACGCAGCGCGCTGAAGCTCTTACCGAGAACCTCGCCAAACGTCAGTGGGCGAAGAGGAATGATGCCCATCCGTGAGGCTGGACTCCATCCGAAAGTTCCTGACATGCGGTGCTCCCTACTTGAATCCGTTCCATCGTGTCACACCACTGCCGAATTTCTGTGGGTGTCTACTAACCTGGTTGTGATGGGCAGCTATGCCCTTGATCAGAATCGAAGGATGATTCATCACTATGACCTCACGCATCCTCGTCGTTGACGACGACACCGCGCTTGCGGAGATGATTGGCATTGTGCTGCGCACGGAAGGATTTCAGACGGTCTTCTGCGCAGATGGTGCCGAAGCTGTCGATGCATTCCGTTCGTCGCGGCCCGATCTGATTTTGCTTGACGTGATGTTGCCAGGCATCGACGGGATCGAGGTTTGCCGTCGGGTTCGCGCCGAGAGTGGTGTCCCGATCATTATGCTGACGGCTCGTGCTGACACCTCCGATGTTGTGGTGGGCCTCGAGGCCGGTGCCGATGACTACATTGTCAAGCCGTTCAACCCCAAAGAGCTTGTTGCCCGCATCCGCACGCGACTGCGTCCCGTTGCTAACGAGACCGCAGAAATTCTTCGTGTCGGCGATCTCGCTGTCGATGTGGCCGCGCACGAAGTGCGTCGTGGTTCCGACGCGATCGCCCTCACCCCGCTCGAGTTCGAGTTGCTTGTGGCGCTGGCGTCGAAACCGCAGCAGGTCTTCTCGCGCGAAATGCTGCTCGAGCAGGTGTGGGGCTACCACTACAAGGCCGACACCCGACTCGTGAACGTGCACGTGCAGCGGTTGCGCGCGAAGGTCGAAATCGACCCAGACAACCCGAAGATCGTGACGACGGTACGTGGCGTTGGCTACCGTGCCGGCGCCGTCGTATGACATGACCAGTGCGACGCGGTTGCACGCGCCCCGCACTGCGGGGTCGCTTCCGGCAACCTGGTCGGCGTTGTGGAAAGGTTCCGTCCGGTTTCGCACCACGGTGCTAACTGTTGCCCTCTCTGCCCTCGCCGTGATCATCGCGTGCGTATGGATGGCGCTCGCAATTCAAGACCGTCTCTACGAGGCGCGCAAAGATCAGGCCATGAACGGCGCGTTGCAGGCCGCGGCCGAAGCCCAGAGCCTCCTGGATGCGGCAAACCCGGAGGGCGACCCGGGCAAACTTCAAGAAATTATGGGCGGCGTGCAGACGCGCGTCGCGAGCCTTGCCGGTACCGACTACGCACGCATCATGCGTTCACCTGCCGAGGCATCCACCACTCTCGCGCCGGTTCCGTGGGTCACGCGTCCTTTTGAAGCCAACGCCGGCATGCTCACCGAGGGGCTCCGCGAGCGCGTCCGTGAGCAGAACACGCGACAATGGTTGCAGGCTGTCGAAATCACGATGCCATCTGGCGACCTCGTTCCTGGCATTTTGATCGGGCAGAGCTTGCGCTTTCCCGAGGTCGGCATGTACGAGCTTTACCTGGCGTACCCGCTCGATGAGGAACAACAAACGTTGCTATTTGTGCAGCGCACGCTATGGCTCGCCGCCGTAGCGCTGCTGTTCATCATCGGTCTCATTAGCTGGTTTGTGATGCGTTCGGTGACCGCGCCTATTCGGGAGGCAGCCGAAACCAGTGCGCAGCTTGCGCGGGGCGATCTCGGTGTGCGCATTGTGGTCGATGGCGAAGACGAACTGGCCACTCTTGGTCGATCGTTCAATGCCATGGCTGATTCGCTCGAGGGGCAGATTAAGGAGCTCGCCGCGCTTTCGCTCGTGCAGCAACGCTTCGTCTCTGACGTCTCCCATGAGCTGCGCACCCCACTCACCACGATTCGTCTCGCTGCCGACATGATCAATGACAATAAGTCAACGTTTGACCCCACGACGGAGCGGGCAGCTGAACTCCTGCACGCACAGGTCGAGCGATTCGAGGTCCTCCTGGGCGACCTGTTGGAGATCAGCCGATACGACGCCGGATCTGTGCAGCTTGAGATCGAGCCGACAAGCCTCGCGCATCTGGCCGAAGATGTGATCGACTCGATGCAGCAACTGGCCGATCAGCATGGTTCCAATCTCCGCCTCGTCGCACCTGGCGGATATTCGCCTGTCGACATGGATGCCCGCCGTGTTCGCCGCGTGGTGCGAAACCTCATTGGCAATGCCATTGAGCACGGTGAGGGTAAGCCGGTCGTCGTGACGGTCGATTCGAACCAGCAGGCCGTTGCGATTGGTGTACGTGACTTTGGTCTCGGCATCAAAGAAGAGCACATCGAGCACGTCTTCGACCGATTCTGGCGCGCCGACCCGTCACGAAAGCGCACCATCGGCGGCACCGGCTTGGGGCTTTCGATTGCTCTCGGGGATGCCAAACTTCACGGCGGTACCCTGACGGTGTGGAGCGACCCAGGAAACGGCTCGCACTTCGTTCTGACATTGCCGCGCGTGGTTGGCGGCGAGATCAGTGCGCTGAGCTCACCGATTGCGGCCGAAGGCGAAGATGCGGAAACGCCAATGGGCACGCTCGGACTCACGCAACCCATAGACGTGATTATTCACGCTGACCAGGAAGGGAAGCACTGATGGCACGCGCACGCGCTCTCGCGGTGGTCACCGTAGCCCTGCTCGCACTCACGGGATGCACGGGTTTCCAAAAGTCCGGAGAAGTCACCGTTGGGCTGGAGATGGGGGAGCGGCCGCCAGTCGACTTCGCGTTCACGCCAAGCGGTCCGCAGGCGGGGGCGGAACCACGGGAGATTGTGCAGGGATTCCTTGACGCCGCAATCGCCCCTGATGGCGGCTGGAAGGCAGCCAAGCAGTTTCTGTCGGAATCATTCGCCGACGAGTGGGATCCGGCGGCTGGCACCGTGGTCGATACCGCATCACGTCGCGCGCTCGTTGAGCCTGAGCCCGTCGCGGAGGCAACTCCGACGGCGGTGCCCGATGCGTCGTCCAACACGAAGATTTCGATTACCGTCACTGCGGTTGCGACAGTGGATGCCGCTGGCGTGTACACCTCGTCCGAGTCCGCGGAAATGCAATTGGATTTCGAGCTGGCCACGCAACCTGATGGTCAGTGGCGGATTATTGCGGCGCCGGATGGCGTGCTCCTTGACCGATTCTCGTTCGAGAATGTCTATGACGACTACAACCTGGCGTTCTTTGACCCCACGTGGTCGTTCCTGGTTCCGGATACCCGCTGGTACCCCGACGTCACGGCGGTGCGTGACATCGTCAATGGGCTCCTCGACGGCCCGTCCCCGTGGCTTGCAGGCGCGGTCTCGACCGCTGTGCCAGAAGGAGCTCGCGCCCTCGCATCGATTCCGATTGACGCGAACGGTGTCGCCAACGTCACATTGAGTGGCACAGACAGCATGGATGCCGACGCCATCGGGCAACTGAAACTTCAGCTCACCGAGAGCCTGAGCGGCACCCGAGCACGTGTCATCGTGCTGTCAAGCTCGACCCGCGAGCTGACAGCACCGATTGCGACGGTGACGCCGACAACGGTGAACGCGCGCGCCCTCGTCGGCACGGATGAAGGATTCGGCTACGTCACCGCGGACGGGCTTGATGCGCTCGACGACATCGACCCATCGGCGCTGGCCTTTCCGATTGCGGCGTGGGAAATGAGTGAAGCGGCTGGGCACGGTGTTGCGCTGTCGAAGTCTGGCGAGGTTGTGCGTGTCACACGCAATGTGGCGCAGAGCGTCACCGTTGACGTACGGCCCGACCTCATCGACCCCACGATCGGCCCATTCGGTGATATCTGGACGGTCCCGAGCAATGCGCCAGGCGAGCTGACCATCACGATGCCAGGCGGCGGCGCGACGCAAATTCCCGGCGCGATGGCCGAACTGACCCAGATTTCGCACATGCAACTTTCGCGCGACGGCACCCGTCTGGCCGTCGTCGGCTTGGTTGGTTCGCAAACCGAAGTCTTGGTCTACGCCGTGCTGCGCAGTGCAGACGGAACAGTGCTCAGTCTCGGAAAGGGGCATCGCATTCGCGATCTCCGCAGCGCAGACGTGAAGGGGTTGTCGTGGGTTGATGATGCGGCTCTCGGTCTCGTCCTTGCGAACGAGACAGACAGCTCGATCATCGTGCAGCCGCTCAGTGGCGCCTCATCGACCACGCGCGCCGTCGCAGACGTCGTGAGTATTGCCGGCTCCAGCGATCGGTCGACGATTTGGATTCGGACAGGTGAGGGCAAGCTCTACGCGTCACGTGGCAACACGTGGACGCTTGCGGGCTCGGGGATTCTGGTGCTCGCGCGGCAGCAGGGCCCTGGCATCCCGCGCTAGCTCGTTCCTCCCCAGCTCGGCGTGGTGCGGGGCTGTCCCCACCCCGCGTCAAACGACCGTACCTGAGCTTGGTGGACGTCACGCTTAGGACGTGGCAAGCGAACAATCGGGTGGCTGGCGAGCGGCTGCTGAGCAGGCGATGGCGATGGTCTTCGGCTCCTCGTGCGTCGTGTGCGGTGATCTCGGTGGCACCGTGTGCGCGACCTGCGAACCCGTTGTCGACCTGCAACGCCGCACGCTCCCCGGAGGTCTGACCTGTTTCTCAGGGGGCCAATGGGCGGACGACACCGCGATGCTCATGTTGGCGTTGAAAGAAGACGGCGTCACCCGTGTGGCCCGCCATCTCGCACCGCTGCTGGCGGCCGCTCATGGTTCCGCTTCCGCTTCCGGTGTAGCCGCTGCAGACGCCACCCTGGTTCCGGTGCCCACTCGCATGGCGGCGGATCGACGCCGAGGATACCGACCCGTTGAAGTGTTGCTCCGCGCCGCCGGGCTGCCCTTTCAACGCGTGTTGCGGGTGGCAAGGACGGTGCGTGATCAGCGCGAGCTCAGCCGAGATGAGCGCGTCCGCAACACGCTGGGCGCGTTCGCTGTGCGCAAAACTCGGGCCGAAGCTGGCCCCGTCATTCTGGTTGATGACGTGGTGACAACCGGTGCCACCCTGGAAAATTCCGCGCAAACACTGAGGTCTGCCGGGTTCACCGTCGTGGCAAGCATCACCGTTTTGTCGACCCCGAAACGGCTCATCAGGAACTCCTAAAAAATAATTGTCCGAATGATGGTGACACACCTGGCATGGGCGGCTACGGTGAGGGGAACAAAGGCGACAAGGTCCGCCCTTGAACCGGTGGACCGGACAAGGAGGTCAGACATGGAAACGAACATCGTCGGCGTAGGCGTCGGGATTTCGGATCGTTTTCGTGAGGTGGCTGAAGAGAAGGCAGAGCGAATTTCAAAGCTTGCTACTCGGGCCGAACGACTCGATGTCAAGGTGACTCACCATTCCAACCGACAGGGGCGGATGGACGACGAAACCGTCGAGCTCACTCTGAATGGCCGCGGCCCGCTGGTGCGGGCAGAAGCGACAGACGCAGACAAGTTTGTCGCCCTTGATCTCGCTGTCGACAAGTTGATGGAGCAGGTGCGTCGAGCCAAGCGGAAGCGCCTCGACGGTCGCCACGACGCTCGCGGCGCACACCTCGACAAGGGCACAGGCGCTTTGCACGGCATCGACGTTCGCCCCGCTTCAGTCGACGTCCTTCGCGCAGTGAAGACCGGGGAAATCCCGATCATCACGGGCAACGAAGAAGAAGAGGACTACACGCCGGTCGTCATTCGCACGAAGAAGTTTGGTGCCGAATGGATGTCCGTCGAAGAGGCCGTTGACCGCATGGAGCTTGTCGGTCACGACTTTTTCCTGTTCGTCGACGCTCGCACCGATCACCCTTCGGTGGTTTACCGCCGCAAGGGCTGGGACTACGGCGTGATCTCGCTCACCACGTTGGCACCGCCGGAGACGGTTGCCGCGTCATAGCCGCATGAAAATGGCTGAGCATTGAACTGCTCCCCGAGGGTTGGACTGATCACATCAGTTTCCACTCTTGGGGAGCAGTTTCATGTATCCACATCGTTGGTCTTATGAGGTGACACCGCGTGGTGCATTCGGGGGCTCAGTCGAAGATGTCGCCGAGAATGCCGCCGAGGATGGCCCCACCGATGAGGCCGCCCATCATGTCGCTCATGCCGCCACCCTGGTTCCGACCGCCACCGCCCCACGTGTTTTGTTGCTGCGGGCGTGAAGAATCGATGTCACGCTGAGCGAGCTGAAGAGCTTCGCTGGCGAGTTGCGCCGTACGCCGCGCCAGCGCAAGGGCTTCTTCACGGGTGTCTTCAGGAACAATCAGCCGGTCGATGTCGATGCGAAGTCGCTCGGCTTCCGCGAGCCGTGTGCGGGCGTCCGCACCAATCCAGCCGCGGTGACCAGCGATCACGCTGCGCGCAACGGCGATCTGGCGATCCGCATCGTCGACGGCGTGACGGACAGCTTCGACGGCGGGGAGGGGTCGTGCCGCGCGGTCACGTGCCTTCACAACCGCGGCATCCAACGCTTGGTTGGCGTCGCGGAGCTGCGAGAGCGACGTGAACGGGTCTGACTTGCTCCCTGCCGGCGGCAGCTGCGCAAGTGCCGCCTCGAGCGCGGACATGGCGGTGGCCACTGCGGGAGCAGACATCATGTCGCGCGCAGCAATCAGGTCGTTTCGCGAATCGGCGATGACGTCGTTAAGAGTGGATTCGGCGCGCAACGCCTGCAGCTCGTAATCCTCCACGCCATCGAGGACGGTCGCAGCGCGACGGACCGCTTCGATGGCGGTTTCCAGGGCGAGGTTAGCCTCCTCGTTGTGGCCGGCGGCGCGGCGGCGGGAAGACACATCGGCACTGTGGCGTGCGAAGGCGATGAGCTGGGTCGCTTCGTCGGCTCCGGCTGCCACTTTCGACATGGCCGTGTCGTTGTAGCGCTCGGCGAGGCGGACGATGGTGTCGCGCGCCGCTGGCACGCGGTTGTCGAGGGCGGCGGAATCCGCGTGCACACGTGCCAGCACCTCGGGGGCGCGACGGACCCGGTCGATGCGATCAGCAAGTGCGGCGGTACGCTCATCCAGAACGTCGTCGGCCCATTCGCACAGTTGCACGATGCGTGCGTTGCGGGTGCGCAACTCCTCAGGGGTGTCTGGCAGATGGTCGTGGTTCAACTGGTGAAGAGTGAAGGCCTCCTGCATGTGCGTGCGAACCGCAGTGAGAGCATCGCGGAGGTCTTTCGTGGCCTCGGCGCCGAGCTCGGCCTGCGCGAATCCGACCTCATCAGCCGCGGTGCGGATGCGCTCATCGACGGCGATCATTGCCGCTTCTGCGCGTCGGCTCAGTTCGGTATCAGCGGCGAGCTGTTCCTCTTGCTCGGCGCGACGACGTTTGCCCCAGAATCCTGCCATGAATTGATCATATGGATTCGCGCCGTTGCGTGGCTGAGGTTCGTCTTAGCGGATAGCGAACGTACCGCTATGCCACTGCCTTCTTAGGGCGACCGCGGCGCGGACGGTGCATGTCAACGGCCGATGGTTGCGATGCCCCCGTCGTTGCGGCTACTTGCGCGGCGAGCAACCATTGCACGTCGGCGTTTGCACGCTGCACGGCCGCGAGGTGGACCAGCCGTGCGAGCGAATTATCTTCAGCATCATGCACGCGGGCCGATTCAGCATGGCGCTGTTGCGCCGCGAAAAGTTCGGTGGCGATGAGGGCTTCTGCGTCAACGCCTGGGAGCGAAATGGCGAGCGAAATCTTCGCGGCCAAGTCGTCTCGCGCATGAGTGCGAGGAGTTGGGGTGTGGAACCACGACTCGCTTTCTGCGCGCCCCGCATCCGTCAGATGCCACATCACATGGCCGTGCTCATTGACAGCGCCCCGGGAAACGTAGCCATCACGTTCCAGCCGCTCCAGCGTGTTGTAGATCTGACCGACATTGACAGGCCAGCTATGCGCCGTGCGGCGTTCAAATTCGGTGCGCAATTGGTTGCCGTAGCACGGCGATTGCGCAAGGATCGCCAGCAGACTGTGCTTGATCGTCATGACGGCCCTTCTCCGGTTCCTTTATATGTATACCGGACGATGGATTAATTTCGACGCCGGAATCTCTGCTTTGAGCGTATCCAGCGCGCGCCAAGGTCACGGGCGGATAACATGGAGCGGTGTCGGCAACCCGACACACGCGGATATCCCGTATGACGCAATGGATGGAGAACACTCCGTGGCCAACCCGATTGAAAGACTGCTTCGTGCTGGTGAAGGACGAATCCTTCGCCGACTGCAGCAGGTGGTCAAGGCTGTTAACGCGCTCGAAGACGACTACGCGAAGCTGACGGACGAAGAATTGCGTGGCGAAACCGCTGAATTGCGTGCCCGCTACGAGAACGGTGAAACGCTCGATCAGCTCATGCCTGAGGCGTTCGCCGCCGTACGTGAAGCAGCGAAGCGCACGCTCGGCCAGCGTCACTACGATGTGCAGATCCTCGGTGGTGCCGCGCTCCACGCTGGCAACATCGCCGAGATGAAGACCGGTGAAGGTAAGACCCTCGTCGCAACGCTCCCGGCCTACCTCAACGCCATCGCTGGCAAGGGTGTGCACGTCATCACCACGAACGACTACCTCGCGTCGTACCAGTCCGAGATCATGGGTCGCGTGTTCCGCGCCCTGGGCATGACCACCGGTGTGATCGTGGCAGGACAGACGCCAGATGTCCGTCGTGAGCAGTACAACGCTGACATCACGTACGGAACCAACAATGAGTTTGGCTTTGACTACCTGCGTGACAACATGGCGTGGTCCAAAGACAACCTGGTGCAGCGCGGCCACTTCTTTGCCGTCGTCGATGAGGTGGACTCGATCCTCATCGATGAGGCGCGTACGCCGCTCATCATCTCCGGCCCGTCATCGGGCGAGGCTAACCGCTGGTTCACCGAGTTCGCTCGCATTGCGAAGACGCTCGAAGCGGGAGAAGACTATGAAGTCGACGAGAAGAAGCGCACCGTGGGTGTGCTGGAGCCCGGTATCGAAAAGGTCGAGGACTACCTCGGTATCGACAACCTGTACGAGTCTGCCAACACGCCGCTGATCTCGTTTCTGAACAACTCGATCAAGGCACTCGCGCTCTTCAAGCGTGACACCGACTACGTCGTGATGAACGACGAGGTCATGATCGTCGATGAGCACACCGGCCGGATTCTTGTGGGCCGTCGCTACAACGAAGGTATTCACCAGGCCATTGAGGCGAAGGAAGGTGTACCCGTTAAGGCCGAGAACCAGACCCTCGCCACGGTGACGCTGCAGAACTACTTCCGCCTCTACGAAAAGCTCTCGGGTATGACGGGTACGGCCGACACTGAGGCCGCCGAATTCATGTCGACGTACAAGCTGGGGGTTATTCCGATTCCCACGAACAAGCCGATGATCCGTAAGGACCAGCCCGACCTGGTTTACCAAAACGAGCAGGCGAAGTTCGCGCAGGTCGTCGAAGACATTGCGCAGCGTCACGAGTCGGGTCAGCCGGTTCTGGTCGGAACCACGAGCGTCGACAAGAGCGAGTACCTGTCGCGCCTACTGGCGAAGAAGGGCATCAAGCACGAGGTCCTGAACGCAAAGAACCACGCGCGCGAAGCCGAGATTGTTGCCCGCGCTGGTCGTGAGGGCGCCGTCACCGTGGCCACGAACATGGCCGGGCGCGGTACCGACATCATGCTCGGTGGTAACGCCGAATTCCTCGCAGTGCAGGCCATGAAAGCGAAGGGCCTCGACCCGGTCGAAACCCCCGACGAATACGAAGCTGAATGGGACACGGTTTACGCCGACGTGCGCGAGCAGGTTGACGTGGAAAGTGCGAAGGTCGTTGCCGCCGGTGGCCTCTACGTGCTCGGCACTGAGCGTCACGAGTCGCGCCGTATTGACAACCAGCTGCGCGGTCGTGCTGGCCGTCAGGGCGACCCGGGTGAGAGCCGCTTCTACCTGAGCCTCACCGACGACCTCATGCGCCTGTTCAAGAACGGGCTCGCCGAGACGATGCTGGCGCGCACTAACCTGCCAGAAGACGTCGCGATTGAGTCGGGCATTGTGACACGCGCGATTGCCAGCGCACAGTCGCAAATTGAGGGACGCAACGCGGAAATCCGCAAGAACGTGCTGAAGTATGACGACGTGTTGAACCGCCAGCGTGAAGCGATCTACGCTGACCGCCGTCAGATCCTCGAGGGTGACGACATTCAGGACCGCATCGGGCACTTCATCGAAGACTCGATCGAAGCCATGATCGCCTCGCACACCAGCGAAGGTCACACGGAGAGCTGGGACTTCGACGCGCTGTGGACCGAGCTGAAGACGCTGTACCCGGTGAGCGTCACGATCGAAGAGGTCGTGGCAGAAGCGGGCGGCTCAAAGGGTAAGGTCACCGCTGAGGGGCTGCGCCGTGAGCTGTTGAGTGACGCGCAGATCGCCTACGCGAGCCGCGAAGAGCAGCTGGGCGAAGCGGCCACCCGTGAACTGGAGCGCCGCGTTGTGCTGCAGGTCCTTGACCGCCGCTGGCGCGACCACCTCTATGAGATGGACTACCTGAAAGACGGCATCGGTCTGCGTGCAATGGCACAGCGCGATCCCCTCATCGAATACCAGCGTGAGGGCTTCCAAATGTTCCAGTCCATGATGGGCCAGATCAAGGAAGAATCTGTCGGCTACCTGTACAACCTCGAGGTTGAAGTTCGTCAGCCGGAGGGCGGCGAAGTCGCTCAGGTCGAAGCCAAGGGCTTGGCAGCGCCTACCCCTGACACACAGAAGCTGGAGTACTCGGCTCCGAGCGAAGACGGCGACATCGAGGTGCGCAACGACCGCGGTCAGATGCAGCAGTCCTCGACGAACCGCATGCGCCAGGCTCAGGCTCAGTCGCAGCAGCCCGCACAGGAGCGCGGTGCTTTCGGTCAGAAGGTTGAACCGGCCGAACCGCAGGCAGGGCAGAACCGCGCCGCCCGCCGCGCCAAGAAGAAGTAGCCACCAACCCGCAAAACCCCGTCTCTCATGAGGCGGGGTTTTGCCGTTGTCGGGGAGGCAGGGGCCCAATCGATAACAACTGGACAGCAGTGCGCGGGTGTGGTTCTTGGTGGCCCCGCGACGGGACTAGGGTTTATTCATGAGCCCCCTTCGACCGTTGGATCAATCAGCCAAGCTTCAGAACGTCCTTTACGAAATTCGCGGCAACGCGTTGGTGGAGGCGTCGCGGCTGGAGGCGGCCGGGCATGCGGTATTGAAGCTCAACACCGGCAACCCGGCGATCTTCGGCTTTGAGGCGCCGTACCAGATTGTGCGCGACATGATCGCGGCCGTTCCGACCGCTCACGGCTACAGTGACAGCCGCGGCATTCTTTCCGCCCGCCGCGCGATTATTAGCCGTTACGAGCAGGTTCCGGGATTCCCGCACATTGACCCCGATGATGTGTATCTCGGTAATGGTGTGTCAGAACTCATCACCATGACGATGCAGGCGCTCCTCAACGAGGGGGATGAGGTTCTCATTCCGGCGCCCGATTATCCGTTGTGGACCGCCATGACCTCGCTGTCTGGTGGTACGCCAGTGCACTACCTGTGTGATGAGAACAACGGCTGGAACCCGGATCTGGAAGACATCCGCTCGAAGATCACGCCGAACACCAAGGCGATTGTCATCATCAACCCGAATAACCCCACGGGTGCCGTCTACTCGCGGGATGTTTTGCAGGGACTCGTGGATATTGCTCGCGAACACTCGTTGCTCATCCTGAGCGATGAGATTTACGATCGCATCCTGTTCGATGACGCTGAGCACATTTCCACCGCGACGCTTGCGCCCGACCTTTTGGTGATGACGTTTAACGGCTTGTCAAAGACCTACCGAGTCGCAGGATTCCGCGCGGGCTGGGTTGTTATTACGGGGCCGAAGAAGCACGCCAAGGGATTCCTTGAGGGCGTCACGCTGCTCGCTTCGACGCGGCTGTGCCCCAACGTTCCCGCACAACACGCGGTGCAGGCCGCCCTCGACGGTGTGCAATCGATCGATGCCCTTATCGCGCCCACCGGTCGTCTTCACGAACAACGCGACGCAGCCTGGGAAGGTTTGCAATCAATTCCTGGCGTCTCTTGCGTCAAGCCTCAGGGCGCGTTGTACGCGTTCCCGCGGCTAGACCCTGAGGTGCACGAGATCCGTGACGATGCGAAGTTTATCTACGACCTCCTCGTCGCAGAGCACATTCTTGTCGTGCAGGGCACCGGCTTCAACTGGCCAGCCCCTGACCACTTCCGCCTGGTGACGCTTCCGGAGGCACGCGTGATCACAGATGCGGTCGAGCGCCTCGGAAACTTCCTTTCCAGCTACAAGCAGTAACCGCTTGCCGTTGCCCTTCTCTTAGAGGAGGGCAACGGAGCTGGCTCGCCAGCGGTGATCTGTGCCTTCGAGTCGAATCGCCAAGACGCGCGTGCGAGCAGGCATACTGACCACGATGCACGCCTCGACGACCCCATCGGCCGGTTCCATGTGGTGGATGCTGACGACCTGATAGACCGGGCGCACCGCGGCGCGCGACGTTGCTGAGCGGGCTCGTGTCGCGAGTGAAACGCGTTGCGCAACACTCAGAAATGCCTCCTGTGACATCCATCGCGCCAATTGCTCAACTTCGCGCACGCCAGCAAGACACTCGATCAGGCCGATTGCCAGGTTGCGAAGCAAGGGCTCGGGCTCTGGGAGATCCGCGGTAGACGTGGGCTGAGGCGCGAAAAATTCCGTGACGTCGACTTCGCTGAGGTGCTTTCCGCGGCGTCGCGGACCGTTACTCGCTGCAATTGCAGACATGAGTTCTCCTCTACGCGTGGGGACGCACGTGAGAGCAAACCACAACCGTCCGGCCGAAAGCCGAACATGAAAGAATCTGTGGAAAATTCTCATCTTGATGACGCAGGACGGATACGCTCGGTGCGTGAACTGGGAGTCATACTTCGCCGAGCTCGAGGGGCAATTCGCTGAGGATGCCGCGGCTGAGCGCGCTTCGGTAGACCTGGAAGCAGAACGCGTACGTCAAGCGCGGCTCGACCTGGCGACGAGGCTGCGCGCGATGGCACACGATGGTGCGTTCGTCACGCTTGCCACGGTTGGCGATCATCAGTTCAACGGAACCATGCGGGCTGCTGGCACAGATTGGTGCGGGATCGACGTCGGTAACGGCGGTATTCGCTGCGTGCGCACCGACGCGATCAAGACGATCGTGGTGCCTGATCAGGTGCTGAGGCGTAGCCTGCTCACCGTGCCAAGCGATGCTCTCGCACAGCGTGCAACGTTCGGATATGTGTTGCGCGGGTGGGCGCGGCGCAGAACGCCGGTGCTCGTGCAGTTCACAGATTCATCGGTTGCCACGGGGACGATCGATCGCGCGGCAACCGATCATTGCGACTTCGCGTTTCACGACGCACATACTCCGCGACGTGACGGTGATGTCTCGCGCTTCGCCGTGGTTCCGTTTCACACCATCGCGGCGGTGAGTCCGCTCTCGGATGACGGACGCGTTATCGGGTCGTCCTGATGCGTAGAGCACCGCGCCGTGGAGCACTACCGCGGGCGGCGACCCTCAGTTCCTCCCCATAACTCGGGGAAACTCGCATTCACCGATTGGTTCCACAGCGCGATCCGACGAGACTCTTCGCGCTGCTCATCGAGGTAGTCGCTCACGCTCGCCTCGGCGACACGCCATTGTGCGGGCGAACCCACGCGGGCGCCACGCAGAAGGCCCTCGTGGATGAGGCTGAGGACCTCATCAACCGTGAGATCGAGAAGCTCGGCAACCTGCGCAAGGGAGACGTAACGCTCAGGGGCGTTGTTGTCAGGCATGTCCCCATTATGGCGCTATCCGCACGCCCTGTTCCCGGTGTGACGCGCGCTGTGGATAACCTCCGGCGCGTGCCGCGGCATCGTGTCAGCATGACGGCTATGTCATCGAGAACGAATCGGGCGGTGTGGGCAGACGCCCGGTTTCTGATTGGCCTCGCCCTGGTCGTGGCGTCAGTTGCCGGCGTGTGGTGGGTTGTCAGCGCTGCGCGCAGCACGACCCCGGTTGCCGTTGCCGCCACCGTACTTCTGCCTGGCACCCCGGTCTCGAGCGACGACGTGCGGTGGGTCGATGTGGCGCTGGGGGAGGCAAGCGACGCGTACCTCACCTCGATGCCAGACGATGCCACCACCACGCGTCCGGTCGCTGCTGGCGAGTTGATTCCGGCGAGTGCTGTCATCGCGCGAGAGCGAAGTGAAGTGACCACGGTGGTCGTCACGAGCCCGATCGACGTCGCCAGCACGGTGACGGTCGGGAGCGCGGTGGAAGTGTGGATGTCGCCAGTAAAAGACCGCGCGTATGACGACGCGCGGCTGCTGATTGAATCGGCAACGGTGGGTGCGATTCGTGAAAGCACCGGGCTTGCGTCCGGTGGCACGGTCACGTTGGAGCTGATCGTCAATCGCGATCACGTGTCGTCCGTTCTCGATGCGCAGGCCTCGAAGGCAGCGCTGTGGGTGGTTCCGCTCGGGGGAGTGCGATAGCGATGCGCATCGTGCTTGCCCTGCCGCAGGAGCTGGCGGAGATCGCGGCCGTCGGCTTTGCCAGCCGTCCGGAAGAACTTCATCAGGCTGATGCGAGCAGCCTGGCCACGGCGGATCTGAGCGGGATAGACCTTCTCGTGGTGCAGAGCGAACCTCGCGTGCTGAACGCGGCGCTCGTGGCCGCGTGCGACCGTGCAGGCGTTCGCATCGTGCCGTATGCCACCCAGCCCACAGGGGAGCGACTGGCGGCGTCATTCGGTCTTGCTGTGCTCACATCGTTGGAGGCAGACGCCATCGTTAACGACTCCGTGCCGATTCATCTGGTCCCGGTCACCGGAGGCGTCATCGTGGTGTGGGGTCCGCATGGCTCGCCAGGACGATCTACCGTGGCAGCGAGCCTCGCGGCCGAATGCGCTCGCGGCGGGCGACGGACGGCACTCGTTGATGCTGACAGTCACGCGCCGTCGATTGCGATCATGCTCGGTCTCACCGACGACGGGCCCGGGTTTGCGTCGGCCTGCCGTTCGGCGGAGCGCCGCACGCTCGATGCCGCCGAACTTACTCGGGTCTCGCAAGAATTGTCGGTACCTGACGGCACATGCTTCGTCTTGACAGGCATTAACCGTGCAGGTCGGTGGCCCGAGCTGTCTGCACGCCGGGTCACCGCGTCTCTCGATATCGCGCGGGGGTGGGCGGAAACAATCGTGGTCGACGTGGCAGCCAGCCTGGAAGACGATGGCGCGGTGCTGAGCGATATGGACGGCCCGCAACGCAATGCGGCCACAATCGCGGCGTTACGCTCTGCTGACCACATTGTTGCCGTGGCAACGGCTGATGCGGTGGGCATCGCCCGTTTCATCCGCGGGTACGCCGAGTTGCGGGAGCTGGTCGGGTCTACGCCGATTCATGTGGTCGTGAACCGGGTGCGCTCGGCTGTTCTCGGGCTCGACGCGAAAGGGCAGATTCGCCGCGCGCTTGAACGTTTTGCGAACGTCGAGGAGATTCTCTTTCTGCCGCACGAACCCGATATCGCGGATGGGGCGTCGCTGTACAGCAGATCTATCACCGATATCGCACCAAAGTCTGCTTTTGCTGCCGGTATTCGCCGCCTCGCGAGTGACCTTTTGGGTACGCCCGAGAGCCAGCCAACCCAGCAAGCGCGGCGATCGCGCAAGCGGGTGAAGAATAATCCCGGAACCGCTGACGCGACACCCGCGCGTGCCCAACTAGGCTGAGCATGTGTCAACACTGAGCGACCTCGTTTTTGCCCAGGGCCTTGCCGACCAGGCCGATGTGGAGTGGCTGCACCGCCTTGCCGGTGACGGTCAGCTTCTTGCCGACCTTGCGATTGCCGACATTGTGTTGTGGGTGCCGACCGCTGATGATTCGTTCATTGCCGTCGCGCACACCCGCCCTGGCGGTGCGGCAACGCTGTTCTACCGCGACATCGTTGGCGAGACGGTACGCCCGCAGTGGGCAACTCAGGTGCGCGGGGCTTTCCAGTCCGCTCAAATCGTGGACTCCTCATCGCCTGACTGGTTCGAGGAGATGCCGACGCGAGTGCGCGCCGCGCCGATTGTGCGGCAGCGCCCGTCGAGCGACGCGGCACCGCGCGTTATCGGTGTCTTGACGCGTCACACCAATCTCGGCGAGGCACGCACGCCCTCGCGCCAGCAGATCACGTTTAACGCGTGTGCTGATGAGCTGTTCGAGATGATCGGCTCCGCTGATTTCCCCGATATGGATGCTCCTGCGTCACCCCGGCGTGGTGCTCCTCGCGCCTCCGATGGTCTCGTGCGCTTGGACGTTGATGGCATTGCCACTTTCGCCAGCCCGAACGCGCTCTCCGCGTTTAACCGCATGGGCTTTGACGATGAGCTCGAGGGCGAGCCGCTCGTTGAAGTGGTCAGCCAGATTGTGCCGAGCTCGCGTGAGGTCGATGAGGCCCTCCCGGTTGTTGTCACCGGCCGTGCGCCGTGGCGCGCGGATATCGAAGCACGCGGTGTGACGGTCTCCTTGCGCGCCATCCCGCTGAAGAAGAATGGCACGCGTACCGGTGCCATCATTCTGTGCCGCGATGTCACCGAGATGCGTCACCAAGAGCAAGAGCTCATCACGAAAGACGCCACGATCCGCGAGATTCACCACCGGGTGAAGAACAACCTGCAGACGGTGTCGTCGTTGTTGCGTATTCAAGCTCGCCGCACACATTCGGAGGAAGCCCGTGAGGCCCTGACTCAGGCCATGCGCCGGGTCGCTTCGATCGCCATTGTGCACGACACCCTTTCTGAAGGTCTCACGCAAAACGTCGACTTTGATGAAGTCTTCGCGCGGGTTCTCAAACTTGTCGCCGAAGTGGCGGCGGGCGCCGGAACCTCCGCACGGACGAAGTCGGTTGGTCGCTTTGGACGCCTGCCGAGCGCGTATGCGACACCTCTCGCCCTCGCGCTCACGGAAGTTGTCACCAACGCCGTTGAGCACGGCCTCGCTGGCCGCGAGGGTGAGGTTGAGATTATTGCTGAACGCACAGGCGAGGAGCTCATTGTCCGCGTCATCGACACTGGTTCCGGTCTTCCAGAAGGCACGGTTGGCCGCGGTCTTGGCACGCAAATCGTGCGTACCCTCATTCAGGGTGAGCTGAGCGGAACCATCGACTGGCGTACGGGGGAAGCTGGCGGCACCGAAGTGACGGTGAAGATTCCTATGCGTTGGATCGCGAACGGCTAGGTTGAAAGCGCTCATAAGGGAGGGCACCCAGCGGGTGCCCTCCCTTATGAGGCACGTTGTGCCTTAGGAAGCGCGGCGTGCGCGAGCGGCGCGGCGCTTCAGCGCGCGGCGTTCGTCTTCGCTCAAGCCACCCCAAACGCCCGAGTCCTGTCCGGTCTCGAGTGCGTACTGCAGGCAGATTTCGGTTACGGTGCAGCGGGCGCACACCGACTTTGCCTTTTCGATCTGATCAACAGCCGGGCCGGTGTTACCGACCGGGAAGAACAGCTCGGGGTCGACAGTGAGACACGCTGATTTGTCGCGCCAATCCATTTTGGTAGTGCTCCTTGCAAAGGGGGGAGTGTGAGCGAAGGCTCGGGATGTGCCGGGGTTATTCGGATACCCTGTGTGAAGAATGCGAGCTGAAATGCTCGCCCCACGCCGCTGTGGGAGCACACGGCTAGACCAGTTTCCCACGGGTCATCCGATGAATCAAGGGTTAATTTTTCCTCACACCTTGGATTCAGCTACTTTTCAATTTGGTTAACGTCATCGCTCCCCGACAGGAGACTCATGAAATCCCGTATCGCTGCACGAATTGCTGCCACCATTATGGCCCTGGAAGCGCTGGTGATGATGGGTCTTGCAATATTGCAGGTCGTTGAACTCGTGAAGGGCAACACCGCATCGCTGACGAGCGCGATCGCGCTGATCGTGCTGACGCTCATCATCGGCGCCGGGATGGCGGCGTTCGCGTGGGGATTGCGCACCGACCAGACCTGGGCTCGCTCCGGCGGCATCGTCACGCAGCTGATGGCGCTGGCAGTGGCCCTGGGCGCTGTCACCGGACAGTACGCGCACCCTGCGATTGCCGCGATGATTGCCGCCCCGGCCATTGTCGCTCTGATCGCTATCTTTAAAGCCTCACAACAGACCGCGGCAGCAGACCGCGCCAGGCACGCAGCAGAACAATCCGCCGAGGTCGCCGAAGCGCCTGCCGACGGCACCGAAGCACCCGACGCGCGCTGAGGTTCCGCCCGAGCATCGCCGCGCCTGTGGGACGATGCTGCGCCAAGCCATACGATGAGAGCGATGATGCAACGACGCGTACGAATCACCACGGGCCATGGCGCACATGCGCGGCCCGTGGCGGAACTTGCGCGTCTCGCCCTCGGGCATTCACGCCCCATCATTCTCACGACAGAGCGGGGCGAGCGCGTCGATCTCACCAGCATTCTGGCGGTGATGGATCTCGGGCTTAATGAGGGCGAAACGGTCGTCCTCGAAACGGCTCCCAGCGCAACCGCAGGTGCCGTGCTCGATGCGATGGCCGACGTGCTGGCGCCCTCGCAACGCCCTCGTTAGCCATCAATGACGGCGACGAGCTCATCGAGGAAAGCTTCAAACGTGCTCGCGCGCCGCACGATACGTTGCACGCTGTCACGTTCGCTAAAGACCTCGACCAGCTGCTCGAAAACGGTCTGAAACGCCGCTCGATCACTTTCGCTAAACGCCGCGAGAGCGACAACCTGAACGCGACCATCACCCCACGCGACCGAGCCATCGGCAACGCCAAAGGCAATGGCTGTACGCTGAGCGGTCATTTGAAGAGCGTGCGGTACAGCCAGCGCGTCGGTGAATGCCGTCGATGACATGCGTTCCCGCGTGATCGTGTTTTCGATGTAGTCGGTGCCGATAATGCCGGTCTCCGCAAGCAGGCCGCCGAGCTGGCGAATAATGGCTTCGCTGCCCGCATCTGGCAGGGGAAAGACGAACGCATCCGCCACCAAGTAGCGGGAGAGTTCTTCGCGAAGTCGGGTGAGGCGACGCAGGCGTCGCAGTCGCGATGCGGAGGCGGAGACGCGGTCGATGTCGGCGTCTGTCAAAAACGGTTGAATCCGCACGAAGCGCTCGCTCGTGGTTCCGGGGTCAATCGTGGTCAACACCAGATCGGTCGTAATCGATGCCCAATCGGGGTCGACTTCGGTGACGACGGTGGTGACTTCGACAGCGGAACCAAGAGAGCGGTCGATGCTGGAACGCAACAGTTCGTGAAGTTCGTAATATCCAGGGCACACGATTGTCGCGCTCAGAATGGATTCTGCCTTGCGGCTGCGCTCCAGCCTGCCACCGATGTGCATCGCAATATACGCGATTTCGTCGTCGTGGACGGGGGAGCCCAGCCGGTCGTGTAAACCGCTGGCGATCGAGACGGCGACCTCGAAAATCATCGGGTACGACGATTTGAGTGATCGGGTCAGGGGGTTGCGCGTCCACGCCTGCTCTTGTGCACGACGCAACAGGTTTTGCACGTGCAGGGCGAGGCGAAGGATAAAGGCATCGTCGACGAGGTCGACCTGGTAATCCGTTGCGGCCTGCACGACTTCGGCGCGTACCGCCGCTTCGATCTCGGGCGTCACACCGCTGCGGGCAACATCAATGCCAGAACCCTGTCCGGGCGCGACGGCACGGGTGAGCACGAGGGTTGCGAGGTGGGCGCTGTCGCCTGCGCCGAGCGACACTCCAAAGTGGGTGTCGGCGAGACGCTGAATGACGTGACCGAGCTGCGGAATGTCAGCCGTCACCGCGGTTGTGGGAGATTCGAGGGCACGACCGGCGAGAACCCGGTCGGTAGCAATTGCGATGTGCAGGAGCACGTCGGAAATCGCGAGTTCATTGACGTAGTAGCCGAGTTCGCCGAGCTCGCGCACCAATTCTGTTTTGAACGGACCGACGGCGGTTGCCGTGACGGCCGACTCAGCCAGCGCATGCCGGAATCGTTCCGGGTGGAAAGACTCTGCCGAGACCTCATTGTGCGCGAGCCGGCTGAGCAGTCTCCGCTGTGCCACCTCCGTACCGCGTAGCCGCACGATCCCGCGGTCGCGCTCCAGCGTGAGATCAACCTCGCCAATCAGCGCACGCACGCGGGCAAGGTCGGCTTCGACCGTCGCTTCGCTCACGTGCAGACGCTCGGAAAGGTCGTACACGTCGACACCGTCATCGGCATTGAGGAGCTCGCGAACCACCGTGTGCAGCCGGTCGCGGGGCGCAGAGTCGCCAGGCACGCGGATGTGTAGTGCGTCGTGGGCGCCCGGGCCCGCGCGGTATCCGGCTGGGCCCGACTGAATCGCATCACCTGCGGGTATGCGCAGATTCACCGCGGCAACGTATGAGCGCACACTGCGGGGAGTGACCCCCAACATATCGGCGAGCTCCGCCGCCGTTGCCCACTCACCGGCACGCAGGAGCGCTTGCAGGAGATGATCCTGACGCTGACGCGACATCGGGCTCCCTCCATTGCTGTTGTTGTCTCATGATGCCAGCCCTGCGCGCGTTTCGGGCACTAAGCGGACGTTCCGCAGGGGCGGAAAGGAACCTGGTGGCGACGCTCTCAGCTTTTGTTCAGACTGGGGGCAGAGGTGAGATCAATGGAGATTCTGGTGGTGTGCGGTGCCGGGGCATCAAGCACCTTTGTCGCGCGCCGGTTGCGTACTGCGGCAGCAGCGGCGGGCCTGGATTGGTCACCACGCGCTGTTTCTCGCCATGAGCTGGGTGCCGACGCCGATGTGGTTCTGGTCGGCCCACACCTCGCCGAACAGATGAGCGCGATCTCCGCGGCCTCGCACGCCGCTGTTGTGCTCCTGCCAGCCGACATTTTTGCCGACCTCGACGGCACCCGCACGCTTGCCCTCGTGCAAGCCGCGATTCATATCCCTGCGAAAGGAACATCATGACTGCCATGACGCGCACGGTCAGCATCGGATCAAGCCACGGCCTGCACGCCCGCCCCGCCAAGATTTTCGCGCAGGCGGCAAAAGAATCGGGTGTGGCTGTGACGGTCGCCAAAGAGGGCGGCAAGCCGGTCAACGCCGCCAGCATTCTGGGAATTATCGCGCTCGGTCTCAACCACGGCGATACCGTGACGCTCACCGCTGACGGCGATGGCGCTGACGCGGTGCTTGACACGCTCACCGAACTGCTCATGACCGACCATGATGAGGACCCCGCATCATGACGATCCTGCACGGCGTCGGCATCGGGCAGGGCATCGCCCACGGGCCGACGGTCCGCATGCCCGATGCTCTCCCGGCACCCGCTTCGACGCCGAGCGCGTTGACAAGCGCGGAAGAACTCACCCGCGCCGAAGCCGCCATGGCCACGGTGGTCACCGACCTGCAGGCACGCGCCGACGCCGCTGGCGGTTCTGCCCAGGAGGTGCTGGAAGCTCAGGCGATGATCGCAGAAGACCCGACCCTGCACGATGAGGTCAGTTCGCGTATTGACGAGGGGGCGACCGCTGAGTGGGCTGTTTTTGATGCTTTTGCCGGGTTCCGTGCGACGCTCGAAGCCGTTGGCGGATACCTCGGCGAGCGCGCTGCCGACCTCGATGACATTGCGCAACGCATTGTGGCAGCGCTCCGGGGCGTCGCCGCTCCCGGTGTGCCCGACCCCGGCCACCCCTTCATCCTGGTGGCGCGCGACCTGGCACCAGCCGATACCGCGCTGCTCAACCTTGATCAAGTGCTCGCGCTTGTCACGAGCGAGGGTGGCCCGACATCGCACACCGCGATTTTGGCACGCGAGAAGGGCATTGTCGCTGTCGTCGGTGCCGCCGATGCGCTCGAGATCGCAGATGCAACCACGGTGATCGTCGATGCGGCAAATGGAACCATTGCGACAGCACCGTCGACAGCGGAGCTTGCCGACGCAGAACGGCGCGAAAACGAACGACGCACAGCCGAGAGCTTGCCGCTCACCGCAGGTGCCCTCGCAGACGGCACTGCGGTTCCGCTGTTGGCAAACCTTGGTAAGCCCGCTGATGCACCCGACGCGGTCGCGAAGGGCGCCGAGGGCGTGGGTCTTTTTCGCACCGAGTTTCTCTTTCTCTCGGCGACCGAAGCACCCACTGTTGCCGAACAATCTGCGGCTTATACCGAGTTGCTTAGTGCTTTTCCCGGACGCAAAGTCGTGGTGCGGTTGCTCGATGCCGGGGCAGATAAGCCGCTGCCGTTCTTGAGCGGCGCTGCGGAAGAAAACCCGGCGCTGGGCTTGCGTGGTTTGCGTGCGCTGCGCGCTCAGCCGAACATTTTGCACGATCAGCTGACGGCGCTCGCCGAAGCGGATGCCGCCACCGAGGCGGAACTGTGGGTGATGGCACCCATGGTGACAACGGTGGAAGAAACCGCGTACTTTACAACGCTGGCTCGCGAGTTTGGACTGCGCTCGGCCGGTGTCATGGTCGAGGTTCCGGCAAGCGCGCTGCTCGCAGATCGCGTGCTGGCTCATGCGGACTTTGCGTCGATCGGCACGAACGACCTGACGCAATACACGATGGCAGCGGACCGCTTGCTCGGCTCCGTGTCGAATCTGCAGGATCCGTGGCACCCCGCTGTTCTGCGGCTCATTAGCGAGGTCGGTGCCGCGGGCTCGCGCGCATCGAAGCCGGTGGGTATTTGCGGCGAGGCCGCCGCCGATCCGCTCCTGGCCGTTGTTCTCGTTGGCCTCGGCGCCACGAGCCTGTCGATGGCGCCCAGCGCCCTCGCCGATGTTCGTCACTCCCTTGCCCAGTTCACTCTCGACGATGCCAAGCGGCTCGCCGACATCGCGCTGGCGGCCGACGACGCCGCAGGCGCGCGCTCAGCCGTGGCAGCAGCTGCGGCGTCGATTCCTCCTCACCAGAAAGAGAAGACATCATGACAACGACGTCATCGTCCATCCCCACGCAGGGTGGCGCTCGAGTTGGCGTGCAGAAATTTGGCACCTTCCTCTCGGGCATGGTTATGCCGAACATTGCGGCCTTTATCGCCTGGGGCTTCATCACGGCCCTGTTCATTCCGGACGGCTGGCTGGGAAGCAACAGCCCGGTGGCGGCCTGGCGCTGGGAGGACTCGGCGATCCTCGGCGGTGGCACCGTTGACGGTGTCGACTTCCCCGGACTCGTCGGCCCGACCATCACCTACCTGTTGCCGCTCCTGATCGCCTTTACCGGTGGCCGGATCGTCAACGGGCACCGTGGCGGCGTGGTTGGCGCTGTGGCTGCCATGGGTGTCATTGTGGGCGCTTCCGGCACCGTCATGTTCCTGGGAGCCATGATTGTCGGTCCGCTCGCCGCCCTTGTGTTGCGGTGGGTGGAGAAGCCGTGGCAGGGCAAGATTAAGCCCGGCTTTGAAATGCTGGTTGACAACTTCTCCGCCGGATTTGTCGCTTTCTTCATGGCATTGGCATCGTTCTTCTGGCTTGCCCCCGTCGTCAAATGGGTGACCGATGTGCTCGGCGACGCGGTCGGCTGGCTCGTCGAGACGGGCTTCCTGCCGCTGGCAAGTCTCGTGGTGGAACCCGCGAAGGTGCTGTTCTTGAACAACGCCATCAACCACGGTGTCTTCACACCGTTGGGTACCGAGCAAGTGCAGGAAACCGGGAAGAGCCTGCTGTTCCTGATCGAAGCTAACCCCGGCCCGGGTGCTGGCATGCTGATCGCGCTGATGGTCTTCGGTGTGGGCGCTGCGCGCGCTACCGCCCCCGGTGCGTTCATCATTCAGTTCTTCGGTGGCATCCACGAGGTGTACTTCCCGTACGTGCTGGCAAAGCCGCTGCTGATCGTGGGTTTGATCGCGGGTGGCGCGACCGGTGTGCTCACGAACATGATTTTCCAGTCGGGTCTCGTGGCACCTGCGGCTCCCGGGTCGATCTTCGCGGTCCTGATCCAAACGGCACCTGGCAGCCACATCGGCGTCATTTGCTCGGTGATCTTCTCCGCAGCCGTCACCTTCGCGGTGTGTGCCGCTGTCTTGCTCGCATCGCGCAAGCGCGACGCCGCGAACGATGCTGATGGCGACGCGCTCGCAGCAGCCATCGCGCAGACCGAGGCAAACAAGGGCAAGTCCTCGAGCACGCTGTCGAACCTGGCAGCGTCTGCCACCGCCAAGACGGCGACAGCGGCTGCCGTGGCAACCGCCCCGATCCGCCACATCGTGTTTGCGTGTGACGCCGGCATGGGCTCGTCTGCGATGGGTGCGAGCGTGCTGCGCAACAAGCTCAAGAAGGCTGGTGTTGAGGGCGTCACCGTCGTGAACCAGGCCATCGCGAACCTGGACAGCACCGCCGACCTCGTCATCACGCAGCAGCAGCTCACAAGCCGTGCGCAGCAGAAGTCGCCGAACTCGATCCACGTCTCCGTCGACAACTTCATGAACTCGCAGAAGTACGAGGAGATCATCGACATGGTGCGGGATCAGGAACCACCGGCCGAGTAAGAGCAGAGCGGTGCGGCAGGTCGATGCCTGCCGCACCGCCAACAAGCCGCATCGCACAACACAGGGAGAGATCATGAGCGTTTTGACCATCGGGCAGATTCGTATCCATGCCGGGTCTGCGTCGCAGGCCGAAGCCATGCAGGAGGCCGCTGACATCCTCGTCGCGGCAGGAGCCGTCACCACCGCGTATATCGACGCTATGCATCAGCGCGAAGCAAGCGTGTCAACCTACATGGGCAACGGTCTGGCGATTCCACACGGCACCAATGAAGCAAAAGACACCATTCTGGATTCCGGTTTGTCTGTTGTTCGATATGACGGTGGAGTTGACTGGGCAGGCGAGCCCGTCACGTTCGTGATCGGTATCGCGGGCAAGGGAGACGCTCACCTGGAGATCCTGTCGCAAATCGCGCTGCTGTTCTCCGATGATGATGACGTCGCACGTCTCACCGCCGCAGATTCCCCCGAGGCGCTCTTCGCGCTGCTGTCTGCGGTGAATGAGCAATGAAAGCCGTTCACTTTGGCGCAGGCAATATCGGTCGCGGTTTCGTCGGCTGGCTACTGCATGAGGGTGGCTACGACCTGGTGTTCTCCGATGTCGCAGCCCCCCTCGTTGACGCCATTAACGCGGTCGATTCTTACACCGTTTTCGAGGTTGGTCCGGGCGGCGTCGATCGCATCGTGACCGGTTTTCGTGCCGTGAACAGTGCGACGGACCCAGAAACGGTGGCCAGCGAAGTGGCCACCGCCGATGTGGTGACATGCGCGGTCGGACCGACAATTCTGCGCTTCATTGCCCCGGCTATTGTTGCGGGCTTGCAACAGCGGGATCCGGCACGCGACGCGTTGCACGTGATGGCGTGCGAAAACGCCATCGGCGCCACAGATCAATTGCGCGACGAAATCGCGGCGCTCGCGGGGGAGGAGGCAGGGGAGCTTCTCAGCCGTGCGGTGTTCGCCAATACGGCGGTCGATCGCATCGTGCCTGCTCAGCCCGCCAACAATGGTGTGAATGTGACGGTGGAACCATACTTTGAGTGGGCGATTGAGTCGGCTCCGTTTGGTGGTCGACTTCCGCAGATCCCCGGTGCGCACTTCGTTGACGATTTGACACCGTACATTGAGCGCAAGCTCTACACGGTCAACACCGGGCACGCGTCCACCGCCTACTTTGGCGCAGCGGCAGGCATCGAACGCATTTCTGACGCCCTGGCGGAGCCCACCATTGCGACACGAGTCGGTGCGGTGTTGGCAGAAACATCGGCGATGCTGCATGCGGTGCACGGGCTTGAGGAATCGGAGTTGGCGACCTACCGCGAGACGATTCTGGCTCGGTTTCGCAACCCCGCACTCATTGACACCGTGAACCGTGTCGGGCGGGAACCGATGCGCAAGCTCTCCCGTAACGACCGCTTCATTGGTCCTGCTGCTCAAGCCGCAGAACGTGGTCTGAGTACCGATGCGCTGCTGAGTGCCGTTTCGGCTGCGCTGGCGTTTCACGATCCACAAGACGAGCAGTCGGTCAGGCTCCAGGAGATGCTGGGCACAACGCCCGCTCCCGAACTCGTTACCACGATCACCGGTCTGGACTCCGAGCACCCACTGTACGCAGGCCTGCTCGAGATTTTCGCGGCGCGGCAGTCGGCTTAAGCGGTCGCGGTTTCGAGCCCGAGGAGCTTCACAACGCGGGCAACGTGGCCGGTCGCCTTCACGTTGTACAACGCGGTCGTGATGATGCCTTCTTCATCGATGATGAACGTCGAACGAATAACACCTTCGTACGTGCGGCCGTAGTTGATCTTTTCACCCCACGCGCCGTATGCGGTGAGCGCGGTGTGCTCGGGGTCGCTGAGCAGCGGGAAGGTGAGCGCGTCGCGGTCACGGAAGCGCCCGAGACGTTCGGCCTCATCGGGGCTGATGCCAATGACGGCGTAGCCAGCTGCAGCCAGCGCGGCTGAGTTATCGCGGAACTCGCAGGCCTGCGTCGTGCAGGCCGGGGTCATTGCCTGCGGGTAGAAATACAACACGACCTTGTGGCCGCGGTAGTCCGCGAGCGAGACGGGCTTGCCGTCCTGGTCAGGAAGGGTGAACAGAGGGGCACGGGTACCGGGTTCGAGTCGCAAAGTCACACTCTTCACCATACGGTGCCGCCCGTAGGAGTCGGCAATCGCCGCTCAGGGCTGCTGCTTGGCGCGCTCTTCGAACGAGGCAAGCAGACGGTGCAGCGAGTCGAGTCGTGCGACGCCGGCTTCGCTGAGCGTACCGGCAGCTGCCGCCTCATTGAGGGCGCAATCGTCAGCATCGGCAAGGTGCGTGCAGCCACGCGGGCACTCGTCGGCGAGTTCATCGAGGTCGCGGAACGCCCGCAGAATATTCTCCGGGTTGACGTGGCCAAGACCGAACGAGCGCACACCGGGGGTATCGATGGCCCATCCGCGGCCCTCGGCCGATTCATAGCGAAGCGACACGGTTGATGATGACGTGTGGCGGCCGCGGCCGGTGACCTCATTGACGTGCCCGGTCGCGCGGCGCGCTCCCGGTACGAGAACGTTCACCAGCGTCGACTTACCGACGCCGGAGTGACCGACGAGCACCGTGGTCTTACCGATCAGCGCACGACCAATCTCCTCAATCGGGACGTCCCCGGTCGCCGAACGGAAGACCTGCAGATTTTCGATACCGGCGAAGTGCTTGAGAAAGTCTGTCGGATCGGAGAGGTCGGTTTTGGTGATCACGAGCAGGGGAGTGATGCCGGCGTCCAACGCTGCCACCAGATACCTGTCGACGAGGCGTTCGCGTGGTTCCGGATCGGCCGCCGCGACAACGACCAGCATCTGGTCGGCATTCGCGACGATCACGCGCTCAACATTGTCGGTGTCGTCAGCGCTACGGCGAAGCAATGTGGAGCGCTCCTCAATGCCGACGATGCGCGCGAGGGTTCCTTCGTCTCCCGATGTATCACCGACGACGCGGGCGCGGTCGCCGGTGACGATGGCCATGCCGCGGAGCTCGCGTGCTCGCGACGCAATCACGGTGCGCTCCTCGTCGGTGTCCTCGCCGACCATCACCGTGTATCGCCCGCGGTCGACACCGAGAACCCGAGCGATTTGTGCGTCTGCGTGTGCGGGGCGCCGTTTCGTGCGGGGACGGTTGGCCTTGGGATTTGGCCTTACCCGAATGCGCGATTCATCGAAGTCGTCGTCATCGTCGTCGAAATCGCCAAGCCAACTCACGCTGCGTGATCTCCGTTGCCTGCCAGCATGCCCTCCCACAGTTCGCGGAACTGCGGGAGAGTCTTGGCCGTGGTGGTGATGTCGTCGATCACAACGCCGTCGACAGCGAGGCCGATGAGGGCGCCGGTTGTGGCCATCCGGTGGTCATGGTGGGCGCGCCAGATGCCGCCGTGCAGCGGTTGCGGGATGATGCGAATGCCATCCTCGAGCTCTTCTGCACGACCGCCGAGAGCTTCAATCTCACTGATGAGCGCCGCGATGCGGTCGGTCTCGTGCTGACGAATGTGGCCGATGCCACGGAACGTTGATGGCGAATTGGCCAGGGTCGCAAGACCGACCAGGTTCGGTGCCAGTTCACCCGCTGCAGAAAGGTCAAGGTCGACGCCGTTGATCGTTCCGGTGCCTGTGACCGTGAGAACGCCGCTCCGGCGGCCGACGCGCGCACCGAACTGCGGGAGGATCTCCATCAGCATGGCGCCTGGTTGCGTGGAGTGCACCGGCCAGCGTGGCACCGATACGGTGCCGCCGGTCACGAGCGCAGCGCACAGGAAAGGTGCGGCGTTGGAGAGATCGGGTTCGATCGTGATGTCTTTGCCGCGGATCGCGCCGGCCGGAACCACCCACTCGCCTGGGTTCGGTGTTTCCACACGGACGCCACGGTGCGCGAGGGCCTCAATGGTCATGTCAATGTGCGGCATGCTGGGCAGACGCTCACCGGTGTGGGTGAGGTGTAGGCCGACATCAAAGCGGGCAGCGACGAGCAGCAGGCCGGAGACGAACTGGCTGGAGCGGGATGCATCGATGCGGATCTCTCCGCCACGAATCTGCCCGTGGCCCTTCACGGTGAAAGGCAACGCCCAATTGCCGCCGTCGTCGATGTCGACACCGAGATCGCGCAATGCGCTGATCATCTCGCCCATCGGCCGGTGTAGTGCCGTCTCGTGTGCGGTGACGAACACATCGCCGCCAGCGAGACCCGCCATGGGCGTGACAAATCGCATGACGGTTCCGGCTTGACCACAATCAACGGTGGTGCCAGCCGCGAGCGTTTTTGTTGGCGTGATGATCAAATCATCGCCAAAGGTGCTGGTGCCTTCGACGAACTCAACCGTGGTTCCGAGGGCGCGGAGCGCTTCAATCATGCGGTCGGAGTCTTGAGAGTGCAACGGGGCAATGATGCGGCTGGGGCCATCAGCGAGAGCCGCGAGAACAAGCTCACGGTTGGTCAGCGACTTCGAGCCAGGTACTTCGACATGGGCGCGTAGGCGCTCGAATGATCGCGGCGCCTCATACGTGCGTCGCGCGGGGGGTGCGGGGCTCACAGCGGTGTCTTGACTCATCGCCACTAGCCTAGTGCGCACCCCTGACAACGCCTCATCTATGACGGCGAGAGTTTTCTCATCGAACGTGCATACTCCGCCGAGGGAATACTTTGTGCCATGGCGCGTTGATCCTAGTGACACGATATTCACGATCGGGCGGGAGGCGGCGTGTGAGCACACTCATGCTGAGCGACTCAGCAGTCTCTGACGATGCGAGCGATCTAGACTGGCTCGCAATGGATGAGTCAGCTATCTCCCCGAGCGCGGCCGCCGATCCTCGAACGCAGTTCGAAGAGCAGGCGTTGCCGTTCATGGATCAGTTGTATGGCGCGGCAATGCGGATGACCCGCAACCCGCAAGATGCCGCTGATCTGGTGCAAGAGACCTTCGTGAAGGCGTTCGCCTCCTGGGCTTCGTTTACCCAGGGCACGAACCTGAAAGCATGGCTCTACCGCATTTTGACGAACACGTACATCAATACGTATCGCAAAAAGCAGCGTGAGCCCTACCAGGGCACGATCGACGACCTCGAAGATTGGCAGTTGGGCGGAGCCGAGTCCACCACGGCGGCACGTTCGCGTTCCGCAGAAGCGGAAGCGATTGACCACATGCCGGCGTCGATCGTGAAAGATGCTCTGCAGTCTCTTCCGGAAGACTTCCGCTTGGCGGTTTATTTCGCCGACGTTGAAGGCTTCGCGTACCAAGAGATCGCCGAGATCATGAAGACACCCATCGGCACGGTGATGAGTCGCCTCCATCGCGGGCGAAAGCTTCTCCGCGACCAACTTGCCGACTACGCCGCTGAGCGGGGCATCCACGCGGCAAAACAAGGAGCACAGAATGACTGACTGCGGGTGCGAAAAGGCGCGTCGCGATCTCGAAGAATACTTGCGCAACGAAGTGTGCAATACCGAGGCGTCTGACATTCGCGACCACCTGGAAAACTGCGAGAACTGCCGTGATGAGGCGCTTGTCGCCCGTACGCTGACCGAAGTGGTCGCTCGTGCGTGCAAGGAAGCTGCACCTGAAGAGCTGAAGGCGATGGTGCTTGCGCGCTTGCGCGAGCAACAGACGCACTCCTAACGGACCGTGTGCACGCTGTTGATGACGGCGCGCAACATTCCTGCCCGCAGTGTCGGTTGGGCGTGCCACGATGGAGACATGACGAATGTTTCCACCCTCACCCTGAACTCCGGCCTTGAGATTCCTCAGCTCGGCTACGGCGTCTTTAAGGTTCCGGCCGAAGACGCAGAACGCGCCGTCAGCGAAGCCCTCGAAATCGGCTACCGCCACATCGACACCGCCGCTATTTACGGCAACGAAGAGGGCGTCGGCGCGGCCATCGCGAAGAGTGGCATCGCGCGCAACGAGCTGTTCGTCACCACCAAGCTCTGGAACGACCGTCACGATGGTGACGAGCCCGATAAGGCCATCGATGAAAGCCTGACCAAGCTGGGTCTCGACTACGTTGACCTGTACCTTGTGCACTGGCCCACCCCGGCACACGACAACTACGTACACGCGTGGGAGAAGGTCGTCGCCATCCGTGACCGCGGCCTGACGCGCTCGGCCGGTGTCTCCAACCACCTGGTGGAGTACCTTGAGCGCCTCGAGAAGGAGGTCGGTGTCCTGCCTGCCGTGAACCAGATCGAACTGCACCCGTTGCACCAGCGTCGCGACATCGTTGAATGGTGCGCCGCTCGCGACATCAAGATCGAAGCGTGGGGCCCGCTCGGCCAGGGCAAGTACGACCTCACCGAGATCGCCGGCGTCGCCGATGCGGCCGCCCGCACCGGAAAATCGGCGGCACAGGTTGTGCTGCGCTGGCACTTGCAGAAGGGCAACATTGTGTTTCCGAAGTCGGTGCGCACCGAACGCCTGAAGGAAAACATCGATGTGTTCGACTTCGAGCTCACGGCAGATGAGATCGCAACGATCGACTCGGCTGACAAGGGCGAGGAAGGCCGTGTTTCGGCCGACCCGCGCGAAGTAAACTAAGCACACCATGTCCCGGTTGTCGGGCACAGCAAGCCCCTACCTTCGCTCCCACGCAGACCAGCCGGTCGCGTGGTTCCCGTGGGGAGAAGAGGCTTTCGCCGTTGCCCGCGACCGGGACGTTCCCGTCCTGGTCTCGATCGGCTACTCCACCTGTCACTGGTGCCATGTCATGGCGCGCGAGTCTTTCGCTGACCCCACCATCGCCGCCATCATCAACGCGCACTTCGTTGCCATCAAAGTCGATCGCGAAGAGCATCCCGAGGTCGACGCCGCGTTCATGGCTCAGGCCTCCGCGTTCACAAGCAACCTCGGGTGGCCCCTGAACGTTTTCACGCTCCCCACTGGTTCCGCCTTCTTCGCCGGAACCTATTGGCCGCCACAGGCACACGGCGGCATGCCCGCATTTCCTGACGTGCTGCGGGCGGTAGCCCGCGCCTGGCAGGAGAAGCGGGAGAGCCTGGAGGAGACCGGAACCGCGGTGCGCGATGCACTGGTGGCGCTCGGGCAGCAGGGCGGCGCAGACGACGTATCGGCGGCCGATGTTGCGGCAGCGGCGCGCGCTCTTATCGCCACTGAAGACGCCGAATATGGCGGTTTCGGCACCTCGGGCCCGAAATTTCCCATCGCAACGGCATTGCAGTTTTTGCTGGCAGAAGGTGTCGATACCCTCGCGCCAGGAAGCCGGGACGTGGGCAGCTTCACCCTACGCGCGATGCGACACTCTGAACTGTTCGACCCGGTAGACGGCGGGTTCTTCCGCTATGCGACCGAGCGTGATTGGACGACACCACACTACGAGCGCATGCTCGTCGACAACGCGTAGCTCATCGACGTGGCGCTCGCGGCTGACGACATCGCGACTGCGGAACGCATTGGCGCGTTCCTGCGGGACGTGTTGCTGCAGCCCTCAGGAGGATTCGGTGCCGCGCAAGACGCCGAATCGATGATCGATGGGCACCCGAGTGAAGGCGGCTACTACGCGCTTACCGCCGGTCAACGACGGGCATACGAGGCGCCACGGGTCGACGAGAAGGTGATCACGGGGTGGAATGGGCTGGCGATCGGAGCCCTCGCCCGCCTCGCGCAGCGCACGGGCACGTCGATGTGGCTGAACCTTGCCGAAGATGCCGCCGCTTCGGTGATGACGCACAATCGGACGGATACCGGTTGGGTGCGCGCTTCGCTCGGCGATATCGCCTCGCGAGCGGCCGCCACGGGTGCCGACCTTGCACAGTTCGCCTGTGGCCTGCTTGCACTTGCCACCGCGACCGGAACCGTTGCGTACGCCACGGCGGCGCGCGACATCGTTGACCAATTGCGGGACGGAACCACGCCGCGGGTGTTGCATGAAGACCCCGTGCTGAGAGGGTTGGGCGTGCCGCCCGCACCGGACAGTGGCGATGGGGACGAACCCTCCGCACAGGCCGCGCTCGCGATCGCCGCCCTTCACCTCGCGAATCTTGGAGCGGGGGAGGAGTACCGTTCGCTTGCCCGCTCTATTGTCAATCAGCGGTGGCCGAGGGCGATCGCTTCGCCGCTGGCGTCCGGCTCGACACTGTACGTGGCGGCATTGCTCAGTCGCCCCGCAACGCAACTGGTCGTCATCGCACCCAGCCCCGAGGTTCCGCTCGCCACAGCTGCCAGGCGAATGCCTGCCGATATCACCGCAATCGTCACTTTGGACCAGGCGCAGGAGTTTGCTGACGCCGGCTTCACCCTGTTCGTGGGCAAAGACGCGCCTGCCCTCTACCGGTGCGAGAACTTTACGTGCGCGCTCCCCGTGACTGATGTGGAGCAGCTGGGCTAGATCCAGGTCGGAAGCCACATGTGCAGCTTCCAGAAATCACGAGGAATTTCCATCCCCGTCCACAGCGGGAAGAAGAAGATGGAAAGCGCGGTCGCCACGGCAACGAACACCACGATCGCGATGCGCCAGCGCTTTGTTGGCGGCGACGGATCCTTCGTGGTGCGGGCGAGATGCTGCATCGCCATGACGAGGGCGATCGCCAAGAACGGAACCATCACGACCGTGTAGAACTGGAAAATCGTGCGGTTGGGCAGTGCGAGCCACGGAAGATAGGTGACCGCAACTGCGGTCAGGATGATGGGGATCGTCCACGTCGGCTTGTACGCGAAGCGGTACAGCAGGTAGAACACGGCGATGATGCCCGCCCACCACAGCAGGGGGTTAGGAATCGGCGTGATCGCCTGCACGACACCTTCGGTCTCGGCGTTCCAATACATCGCCGTCGGTCGAATCAAGAACGGCCATTGCCACGCCGGACTCATGTAAGTGTGCGCGGAACTTAACCCATTGTGGAAGTCAAGAACTTGCCTGTGATAGTCGAGGAGGGCGCCGAACGCGCCACCCTCATGGCCGCGGTTATAGCCGCCCGATGTGAGAAACCAGCCCGTCCACGAGGCGAGATAGGTGAGCACCGCGATCGGGACGAGATACACAAACGAGATCGCGCCCTGGTACAGCGAACCGAGCCACCAGCGGGGAGCGCCGGTGCGGTAACGACTGAAGGCGTCGGTGACGACGAGGTAGATGCCGAATCCGGCGAGAGCGTATGCGCCAGACCATTTGACCGCTGCCGCCGCGCCGAACGCGACACCGGCGGCAACAATCCACGGCCGGTTCCACAGGATCGAGCCAATCGGTGTCCGCGCCGGATGTTCAAGGAAGCGAAGGTATGGGCGATCCAATGCGATGAAGTACACGCCCAGCACCAAGAACATGGCCAAAATGCCATCGAGCAGGGCAATGCGGCTCATCACGATGGCGACGCCATCGATCGCGACGAAGAAGCCGGCCAGGCCCGCCCACAGCACCGAACGCGTGATGCGCTTGGCGAGGAAGTAGGTCAAAAGCACCGTGATGACGCCGGCAAGGGCAACGGATGCGCGCCACCCCCACCCGTTGTCTGCGCCGAACACGGCGAGGCTTCCTGCGATGATCCACTTACCGAGTGGCGGGTGTACGACGTAGCTGGCATCGGAGGAGTAGTCCGGGTCTCCCGCAATGAAACCGGGGTTCGGGTCATCACCCCACTTCGATTCGTACCCGTGCTGCAACAGCGTGAACGCATCTTTTACGTAGTACGTCTCGTCAAAGACAAGCGTGTGCGGGTGATCGAGCCCGATGAAACGTGTGGCGGCCGCGACGGCAACGAGTGCGAGCGGAACCAAATAGTTCAGGGGCGTGTACGGCATCGGCTCCGTGGTGAGCTCAGGTTCTGGCAGCGGCTGTCGGGCGCTGCGACGCGTCTGCGGGCGCTCTTGTGCGCTGGCAAACAGCTCGTCCATGTCATCTTCCGGCACGTCAATCGTGTCGCTGACGCGCTCATTCGCCGTGGTGTCGGTGCCTGTCTCCGGGGTCGTCACCGCACCAGCCTATGCTGAGAGCGTGATCATCCTCGCTGCGACTCCCATCGGAAATCTCGCTGACGCTTCGCGTCGTCTGGTCGAAGCGCTGGAGAATGCCGAGGTGATCGCAGCGGAAGATACCCGGACCGCACAGAAGCTGATGGCCGGGCTCGGAGTCACGAACCGGCCGCAACTCATCGCGTTGCACGACCACAACGAAAAGCACAAAGCCGCCGACGTCGTCGAGCGCGCACGCGAAAGCGATGTGCTGGTGATTTCCGAGGCAGGTATGCCCACGGTGTCTGACCCCGGATACGCGCTTGTGGTTGCCGCAGCCGAAGCTGGCGTCACGGTCACCGCGATCCCCGGGCCGAGCGCCGTTATTACCGCGCTTGCCGTCTCGGGCCTGCCCACCGACCGCTTCAGCTTTGAAGGCTTCTTGCCGCGCAAGTCTTCCGAGCGCATCGCCACGTTCACGGCGGTCGCTCGCGAGCAGCGCACGATGGTCTACTTCGACTCGCCGAACCGCCTGGCCGACAGCCTGACAGATGCCGTGACAGCGCTGGGCGGAACCAGGCGCGCAGTCGTGGCGCGCGAACTCACGAAACTGCATGAAGAGGTGCGCCGTGGCACCCTCGCCGAGCTCGCGGCGTGGGCGGCCGAGGGCGTGCGCGGCGAAATCTGTCTCGTCATCGCGGGAGCAGACGCCCTCGTGGTTCCGTTTGCCGACGCGCTCGCGGCCGTACAACAGCTCGTTGCTGGCGGCGAACGACTCAAGCAAGCGTGCGCCCAGGTGGCTGCAGAAACGGGCACGTCGTCACGTGAGCTGTACCAAGCAGTTCTCGCCGCGCGCTCCGATATTTCGTAACCGAAAATACGAACGCACTCTATTGCCTAGAATCAAGGAGTGAGCGATTCGTCTTTTTATATCACCACGCCGATCTACTATCCGTCGGATGTGCCGCACATCGGCCACGGATACACCACGGTCGCCGTCGACACTCTTGCGCGCTGGCACCGTCAGTCGGGTGATGACACCTGGATGCTCACCGGCACCGACGAGCACGGGCAGAAGATGCTGCGTGCGGCTGCCGCCAACAACGTCACCCCGCAGGAATGGGTAGACCGCCTCGTCACCGAGGCCTGGTTCCCGCAGCTGGAGACGCTGGACGTTGCCAACGATGACTTCATCCGCACGACGCAGCAGCGTCACGAAGACCGCGTGCAGAAGTTCGTGCAGGCGATCTACGACCGCGGCTACATTTACGCAGGCGAGTACGAAGCGCTGTACTGCGTTGGGTGTGAAGAGTTCAAGCCTGACAGCGAAATCGTTGACGGCACCGGCCCCTTCGAGGGCCTCAAGGTGTGTGCGATTCACTCGAAGCCGCTGGAGCTGCTGCAGGAGAAGAACTACTTCTTCAAGCTGAGCGAGTTCCAAGACAAACTGCTTGAGCTGTACAAGAACGAGCCGGACTTCATTCGCCCCGACTCGGCACGCAACGAGGTTGTCTCCTTTGTGCGCTCGGGTCTGAAAGACCTGTCGATTTCGCGTTCCGCGTTCGACTGGGGCATCAAGGTGCCGTGGGACGAACAGCACGTTATTTATGTGTGGGTGGACGCCCTCCTGAACTACGCCACCGCTGTCGGCTATGGCGAAGATGAAGAACAGTTCGCCCGTCGTTGGCCGGCGTACCACGTCGTCGGAAAAGATATTCTGCGCTTCCACGCCGTGATTTGGCCCGCCATGCTGATGGCCGCGGGTCTTGAGGTGCCGCGCGGCGTCTTCGCCCACGGCTGGCTGCTTGTCGGCGGCGAAAAGATGTCGAAGTCGAAGCTCACCGGTATCGCGCCGACCGAGATCACCGACGTCTTTGGTTCCGACGCCTACCGCTTCTACTTCCTGTCGGCCATCGCGTTCGGCCAGGACGGGTCGTTCTCGTGGGAAGACCTGTCTGCCCGCTACCAGGCTGAACTCGCAAACGGTTTCGGAAACCTCGCTTCGCGCACTGTTGCGATGATTCAGAAGTACTTCGACGGCGTGATTCCGGCCGCTGCTGACTACACCGATGGTGACCTCGCCATTCAGAAGATCGTGGCGGATGCAGCGACCAACGCTGACGCTGCCATGGAGCGCTTCCGTATTGACGAAGCCATTGGTTCCATCTGGACCATCGTTGAGGCGCTGAACGGCTACATCACCGAGAACGAGCCGTGGGCGCTGGCGAAGGATGAGGCCAACAGTGCTCGCCTCGGCACCGTGCTCTACACCGCGGCTGAGGGCCTGCGCGCGCTCGCCGTGCTGTTGTCGCCTGTCATGCCGAAGTCGACAGCCAAGCTCTGGATCGCGCTGGGCGCTGCCGACTCGCTTGGCGTGCTGCAGGAGCAGCCGCTGCGTGAAGCCGGAACCTGGGGCACGCTGGTCGCCGGAACCTCGGTGCAGGCGCTAGAGCCGCTGTTCCCGCGCGTGGAGGCCACTGCGTGAGTGCGGCTGCCGCCGCTGGAAACGGCGGCACGGGTGACGGAATCTCCTCGTATGTGACGCAGCGTCGCGCCGAGGGGCGCGACCTGCGGTACCCGGAGATTCCGGAACCGTTGGCGGTGGGTGTCTATGACAACCACGCGCACCTGGAGATTCTCGATGGCGATGAGCCGCTGACGCTCGACGAGCACATGCAGCGTGCCGCCGCTGCCGGCATCATCGGTGTCGTGAACGCGGGCGGCGACATTGAGTCGTCGCGGTGGTGTGCCGAAGCCGCGGCCACGCACCCGCGCGTGCTCGCCGCTGTCGCAATTCACCCGAATGATGCGCCGCTGTACGAGCAGGCAGGCAAGCTTGACGACGCGATTGCCGTCATTGATGAGCTCGCCGCACAACCGCGTGTGCGCGCGATCGGTGAGACCGGGCTTGACTTCTTTCGCACGGGGGAGGACGGCCTGCCCGCGCAGTCCCGCTCGTTTGAGGCGCACATCGCGCTCGCGAAAAAGCACGACATTGCGATGCAGATCCACGACCGTGACGCGCACCGCGCGGTGCTCGACACGCTGATTCGCGTCGGCGCCCCCGAGCGCACGGTGTTTCACTGCTATTCGGGTGATGAGGCGATGGCGCTGGAATGTGCCGACGCCGGGTACTACCTCTCGTTTGCAGGCAACATCACGTTCAAGAACGCGCAAGATCTGCGGGACTCACTGAAGGTGACGCCGCTTGAGCGCATTCTCGTGGAAACCGATGCGCCGTTCCTGACGCCGATGCCGTACCGCGGCCGCCCCAACGCGTCCTACCTGATCCCCATCACGGTGCGGTTCATGGCGGCCGAACTCGGCATAGACGCAAACGATCTTGCCGCTCAGATCGCGGAAAACACGCTGCGCGTTTACGGTTCCTTCGACTAACACCGACCCCGCTCCACGAGCAGGGTGCGGCACGCTCAGATTGAGACAGGGGCACCTGGCGCGACGTCGGGGTCTTCGTCGGCCGGGCCGTCAGTGACGGGCTTTGCCGCAATGATCGACGAGATCGGCCGCCACACCAGCGCGAGCGTGATCGCTGCGCCGCCGAACGCGAACCACCATGGGGCGGTGGGGCCCCACACCTGGGCGAGCACGCCGCCGATGGCCTGACCGATCACGAGGCCGCCGAACACGCCGACCATGTTCACCGAGGCGATGCGGCCCTGCAGTTCACGCGGTACCAGGCGCTGGCGAACCGTCGTGGAGATGGTTCCCCACAGGAACGCGTAGATGCCGAAGAAGAACATGATGATGAGCGCGACAATGCCGTTGGTCGCGAGCGCGAATGACAGGTGCATGAGGACTTCGCACGTCAGGCAGATGCGCATCAACAGCGCGAAGGAGAACCGCTTTTCCAGCCACCCGAAGCTGAGTGACGCAAGCAGCCCACCGATCGCGGCAGCCGACGTGAGGAAACCGTAGCCAACGGGGCCCATGTTCAGGTGTTCGGTGGCATACAGCACGAGCACGCCCCACGGCGCCGCCCACGTCACGTTGAACGCCAGAATAATGATGACGAGTGTCCGCACCGGCGGGTTCTTCATGAGCCATCGCAGACCCTCGGCGATGTCGGTGTGAACGGGCTGGTGGCTCTGGGGATCACGGGTTGGTGGGGTGGCCGCGATACGAGAAATGAGCACAACGGCGAGCAGCACGCACAGCACCTGCAACAGGAAGGGCCAAAACGCCCCCATCGCGAACAGGAAGGCGCCAAGCGGCGGACCCGCGAACTGGTTCGCGACAAGATACCCGGCCTGCAGGCGGGTGTTCGCAACGCCCAGGTCGTCACTGTTCACCATCATCGGCAGGAGTGTTTGCGCGGTGGTGTCGACGAAGACCTCCGCCGTTCCGTAGAGGAACGCGGCAACCAGCACGATGGCAATATTGGCGGTTCCGGTGATCAGAAAGGCAATCAGCCCGATGACCACGACAGCGCGGATCAGGTTCGCCACGATCACGAGAACGCGGCGGTTGACGCGGTCAGCGATCGCGCCGGCATGCAACCCGAACAGCAACCACGGCAAGAACTGCAGGATCGCCCCGGACGCCACCAGAATCGGTGATGACGTCATCGACGCGATCAGCAGGGGCGCTGCCGCGAGCGCAATGCCGTCGCCAATGTTGCTCGTCCACGATGACGTCAACAGCCAGCGAAAGTCCCGCCCTAAGCGTGCGGGTGTGATCAGTTCACCGAGAGAAGCCACTGCATGATCTTATGAGACAGGGCGGGCCCGGTGTCGTGCCGCTCCACATCGTGTTTTGCACGCATGTGCCGTGCCGCTCCCGCCGTTCATACCTGCGCGAAACGAAAGCCTCCCGTCATGCGCGAGAATGGAACCATGACCGTCACTCTCCTCGGTGCTTCCGAAATCCGTCGCCTCGCCGCCGAGCTTGACGTCACCCCCACCAAAAAGTGGGGACAAAACTTTGTTGTGGACGCGAATACGGTGCGCCGTATCGTTCAGGTTGCGAAGGTGACAAGCGGCGAACGCGTCGTCGAAGTCGGGCCCGGGCTTGGCTCGCTGACGCTCGCGATTTTGGAGACCGGCGCGACCGTCACCGCCGTCGAGATTGACCCGCGCTTGGCCGCGCGGTTGCCACAGACCGCTGCCGAGCACCAGGTTCCCGACGGTGCATTGCAGATTATCCAGAACGACGCGCTGAAAGTCACCGAGCTGCCTGGCGAGCCCACCGTGCTCGTCGCCAACCTGCCGTACAACGTCTCGGTTCCGGTGCTGCTGCACTTCATGGAGACCTTCCCGACGCTTGACCGTGGTGTCGTGATGGTGCAGGCGGAGGTTGGCGAGCGACTCGCTGCCCCTCCCGGATCCAAGACCTATGGTTCCCCGTCTGTGAAGGCCGCCTGGTATGGCGACTGGAAGCTGGCAGGCAACGTCTCTCGTCAGGTGTTCTGGCCGGTGCCCAATGTGGATTCAGTGCTCGTCGGCTTCCAGCGCTCTGGCGACAAGCTCGGTACGGAACAAGAACGCAAGGCGACCTTCGCGATCGTCGATGCGGCCTTCCAACAGCGCCGCAAGATGCTCCGTCAGGCGCTCTCGTCGCTCCTCGGCGGTTCCGCTGCCTCCTCAAGCGAGGTGCTGGAGCGTGCCGGCGTTGACCCCACGGTGCGTGGTGAGCAGCTCACCGTGCACGACTACCTGCGCATCGCGCGCACGATCGCCGCACCGCTGTCGTAAGCACGACGGGCGAGCATCGGAACCACGGGGCGTGGGACAAGTCCACCGGCGTGTGCCGCGTGGTGGCGTTCACAACGGAGACATCGTCGCGCTACGGTGGGAGCATGACGCATCCTCGCCTCAATCTGAGCACACCAGACACGCACCGTCCGTATGTCGCAGCCGAGGGGCGCTTCAATAACACCTACTACCGTCGCGTTGGTAACAGCGGCCTGTACCTGCCGCCGATTTCGCTCGGACTGTGGTGGAACTTCGGCGACAACGTCCCGTTCGACAACCAGCGCGCGCTGATGCGCCATGCGTTCGACAACGGCATCTTGCACTTCGACCTCGCCAACAACTACGGCCCGCCGTATGGTTCCGCAGAGACCAACTTCGGCCGCATGATGCGCGAAGACTTTGCGCCATACCGTGATGAGCTCATCATCTCGTCGAAGGCCGGCTGGGATATGTGGCAGGGGCCGCACGGCGACTTCGGTTCGCGCAAGTACATTCTCTCCAGCGCCGAAGCATCGCTTACGCGCATGGGCCTCGACTACGTCGACATTTTCTACTCGCACCGTGTTGACCCCGATACTCCGGTGGAAGAAACCATTGGCGCCCTTGACACGCTGGTACGCCAGGGCAAGGCACTCTATGTGGGAATCTCGTCGTACTCGGCCGAACGGACAGCCGAGGCGAAGGCGGTGGCCCGATCGCTCGGCACGCCACTCGTGATTCACCAGCCGTCATACTCGATCTTGAACCGCTGGGTTGAAGGCGGCCTCACCGAGACCCTGGAGGCCGAAGGGATGGGAGCCATCGCCTTTACGCCGCTCGCCCAGGGGTACCTCACAGACAAGTACCTCGGCACGGGACCCGCTGACCGCAACGTGAAGCGCGGCTCGCTGGCCGATGACATTTCAGAAGAGGGTCGCGAAGCGCTGCGCGCGCTGAACGCGATCGCACAGGAGCGCGGGCAAAGCCTCGCGCAGATGGCGCTGCAGTGGGTGCTTCGCAACCCTGTCGTATCGTCCGCATTGATTGGTGCTTCGCGCCCATCGCAACTGGACGAAAACATCAAGGCCCTCGATGCCGCGCCGTTCGACGACGCCGAACTCGCCGCGATTGACGCGCTCAGCGACTCGATCGACGTCAACAAGTGGGCGGTGTCGTCAGACCTGTGACCATTTCTCCGACTCCCGATGCCGTGCGCGTTCGCGCGCCAGGCAAAGTCAATCTGGTGCTCGCCGTTGGTGAGCTAGAGGAAGATGGCTATCACCAACTTGCCACCGCGTTTCAAGCGTTGTCGCTGACAGAAGAGATCACGGCAACGAGTGCGGATGGCATTTCGGTATCGGTGAGCGGAACCATCGATCACGCAGGTGTGCCGCTGGATGAATCCAATCTGGCATTCAAAGCAGCACAGCTCTTGCAGGAGCGCACGGGAGTAACCACCGGGGTACATCTGAGTATTCACAAGGGTGTGCCTGTTGCTGGCGGCATGGGCGGTGGTTCCGCTGATGCGGCCGCTGCACTCGTTGCCTGCGACGCGCTGTGGGGCACGAATCTGTCCCAGGCAGAACTCCACGCGCTCGCGGCAGAACTCGGTGCCGACGTGCCGTTTAGCCTGCAGGGCGGAACGGCCATGGGCACCGGTCGCGGTGATGAGCTCAGCCCGATGCTCTCGCAGGGCCGTTTTGACTGGGTGCTCGTTACGAATGCTGAGGGGCTGTCAACGCCGCGCGTGTACGGCGAACTTGACGCCATTCGTGCGCGCCTGCGCGCCGACCTTCCCGTGGTTCCGGTGCAACCGCAACTGAGTACCAGCCTGTTTCACGCCCTCCGTGCGGGGGATGCTGTGCGACTGGCTGACGCTTTACACAACGATTTGCAGCAGGCAGCGATCGCCCTGCGCCCGGAGCTCGCCGACGTGATTGAACTCGGTCTACGCGAGGGCGCACTCGCCGGTATTGTGTCCGGCTCAGGGCCGACGATCGCGTTGCTGTGTGCGAGCCCCGAGTCTGCCATTGACGTCCAGGTTGCGATGATCGCGGCCGGATACGACAGCTTCCACGCGCACGGCCCGGTCGCTGGCACCCGCATCGTTTCAACCGTGTAACGCTCGATCGCGTCACCGGACGAACGCTAGGCGAGACGAAGCGCACGGCGGGTGGCGCCCGCATCGGTGACGCCCAGGTGGTACCGCTAGCCTGGAGAGACAATGGCGCACTTGCTTGGGGCTGAAGCCCTCCACCTAGAATTTCCGACCAAAGTCGTGTTCGACTCCGTCACCCTCGGTATCAACGAGGGCGACCGTATCGGCATCGTGGGTCGCAACGGCGACGGCAAGTCGAGCCTGCTGGCGATGCTCGCCGGTGTGCTTGAGCCTGACAGCGGTCGCGTGACCGTTCGCGGTGGCGTGCGCATTGGCGTGCTCACCCAGCAAGACATGCTCGATGATGACGAGACCGTGAGCAATGCTGTCGTCGGAGACCGCCCCGAGTACGAGTGGGCGGGTGACGCCCGCATCCGCGATGTGATTGATGGGCTCCTTCGCGACATTGCGTGGGACGCGCGCATCGGCGACCTCTCTGGCGGTCAGCGCCGCCGGGTGGCGCTTGCGCACCTGCTCAGCGGCGATCATGACGTGATGTTTCTTGACGAGCCGACGAACCACCTCGACGTTGAAGCCATCGCATGGCTCGCCCAGCACCTCAAGCGTCGCTGGCCAGCCAACTCCGGCGGCCTGCTCATCGTGACGCACGACCGTTGGTTCCTTGATGAGGTAGCCAACTACACGTGGGAGGTGCACGACCGCATCGTCGAACCGTTCGAGGGCGGCTACGCTGCGTACATTCTGCAGCGTGTTGAGCGTGACCGTCAGGCATCGACGATCGAGGCCAAAAGGCAAAACCTCGCCCGCAAGGAGCTCGCCTGGTTGCGGCGTGGGGCTCCGGCTCGCACCTCAAAGCCAAAGTTCCGTATTGATGCGGCCAACGAGCTGATCGCCGATGTTCCGGAGATTCGAAATAAGACAGAGCTCGCCTCACTGGCGGTTTCGCGCCTCGGAAAAGACGTTGTTGACCTCATCGATGCCGGTGTCAGCTTTGGTGATAAGACAGTGCTGCGCGATATCGAATGGCGTCTGGCGCCGGGGGAGCGCACCGGAATCCTCGGTGTCAACGGTGCAGGTAAATCAACCCTGCTTGGTCTGATTTCCGGAACCACGAAGCCGACCGCAGGTTCCGTCAAGCGGGGTAAAACCGTGCAGGTGCGCACCCTGACGCAGCGGATGGATGAACTCGACCCGCACCTCAACGACCCGGTACGCGTCGTCATCAGCGGCTTGCGTACGAGCTACACGTTCGGCTCGGGTTCGAAAGCGACCGAGCTCTCGCCCGGCCAACTCCTGGAGCGGATGGGATTCTCCAGCGCACAGCTCTCGACCCCGGTGAAAGACCTGTCTGGTGGGCAGAAGCGTCGCCTCCAGTTGCTGCTGATTCTGCTCGACCAGCCGAACGTGCTGATCCTGGATGAGCCGACCAACGATCTTGACACCGACATGCTCGCGGCCCTGGAAGACCTTTTGGACTCGTGGCCTGGCACCCTCATCGTCGTCTCGCACGACCGGTACTTCCTGGAGCGCGTCACCGACCAGCAGTACGCAATCCTTGGTCAGCGACTCCGGCACCTGCCGAATGGTGTTGATGAGTACCTGAAGCTCCGTGAAGCGGAAGACCGCGCCGCAGCGTCTGCCACCGCCGCGGGAGCCGCACCAGCGTCGTCAGCGGCGACACCCGCATTGTCTGGCAAACAGGCACGGGAGGCCGAAAAGGAAATGGCCTCGCTGGAACGCCGCTTCCAGAAACTGCGCAGCCAGGCGCAGACCGCCAGGGCGGCCCTTGCAGATATGGACCAGGGCGACTACCAGGCGCTTGGCAACAAGATGACTGAAATCTCCCATATCGAGGCGGAAGCCGACGATTTGGAGATGGCCTGGCTGGAGCTCGCAGAGAAGCTCGGGTAGCTCGTGACGCGGCGTCAAACGCGTGCCAGATGCAAATCGGTGACGCCATATTTCGCCGGCGTGACGCTCTGTGACACTCGATTGGAAGGGCGGCGAAAACGCTCGTACGGTTACGGAGTCCCCCAAGAGAGGTTCTGCGTCATGTCCCGCTTTTTCGGCCACCGCCGTTTCGTTTCCGCCCTTGCCGCCGTTGCCGCGGTTCCGCTCGTTGTCGGTCTTGCCGGTTGCGCAACTACGCCCGCATCTGACCCCGCTACAGACGACAAGGTCATCAAGATTGGCATCGTCAGCGACGGTGACGCACAGTGGGCGCCGTTCGTTGAGGCGGCTGCGGAAGCCGGCATCGAGGTGGAACTGGTCAACTTCGGTTCTTACGAGCAGCCCAACCCCGCGCTGACCGAGGGTGAGCTTGACCTCAACCAGTTCCAGCACATCGTTTACCTCGCGACCTACAACGTGAACGCCAAGGAAGACCTGGTGCCGATCGGTGCCACCGCTATCTTCCCGCTTGGTCTGTACTCGAAGAAGTACGAAGACGTCGCCGACATTCCCGCAGGGGAGACCGTTGCCGTTCCCGACGACGCATCGAACCAGGCTCGCGCGCTGCTCGTGTTGCAGTCGGCAGGGCTCATCGAGCTGAAGAGCGGCGGCACGATCTTCAGCGACCTCGCTGATGTCGACACCGACAAGTCGAAGGTTAAGGTCACCGCCCTGGAAGCTGCCCTCATCCCGACCTCGCTGCCTGACGTGGCTGCCGCCATTATCAACAACGACTTCGTCGCTGACGCTGGCCTGTCGTTTGCTGACGCGCTCGCTCAGGATGACCCGACCGACCCCAACGCGCTGCCGTACGTCAACATCTTCGCGGCCCGCGCCGACGACGCTGAAAACGAGACCTACCTCAAGCTCGTTGAAATCTTCCAGACCGACAAGGACGTCCAGGCGGGCCTGCAGGAGTCGTCAGGCAACGTCGCCGTGCCGCTGACCACGCCGGTCGAAGACCTCGTCGGATCCCTGAAAAAGGTTGAGGCCGACACCAAGGCACAGAAGTAATCAGGAAAGCCTGATCCCAGAGGATCGGGAAGCACACGCTTCCCGATCCTCTGAGCTGTTTAGCAAGACCCGGAGAACGAAATGTCTATCGTCACCCTCACGAACGTTTCGCGACATTATCCCGCCCGCACAACGGGCGCGGCTGATGTCGTCGCCGTCGACAATGTTTCCCTCGCCATCGAAAAGGGCGACGTCTACGGCATCATCGGATATTCCGGTGCCGGAAAATCGACGCTCGTCCGCCTGATTAACGCGCTGGAGCCGACAACGAGCGGAACCATCACCGTCGATGGCACCGACATCACGGCTCTCAGCGAGCGTGAGTTGCGCCGCGTGCGTGGCGGTATCGGCATGATCTTTCAGCAGTTCAACCTGTTTGCCGGTCGCACGGTGCGCGCCAACATCGCCTACCCGCTGAAGCTTGCCGGGTGGAAAAAGACCGACATCGCGGCACGGGTTGAAGAGCTTCTCGCTTTCGTTGGCCTCAGTGATAAAGCGGGGGCGTACCCGGAACAACTCTCCGGTGGGCAGAAGCAGCGCGTCGGTATTGCCCGTGCGCTCGCGACTCGCCCCGCGATTCTCCTGGCCGATGAAGCCACCAGCGCGCTCGACCCTCAAACCACACACGAAGTGCTCGATCTGCTGAGGCGCGTCAATCGTGAGCAGGGCGTCACGATCGTGGTCATCACTCACGAGATGGACGTCATCCAAACCCTCGCCACCAAGGTCGCCGTGATGGAGAATGGGCGCATCATCGAGCAGGGTGACGTCTTCGAGGTGTTCTCCAACCCGCAACACCCGGCATCGCAGCGCTTCGTCGGCACTGTGATCAAGGGTGTTCCGTCGCCCGCAGAGGCCGCAGCCTTGGCTGATCGGCACACCGGCCGTCTCGTGACGTTCTCTTTCCGTGACGGTGACTCCGCCCAGGCCCGCGTCTTCCTCGACCTGGCAGCAGCCGGCCTCGACTTCGAGCTGGTCTACGGCGGCATTAACGACATTCGTGGTCGCGCGTTCGGCAACCTCACGCTCGCCATCCGGGGCGATGACGCAGCCATCGACCGCACCCTCGCACTGATCGACGAACGCATGACGGTCACGGAACTCGATGAGCAGGGAGCACGCTGATGGATCGCCTGATTGAACTGCAGCCCGAGTTTTGGAAGGCAGCACTCGAAACCCTCTACATGACGAGCTTCGCGCTCGTGATGGGCGGGATTTTGGGCATGGCTTGGGGCGTCATGCTCTATGTGTCGCGTCCGGGCGGCATCATGCCGAACCGCCCCATCAGCGTGATCGTGAACACGATCATCAACTTCTTCCGCCCCATCCCGTTCGTCATCTTTATCGCCGCGATCTCACAGCCGCTCGCGCGCATGGTGATCGGTACCGGCATCGGGGTCAACGCCGGCGCGTTCGCGATCGGCCTTGCCGCGTCGTTCGCGATCGGCCGCATCGTCGAACAGCACCTGGTTTCGGTGCCGCAAGGTGTGATTGAAGCCGCACGCTCGATGGGGGCAGGGCCATGGCGAATCCTGTTCACCGTGGCGATTCCCGAAGCCCTCGGCCCGCTGATCCTCGGCTACACGTTCGTGATTGTCGCGCTGATCGACATGACGGCGATGGCTGGTCTCATCGGCGGCGGTGGGCTCGGCGCCTTCGCTCAGGTCTATGGCTTCCGTCAGTTTGAGCCCACGGTGATGTGGGCGGCAATCTTCCTCATCGTCGCCTTCGTGCACATCGTGCAGCTGCTCGGCAACCGTCTCGCCCGCAAGGTCATGCGCCGCTGAGACAGCGGCCCGGTTCCGCCGCGCTCCGCCGCTTGAGCGGAGCGCAGCGGAACCGTCCGTTCCGTCACAATGCAACGGATCGTGTGACAGAAGTGAACCAGTGTGACGGATGTGCATGACATTTCGTCATTCGCGATGCATTTTCGCGCGCGAAGTGGTGGCTAGAGAGCGGGTTGCGGAACCACGGGTGCCTCTTGGAGGGTGCGTCGCGATTGAAAGTGGCGCGGTTCGCCCGATAGCGGGTCGATGAAATCGAGTTCGCGGGCGAGCAGCTGCAGCGGGCGGGTGAAGTCGTCAGGAACCTCGGGGTGCAGCACCGGGTAAAAGCCGTCGTTGAGAATGCCGGCACCGAGCGCCGCGAGGTGCACGCGGAGCTGGTGCATGCGGCCGGTGTGGGGCTTCAACAGGGTGTGGATCATGCGCGTGCCTGCGTCGGTTCCGCGACTCTCGCCGACCCCGATCAACTCGATCAGCGTCTCTGAGTTCGCCTCCGGCTTCGTATCGACGAGCACCGTCACCGATTGCCGCACCTTCTCGATGTGGTTGCGGTACACGATCGGAAACTCGCGGCCAGCCAGTTGCGTGCCATCAAAATCATCGGGCGCGAGCGAGACCGCCTCGTACGTCTTCTGCACGATGCGGTTTTCAAACAACAGCTGGTAGGCGCCACGTGTTTCGGGTCGTGCGGAAAACATGAGCAGCCCCGCCGTTGCCCGGTCGAGGCGGTGGATGGGGGAGAGGTCGGGGTTGCCAAGCTGATTGCGCATGCGCACGAGTGCGGAGTTCTGCAGGAACTTGCCACCGGGTGTCGTCGGCAGAAAGTGCGGTTTGTCGATCACGACGAGGTCATCATCGACATGCACCAGCTCAACCTCGAACGGAATTTCCCGTTCCACTGGCGGTTCGCGGTAGTACCAAATCCACTCGTGAGAGCCAATTTTCGCGTCACGTGAGACAGCGGAACCATCGGTCGTCACCATCTCGCCGCGGTCGAAGCGGCGACGGAGAGACTCGGGGTCCATGTGGCCGAAACGATCGACAACATAGTCGGCAATCGTCTCCCACTCACCCGTCATCGGCAAGTGTAAGCGGGTAGCGCCGACCCCATCACGAACGGGAAGCGGGGAGGGCATGGCCATCCGCCCATTCTCTCAGGTGTGCGCTGTGCGAAACCTCAGGAGAGGTGATCGAACTCGATCACGAGTTTGCGAAGCAAGGTTGCCAAGCGGTCACGTTCGCTGTTTGACAGCGAGGCAAGCAAAATCGCCTCGGCATCGACAAGGCGGGTGATGGCGGCGTCCACGCGGACCCGGCCATCCTCCGTAAGCACCACAATGACGCCACGACCATCGCCGGGATCAGACTCGCGACGCACCAGCCGGCGGCCAACAAGCCGGTCGATGCGGTTTGTCATGGTTCCGCTAGACACCAGCGTCTGCTGCAGTAACTGCTTCGGGCTCAGGTGAAATGGTTCTCCGGCACGCCGGAGGGCGGAAAGCACATCCCATTCCCAGCTCTCCAAATCACTGCGGCGAAACGCCTCGCGACGTGCCCGATCCAGGTGCCGCGACAGCCGGTCGACGCGGGAGAGAACCTCGAGTGGAGAGAAATCGAGGTCGGGTCGCTGAGCGCCCCACGCGCCCACAATTCGATCAACCTCGTCGGTTTCTTCCGTCACCACCCCATTATGCGACAAAGAGAGGTGCCAGAACGTGGCAGACTGGTACCTGCGGCCCTGTGCCGCGGTCCGCGATGGTGTAATGGCAGCACGACAGCCTTTGGAGCTGTTAGGTCTAGGTTCGAATCCTGGTCGCGGAGCATGACCGAGAACAACCTCGCCATTGTTGTGCTTGCTGCGGGCCAAGGAACGCGCATGAAGTCACGCACCCCCAAGGTGCTGCACCGCATTGGTGGGCGCACCCTGGTGGGGCATGTTCTCACGACCGCTCAGCGGCTGCAGGCAACGCACGTCGAAGTCGTGGTGCGTCACGAGCGCGACCGCGTGGCGGCGTCGATCTCCGAAACCTACCCCGATGTCACGATCGTTGACCAGGACGACGTGCCTGGTACGGGTCGCGCGGTTCAGGTGGCGCTTGACGCGTTGCCCGCCGACTACGAGGGCGATGTGCTGGTGCTCTCCGGCGATGTTCCGCTGCTCGACAACGACACCCTCACCGCGTTGCTTGATGCGCACCGCTCCAGCGGAGCTGCCGCCACGCTCCTGAGCGCGATTCTCGACGATCCGACCGGGTACGGCCGCATCATCCGCGATGAGACCGGCAACGTGTCCCGCATCGTCGAGCAGAAGGACGCCAACGAAGACGAGGCCGCCGTTGGCGAGATCAACGCCGGCGTGTACGTCTTCCAGGCATCAATGCTGCGTGAATACCTGCCACAGGTGGGTATGGCTAACGCGCAGGGCGAGATGTACCTGACCGATGTCATTGGCCTGCTGCGTGGCGCGCAAAAGCGTATCTCGGCCGCCATCACCAATGACCTGCAGGTAGCGCTCGGCGTGAACGACCGCGCACAGCTCGCCGAAGCTGGCGACCTGCTGCGTCGCCGCATCATCCGCCACTGGCAGCGCGAAGGCGTCACCATCGTTGACCCCGCCTCCACCTGGATCGACGATGACGTCACGCTAGCCCCTGACGTTACGATCCTCCCCGATACTCAACTGCTGGGTGCGACGACGGTGGCCGCTGGCGCCACGATCGGCCCGGACACCACGCTTGTCGACTGCGAGGTTGGCGAAGATGCGACGGTTCGTCGTACCGATGGAACCCTCGCGGTGATTGGCGCTCGCGCCACGGTTGGCCCCTGGTCATACCTTCGCCCCGGCACGATTCTCGGTGCTGATGGCAAGATCGGAACCTTCGTCGAGACGAAAAACACCACGATTGGCGAGGGCAGCAAGGTGCCGCACCTCTCCTACGTGGGCGACGCCACGATCGGTCGAGGCGTGAACCTCGGCGCCGGCGCGATTACCGCGAACTACGACGACATTGCGAAGCACCGCACCGAGATTGGTGATGAGGTGCACACGGGATCCCACAACGTATTTGTGGCGCCCGTTAGCATTGGAGCAGGAGCGAAGACTGGCGCTGGAGCCGTCATTCGCAAGGATGTCCCAGCCGGTGCCTTGGCACTCAGCGTTGCGCCCCAGCGCAACGTCGATGGTTGGGTCGAGAACAACCGACAGGGCACGAAGGCGGCTGCCGCTGCTGCCGATGCCCGCACCTCACAGAAGGCTGCAGATGGCAGGCAAGAAGAAGACCGTTGATCTTGATCGTGAACACGACATCGCTCCCGGTGTCGAGGTAAAGAACAAGAAGCGCCTCGTTGTTGTCTCGGGTACCGCGCACCCAGAACTCGCTGCTGCCGTAGCAAAGCACCTCGGCACTGAACTCGCTCCGACCGAGCACCGTACCTTCGCTTCCGGTGAGCTTTACGCTCGTTTCGAAGTGTCTGTGCGTGGCTGTGACGTCTTCGTCGTGCAGTCATTCGAGGGTGCCGTTAACAAGCAGATCATGGAACTGCTGATCATGATCGACGCGCTTAAGCGGGCCTCTGCCAAGCGCATCACGGTCGTGGTTCCGTACTTCCCGTACTCCCGTCAAGACAAGAAGGGCCGCGGTCGCGAGCCGATTTCGGCACGACTGATCTCCGACCTGATGGACACCGCAGGCGCCGACCGCGTCATGAGCGTTGACCTGCACGCCGCGCAGATTCAGGGCTTCTTCGACGGCCCCGTCGACCACCTGTTCGCTAAGCCCGTTTTGCTCGACTACTTCGAGCGCACGCTGTCGCAGGATGACCGTGACAAGCTCACGATCGTGTCGCCCGACATGGGCCGCGTCCGCGTCGCTGACACGTGGTCAGACAGCCTTGGTGCGCCGCTCGCGATCATTCACAAGCGTCGCGACCCGAAGGTGGCCAACCAGGTTTCTGTGCACGAAATCGTCGGTTCCGTCGCGGGCCGTGTCTGCCTCCTCGTCGACGACATGATCGACACGGGCGGAACCATTGTGAAGGCTGCTGAGGCGCTGAAGGCCAACGGTGCAGAGCGCGTCATCGTCGCCGCCACCCACGCGATCTTCTCCGACCCGGCTGCTACCCGCCTGCAGAGCGAAGCGATCGATGAGGTTGTCGTCACCGATACGGTGCCGCTGCCCGCAGAGAAGTGCTTCGACGGCCTCACCATTCTTCCCATCGCACCGCTTTTGGCACGCGCCATCGGCGAGGTCTTCGAAGATGGCTCCGTCACCAGCATGTTTGATGGCGCGGCATAACTCATAGCCAAGCCATAGGGTCTGCGCGGCGTATGTTCGCGCAGACCCTTTATCTTTGACGAGACAACCTTAGGAGACCTCCCATGCCTCGACCTGCCTCGCGTACCACCGCTGTTGTCTCGTCTCTTGCTGGCGTCACCGGCGTCTTCCTGCTTGCCGGATGCGGCGCACAGGCTCCCGCTACCGAAGCCTCCGCCCCACAGCCGTCCTCATCGACCGTGGGTGAGCCGACTCAGACGACGGACTCCACAGGAGCCACGGCCGATTCCGCAGGGGGAGAGGGCAGCGGACAGAGCAAGTACACCGACGGCACCTATATGGCCGAAGGCAGCTACTCACCGCAAGCTGGCCTCATCGAAACCATCGCCGTCACGATCACCCTCGACGGCGACGTCATCACCGCTGTCGCGGTGGAGGGTGACCCGCAAAAGCCGGAGAGCGTCAAGTATCAGGGCCAGTTCATCGGCGGAATCGCCGACGTCGTCGTTGGCCGCTCGATCGACGAAATCAACGTGTCGCGTGTTGCCGGGTCGTCGTTGACGAGCGGTGGCTTCAATCAGGCAATCGACGCCATCAAGGCAGACGCGGCCGCCTGATGGGTGCCCACTGGCGGTTCGACGCGATCGGAACCACGTGGGACATTGAGACGGACACTGACCTTCCCGACGATGCACAAGAGGCCACTCGCCGCCTCATCGACGAGTTCGATCGTGAATGGTCTCGCTTTCGTCCCGACTCCCTGGTCAGCCAATTGGCGCGCGGTGCCGGCGTCGTCGATGCGCCCGCCGATACCGTCGAACTCCTGACGATGTACCAGCAGCTCTCCGACGCCACCGGTGGTAGCGTCAACCCGCTCGTTGGTGACTCGCTTGCGGCACTCGGCTACGACGGTCAGGTGTCGCTCACCGTTGGCGTTCCGCACGCAGCGCCAGCTGACTGGCAGACGATGCTTGCGTGGACGGGCGAATCATTGGCACTGTCACGACCGGCGACCATCGACATTGGGGCGATGGGTAAGGGCAAACTCGTCGACCTGACGATTCAAACGCTGGCCGCTTGGACCGAGGGCGATGTCACGGTGGACGCCTCAGGCGACCTTGCGACGCGCGGTGCCCCGATTCGCGTCGGCCTCGAGCACCCATACGACACGAGCCGAGCGATCGGTGTGATCACCGTGCAGAACGAAGCGCTCTGTGCGTCGGCCACAAACCGGCGCGCATGGGGAGACGGATTGCATCACGTGCTTGACGCGCGCACGGGGCAACCGGTGCGCACGGTTGCGGCGACCTGGGCGGTTGCTCCCGACGCCGTAACCGCCGACGCCATCACCACCGCCCTGTTTTTCGAGGGCGGGCCGGAGCTCGCGCACGCGTGGGACGTGCAGTGGGTGCGCATGTTGACGAACGGGCAGGTGGAGTTCTCGCCGCGTTGTCCTGCACAGTTGTTTACATGACAACTGCGTTGCGCGCGGTGCGAGCCCGCGTTCTCCGGCTCCTCGCTTTCACGTCAATGTACCTGCTGGTCGTGATCGCCCTCGGCGTGCTGTTCGTCGTTGCGGTGGTGCTGAGCCTCACAGGCAGCCTGGCATTCTCCCCCCTCGAACTCCTGGCGACGGCCGTGGCGCTGGCCGCAGGTGCCTTCGCCGTTGATGCGGTGACGCACCGGCTCATGAAGACGGCGCTGCGGTGGGAATCAACGCTCATCACGGTGCTGATCCTGGTGTTTGTCATGCGGCCCGCTCTTGACCCCGTTGCGCTGTTGTGGCTTGTGGTAACCGGTGCGGTCGCTGCCGTTTCGAAAGTGATCGTGGCGTGGCGTGGCCGGCACATCGTCAACCCGGCGGCGATAGCGGCAGCCGTCATGACGATCACCGGTGTGAGCCCCGCAGCCTGGTGGGTGGGCACGCCGATGCTTGCGGGCGTCGTGGCGGTGTTGGGCATCGCCATTGCGTGGCGCACAGAAAAGCTCCGCGTTGTCTTTACCTTCATCGTGCTGGCCTTGACGCTCTCCATCGCGACCACCCTGTTTGCCTATGCGCAGGCGGGCCTGGCGGTGTCCGTCGGCGATGTTGCCAGTCAACTGCTGGTCTCGTCACCGATTCTGTTCCTCGGATTCTTCATGCTGACGGAACCATTGACGCTGCCGTCGAGGCACTGGCAGCAATTGCTCGTGGCCGCCGTTGTCGCCTTCTTCGTGGGGTTTCCGTTGTCGATCGGAGTGATATCGCTCGGCGCAGATCGCGCGCTCCTGATCGGCAACCTCGTCGCATTTGCGCTCGCCGTGCGTGCGCGAAACCTGGGAAGGCTTGTGCTCACAGACACCCGCGAAGTGACGCCGCGTATTCGTGAACTCACTTTCACGGCGGAGGCCGGTGCGTCCTTTACCGCGGGCCAGTATCTCGAACTCACCCTCGCCCACCCGCATCCCGATGTGCGTGGCACGCGGCGCGAGTTCTCGCTCGTGTCTGCACCGTCTGAGCTACCCACGGTGCGCATTGCGTACCGCACATCGCCCGCCGAGCGGGGATCGTCCTTTAAGCGTGCGCTCGGTGACGCCCGGGTGGGGGACCGGATGCGTGGGAGCGGCGTCTGGGGCGATTTCACGCTTCCCGCGTGCGGGCCGCTGCTCTTTGTAGCCGCCGGAATCGGCATCACGCCGTTTGTCGCGCACGCGCGTGAACTCTCCACGCGCGGCGTGCAGCGTGACATCGTGCTCGTCTATATCGCCGCACGCGCGGCCGAACTCGCCTATCACGCTGACTTCGCTGATCACCAGGTCATCATCGTGACCCCGGATGATCCGACGCCGCTTGCCAACGAAACGTGGGCGGGAGGCTTGCGCATCACCGCAACCTCACTGCAGTCGATGGTTCCGGATCTGTCAGCCAGGCACGCCATGATCTCAGGCCCGCCTGCACTGATTGCCAGCCTGCAACCGGCGTTGGCCGGTGCGGCGAGCGTAAAAACCGACGCGTTCGCTGGCTATTGAGCCGCAGCGGCGGCCGCCGGGATGGCCGGAACCTCGGGGAGCGCCGGGAGGCGGAGGGTGAACGTTGTGGAGCCTGGCTCGCTGGCCACGGTGAGCGTGCCGCGGTGGGCCACGGTAATGGCGTGCGCGATCGCAAGGCCGAGGCCCGTTCCGCCGGTGTTTCGGGTGCGTGAGCTGTCGGCACGGGCAAAGCGCTCGAACAGCGTCTGTTGAATATCTGGCGCAATCCCCGGCCCATTGTCGTGCACGCAAACCACCGCGTCATCGCCGTCGCGTTCCACAGACAACACAATGTGGGTGCCTGGCGGCGTGTGGGTACGGGCGTTAGCCAGCAGGTTCGTCACGACCTGCTGCAGGCGACCAGCGTCACCAAGCACAAGCAACTCCGTCAGGTCGCTCGACCAATCTCCCGTATGCTCAGAACCCGCGGCTTGCGCATCGGCAATCGACTCGATCGTCAGTGGAATCAGGTCGACGGGAGCGAGCACGAGTTCCTGCCCCTCATCGAGGCGTGCGAGGAGCAGGAGGTCTTCGACGAGGCGCGTCATGCGCACCGACTGCGCCTGAATTCGTTCGAGGGCAGCGGTGGTGTTTTCGCTGTTTGACGGGTCACGCAACGATAGTTCTGAGTATCCGCGAATCGAGGCGAGCGGGGTGCGCAACTCATGGCTGGCATCGGCGACGAACTGACGCATCTTGTCTTCGTTTGCGACGCGGGCGCGCAGTGACGCGTCAACGTGATCAAGCATCGTGTTCAGCGCGCGTCCCACCTGGCCGATTTCGGTGTGGTCGTCGACGTGTTCGGCTGGCACGCGATCGGTGATGGCAACGGCGCCCTGATCGAGGGGTTGCTGAGCCACGCGACCTGCGGTGGCGGCAACGGCGCGGAGCGGACGAAGCGATGTGCGGATCGTGACGCCGATGGCGAGGGCGAGCAGAATCAGGCCGCCAAGGGTGAGTGCCGTGATCGTTGCCAGCATGAGCCCGATGGTGCGGTCGACGTCGGCGCGCGGCAGGCCGATCAAGACGACGTTGTCTTCCACGGGGAATGCGACTACACGGTATGTGCCGACAGAGTCGATCGTGAGATCCGTGGTCTGGCCGATTGTGAACGTGATGCTCGTGAACGGAGCGATCTGCTCTGCCGTGAGCACTTTTACCTCGTCATTGGCGTCGAGATAAGCGCCGGTCAGACCGGTGTCCAGATCAAGAATCAGGACGGTCCCTGGTTGCAGAAACTTGCCTGGTCCTGACGATTTCGCATCGAACGTGAGCACGGAAGCGGCATCGGGCGCTCCTGTTTGAATCGCCGCCCCAATCCATGGCTGAGCGCGGCGGGAAGACTCAGAAACGCGCGTGGTGAGCTGATCTTCCAGCACGGAGTTCAGCATCGCGGCGGTGAGCACAGCCACGACGATGAGCAGAGCAGACACGATGCTGACGACGACCGTGGTAAGCCGTGTCTGCAGCGACCACGCGCGTGGGGTCACTGCGGCGCCTTGATCATGTATCCCACGCCCCTGATGGTATGGATGAGGGGTTCACCCAGCGTGTCGACCTTCTTGCGAAGGTACGAGATATACAGCTCAACGACGCTCGAGCGGCCGCCGAAATCGTAGTTCCAGACGCGATCAAGGATCTGCGCCTTGGAGACAACGCGACGCTGGTTTCGCATCAAAAATCGCAGGAGTTCGAACTCCGTGGCAGTCAGTTCAATCGCGGTGCCTGCGCGCTCGACCTCATGGCTGTCTTCGTTGAGTGAAAGATCAGCAACACGAAGCACCGGATCTGCCTCGGCAGACATTGCTGTGCCCGAGCGTCGCATCAGTGCTCGCAAACGGGCGACGACCTCCTCGAGGCTAAACGGCTTGGTGACGTAGTCATCCCCACCAGCGGTGAGCCCGGCCACGCGGTCACCGATCGCATCCTTCGCGGTGAGGAAGAGCACCGGAACCATGTTGCCTGCTTCCCGCAGGCGGCGAAGCACCGCCATGCCGTCAAGGTCGGGCATCATGACATCGAGCACGATGGCGTCTGGGGCAAAGTCTCGAGCGACCGTCAGCGCTTCCATCCCGGAGCTCGCAGTGCGTACCTCCCAGCCCTCCATTCGCAACGCCATCGCGAGTAGATCCGTGAGCATCTGCTCGTCGTCGACGGCGAGAACACGAACCGGCGAACCATCGGGGCGGGTGAGGGCGGTAGCGGTACTCATAAAGACATTCTGCCCCCGAACCTATGTGTTTTCTATGGTTAAGGTTATGTCTTGCCTGTGAACCGGAGGCAGAGTCGTGGGGCCGCACATCAGAACGTCTCGACGCCCGCGCAACTCATGCTCTTCCGCATGGGGCGCGCGCGGAATACAGTCGCTCCATGACAATCGCGGAACTCATGTCCCACATGACGGTCCTGCAACCGGACGATGACGGATACGCGAAGGCAGCGGCATCGGTGAGCGGCGTCGGCACCCCCGACCTCATCGTTTTTCCGCAGACCCAGGAAGACGTGGAACGCGCCGTTTCATGGGCGCGCGAGCATGAGGTTTCGATCTACGTGCGTGGCGGCGGACACTCTGAGTGGGGCCTGCCTCCGGGAGGTATGACCGTGAACCTCTCGGCATTCGATGACGTCACCGTGATGCCACAGCAGCGCGCACGTGCCAGGGCGCGAGTCGGCGGGGGAGCACGATGGGGCCAGGTCGCGCGGATCCTGGCCGAGCACGGCCTGGCGCTGAGCTCAGGAGATACGGCAAGCGTCGGCGTTGGTGGGCTCACCCTGGGCGGGGGCATCGGCTGGATGACACGCGCCTGGGGTCTCGCGATCGATCAGCTGGTGGGCGCCATCATCGTCACCGCGGATGGGGTGACGCGTCACATTGACCCGGATCACGAGCCTGAGCTGTTTTGGGCGGTTCGTGGCGGCGGGGGAGGCTTTGGTGTGGTGACCGCGTTTGAGTTTGCGGCACATCCGCTCACCGAGATCGTTTTCACGCAGGCCACGGTGACTGATGCGCGGCTGGCTCTGCAGAGCGTGCGGAACCATATTGCCGCGGCACCGAGAGAGCTGACGGTGACGTACATGGATGTTCCTGCGATGGATCCGTCTGCACCAGCGGGCGCCAGCCTCACGATGGTGTGGGCTGGTTCCGACCGCGCGGCAGCGGAGGCCGCCGCCGCACCGTTGCTCACCAACGGTACGGCGAACGTGACGCATACGGTGATGGCCTACCCTGATGTGCTGATGGAATTTCCTGACGGGGATCCGACCCAACCTCACCCCGCTTTTATCGGCGGCAACGCGCTCGCGGCAGAGCTCACCGATGAAGACATCGAGCATCTGGTGAGCTTCGGGGATACGCGGCCTTCGGCGATCACGCTTCTGCGCTCGATGGGTGGCGCCGCTGGCGACGTGCCGCACGACGCGACCGCGTTCAGTTCGCGTGATGCGTTGTGGCTGGTCATGATGGGAGCATTCGACATGGGCTTCGATGACGAAGCCAAACGACAAGTTCTCGAGTCGTGTGCGGCCCTCAACGCCCATGGCGCGCTCGTCTACGGCAACTTCTCATCTCGCACAACGCCGGATGCCGCGAAGACGATGTATTCGGCGGCAACCGCAGAACGTCTGCGACGAATCAAGACGCGGTGGGATCCCACGAACATATTCTGCCGAGCGCACGTCTTCGTGGAATAAGAAGAGGCCACCCAAGCGGGTGGCCTCTTCCGTCAGAACCTAGTGGGTGTCTTCCGCTTCGATTTCGGTGCGGTCGCCCGACCACAGCGTGTGGAAGGTGCCTTCCTTGTCGATGCGGCGGTAGGTGTGTGCGCCGAAGAAGTCGCGCTGACCCTGCACGAGGGCAGCGGGCAGGCGGTCTGCGCGGATGCCGTCGTAGTACGACAGCGACGACGAGAACGCGGGCGCAGGGATTCCGGCCTGAGCTGCGGCGATAACGACACGACGCCATGCGGCCTGGCCGCGTGCCAGCGCGTCAGCGAAGTACGGTGCCGTCATCAGGACAGGAAGGTTCGCGTCCGTTGCATACGCGTCGGAGATCCGGTTCAAGAACTGTGCGCGGATGATGCAACCCGCGCGCCAAATCTTCGCGATGGCACCGAGGTCGATGGTCCAGTTGTACTCGGCAGCACCCGCACGGATCTCGTCGAAGCCCTGGCTGTACGCGACGATCTTTGATGCGTACAGTGCCTGGCGCACATCTTCGATGAACGCGTCAACGTCCGTGACCGTGAAGGTCTCGTCGGGGCCGGGGAGCGCAGATGCGACTGCACGCTGTTCCGGGTGCGACGACAGCGAGCGGGCAAACGTGGCTTCAGCGATGCCGGAGACCGGGACGCCCAGCGCGAGAGCTGTCTGCACTGTCCATGCACCGGTGCCCTTGGCGCCTGCCTGGTCGACGATCACGTCAACGAGCGGCTTGCCGGTGGTCGCGTCGATCTGGCGGAGAACTTCTGCGGTGATTTCGATCAGGTATGACTCCAGCTCGCCGGTGTTCCACTCGGCGAAAATGTCAGCGATCTCAGCGGGAGACTTACCGGTTCCGCGGCGAATCAGGTCGTAGGCTTCGGCGATGAGCTGCATGTCGGCGTACTCAATACCGTTGTGCACCATCTTCACGAAGTGGCCGGCGCCGTCGTGGCCGACGTGGGTGACGCACGGCTCACCTTCGGCAACAGCGGCAATCGACTTCAGGATTGGGCCGAGGGTGACCCACGACTCATCCGAGCCACCTGGCATGATCGACGGCCCGAGGAGCGCGCCCTCTTCGCCGCCGGAAATACCTGCGCCGACGAAGTTGATGCCCGTCTCACGGACCGCCTTTTCGCGACGGATCGTGTCGGGGAAGTAAGCGTTGCCGCCGTCGACAATGATGTCGCCAGGTTCAAACACCTCAACGAGCGAGTTGATGACCGCGTCGGTCGGGCCGCCGGCCTTGACCATGATGATCGCCGTGCGGGGCTTCTGCAGGGAATCAGCAAACTCCTGGTACGTCTGCGCGGCAACGAATCCGGCTTCCGGGTGCGTTGCAAGCAGGTCGGCCGTCTTCTCAAAGCTCCGGTTGAACACCGCAACGGTGTTCCCTTCACGACTCGCAAGGTTGCGAGCGAGGTTCGATCCCATAACAGCGAGACCGACCACGCCAATGTTTGCCTGGGCGGGAGATTCCGTCACGAGTGTGCTCCTAAACGTCGTGGGTGATGATGCCAGCGTATCGCGGTAGGGCGGGCTGGGCATGAATAATGACGCCCCAAGAAACGCCAAAAGCGCCCGGCACAGTGCCGAGCGCTTTTGTAAGCGTCAGTTCTTCTTGTAGCTACCGCGGCCGAGCACGAACAGCGCGCTCACGCTGGAAACAGCACCAAGCACGGTCATGCCCAGAATGACCCAGAGAATAATGTGAGAGACTTCAGCGCCGGTCATGGCATCCTCCTTCAGAAGTATGTGTCTAACGCTACCGTGAGATCGGGTAAGATAGTGAATCGACCTCGGCGAGGGATGCGCACAGCATCCGTTATCGACGCGGTGATGTGGCTCCTCACGGAATCCTCACGCGTCTGCGTTCGAGTCGATACCCAAAGACCACCGCACGACAGCGTCGTGCGCGCCCCAAGGAGATTCACATGTCTGAAGACAACAAGGTCGTCGCAGAGGTTCGCGAGAACTTTGGTAAGGGCTACGCACGCCGTCTGCGCGCTGCTGGCCAGATTCCTGCCGTCATCTACGGCCACGGCACCGACCCGCAGCACGTCGCGCTTCCTGGTCACCAGGTCAGCCTGATCCTGCGTAAGGCTAACGCTCTGCTTACCCTCGACATCGCGGGCAAGGCTGAGCTGGCCCTGGTGAAGGACGTCCAGAAGGACCCGGTTCGCCAGATCATCGAGCACATCGACCTCCTCGTCGTCAAGAAGGGCGAGAAGATCCAGGTCGACGTTCCTGTTCTCGTCGTTGGCGAGTCGGCACCCGGCACCATCATCAACCTTGACGCTGTGTCGATCACGCTTGAGGTCGAAGCAACGCACATCCCCGAGCACATCGAGGTTAGCGTTGAGGGTCTCGAAGACGGCCAGCACATTTTCGCTGCCGACCTGAAGCTGCCCAAGGGCGCATCGCTCATTGCAGAAGACGACGTTCTCGTTGTCGGCGTTTCGGTTCCGGCCGCTGCTGACCTGGGCGACGACGCTGACGCTGAGGCTGAAGCTCCGGCCGCCGCACCTGCTGAGGCACCCGCGGCAGAGTAATTCACTCGCTGAAGCGAGGGGGTGCGATTTTCGTGCCCCCTCGCTTGCGTAGAGGAGAGACATGGCTGAAACCTGGTTGGTTGTGGGGCTCGGAAACCCTGGCCCCCAGTACGAACACACTCGACACAACATCGGAGCGATGGTTGTCGATGAGCTGGCGCGCCGCCGGGGCGAGAGCTTCAAATCGCACAAGGCGAACGCCCGTGTTGCCGAAACCTGGACACGACCGGGTGGAGCCAAGCTGATCCTGGCCAAGCCGAACTCCTACATGAATGTATCTGGCGGTCCGGTCGCCGCTCTCGCAAAGTTCTACGGCGTTGACGCCGACCGCATCATCGTGCTGCACGATGAGCTGGATATCCCCTTCGACACCATCAAGATGAAGATCGGGGGCGGCCACGGCGGACACAACGGCGTGCGCGATATCGCGAAGGCCCTCGGAACCCCGGAGTTCTTGCGTGTGCGGGTGGGGATCGGCCGGCCGCCAGGACGACAGGATCCGGCGGACTGGGTCTTGTCGCCGTTCTCCGGTGACCAGCGCACGCAGTTACCGCTCCTCGTCGGGGACTCCGCAGACGCCGTTGAGTTGGTGGGTGAGGAAGGACTCCTCAGCGCCCAGCAGAAGTTTCATGCGCCGCGCACATAGCGATCGCCGCACACAAGAATTGCCAAGGGCCGCAGTCGTTCATGACTGCGGCCCTTGGCATTCTTAGGAGATTGTCGCGCCGGCCGTGACGGCGGCGATCGCAACACCGACTGCCCACACCATCGGACCAATGACGCCGAGGATCAGCGCGACGATACCGAGCGGGCGCCCCTTGCGTTGCGCGATGGCAACAATGCCGAGCACGATGGCAAGAATGCCCGCAATCGTGCCCAGCCACAATGAAATTTCCAGGCCCAGCACGCTGGTGCGCACGTCGGAGAAGTACGAGAGATCGATGTCGCTGATGCTCGATGAATCCAGCGGGCCGTATTGATCCTGATACTCAACGATGGCGCGCGCAGCTGGCCCGCCGGTGAAGGCGGCGACGAGGGTGCTACCGACAGTCGCAATCAGTCCGGCGATGAGGGCGACCAAGCCGAGCGTACTCTTGCCAGCCGGGCGCAAAGCCCCGACCTGTTGGCCGTACTGCGGATACTGCGGCTGCGAGTACGGCGCCGCATACGTGCCGTACGGTGACGTTTGTGGTGGGGTGTCCCACGGTGCCTGCGGCTGCGCTTCACCCCACGTTGGTGTCGCAGGCTGCCCGTAGTACGTCGGCTCGGCTTGCTGCGCAAAACCAGGCTGGGGTACGCGCGGTGCGTCATATCCGCCTGGAACCATGGGCTGCGGAGGCATCGGCGGAACCTCCGGCTGGGTCGGGCGAGACCCGGCGGCAGCGCCGGTGGCCGGGAATTGTTCGTCCGGCGAAGGGAGAGACGTCTGGCTCACGCCCCCATCCTAGGGACTGGGACCCATACGACACCAGGGACATCTGCGCGGTGCCTTCGGCTCGCCGTAGACTCTTGAGGTGAGTTTGACGGGGATTGTTCGCGCCATTGAGTCGTCTGAGGCCTTCGCCGACCTCAAAATTGTTGCGTTGACAGACGCCAATCTGTCGCTCGTCGACGGTTTGGATGCGCCTGTCCTTGCCGCAGCGCTGCTCAAGCGGATCTCGGCGGGCAAGCCCAGCGTGTTGCTCGTCGTGACGCCCACGGGTCGGCGCGCCGACGCTCTTGCCGATGCACTCGGAGATCTCATCCCGGACGCGGATGTCCGCGCTTTCCCGGCATGGGAGACTCTTCCGCATGAGCGCCTGAGCCCGAGTGCTGAGACGGTGGGGCGTCGAATTGAGACCCTCCGCGCCCTCCGCGCCTTCGATGGTTCCCGCCCGCTGATCGTGACGGCATCCGTGCGCGCGGCGTTGCAGCCGCTCGCCCCGGGGCTCGGCGAAGTTCACCCGATTATGCTGACAACCGGCGGGCGCGGCCATGATCTCGATGCGATTGTGAACGGCTTGATTGAGCTGGCGTATTCGCGTGTCGATATGGTCTCGCGCCGCGGCGAGTTTGCCGTTCGCGGTGGCATCCTCGATGTGTTTCCTGCCGTCGCCGACCACCCCTACCGCGTTGAATTCTTCGGCGACGAGGTCGAGCAGATCCGTGCGTTCTCCGTGGCGGATCAGCGCTCGCTTCCGGGCGATGTTGCAACGATTGCATTGCCAGCCAGCCGTGAGCTGCTTTTGACGCCCGCTGTCCGCTCGCGAGCTGCCGCCCTGGTTCCGGCATTCCCCGGTGTCTCCGCAATGCTGGAAAAGATGTCTGCGGGAATTCCGGTGGAGGGCATGGAATCGCTGACACCCGCGCTCATTGACGATCTGGTGCCGATCGCGGCCTACTTGCCGCGTGGCTCGGCGGTTGCTCTGGTCGATCCTGAGCGTTCCCGCGGTCGTGCAGCAACGCTTGGCGATACGAACCGAGAGTTCTTGGAGGCGGCCTGGAGTGCCGCCACCGGCGGCGCGGCGGCACCTGTCGATCTGGGCGCAGGCGACTTCCTCTCGCTTGGCGACCTGCGCACCGCCGTTTTGGATAACGGTCACGTGTGGTGGGCGCTCAGCGCTTTCGACCCCGGTGATGCGGCAGACATCGATGAGACCCGTTTTCCTGGTTCCGCCGTGCCGTCCTTTCAAGGAAATGTCGAGGGCGCAACGGGGTATGTTGCGGATCTCGTCGCCACGGGCTGGGCGGTGCTGGTCGTCGCGGAAGGTGTCGGCCTCGTCGAGCGTGGCCGCGATGTGCTTGCCGAGCGCGGAATTGCGGCGCGCGTTGTCGACGACCTGGTGGACAAGCCCGCCAGCGGAGTGGTGACCCTTGTTCGCGGCCATGCGGAGTCCGGTTTTGTCAGCCCTGAGGCGCAGTTGGCGGTGCTCACCGAAAACGAGTTCTACGGACGCACGATTGGTGGTTCCGCAGGACCGAAGCGGCTCGCTTCGCGCCGCAAGAACGTCGTTGACCCGCTGCAGCTCAAGAGCGGCGACTTCGTCGTGCACGCCACGCACGGGATCGGCCGTTTCGTTGAAATGACGCAGCGTGAAATCTCGACGGGTGGCCGCAACGCGCAGAAGAGCATTCGCGACTACCTCGTCATTGAATACGCGCCGTCTAAGCGCGGCTATCCGGGCGACAAGCTCTTCGTGCCCACCGATCAACTCGATCTCCTCTCGCGCTACGTGGGTGGCGAAGCCCCCGTGCTCAGCAAGATGGGCGGCAGCGACTGGGCACAAGCGAAGACGAAGGCACGCAAGGCTGTTCGCGATATCGCCGTTGAACTCGTCAAACTTTATTCGGCGCGCATGGCGGCCAAGGGGCACGCGTTCGGGCCGGATACGCCGTGGCAGCGCGAGCTCGAAGAAGCCTTCCCGTTTGCAGAAACGCCCGATCAGTTGCAGACGATTGATGAGATCAAGGCCGATATGGAGAAGCCGATCCCGATGGATCGCTTGCTCTCAGGCGACGTGGGCTTTGGTAAGACCGAAGTCGCTGTGCGCGCCGCGTTCAAGGCGATTCAGGATGGCAAACAGGTCGCCATGCTGGTTCCGACGACACTTCTCGTTAAGCAGCACTTGGAGACGTTCACCGAGCGCTTCGCGGGCTTCCCCGTCAAGGTCAAGCCGCTGTCGCGGTTCCAAACCGACAAGCAGGCGCGCGACACGATCACCGGCTTGATGGACGGAACCGTCGACATGGTGATCGGAACGCACCGCATTCTGACGGAGCAGGTGAAGTTCAAAGACCTCGGTCTGCTCATCATCGATGAGGAACAGCGCTTTGGCGTTGAACACAAAGACGCCCTGAAAAAGATCAAGACCAACGTCGACATTTTGGCGATGAGCGCGACGCCGATTCCGCGCACATTGGAGATGGCGGTGACCGGTATCCGTGAAATGTCGACGCTGCAGACGCCGCCAGAAGACCGTCATCCGATTCTTTCCTTCGTCGGCCCGAACAACGACAAGCAGGTCGCCGCAGCTATTCGCCGCGAGCTGATCCGCGAGGGTCAGGTGTTCTTCGTGCACAACCGCGTGCAGTCGATCCAGCGCGTTGCCGCCCACCTTGCCGAGCTGGTTCCGGAAGCCCGCATCGCCGTCGCGCACGGTCAGCTGGGTGAACAGGCGCTTGAGCAGGTGGTTGACGCGTTTTGGGAGCGCGAATTCGATGTCTTGGTGTCAACCACCATCATCGAGACCGGCCTCGACATCTCCAACGCCAACACGATCATCATCGACAAGGCAGACAAGTATGGCTTGAGCCAGCTTCACCAGCTCCGTGGTCGTGTCGGACGTGGCAGGGAACGCGCGTACGCATACTTCCTCTACGACGACGCGAAGCCGCTCACCGAGACGGCCGCCGACCGCCTACAGACGATCGCCGTGAACAACGACCTCGGCTCGGGTACGCAGGTCGCGTTGAAAGACCTGGAGCTTCGCGGGGCTGGCAACATGCTCGGCGGCGAGCAGGCCGGTCACATTGCCGGCGTTGGCTTTGATCTCTATCTGCGCATGATTGGTGAGGCTGTCGCGACGTTCCGTGGGGAAGAGACGGATGGCCCCACCGAGCTGCGTCTCGAGTTGCCGCTGGACGCGCGCATTCCCGAGACGTATATCGACAGTGAGCGGTTGCGTTTGGAGGCCTACCAAAAGCTGTCATCTGCGGCATCGCTGACCTCGAAAGAAGATGCAATCGATCTGGTCATCGACGAGTTGCAAGACCGCTACGGAACCATGCCTGCCGAGGTAAAGGGACTGATTGCGGTGGCGCGGTTGCGTCGTCGCGCGGCGCAGTCGGGTCTCGAAGACGTTGTCGCTATGGGCAAGAACCTCCGTCTTGCGCCCGCGCACTTCCCGGATTCGATTCGCGTGCGCATGCAGCGGCTCTACCCCCAGGCGAAACTTGTTGCCAGCGGTGATGCGCTCGTGGTTCCGATGCCGACCTCTGGCGGTGAGCCCTACGAATCAGAGGATTTGCTTGCGTGGGTGAACCAATTGCTCAACGCGCTGTATCCGCTGCCGGAAAAGCCCACGGAGCCGTAACACTTTCTATCGGCGCGGGAACGCGGTAGCGTCTGGCCATGCTCTACGAACACCTGGGCGTGTTGCCTCGTATTCATCCAGACGCCGTCGTGGCGCCGACCGCTGTGATTTCTGGTGACGTGGTGATTGGCGCTGACTGCCAGATTCTGCATGGTGCCGTGGTGACAAGCGAGGGCGGCCCGATCGTGCTGGGCGAGAACGTCATCGTGATGGAAAATGCGGTGATCAGAGCGGCAGCGTCTGCACCGGTGCACATTGGAGACCACACACTGATCGGGCCCGGCGCTTCGATCAGTGGGGCAACGGTGGGCAACGAAGTGTTTCTCGCCACGGGCACGCGGGTGTTCAACGGGGCGCGGATTGGCGATCGCGCGGAAGTTCGCATCAACGCCGTGGTTCATTTGCGGACGGTACTGCCAGAGGACTCGGTGGTGCCGATCGGCTGGGTGGCTGTGGGAGAACCGGTAGAAGTGCTGCCGCCACACGAACACGACCGAATTTGGGCGGCACAACGAGAACTTGATTTTCCCGGATACGTTTTCGGCGTTGATCGGGACACTCCTGACGTCATGGTGCAACTGACGGAGCGGTACGGACGTGCTTTATCGCGGCATCGCGACGACAAGCCCGTCTTAGACGCGTAGACTGTGCGAGGCTCTTCGGAGCCATGGTGTGTCGGGAAGACTGGTCGACGATTCTGTAACCCAACCCCTGGAGTGAATCGTGAGCTTGCTACGTTCTGCCCGTTTTCCCGCCGTCATGCTGCTGTGCGCGGCTGCCGTCGGCCTCATCCTGGCGAATTCGCCGCTCGGCCCGGGCCTGGGTGAACTGCGCGGTACCCACCTCGCCATTGAGGGCAGTGCCTTCGACTTGTCAGTCGGCCACTGGATTTCTGATGGCCTACTGGCGATCTTCTTTTTCACGGCGGCCATCGAACTGCGATACGAACTCACCAAGGGTGCGCTTCGCGAGCCCCGCAAGGCGATGGTTCCGGCCATCGCAGCGGCCGGTGGCGTGATCGTTCCGATTCTGGTGTACCTGTTCTTTACGAACGGCACGCAGTACGCGAGCGGATGGCCGATTCCCACAGCAACCGACATTGCATTCGCACTCGGTGTGCTGGCTGTGTTCGGTCGTGGTCTGCCAGGAGCCGTGCGCGCGTTCTTGCTCGCACTAGCGATTCTGGATGACATCGTCGGGATCATTTTCATCGCAGTGCTGTTCACCTCCGACCTAAACCCCCTGTGGTTGGCCGTCGCCGCCGGTCTTGTGCTGGTGTTCTTCGTGCTGAGCCGAGTCCAGCCCCGTACCACGACGGATGCGGCACTGCGGCAAGCTGCGCTGCTGATCATCGGCATCGCAACCTGGGGCGTTGTGTACCAGAGCGGCGTGCACGCCACGATTGCCGGTGTTGCGCTTGGGTTTGCCATGGCGCCGAAGAAGGCCGACCGTCTGCGCCACCGCCTGGAGCCGTGGGTAAACGCACTGGTGCTGCCCATCTTCGCGTTCTCGTCGGCTGCTGTGATGATCCCCGCGGTGAGCGTTGGCGAACTGAGCCCGGCGTTCTGGGGCATCCTCGTGGCGTTGCCAGTTGGCAAGATCATCGGTATTGCGTTGGCCGGTTTCATTGCGCAGAAGGCTCTCGGAACACAATCAGACAGTCACCTCGCCGTTGGCGATCTGATCGCAGCCGGAGCTCTGGGAGGTATCGGCTTCACGGTTTCGCTCTTGCTCGGTGAGCTCGCCTTTGCCGGAAACGCCGTGATTGGCGCAGAAGTCACGCTCGCAGTGCTCGCCGGGTCGATCATCTCTATGGTGTTGGCCGGAATCTTGGTAACGTGGCGAGCTCGTCACTACCGGAAGGTCGCCGCCGTTGACAGTTGATCCGCTCCGCCTCTCGGCCGACACGATGCGTGCCGTGCACGAGAAGTGTGTGTGGACGCAGCAGATGACGCATGAGGCGCTGCTGCCATATCTCATTGAAGAAGCGCACGAGCTGGTTGACGCGGTTGAGCGGGGGTCGCAAGACGACCTGCGTGAAGAACTCGGCGATTTGCTGTGGCAAGTGCTTTTTCACAGCGAGATCGCGGCGCGTGCCGGGCAATTCTCGATCGACCACGTGGCGCAAGATTTAGCAGACAAAATGATTCGTCGTCACCCGCACGTCTTCGCAGGGGAGACCGCCCAGACGCCGGAACAGGTGCTGGTGCTGTGGAACGCGGCGAAGGCCGCCGAGAAGCGTGAGCGAACGAGTGTGCTGGATGGCGTGGCTCGCTCGATGCCAGCGCTCGCGTACGCGCAAAAAGTGCTGGGCAAAGCATCATCGGTCGGTGTTGTGGCACCGGTTTTACCTTTGGCCCTGGAAAGTGAGCACGATCTGGGTCTCGCGCTGCTCGCCTTGACGGCGATGGCTCGTGAGCGCGGGTGGGACGCTGAGGCGCTTCTCCGTGCCGAGGTGCACCGCGTCGAAGATCAGGTGCGCGAAACCGAGGCCCCTCCCGCCTAAATCGCCCGGTCGCCCTGCGCGTTTTAGCCAACCATGCCAATGGTGGAAAGATAGGGGAGTGGCAACTGTGAACCCTCCTCGTGGCATGCGTGATTTTCTCCCGGCGGAAAAGGCACGTCGTGAACGTGTCCTCGCCGTCATCCGTGAGCGCTACCGCGCCCACGGATTCGACGAGATCGAAACTCCCGTGGTCGAAGATTACGGACGCTTGCACTCCGGCATGGGCGGCGACAACGAAAAGCTGTCGTTCTCTATCCTGAAGCGCGGGCTTGAAGCCAACGATTTCGTCACGTCAGAAGGAGACGTCGCCGCGCTTGCCGACCTTGGACTGCGTTTTGACCTGACGGTTCCGCTTGCCCGCTTCTACGCGACCAATCGCGGCGACCTGCCGACGGTGTTCCGGTCCATTCAGATGGCACCCGTGTGGCGTGCGGAGCGCCCCCAGAAGGGCCGATACCGACAGTTTGTCCAGTGCGACATTGACATCATCGGCGACGCATCGGCTCGCGCCGAAGCTGAGCTGATTGTTGCGACGCTCGACACCGTCGACGCACTCGGGCTCGAGGGTGCGAGCGTGCGCATCAACGACCGCCGAGCCCTCGACGCCATGCTCGACGTGTTCGGCTTCGTCGCGGACGAGCGTCCGGGCGTGCTCATCACGATCGACAAACTCGACAAGATTGGTGCCGAAGGGATTGTCGCGGAACTCCGCGAACGTGGCGCAACCTTTGCGGCCGTCGACGCGTTCGAGGCCTTCATGCGTCGCCCCCAGACGCTGGAATACCGCCCGTTTGGCGAGGGACAGATTCGCAAGGCGCTGCCAGCCGGGGTTCCTGACGACGTCATCGCGCATCTTGTGGGCATCGGCGAGGCTGTCGTTGCGGCCCGCGGCGGTGAGGCACCGCTCGTCTTTGACCCATTCCTGGTGCGTGGCATGGGGTATTACACCGGAACAATCTTTGAGCTCGCCCACCCGAGCGTCAACTATTCGCTCGGCGGCGGTGGCCGTTATGACGGCATGATCGGTCGCTTCCTCGGCCAGGACGTTCCTGCTGTGGGATTCTCGATTGGCTTTGAACGCATCGTTGACCTGCTCGAAGAGCAGACGGCCGACGCGACGCCAGCGCTCGTGCTCGTACACGACAAGAACGTCGCGGTGAACCAGCTCATTGCGCTGAAGGCCGAGCTAATTCGCGAGGGGATGCGCGTCCGCGTTGAGCAGCGCACGAAGAACCTCAATGGCCTGCTGACTCGTGCTCGGGCGGACGGTTACTCTGCGTTTGCCACCGTGAATTCTGACACCACCCGCGAGAGTCTAGAAATCAAGCAGCTCGGCTAGTCCCAACACGACCGCGCGCCGACGCGTGCAGTGGGCGGGTTGCGGGTTTGCGTGCTCGCGCGGAGCTGGTGGGTTTGCGCGTTCGCGGGGCGCGGGCGGATCCTGTCCTATTCCCGCGAAACACGGCGGGGGTGCGCGGGGGAGCGGCCGGGGGTGCGGCGGGCGGCGCGGGGTGTCAGGCGGGTGGGGAGTTGGTGACGCGCTTCTTTTCGCGCACGTAGACCTCGCGGCGTACGCGAGCGACGACATCGCCCGACTCGTCGGTGATGACCGTCTCGAACCATTCGAGCACCTTCCTGCCGCCGCGGGCGTGCTCGCGAACCTGCTGTGCGCGTTCCGGGCTCACTTCGAAAACAGCGGTGAGGGTTCCGCGCCCCGGCTTCACAAATTCGATCTCGCCCTTTGTGTCCCACACGACGTAGTCGCGGCCGAGCTGGTGCATCAACAGCATGAAAAAGTACGGGTCGGTCATCGCCGACATGGAACCACCAAAGGCGGTCTTCACGTAGTTGCGGGTGATGAGATTGACGCGCAATGTGACGACGGCGCGCGTCCAGTCATCGGAAAACTCGCGAACGCGAATGCCAGAGAACAGGTTGGGTGCCCACAGGCTCATGCCAATCGCGAGGCGGCGGGGAGTGATGCGCATGCGCACAGTGTGGCGGGTGAGAAACGCGCGAGCAAGCCGGTTGGAGAATCCACACAACGCCCGGAATGGACATACTTGTTCTAGTTGATCTATAATTGAGTATGTTCATCACCGTAAATCCGCAGAGCGACGAACCGCTGTTCGCGCAGGTGGCGAGCGCCGTTCGAGCGGAGGCGGCATCAGGTGCCCTTCGCCCCGGCGACAAATTGCCTGCCGCGCGCGAGGTCGCGGCAGCCCTCGGTATGAACCTGCACACGGTATTGCACGCATACCAGGATTTGCGTGATGAAGGACTGATCGAAATGCGGCGCGGGCGTGGCGCCATCGTCACCCAGTCGGCTGCGCCGCTCCTCGAGATCGCCGATGACATTTCCGCACTCGTTGCGAAGGCGAAGAGCCTCGGGCTCTCCGCAGAAACACTGACATCCCTCGTTAAGGAGGCAACACGATGATGACAACAATGCCAACCACAACCCTGGCTGACGCGCGCCGGCGCTTCCTGCTCGTCGGTTTTTGGGTTCCGCTTCTCGTTCTCGTGGTCGCGCTCGTCATGCAGCTGATGTGGCTGGGTGAACTACCCACCCCCGCAGCGACGCACTTCTCGGGTCGCGGTGGCCCTGACGGATTCGGACCGGCGTGGACATTCCCGGTGCTGACCGGCGTCGTCGGCATGGGGATCTTGCTCCTGTCGACGATCCCTATCCTGCTGATGGCTCGGCGCGGTCAGTGGAGCGTGTCGCCGCGGTTTCTGGCCGCCATCATCGCGGCCACGGTCATCATGTTGGCTATCGGGCTGACCCTGACCGTGAACTCGCAACGCGGCCTCACTGACGCGCGGCTCGCCCCCGACGCCGGAGTGTTTATTTTGTTGGGCGCGGCGATCGGACTCACATACGGCGTTATTGCGTGGCGGGTGCAGCCCGCGCTGACCCTGCAGGCTGAGCCGGCACCGGCGCTCACCCCAAAGATGCTGGACCGCGGTTCTGCATCGACATGGATGCAGACAGCCCGCGTCGGCGGGGCAGGATTCGCGCTGATGATTGTTGGCGTTGGCACGGTGCTCGTGATGTCGATCATCATGACCGTCACCGCACCCGACGAAGCCTGGATCATGTGGATCGTCACGGCTCTTATGGCCGTGCTGTTTGCCACGATGTTTGTTTTTCGTGTGCGCATCGACGACACCGGGTTCACGGCGCAGAGCATCGTCGGCTTTCCACGTTTTCACATTCCCCTCGATCACATCGCGGATGTTCGCTCGCTGACCGTCAACGGGATCGCTGACTTCGGCGGCTGGGGACTGCGGTACATGCCGGGCAACGGTGCTGGCATCATCCTGCGCAGTGGTGAAGCGCTCCAGATTGTGCGCACAAACGGCAAGAAGTTCACGGTCACCGTTCAAGATTCTGTGAGCGCCGCCGAGCTTCTGCTCGGCCTTCGCATCCGCGATGCGGCCTAGCCGCCGGCCGGCGACAGTTCCCATTCTCAACCAGGAAGTCACCCCCCATGACCTCGAACGACACCACCGACACCACCCTCGCGCAAGCGCGCCAACGGTTCCTTCTCGTCGGGGCGTGGGTTCCGTTGGTGATGCTTGCCGTCGCCGTTGCGCTGCAGGTGATGTGGCTGCCGCAGCTACCGGATCCGGTGGCCACCCACTTTTCCGGGAGTGGGCCGGACGGCTTCGGGCCTGCCATCACCTACCCCCTGATGACCATCGGTGTCGGAGCGCTCTTTCTCGCGATCACCGTGTTCGGGGTGCTTGCGCCGGCGGAATCCACCGGATGGGGTGCCACCGCGCGCTTCATGGGCGCGTTTATGCCCGCCATGCTGATGATGGTCCTCATCGGAACCACCTGGTCGGTGCATTCGCAGCGCGGGCTGAGCGACGCGATGCTGGCTCCTGATCCTGGTCTCTTTCTGCTGATCGGTGCGGGTGTTGGGCTGGTGTACGGCGCGATCGCATGGTTCGTGCAACCTGCGCTCACCATCGCACCGGCTGATATGCGCGAAGCGAGCGCGCGGACGATTGTGGCTGGCGAACGCGCTGCCTGGATGCGAACGCTTCGCGTGCAAGGTGCAGGCTTGTGGGTCATGGTCGCCGCGCTCGTGGTGATGATCAGCAGCGCGATCGTGACGACGCTGACGGGCTCGTCCGCCGCCTGGTGGCTGTGGACGCTCGCCGTGCTCATCGCCGTTCTTTTCGCGACGATGTTCGTCTTCCGCGTGCGTATTGATGACTCAGGATTCACGGCACGATCGATCCTGGGCTTTCCGGTATTTCGCATTCCGTTGGCGGAGATCGCCGCTGCCCGCACCCTGACGGTAAGTCCGTTGGCAGACTTTGGCGGGTGGGGATTGCGCCTTGCACCGGGCATGGGATTCGGAATTATTCTGCAGGCCGGAAGCGCGCTTCAGATTGAACGCACGAATGGCAAGCGACTCACGGTCACCATTGACGATGCTGAGCGCGCGGCCGATGTGCTGCTTGGCCTGCGCGATCGCACCACCCCTTGACCTGAGCGGCGGCACGGAGTTCTCTGGGAACGTGGACCTCACACCTGAAGCAACCGCCGCCGCCGACACCTATCTCACCGAGCTGTTGATCGCCCCCGATGCGGCGCTCGCGCATGCGCTTGCCACGCAACACAGCGCGGGGCTTCCTGATATCGAGGTGACAGCGCTCAGCGGAAAGCTGCTCAACCTGCTGATTCGGATGAGCGGTGCCCACCGCGTGCTCGAAATCGGCACACTCGGCGCCTACTCGACAATCTGGATGGCCCGTGCCGTGGGCGAGGGAGGTCACGTCACCACGATTGAAGCGGAACCACACATCGCCGCCATCGCACGACAGAATCTGGAGTACGCAGGCATCGCCGACCGCGTCGACGTCAAGATTGGCCGTGGCGCCGACATTCTTCCCACGCTCATCGGCACCGCTGCGTACGACTTGGTCTTCATTGATGCTGACAAAGAATCAAACACGCTGTACCTCGACTACGCGGCGCGGCTGGGCAGAAGCGGAACCGTTGTGATCGTCGACAACATTGGTCGCGAAGGTGAGATTGTGAGATCCGACAGCACCGACAGTAAGGTCAACGGAACCCGCGCGGGGCTGGAGATGCTTGGCGCCGACCCACGATTTGATGCGACCGCATATCAAACCGTCGGGCTCAAGGGCTGGGACGGCACGGCAATCGCGATCGTTGTGTGACCGTCCGCAACATTGCACGGCAGGAGCCAGCGTCGCTGGTTAGACTGGCCACGGACCATCGTTGCTCCACCATTCCCTTTTCCACGAACAAGGAGTTCCCGTGGCATTGATTGAGGCTGTAGGCGCTCGCGAGATTCTTGACTCGCGCGGCAACCCGACCGTTGAGGTGGAGGTTCTGCTCGATGACGGCATCGTGCAGCGCGCCGCCGTTCCGTCGGGCGCATCGACCGGCGCTTTCGAAGCGTATGAGCTTCGCGATGGCGACAAGGCTCGCTATGGCGGCAAGGGCGTGCTCAAGGCCGTCGACGCTGTTATCGACGAGCTCGGCCCGGCGATCGAAGGTTTCGAAGCAAGTGAACAGCGCGTCATCGACGAGGTGCTGAAAGAGACCGACGGAACCAGCAACAAGGGTCGCGTCGGAGCCAACGCCATCCTCGGTGTCAGCCTCGCTGTCGCCAAGGCTGCCGCTGACTCGGCTGATCTGCCGCTGTTCCGCTACATCGGCGGCCCGAACGCGCACGTTCTGCCCGTTCCGCTGCTCAACGTCATCAATGGTGGCGCGCACGCAGACACCGGTGTCGACATGCAGGAGTTCTTCCTGGTTCCGCACGGTGCAGAATCGTTCGCCGAGGCACTGCGCTGGGGCACCGAGACGTACCACGTACTCAAGAGCGAACTGAAGGCTGGCGGCTACGCAACTGGTCTCGGCGACGAGGGCGGGTTCGCCCCCGACCTGCCGAGCAACCGTGGCGCACTCGACTTCCTGATGGCTGCCATCGAGAAGGCTGGCTTCAAGCCCGGCGAAGACATCGCTGTCGGCCTTGACGTGGCATCGACCGAGTTCTACGCCGATGGCGCCTACTCGTTCGAAGGCAAGAAGCTTTCGGCTGAGGAACTTATCGAGTACTACGCAGACCTCGTCGCAAACTACCCGCTCGTGTCGATCGAAGACGGCCTGGCTGAAGACGACTGGGATGGCTGGAAGGCGCTCACCGACGCGCTCGGCTCGAAGGTGCAGCTCGTTGGCGATGACCTGTTCGTCACCAACCCGCAGCGCCTCGCCGACGGCATCAAGAAGGGCGTCGGCAACTCGCTGCTCGTCAAGGTGAACCAGATCGGTACCCTCACCGAGACGCTGGACGCCGTGAGCCTGGCTCAGCGTTCGGGTTACACCGCGATGCTCTCGCACCGGTCCGGTGAAACCGAAGACACCACGATTGCTGACCTGGCCGTTGCGACCAACGCCGGTCAGATCAAGTCCGGTGCGCCTGCCCGTAGCGACCGCGTTGCGAAATACAATCAGCTTCTGCGTATCGAAGAAGAGCTCGGTGAAGGCGCTGTCTTCGCTGGCCGCTCGGCCTTCCCGCGGTACTCGGCTTAAGCCGAGCGCGCAGGCGCTTACACGCTGAAACACAGAGAGGGGAAATCCATGGCACGACGCCCGGATTTCCCTTCTCGTGTATCGACGCCCGTAACCGGACCAGTGCGCACAGCGCCGGTTCGTACAGGCAAAGCTTCCCCAGCACGCCGTCGCGTTGATGTCAGCGATTGGCTCGGTGGTATCCGGTTCTCCGGGTTCATGGCCATCATGCTGTCCCTTGTCGTCCTTGCCGTCTTTGTCTTGGTCCCGAGCATCGGTACCTATCTCGAGCAGCGCCAACGCATTGCATCTCTTCAAGAAGCCGTCGCCGTCTCGCAGGCTGAGGTTGATCGGCTCGAAGCCGAGCGCGATCGCTGGACCGACGCCAACTACATCGCATCGCAAGCGCGAGAACGCCTCTACTACGTCAAGCCGGGCGAGGTCGTTTATCTCGTGGACAACGACATCGACGAGTCACTCCTGCCAATGAGTCATGGCCCGGTGAGCGACAAGGTTGAGAAAACGAAGGTCGATTGGATGACGAAGGCGCTCCGTTCGGTCACTGAATCGGGTCTTGCCCAGTCCGTCATGGTGCCCGAGGGTGCAACAGACACACCCGAGCCCACGGAACCGGCCGGAGAATCCGGCGAACAGACAGATTTGCCGACGCCCTGACCGGTAGCCTAGGGGAGTGACTGTGCCCCCTTTTGAACCCGTCCGCCAGGTCGACCTCGATGTCATGAGCTCGCAGCTCGGCCGGCAGGTGCGCGGCGTCGTGGGCATTGCTGCCCGCTGCGTGTGCGGTAACCCGACCGTTGTGTCGACCCAGCCGCGCCTTGATGATGGCACGCCGTTTCCCACGTTCTATTACATGAGCCACCCCGGCGCCACCGCGTCAATGAGCCGCCTCGAGGCTTCGGGCATCATGGCGGAGTATTCGGCACTCATCGAGAATGATGAAGAAGTCCGCGCCGCCTACCAGCGCGCACATGAGGCGTACCTTGCCGACCGCGCGCAGTTTGGTGCGGTCGAAGAGATCGACGGCATCTCCGCAGGGGGCATGCCTACCCGCGTCAAGTGCTTGCACGCCCTCGTCGGTCATGCTCTTGCCGCCGGCCCAGGCGTGAACCCGATCGGTGACATTGCACTTGCGGCCGCCGACTGGTCGCCCGAGGTATGCATCTGCGACGAGCCGGGTCGAGCGGCATGAAGCGTGCGCTCACGATTGTTTTCGCCGGCGCCATCGCCGCGATGCTTTCGATGGGCGCACCTGCTGTCGGCGTTGAACTCGCTAACGATCCGACGCCGACACCGTCAATCACCACGGACGCGCCATCGCCGAGCCCCACTCCGAGCGATCCGGTGCGCGCTGCTGAATATTGGCTAGACGCCTACGGAATCACTGAGGCGTGGAAGACCACCAAGGGTGAGGGCGTCACCGTTGCCGTTATCGATACCGGCGTCGCGCACACGGCTGCCCTCGACCCTGCAGTCATCGGTGGTGCCGACTTTTCCGGTGCTGGTAGCGATGACGGACGCACCCCGGTGGGAGTGAAAGATGCCAACCACGGCACGTACGTCGCCTCGCTGCTTGCCGCGCGGGCTGCCGCCGACGGAACGGGCATGGTTGGAGTCGCACCTGAATCCGACATTCTCGCGATCTCTGTCGGTTTCGGATCTAGCGCCACGGTTCCTTTCGTTGACCAGCTCGCCGACGCGATCGTCTGGGCGGTCGATGAGGGCGCTGACATTATCAACCTGTCGCTGACAACCAACCAGCTGTCCTGGGATGAAAGCTGGGACGACGCCTTCCAATATGCGTTTGATCACGACGTTGTCGTGATCGTCGCCGCCGGAAACCGGGGGAGCGGCACCTCTGTGGTCGGAGCTCCCGCTACAATTCCCGGCGTGCTGACCGTCGCGGGCGTCGATCCGGCAGGCAAGGCGAGTTTCGGTGCATCGACGCAGGGCATCACGATCGGGTTGGCAGCACCGAGTGAGAAGCTGCTGGGGATCGCCCCGGACGGAACCATGGTGACATGGGACGGAACCAGTGGTGCCGCACCGATTGTGGCTGGCGTCGCCGCGCTGGTACGTTCTGCACACCCCGATCTCGATGCCGCGAACGTCATTCAACGCCTCATTCAGACCGCCACACCCGTGCCGGGAGCTGCGACGCCTTCGCCGCTATACGGTTACGGTCTGATCGACGCGAACGCTGCCGTCACCGCGACCGGTATCACTCATGTTGACGCGAATCCGATGGGCTCGCTGGCGGAATGGGTGCGCATTTATCGCCGCGCTGATGCGCCGCAGCCACCGCAACAACAGGGCGAGGTTCCGCAGGTTCAGATTCCGGAACTTCCGCCTGTCGAACCACAGGCAGCCAAGCCGAATCCCCTGATGCCTTCCTTAGAATCCATCCGGAACGGCTCTATTCCGCTCATCGCTGTGACATTGCCTGGTATTCTAGTAGCGCTCGGCGTCACTGCTGCTGCCCGAAGCATCCGTTCGGCGCGCGAGTCGCGCACGTCGAGTAATGATCACTCAAAGGAAATATCTTCCCGTGCCTAAAATCCTGATTGTCGGTGGTGGCTACGCCGGTTTCTATACCGCGTGGAAGCTGGAGAAGCACCTTCGTAAGGGCGAGGCAGAGGTCATCATGGTTGACCCGCTGCCCTACATGACTTACCTTCCCTTCCTTCCGGAAGTTGCCGCTGGTTCCATCGAAGCCCGTCACGCGGTCGTATCGCACCGTCGTCACCTGAAGAAGACGACGATCGTTCGCGCCAAGGTGACGAACGTTGATCACGCCAACAAGACGGCAACGATTACGCCCGAGCAGGGCGAATCTTACGAACTGGAATACGACCAGATCGTCGTGACCGCTGGTTCCGTTTCGCGCACCTTCCCGATTCCGGGAATTGCCGAAAACGCAATCGGCATGAAGGCGATCGAAGAAGCCGTGGCCGTTCGTGACCGCCTGCTGAACAACTTCGACAAGGCAGCCACGTTGCCCGCCGGACCGGAGCGCGACCGTCTGCTGACCGTCGTCGTTGTCGGTGGTGGTTTCGCTGGTATCGAGACGTTTGCCGAGCTGCGCTCGCTCGCGTCGTCGCTGCTCGCGAACTACCCGCAGCTGAAGTTCGAAGACACGCACTTCCACCTCATTGAGGCGATGGGCCGCATCATGCCCGAGGTTTCGTTGCCGACGAGCGAGTGGGTTCTCAAGGACCTCGCAAAGCGTGGCGCCAACGTGCACCTCGACACGCAGGTTGTGGACGCTACCGATGGCAACGTCGGACTGTCGACCGGACAGGTTATCCCGTCGGATCTCATCATCTGGACCGCAGGTGTGATGGCAAACCCGCAGGTTGTGAAGGGCTCCGGCCTTCCCGCAGACCAGCGCGGACGCATCACCGCTGACGCAACGCTGCGCGTCATCGACGGTGAAGAGATCGTTGAAGGCGCATGGACCGCCGGTGACATTTCGGCTGTTCCTGACCTGACCGGTGGCGGTGTCGGCGGCTTCTGCGTGCCGAACGCTCAGCACGCGGTTCGCCAGGCGAAGCGCCTCGCAAAGAACCTCGTTGCCGTTCTCCGTGGCGCGCAGCCCGTCGAGTACATCCACAAGAACCTGGGCGCTGTTGCAGGCCTCGGTCTGTACAACGGTGTCTTCCAGTCAGGCAAGATCGCCCTCAAGGGCTTCGTCGCCTGGGTCGCTCACCGCGGCTACCACGGCCTGGCTATGCCGTCGTGGGAGCGCAAGTGGCGTGTGCTGTGGGGCTGGTGGCATAACCTCTGGCTCGGTCGCGACATCGCGTCGATGGAAGCTGTGCAGATCCCGCGCGCATTCTTCACCGAGTTTGCGTCGAAGCCGCGTCCGGCTGCCGCTCCCGTCGAAGCTCCGGCAGAGAAGCCTGCCGAGCCGGTTGCTGACAAGGCAACTGAGTCTGAAAAGGCTGCCGTCGGCGCTTAGTAACGCGTTCACGAAGGCGGGTGCTTTGGCACCCGCCTTCGTCGTTTCCGCCGACGTGTAGCTAGGCTAGAAACACCAAGCCCCCATAGCCCAATGGCAGAGGCAGACGACTTAAAATCGTCACAGTGTCGGTTCGAGTCCGACTGGGGGTACACGCACGCCGCTCGTCCACCCTCGAGCGCGCAATCTCATCACGTAGGCTTTGGCCATGACGATTGAGCCTCGCCCGACCGAGAAGCCACGGTCTCGGCTCGTGACCGCCGCAATCTTCGGCGGTGGCTTCGTCGCGCTGATATGGATCATCGAGATTCTCGACGCGATCACGAATCAGCGGCTCGACAACAACGGTGTGCGCCCGTGGACGGTAGATGGCCTGTGGGGCATCGTCTTCGCGCCGGTACTGCACACCGACTGGGCGCACCTCATCTCCAACTCCGTTCCAGCTTTTGTTCTAACGTTTGTGATTGTGCTGAGTTCCGGAACCACGCGGTGGCTGGAAGCGACGGCGATCGTGTGGGTGACGGCTGGTGTCGGTACGTGGCTCATCGGCGGACTCAACACCAACCATGTCGGCGCATCATCCCTCATCTTCGGGTGGGTGGCATTCCTGGTGCTTCGTGGCTTCTTCGCGAAGAAACTCAGCGAAATCGCGATCGGTCTCGTGATCGGGGCCGTGTACGGGTATCTCATTTGGGGTGTCCTCCCGACGACGCCAGGCGTTTCTTGGCAGGGGCACCTGTGCGGAGCGATTGGCGGCGTGATCGCTGCGGTTATTCTCGGCCGGCGCTCCGCAGAACAGCGCGACGCCACTGCACGCAGCTGACGCCCAGGCGCCTTCACTGCGGGGATGTCAGCGCGTATGCTCCTGGCTAGAAGTGACGCTTCCGCTCGGCGTCACGGAGAGGTCATCATGCGAGGTAGCCAACGAACGGCAGGGGTTCTGCTTGCCGTGATTGCCATCATGGTCGGTCTCGTTGCGTGTTCTGGCGGCGTCGGTCCCACGGGGCCGAAAGCGACCGAGCAGGCACAACAAAACGGTGAGGAGCCGCAGGGAGAAGACACGTCAAGCGGAACCACGACAGACGCGGGCGGGGATGCAACGTTGTCGGGTGCCTGCCTGGAGATTTCGCAGGCCATGTCGAGCGCGAGCTCAGAGATGGGCACCGCGATTCAAGACGGGCTGACTAATCCTGAAGGTGTGAAAGACGCCCTGCTGCTTCAAGCAGAAGCGCTGCAGAAGGCCGTGACAGCCACCGCCAATGGCGAGGTGAAGACCGCGCTCCAAGCAGTCGCCGATGACATGAGCGCATTTGCCGACGTTTTCCAGGGGCTACCCGACATGACGAACCCGTCATCGTGGGCGAATGATCCGGTCGCGCTGGAAAAGGTCACTCAACTCGGACAGAAATTGCAGACCGCGGGTACCGAGCTGCAGGCCTCGCTTTCCGAACTTCTCACGCTGTGTAACTACACGCCGTGACGGTGCCTGCACGCATTTGTCGGAGAACTCCTTCTCGAGCCGAGCTGTCGCGCCACGACCTGTGAGCAATCTCCTCATTCGTGCATATTTGGTGCGAATGCCTCTAGGCTGGCGACGTGCTTGACCTGATGACCCGATCGGCGGCGGCGCAAGGGTGGCGTACTCCCGAGGCATGGTGGCCCGCGCTGACCAGTGCGACGTCGCACCTTTCTGCCCCGGTGGCTGTGATTGCGCAGGATGCGCTCGCCTTCAACGCCCGCGACATGCTGGTGCGCGCTGGGGGAGTGCCGATTCGCGTCGCCAGTAAGTCGATTCGCGTCCGTGCCGTGCTCGACGCCGTCCTTGCCCTTCCCGGATACCAGGGCATCCTCGCCTTTACGCTCGCAGAAGCCCTGTGGCTTTCCGAAACTCAAGACGACATCGTGATGGGGTACCCCACGACTGATCGTGCGGCGCTCGCTCGCCTCCTTGCCGACGAAACGGCTGCGAGCCGCATCACCCTGATGATTGATGATGTCGCACAGCTCGACCTCATCGATGCGGTGGTGGCGCCGTCCGCACGTCCTGTGATCCGCGTCGCGATTGATGCGGATGCGTCGTGGCGTGCTCCCGCCCTCGGACATATTGGGGTAAGGCGGTCGCCACTGCATACGCCAGATGAGGTTGCCGCTTTTGCCGCGCGGGTGGTGAGCCGCCCCGGCTTCGCGCTCGTGGGGCTGATGATGTACGAGGCTCAGATTGCCGGGCAAACCGATGCAAGCGGCCACCAGGACGGTCTCATGCGCTGGATGAAGCGGCAATCAGGCAACGAACTGGCCGATCGTCGCCGTGCGATTGTCGCGGGCGTTCGACGCGTCGCTGACCTGGAATTTGTCAACGGCGGTGGAACCGGTTCGCTGGAATACACTGCCGCAGACGATTCCGTCACCGAGCTCACCGCAGGCAGCGGATTCTTGGCGGGCACGCTTTTTGATGACTACCAGGGGTTCCAGCCCGCACCGGCTGCGGCGTTCGCGTTCGACGTCGTGCGCAAGCCCCTCCCTGACATCGCCACCATTCTCGGCGGTGGTTGGATTGCTTCCGGCCCGCCGGTGGCTTCGCGCCAACCTCGCGCGGCATGGCCAACGGGCCTGAAAACGCTTGGCCGTGAGGGTGCGGGGGAAGTGCAGACGCCGTTACAGGGCGCACCCGCCCGTTCGCTCGCAGTCGGCGACCGCGTCTGGCTTCGTCATGCCAAGAGCGGCGAAGGGTCGGAACGGGTGTTGTCGTACCACGTCGTTGACGACGGCGTCGTGGTTGATGAGTTGTTGACGTACCGCGGAGAAGGAAAGGCGTTTTTGTGACACGACCAGGCGGACAATGGCAGAACTGGGCACGATCGGCTCGCATCCGACCGCAGCTCACGGAGTTTCCGCGCACGGCTGAGGCCGTCCAGCGGGCTGTTATTGCGGCGAAGGCGCGTGGCATGCAGATCAAGGCAGTTGGTTCCGGCCACTCCTTTACCGGCATCGCCGTTGCTCCCGGTGTACTGCTCGACCTGTCAGACCTCAGCGGCCTCGTCGCCGTCGATACGGAACGCGGCCGCGTCACACTCAAAGCCGGCACCAAGCTGCACCAGATTCCTGAATTGCTCGCGCCGTTCGGACTCGCGATGGAAAACCTCGGTGACATCGATCGACAGTCAATTTCTGGCGCGATCTCGACCGGAACGCACGGCACCGGATCTGGTTTCGGCGGAATCTCCACCCAGATCGTGGGCGCGACCCTCGTCACCGCAGAGGGCGAGTTCCGCACCATCGACGAGAACCACTCGCCCGAGTTGCTTCCGGCGGTTGCCCTCGGGCTCGGCGCGCTCGGCATCCTTGTTGACGTCACCGTGCAGTGTGTTCCGGCCTTCCTTTTGCATGCTGTCGAGCGCCGTGAGTCGATTCACGATGTGATGGCAAATATTCATGAGCGCGCGAACGCCGTTGACCACTTTGAGTTCTACTGGTTTCCGCACACCGAATTTGCGCTCACGAAGGAAAACACGCGGTTGCCTGAGGGCGATAAGCGTCATCCACTGCCGCGTGCCGCGAAGTGGCTCGATGAGACCGTACTTGCCAATGGCGTCTACCGCCTGACCTGCGGACTCGGGAGCGTGGTTCCCGCGATCGTGCCACCGGTATCCCGCATGGCTTCCCAGCTCACCGGCTCGCGCGAGTACACCGATCACTCCACTCGGGTTTTCACGCAGTCTCGCACCGTGCGGTTCCGTGAGATGGAGTACGCCATCCCCGTGGAAAACGTGCAGGACGCGTTTCGCGAACTCGCCGCTGTCATCGCGCGCAAGGGGTGGAAGATCTCTTTCCCGGTTGAGGTGCGCTTTGCGAAGGGCGATGACCGGTGGCTGTCGACCGCATACGGCCGTGATTCTGCCTACATCGCCGTGCACCGGTACTGGCGCGAAGACCCCAGCGAATATTTCTGGGCGGTGGAGACGATCATGGCGCAGTTCGGTGGCCGACCGCACTGGGGAAAGATGCACACGCTCAATGCCCAGACATTGCGCGAGCGCTATCCCCGCTTTGACGATTTTGTCGCGCTTCGCGATGAATGGGACCCGGAACGGCGCTTCCGAAACGCGTACCTTGATCGCGTCCTCGGGGCGTGAACTCGCTGAGAGTCATCCGACGCCACCTCGACAGCGCGGTGCGCGCGGATAGTATGTGAATCGATAGAAGGGGGCTCGCACTTATGTGGGAATGGCTAATTCCGGTTCTGATCGTTGTTGCGATCGTGGTTATCGGCGCAATTTACCTGTGGGCGACGTACAACGCGCTTGTCGCGCTCAACGTCCGCGTTGATGAGGCGTGGAGCGACATTACGGTTCAACTCAAGCGTCGTGCTGATCTCATTCCGAACCTTATCGAGACGGTGAAGGGATACGCGGCCCACGAAAAGGCGGTCTTTGAGAACGTCACCCGTGCGCGCGCTGAGACCCTCTCGGCAACGTCGCCGGCAGCGGCCGGCGTGGCAGAAGGTCACATGGAGCAGGCCCTGAAGAGCCTCTTCGCGGTCGCTGAGGCTTACCCGGCACTGCAGGCCAGCCAGAACTATCTGCAGTTGCAAGAGGCCATCGTTGACACCGAAGACAAGATCCAGGCGTCGCGTCGGTTCTTCAACGGAGGCGTGCGCGAACTGAACACGAAGATCAAGGTGTTCCCCAACAACCTGTTCGCACGCAGCCTCGGTTTCGTGGAACGCGAGTTCTTCGAGGTGGTGGACGGAACGGCGATCTCAGAGCCGCCTCGCGTTCAGTTCTAGAAGATTCGAGTTCGGGCCCGGTGCAAAAGCACCGGGCCCGAATTCATTCCTGCCTGTCATGGCGGGCGGCCCCAGGAAGCGCGGCACGGAGGTCAGCGGTGGCTGAGCCCCAGGAGGAGACACTGAGCGCTTCCAGCCCCTGCCATCGGGCGGCGAGACGTAACTCCTCTGCGACGGCCGGAGCGTGGCGGCGGTCTTCAGGGCATTCCCACCACGCCGATTGCACCAGCAGGGTTGATCGAGCCCTGTCTGCCTTGAGGTCGACACGACCCACGATGTCGCCATCAGCGAGGATTGGCAGCGAGTAGTACCCGAACTCACGCTTGTGCGATGGGGTGTAGATCTCAATGCGATAGTCGAAGTCATAGAGGCGCGCTGCGCGATCCCGGAACCACACCAGCGGATCAAACGGCGTCAACAGCACCGCGGGCGGGACAGAACGCGCGATTGCCGCTTCGTGGTGTCGCCACGCCATGATCGGTTTGCCGTTGCGTTGCCACCCTTCGACATATGTCGGAATCGCCGTGCCAGCGTCACGAAGGTCGGCGAGGGCTTTTGTGGCTGCGGCGACCGGAACCCGGTAATAGTCGGCGAGGTCGGCGGTTGTCGCCACCCCATACGAAGCGAGCGCGCGGCTCATGAGTTCTCGGATGGCATCGTCCTTCGCGACCGGAGCGCCACGGTGCTGCTCCGGGATGACATGTTCGGTGAGTCCGTAGCGGCGTTCGAAGCCGCGCCGGCCAGCAACCGCGACATCGCCAAACATGAACATGTATTCCAAAGCGAGTTTGACGCGGTTCCAGTCCCACCAGGGGCCGCGCGCGCCCTGGTGCGAATCGTCTTCAATCTCGGCAGGGCGAAGCGGACCGCGCGCTGCCAACTCGTCACGTACCCACTGCATGGTGGCCGCGTTTTCCGCCACCCACTTGCCGGCGGTTTCGCCGTATTTTGCCCGGTTCGCCTCCATCCGGAAGTTCCACAACGACCAATCAGCCACCGGAACCAGGGTGGCGGCATGTGCCCAATACTCGACGTAGTCGCCGTCAGCACGGAACATGAGATCGTCAAACGTGCCGGTGTCATAGGCGCCAAGGCGAGAAAACATCGGCATGTAGTGGCTACGGGAGAACACGTTGACGGTGTCGATTTGCAGCACCCCGATATCGCGCATGACTGCGTGCAAGTGCCGAGGTGATGGAGTCGCGGGTCGGCGCCGATTGAACCCCTGTGCGGCCAGGGTGATGCGTTGCGCCTGACGGCGAGAGAGAGAATCGACCACGCAGTCAGCGTAATGCGACCCTCGGACAGTCCTAGACTGAGGGAATGGCTGACGAACGGCGTAACTCCCGATTCTGGGATGCCGTGCGCGCTCGCCCACAGGTGGGGGACGGGGTAAACCCGGTACCACGTGGGTTACAGATCGCCACGGCCTACTCTTGGCGACTACTGGTGATCGGATTGGCCGCCGCTGGCGTCGTTTTCCTGGTTATCCAGCTCAAACTTCTCGTCATCCCACTACTCATCGCATTGCTGATGAGTGCGTTAGTCTCGCCTTTTTTCGACTGGCTTAATCATCGCCGCGTGCCGCGCTGGCTCTCCATCGTCATTGTCATGGTCAGCACGATGGCGATCGTCGCAGGGCTGCTGTGGCTGGCGATCTGGCAAATTGCGCGGCAATTGCCCGAGGTTCGCGCACGAACTACCGAGGGAATCCAGGCGGTCCAGCAGTGGCTGGCTGACAGCGCGCTTCAGATCAGCGCAGACGACTTCAACACCTGGTTCGCTGAGGGACTAAAGCTCCTCCAGGAGCAAGCACAGGCACTTATTCAAGGCGTGTTGGCCGTCGGCTCCACCGTGGGCCACATCGCCACCGGTGCGCTACTCGCGCTGTTCATCCTGATCTGCCTCCTCGCCGACGGTGCGGGGATTTGGCGGTGGACGCTGCGGTTGTTCCCGAAGGATGCCCGACCTGGGGTTGACGCGTCCGCCAGGGCGGGATGGAAGACCGTACGCAACTATGCGCGCACCCAGTTACTTGTCGCCACGATTGACGCCATCGGTATCGGTGCGGTCGCATTCGGCCTGGGCGTCCCCATGGCGATCCCGGTTGCCGTCCTCGTGTTCCTCGGATCCTTCGTGCCCTTCATCGGTGCGGTTGTCACCGGCGCCCTCGCTGTCTTCCTCGCGCTGGTCTACAACGGTCCCTTCATTGCACTGTGGATGCTGGTGGGCGTGCTCGCCGTGCAGCAGGTGGAGAGCCACCTCCTGCAACCGCTCCTCATGGGCGCAGCCGTCAAGGTGCACCCGCTCGCCGTTGTGCTTGCCGTTGCCGGTGGTGCCATGATCGCCGGCATCCCCGGAGCCCTCTTTGCGGTTCCGCTTGCCGCCTTTGCCAACGTTGTTGCGGTCTCCCTCGCCAGCGGATCGTGGCGAGACGGAACCGTAAATCACGCTGATTTGATTTGGAAAACCGTACCGAGAGAAAGGCGGGCCCGATGAGTCGCGGACCCGAGCTGAAAGACATCGAACACGCGGCGGAGAGCCTTGCTCCGCATATTGGCCACACGCCGCTCGAGCCGTCACAACACCTCACCGATGTCTTGGGTTCTCCCGTCTACCTCAAGATGGAAAACCTCCAGCGCACGGGATCGTTCAAGATTCGTGGCGCCACCTATCGGCTGTCCCGGCTGACCCCGGAAGAACGCGCTCGCGGCGTGGTGGCGGCCTCCGCAGGCAACCACGCGCAGGGGGTGGCGCTCGCAGCACGTGAGTTGGGTGTCGCGGCGACGATCTTCATGCCCCTTGGCGTGCCGGTTCCGAAGCTGCTGTCGACGCGTGGATACGGCGCCGAGGTGGTGTTGCAGGGTGAAACGGTTGAGACGCCACTTCGACTGGCTGCCGAGTTTGCCGAGCGCACCGGTGCCGTGCTGATTCACCCCTACGACCACATCGATGTGGTGACAGGGCAGGCAACGCTCGGGCTGGAGATCTTCGACGATCTGCCCGACGTCGACACCGTCATTATGGGAATCGGCGGCGGCGGACTGATCGCCGGAGTCGCTGCTGCACTGAAACAGCGTGCGGCCGCGGCCGGGCGCACGATTCGCATCATCGGTGTGCAGGCAGAAAACGCTTCGCCCTACCCCCAGTCGCTCATCGAGGGGCACCCGGTCGCGGTGCAGACCAAGCCAACCATCGCTGACGGTATCAACGTGGCGCGGCCTGGCGATGTGCCATTCGAGATCATCAAGGATCTCGTCGACGATGTTGTTACTGTGACCGACGACGATATCGCTCGTGCACTTCTGGTGTTGTTGGAGCGCGCCAAGGTGGTGGTGGAACCAGCGGGTGCCGTTGGAGTCGCCGCGATCCTCGCTGGCAAGATTCAGTCGACGGGCAAGACCGTGACGATCCTCTCAGGCGGAAACATTGACCCGCTCCTGTTGCAGCGCATCGTCGCGCACGGTTTGGCCGCGTCTGGTCGATACATGACGATTCGTATTCCGCTGCCTGACCGTCCCGGCCAGCTGGTGCGCATTTCGGAGATCATCGCCAACGCCGGCGCCAACGTTGTCGAAGTCATGCACACTCGCCACGGCCAAGGCATGCAGATTAACGAGGTCATGATTCAGATCTCGGTAGAAACGCGCGGCCACGAGCACCAGCAGGTAACGCTGGAAGCGCTTCGCGAAGACGGCTACGACCCGATTCTGGTCGACGACTAACCCGCGTACAAAGCGAGGAGCCCTGCACAACGAATTGTTGTGCAGGGCTCCTCGCTTTGGCTATTACTGACCCGTGTAGGTGTCGACCTTCACGACCGAAACGGCGATCTTCTTGCCGTTCGGGGTCTCAAAGGAGGTTTCTTCCCCCTCCTTGAGGCCCATGATCGCCGCGCCAAGGGGGCTCGCTTCGCTGTAGACGTCGAGCGAGCTGTTCGCACCGATTTCGCGGTTGCCCAGCAGGAAGACCTCTTCATCTCCTGCAATGACTGCCGTCACAACGGTTCCGGGTTCGACAACACCACGGCTTGCCGGTGCGTCGCCAACCGTGGCGCTCTTCAGCAGCGCCTCGAGCTGACGGATGCGTGCTTCCTGCTTGCCCTGCTCGTCTTTTGCGGCGTGGTAGCCGCCGTTTTCTTTAAGGTCGCCCTCTTCGCGGGCAGCCTCAATCTTCTTCGCGATCTCGACGCGTCCGACTGTCGAGATCTCTTCAAGCTCGGCCGCCAAACGGTCGTATGCTTCCTGGGTCAAAAAGGTGACCGTTTTTTCGTCAGCCATCACTGGCTCCTTCCATTGCGGAGGGGAGATAAGCAACAACGCCCGGCCGAAGCCCGGGCGTTATTCGTTGCCGCTATCTTAGGCAACCCAACAGCCGCTGACAAAACCCGTTGTGGCTTCGGCGACCGTTCGAATGTTTTCGTTGTGCTTTTGTGCGCGATGATCCCCGGCGGGATACGTAACCAGGCTGTAGCCGACGGCGCCGAACTCTTCGTCCAGCGCTTCAATGGCGCACACCACGTCGCGGCCAGCCGGTGCCGTGAACTGGAAGGACACCGCCGTGGTGTTGTCGTCGACGACAACGAAGCCGAGGTCATCGACGGAGACCGCGTTCATGTTCGAGGCCACAGTCGTCCACCCGAAATAGCCGACAACGGCAACGGCCACGATGCCGACAGCACCCCACGTCAAGCGCTTTTTATTGGGTGATGTGGTGCGTCCGTAACGGTCATCGAGTGCAAGGGAGGTCATGCTGTTCCTGTTCGGAGATAGGCTTGGTACCAGGCTACGCGCTGTTACCCGAAAAGAGGATTCGATGTACCTGTACTCCCTGCTTGCGGAGGTTACGCCGACGCCCACCCCGACGATGGAGGTAGACCCGGATCTGGTCACCCCTGGTCCGATCGGATTCGCGGCAATCGCGATCGTCGTTATTCTCGTCTTCCTCCTGATCGCGGATATGCAACGTCGTATCCGTCGCACCCGTTATCGCGATGAGGTGCGCGCTGAGCTCGATGCGGAAGAAGCCGCTCAGGCCGCCGGGCAGGCTCCGGAACCTGGCGGCGACGACGCAAAGTAACCGCAGATACAAAAACTGGCGATGCGCTCACGCAATCGCCAGTTTTTTATTGCGCCGACCGTTACGGCATACCGAGCGATGGGGACAACGGGTCGAGCGCGATGAGCAGACATGCCGTCCAGTGGCAGAGGAATGCCAGCACCGTACAGACGTGGAAAATCTCGTGGAACCCGAAGTGGCCAGGCCAGGGGTTCGGTTTCTTCATGGCGTAGACGATGGCGCCACCCGTGTAGAGCAGGCCGCCCACACACACCAGCACCATCATGGCGACGTTGGCGTTGAGCAGATCAACGATGTACATCATGGCGGCCCAGCCGAGAGCCAAATAGATCGCGACGTACAGCCAGCGGGGGGCGTTGATCCAAAATACGCGAAATAGAATTCCGGCGATCGCTCCACCCCACACGAGTCCGAGCAGGAGCGCACCCTTTTCGGGAGGCAAAGCCAGCATCGCAATCGGTGTGTAGGTTCCGGCGATCAGCAACATAATGTTGGCGTGGTCAATGCGCTTGAAGATGGCCTTCACCGTTGGCCGCCAATTGAAGCGGTGGTATAGAGCCGAATTGCCGAACAACAGCATGGAACTTGCCATGAAAACGGCACTGGCCCATTTTGCTCCGGTGCCTTCGGCCAACCCGATGAGGACGATGCCTGCGGCGATCGTCACCGGGAAGGTTCCCGCGTGAATCCAACCACGCCACGTCGGTTTGATCTCGACGTTGTTATTTACGGTCGCGTCTTCGAGCAGCGGCAACTGCGGGAGAGGGGCCGGAATCTGCTCATTAGTCACTCTCTGAGCGTACGGCGTTTTGTATGCCATGCACGGCACATGCCGTTTCGAGCGGTAGCGTAAGAGGGTGACCTTCGGACAGAACGGCGATGGAGCAGGGCCGCTTTATCGCCTGTATACGGCGCGCCTGCGACGACAGCTTGCGCAGCTAACCGTGCCGCACCATGTCGCCATGATGATCGACGGCAACCGCCGCTGGGCAAAGCAACTCGGATACGCCACTCCCGCGCACGGTCACCGTGCGGGAGCAGCGAAGATGCGGGAGTTTCTCGGTTGGTGTGATGACCTCGGCATCAAAGTGGTCTCGCTCTACCTGCTTTCTGCCGACAATTTGCGTAAGCGCGATGCCAAAGAGCTGGCGGATCTCATCGACATCATCGCCGAATTGGCCGATGCGCTGTCGCGCGAGCGCAATTGGCGCGTAAAAATTGTGGGGCGCACGGATATCCTCCCACCTGACCTGGCGCGCGTTCTTCACGACGCCAGTGAGCGCACACGCTCTCATACGGGTCTTCACGTCAACCTTGCTGTCGGTTACGGCGGTCGCAACGAAATTGTGGACGCGGTGCGTTCCATTCTTGCGGAGCATGATGCCAGGGGCGGAACCATTCAAGAGTTGGCGGAGAGTCTCACGCCAGAGATCATTGGCGAGCACCTCTACACCGGCGGCCAAGCTGATCCGGATCTTGTCATTCGTACCTCAGGTGAACAGCGACTCAGCGATTTCTTGCTGTGGCAGAGCGCCCACAGTGAGTTCTATTTTGTGGAGGCCCTCGGCCCAGACCTACGCGAGGTCGACTTCTTACGCGCGATTCGCGATTACGCGAGCCGCGATCGTCGTTTCGGGGGGTAGCACAACCCACCCATCACGGCGCCGTGCCAGAATGGCAGGGTGACTATCGATGAGTTCCGCGCGACCTTTGCGGTCGAGCCGGGGTACCTGAACTGGGCCGCTTTCGGCCCGCTTTCGACCACGGTGATTGAGGATGTGCGTGTTGACGCAGATCTTTACGTATCCGGTCGACAGTCAGGCATCGACCTGGTCAACGAACATGCTGCTGAAGCGCGCGACATGCTGTCGCAGCTGCTTGACGTTCCGTTGGACTGGATGACCTACCAGCCGTCGACCACGCACGGCCTGCAGCACGCCATCTACGGCATTACCTCTGGTGCGGTGATGGCGTCGACGGGGGAGTGGCCGAGCATTACGGTCGGCATCACGCGCGCCGCCGAGGCGATGGGACGCATCAGCGCGCAATTCATCACCCCTCCGGACAACATGATGACGCCCGAGGCGATTGCCGAGGCCCTGACGCCAGAGACCTCAGCGGTTGTCGTGAGCCTGGTCGATTTTCGTACCGGGTACCGAGCAGATCTCGCTGCAATCCGTGACGTGATTGGCGATGACCGGTTGCTGATCGTCGATGCCGTGCAGGGATTCGGCGTGGTTCAGGCGGACTACGCCGCCGCCGACGTCGTGACCGGTAACGGCTACAAATGGCTCAGGGCCGGACGCGGGGGAGGCTGGGCATCGTTCTCGGATGAGGCTCGCAACCGACTTGACCCGGTGCTGTCTAACGTCGCTGGCCTTGACGGCGGACTCATTCTTGACGCGGTGGGAAAGCCCGCGCCGACCGCGGCAGCCTTCCAAACCTCCGCACCCGACTTCCTGGCATGCGCGCGCCTGGTGGCCGGCCTCCAAGACGTCGTCTCGGTGGGCGTGGAGTCCATCGAAGCGGAGTTGGGTCAGCGCACCGCCGAGGTCATTGCGATCGCGGACCGCTTTGATATTGATGTGATCACGCCTCGCGGAGCAGGCCAACGCGCCGGCATCGTGGCGCTGGCACCGCGCAATGACGGCGCGGCGATGCTCGGCGCCTCTCTCGCCAACGGCGGACTCGTGACAACCACACGCTCTGGTTCCGTTCGCGTTGCCGTGCACGCCGGTACGGATGACGAGACGATGCGGATGTTTGAAGACGCGGTCGCCGCGTTCGCGCAGCACGCACACTAATTCTTGACGGTGCGTGTACTGGCAATTCTCGACGGTGCGTGCACCGGTTGCTGGCGACATGATCCGTTCATGAGAATGTCATCGACACGCTGACGAGAAGACTCGCATTCGCGTCGGGCCTCGTTTACTTTCATCTCAATAGGCAAAGCGCCTATGCGGGTCGGCTTGGAAGCGGCACAGCCCGTGTCCTTGCCGACTTGATAGCTGGGGGAATCTCCCGGGTCGGAGTCGACTGTGAACACACAAACGCGGCAAGGTACCAACCGACAGACGCACAACGCGACGGATGATTCCGTCGCGTTTGATGTTTCGGCGGGCGTTCGCACGTACATTCTGGATACCTCAGTGCTGCTGAGCGATCCGCGGGCCATATTCCGCTTCGCTGAGCACACTGTGGTGTTGCCTGTGGTTGTCATCACCGAATTGGAAGCGAAGCGGCATGACCCTGAGCTTGGCTACTTTGCCAGACAGGCCCTCCGCCACCTCGATGACCTTCGCATTGCGCATGGCCGCTTGGACTTTCCCGTTGAAGTGGGGGAGTGCGGCACGCTGAGGGTTGAACTCAACCACGCGGACGCGTCGATATTGCCTGCAGGCGTACGACTCAACGACAATGACACGCGCATTCTGGCAGTGGCTGTCCACCTTGCGCAGAACGGCGGGAACGTCACCGTGGTGTCGAAAGACTTGCCGCTGCGGGTGAAAGCGGCATCGCTCGGTATCGACGCGGATGAATACCTGGCGGAGCAAGCACTCGATTCGGGGTGGACGGGCATGACAACCCTGAATCTCTCCGGTGATGAGATGGCCGATCTTTACGAGTCTGAAGTGGGCTCACACGAAGACGCCGCAGGGATTCCGGTCAACACCGGCATGGTGATTCACTCCGAGCGTGGCTCAGCCCTTGCCCGCGTCACGGGCAACGGCTCGTATCGCCTGATTCGGGGCGACCGCGACGTCTTCGGTCTCCACGGCCGCTCGGCTGAGCAACGTGTCGCTATCGACCTGCTCCTTGACCCGGAAGTGGGCATCGTGTCGCTGGGAGGTCGAGCAGGAACGGGGAAGTCCGCGCTCGCACTCTGCGCGGGACTGGAAGCGGTGCTGGAGCGCCAGCAACAACGCAAGATTCTGGTGTTCCGCCCCCTGTTCGCGGTCGGCGGTCAAGAGCTCGGCTACTTGCCGGGTGACCAGGGCGAGAAGATGAATCCCTGGGGTCAGGCTGTGTTTGACACGCTTGGTTCCGTGGTCTCAGGCAACGTGATGGACGAAGTCGTCGAACGGGGGCTGCTTGAGGTCCTTCCGCTCACGCACATCCGTGGTCGCTCGCTGCACGATGCGTTTGTCATCGTCGACGAGGCGCAGTCGCTTGAACGCAATGTGCTGTTGACCGTCCTCAGCCGCATCGGTCAACACTCACGCGTCGTCCTGACTCACGATGTGGCACAGCGCGATAATTTGCGGGTGGGGCGTCACGACGGAATTGCTTCGGTTATTGAGACGTTGAAGGGCCACGACCTCTTCGGACATGTGACGCTGATGCGGTCGGAGCGGTCTGCCATTGCGGCACTGGTGACCGAACTGCTCGAATCCAACGAACTGACGTGAGGCGTGCTCACGAGCATGAGAAGAATCTCACGCAAATATGTATCGGAACCAGAAAATGCGCGCGACAATAGTTAACGAGGCATTCGTGCCCACCTCCCGTCTCCCCGGGAGAAGAAATGAGAGGGTAGACAACACTGTTTCGGTGAGTGTCTAAGCGGTTTCGGGTCCGCTTCCTTCGAGGCCCCTGGCACTGAGTGCCGGGGGCTTCCTCATTGGGTTACTGCCACCGGTAACCGGAACCGCGGACCGTTTCAATGCGTTCCGCTCCGAACTTGGTGCGCAGGTACCGCACGTACACGTCGACGACGTTGGAACCCGGGTCAAAGTCAAGACCCCACACCCGGCTGAGAAGCTGCTCGCGACTGAGGATCTGCCCGGCGTGACGCAAGAATTGCTCGGCGAGCGCGAACTCACGGGCCGACAGCTCCACTTCACGGCCGCTGACGATCGCACGGCGACCAATCACGTCAAGGGTGACATCACGGTGCTGAACCGTGGTGGATGTTGCAGCGAGCGAGCCCTCACGCAGACGCACACGCACGCGAGCAAGCAGCTCGTCGAACTTGAACGGCTTCGTGATGTAGTCGTTTGCACCGGTCTCAAGGCCCTCAACGGTGTCGCGGGTCGATGACCTGGCCGTCAGCATGATGACAGGCAACGACGCACCCTGGCCACGCAAATGCGTCAACACGTCAAAGCCGTCCATTGACGGGAGGCCGACGTCGAGGAGGAGGAGGTCAAAATCGCCGCTGAGAGCAAACTCCAGGGCTTCCGCACCGTCTTCGACGACGGTTGTGGGGTATCCCGCGGCCTCGAGTCCCTTGGCAACAAACGCCGAAATACGTGACTCGTCCTCTGCGATCAGGATCCTCGTCATTCTTGTTCCTCTCGCTGTTGTACAACGTCTCCAGCACGCACAGGCGCGGGCAACGTGGTTCCCCCGCCCAGCCGAAGTGGCACATGGATGGCGAAGGTTGCTCCACCACCGGGTGTCTCGCTGACGCTACACGATCCGCCGTGCGCGCGCGCAATCACATCGACAATCGCCAAGCCTAGCCCTGAGCCGCCGACCTCACGTTTTCCGGAGCCACGATCAAAACGGCGGAAGATACGATGGCGTGCGGCCGGCGGAATGCCAGGGCCATGGTCGCGCACCCACATCATCATGCTGTCGAGTGTGTGGGCGCTGCCAATCTCAATGACGGAACCCTCAGGCGTGTACTTTGCCGCGTTGTCACAGAGCGCGAGCCACGCCTGCAGGACGCGGTCAGAGTTACCGCGGATGATGCCATCGGCAACACGCGTCACTTGCCAGGTGTGTCCGGGGATCACGGAGATGAGGTCTCCCACGCGTTCGGTCAATCGCGCGATGTCGATTGACCCCATGGTGTACTCGTCACCCTCAACGGTGGCGAGCGTGTCGATGTCTTCGACGAGACGCGTCATGCGGTCAAGCTCAGATATACCGATCTCTCGTGCGGCCTGAACGTCAAACGGGTCAGAGACGTTCATCATCTCGAGGTATCCACGCACGATCGTGATGGGGGTCTTGAGCTCGTGGCGCACATCGTCGAGCAATTGCCGTTGTGCTTTGAGCGACCCCTCGACCTGATCAAATAGGTCGGCATTCGACGGGGCCTGAGTCTGTGGGGCAGGCGCCGTCAGCGGGGGAGAAGGCGCGGGAGGGACAGTGAGCGGCGGAACCATGCCGGAGGGCGCTGGAACCATGCCGGAGGGCGCTGGAACCATGCCGGAGGGCGCTGGAACCATGCCGGAGGGCGCTGGAACCATGCCGGAGGGCGGTGGCGTAAAGGTCGGTGCGCTCGTGGGCTCGGGGGCGAGCCACGCATCGCCGGCAGCGACACCACCGTTCGGCCCTGAAGTGGCTGGCAAGAGTCGCGCGAGGATGAACCAGGATACGACGCCCATCACGATAAGACAGGCGCCAACGGTGATGAGGTAGATCAAGATGCTCGCGGTCAGTGGCGCGAACTCGGCTGACAGGTTGACGACGTGCACATAGATGCCGACCTGCGCGCTATCGGCGACCTGCACAGGAATGGCGACGTAGCGGGCGGTCCCCGCTGCCGTCGTCGCGGTTCCGAAGACCGGCTCGTTTGCCGCTAGCACGTCGCTGACGATGGTTGCCACAATGTTTTCGTCTGCGGCGAGGCCGAGCGATGGCACGTGCGCTGCGCGGTACGTAGGGATACCGTCAACGATCGCAAACGATGCCGCGTTTGATCCGGGAGCTAGGCGCGCAACAGCGTCGTAGAGCGCTTCCTCGACCGAATCGAAGGTTGTGGGCGTCGGCGGGGTGATCGAAGCAGGCGGAGGCGTCACCAACACGTCCACCGGTTGCGGATCATGCGCCCCCGTTAACGCAGCAACCTGGTCGTTCAGTCTTTCATCGACGGCGTGCACAATGCGGTCTCGTTGCATTGCAAACGCGATCGAGCCGGCGAGCGTGAACCCGATCATCGCAATCGAGAGGATTGCGATGATCAGGCGGACGCGCGTCGGAACCGAACGACCAGGTTTACTCATTCTCCGATTATCGGGGAACGGGTGCTTAGCCTGCGTGTGTCATCGACAGCAGGTCGAGCTTTTGGTCGAGTACCTCTTCGGTGATCTCGCCGCGCTCAACGTAGCCGAGGTCGATGACGGCCTCGCGAACTGTGATGCCCTTAGCAACAGCGTGCTTGGCGATCTTCGCCGCTGCCTCGTAGCCGATGACCTTGTTCAGCGGGGTCACGATCGAGGGCGACATGCCAGCGAATGCGGCTGCACGCTCGAGGTTAGCCTCCAGGCCATCGATCGTCTTGTCAGCGAGCACACGCACAGCGTTGGAGATCAGGCGGATCGACTCAAGCAGAGCCGTTCCCATCACCGGGATGGCAACGTTGAGCTCGAACGAGCCAGAAGCGCCTGCCCAGGCGACCGTAGCGTCGTTACCGATGACGCGCGCGGCGACCATCAGCACGGCTTCCGGAACAACCGGGTTGACCTTGCCTGGCATGATCGACGAACCCGGCTGCAGGTCAGGGATGTGCAACTCGCCGAGACCCGTGTTGGGGCCAGAACCCATCCAGCGCAGGTCGTTGTTGATCTTCGTCAGCGACACAGCGATAACGCGCAGCGCACCTGATGCCTCGACGAGACCGTCACGGTTTGCCTGAGCCTCGAAGTGGTCCTTTGCCTCCGTGATCGGCAGCTCGGTCTCGGCTGCAAGCAGCTCGATAACCTTCTGCGGGAAGCCGAGCGGCGTGTTGATGCCGGTGCCGACCGCGGTGCCACCGAGCGGAACCTCAGCGACGCGGGGGAGGGCGGCGCGGACACGCTCGATGCCGAGGCGGATCTGACGGGCGTAACCGCCGAACTCCTGGCCCAGGGTGACGGGCGTAGCGTCCATCAGGTGGGTGCGGCCCGACTTAACGGCGTCCTTCCAGAGCACGGCCTTGGCCTCGAGAGCAACCGCGAGGTGGTCAAGCGCGGGGATCAGGTCATCAATGATGGCCTGCGTCACAGCGACGTGGACCGAGGTCGGGAACACATCGTTGGACGACTGCGATGCGTTGACGTGGTCGTTCGGGTGAACGGGCGAGCCGAGCTTGGTGGTGGCGAGGTTTGCAAGCACCTCGTTCATGTTCATGTTCGAGCTCGTGCCCGAACCGGTCTGGTAGGTGTCGACCGGGAAGTGCGCGTCGTACTCGCCGGTGGCGACGTCGTCAGCAGCGGCCGCAATCGCGTCAGCGATCGCGGCGTCCAGAACACCCAACTCCTTGTTCGCGAGGGCCGCGGCCTTCTTGATGCGAGCCAGGGCTGCGATCTGCGTCGACTCCAGTCCCTTGCCTGAGATGGGGAAGTTCTCGACGGCACGCTGCGTCTGGGCGCTGTACAGGGCGTTCACGGGGACGCGAACTTCGCCCATCGTGTCGTGCTCAATACGGTATTCGGTGTCAGCCACGATTCTCCTCATGTTTTGCTGATGGGTTGGTCAGGCGTCCGCAGTCGCGGGGCCGACGATGAAGTCGGGCACTGCCGTGCCCTCAGTAAGTCGATAGTTGGCCGCAACAATGGCGACCTTGCCGGCATTGACGGCCTCCTGAATGAGCTCCGAGGCGTTCAGAATGCCGGAGACGGTGGCACGCAAGTGGTCGCGGCCGACGGCTTCGGGCGACACCGTGTGTGGCGTTGTGCCTGTCTCTTTCATGACGCGGTGCACGGCCGGAACGATGGGCGCAATCTGGCGCCATACCTGCATCGGCAGCTCAGGCGGGTTCGGGTTTGCGCTCTCGATGGCGGCAGCAACCGCACCGCAAGCGTCGTGACCCAGCACCACGATCAGTGGAATGCCGAGAGCGGCGACGCCGTACTCAAGCGAACCCACGACGGATTCAGAGATGACCTGACCCGCGTTACGGATCACAAATACATCGCCGAGGCCCTCGTCAAAGATGATTTCTGCGGCGAGACGGGAGTCAGAGCAGCCGAAGACCATCGCGTGCGGTCGCTGCGCGGCAGAAATCTCCAGCCGATGCATCGCATCCTGGTGCGGGTGCTTTGGGGTTCCGGCAACGAATCGTTCGTTACCGGCCTGCATTTCAGCCCAGGACTGGGCGGGCGTGAGCTCTGTCACTGCGCGGCTTCTTTCAGTTCTTCAATGTGAGGGGCAAGCTTCGACGCGGTATCTTTCATCAGCTTGTCGGGGGACGAGCCGAAAATCAGAACGGTATCGATGCCCGCCTTCGTGCTGAGTGCATACGAGATGTTGCCCGCCTTTGACGGGTCGGAGAAGGTATAGGACTGCCAAGCAATGCCATCGAGCGTCACAATCTCGCCGAGCTTGCCGGTGGGAAGCTCGCGGCTAGCCCACCCCTCGTCGGCGCTGAGACCCTGCGAAACACGCAAGAAGCCCTGGCCGTCGCCTGGTGCGTAGATGATCTCCCACGTTGACGGCGCGCCATTGACCAGTTTCGCGGAGTTCACGCGCCACTCGTCGGACACCGGCGGCACCACGACGGGGTGCTTGATGTCGCGTTCGACGCGCTCGGCAATGGCGGCGACATCGATATCGGATGGCCGCTCGATCTCTCCGCGCGGAACCATGAGAACGATGATCAGGACGACACCGACCGTTGCGATGAGAGCCGCAATCAGGTTGCGCATCGTCTGGCTGCCGCGATAGATGCGCGACGACTCAGCCTTGCGTGCCGCCGTTTCGCCAGGCGTCTCGGGGCGACCGAGCTCAGCAACAACGCGCCCCATTAGTCCTCACCCGCCACGCCGCGTGCGGCATCGAGGCGCTTCTTGGCGCCGAGGAGCCACTCTTCGCAGCGCTGATATAGCACTTCGCCACGCTCCCAGAGAGCGATGGATCGCTCGAGCGTGGGTGCGCCCTGCTCGAGTTGGGCAACCACCTGAGTGAGTTCGTCGCGCGCCTGTTCAAACGATAAATCGTTGACGTCAGCGAATTCCGCGGTCTGTGCGTCGCTCATACTCTCCATCCTAGTTGCGATCTGCGGGCTAAACTTCCGCGCTCTGCCCGTGCGAGACGGCACCAATGGTTCCGTCAGCCAACTTGACGATGAGCTCGGTACCCTCGGGGGCATCGGCAGGTGCGCGCACGATGCCGTCGCCGGTGCGTTGCACGATCGCGTAGCCGCGCTCAAGGGTGCTCAGCGGGGAGAGGGCGCCGAGGGAGGCATGAAGGCGGCTGATGCGTGTTGTCTCCTGCTCAAGGCGCAGACCCGTGCGCGCATGGATGCGCGAGATGGACTGCTCGATCTGGAGCTCACGGTCCTGCAACCACCGCTCAGGGTTGGCCAGCACCGGTCGCGAATGGAGCTGCTCGATGACGTGCTGTTCGTGCTGGAGCCGACCGGCGAGACGGGTCATGATGCGCGAGCGCGCGTCGCGAACGAGCGCGAGCTGTTCTGAGACATCCGGAACCACGCGCTTGGCTGCGTCGGTCGGGGTGGAGGCGCGGAGGTCCGCGACGTCGTCGAGAAGGGGGCGATCGTTTTCGTGACCAATCGCGCTGACAATGGGGGTTTGTGCGGCGGCGACGGCGCGTAGCAGGCGCTCATCGCTGAAGCCGAGGAGGTCTTGGAAATCGCCACCGCCGCGTGCAAAGATGATCACGTCAACGGTGGGGTCGGCCTCGAGTTTCGCGAGTGCGGCCAGAAGTTGCGGCACAGACTGCTCGCCCTGAACGGCCGCGTGTTCGACGCGGAATGACACGCTTGGCCAGCGCAGTTCGGCGTTTCGCAGCACGTCTTTTTCGGCGTCTGTCGCCTTACCGGTGATGAGGCCGATCGTGGCGGGGAGGAAGGGGAGCTTCTTTTTACGTGACGGGTCGAGGAGTCCTTCGGCACGGAGCTGCTGACGCAGACGTTCCAGTTTCTCCAGCAGGTCACCGAGGCCGACGTGCTTCATGGCGGAGACGATGAAGCTTAGTTCGCCGCGCTGTGCGCGATATTCCGGCTTCACGCAGACGACGACGCGGTCGCCAGCCTTAATGTCTTGTGGAATGCGGATGCGCACGCTCGACCAGATCGTGAGGCGAATGACCGCGTCACCATTCACGTCGCGCAGGGTGGCAAACGTGCCGACGGCCCGATGGTTCCACTCGGTGATTTCACCCTCGACCCAGGGCGAGCCCAAACGCGCAATGTAGTCGCGCATATCGCGGCCCAGGTCGCCGACCTGGCAGGGCATGTCTGCGGTGGAGTCTCGTGGCCGCACCGCGGGCGTGAATGATGGGCCGCTCGCCGGGTTGGTCATGCGTGTCCTCTCGGGGCTTGATCAGTTGTTCACCGGTAGAATCGGAGGGTGACTACCTCCGCCGTGCGTCTGCCTATTCCCCGTATCCCTGGGCGTCGTGAACGACTCCAGAATATCCCGGTTGACGGGCCCAAGAAGGTTCTGCTTGCCGCTCCCCGAGGATACTGCGCCGGCGTTGACCGCGCAGTGGTGGCTGTGGAGAAGGCGCTGGAGCGCTACGGCGCGCCGGTTTACGTGCGCAAGCAGATCGTGCACAACATCCATGTCGTGACCGAGCTCGAGAAGATGGGGGCCATCTTCGTTGAGGAGGTTGACGAGGTTCCGCCGGGAGCCCACGTTGTTTTCAGTGCACACGGCGTCTCACCCGCCGTCGTGAACGCTGCCGCGGAGCGCGAGCTGAACGCGATTGATGCGACCTGCCCGCTGGTCACCAAGGTGCACCGCGAGGCCGTGCGCTTTGCCCGCGATGACTTTCAAATTCTGCTGATCGGTCACGAAGGTCACGAAGAGGTTGAGGGAACCGCGGGTGAAGCCCCGGATCACGTCACGATCGTGAACTCGCCTGATGAGGCTGACACCGTTGTTGTGCACGACCCGAACAAGGTCGTGTGGCTGTCGCAGACCACGCTCTCGGTCGATGAAACGATGGAGACGGTGCGTCGCTTGCGTGAGCGTTTCCCCAACCTGCAAGACCCGCCGTCTGACGACATTTGCTACGCGACGCAGAACCGTCAGGTTGCGATCAAGAAGGTGGCGAAGGACGCTGATCTGGTGATCGTGGTTGGTTCGGCGAACTCGTCGAACAGTGTGCGCCTCGTTGAAGTTGCCCTGGAATATGGCGCCAAGGCTGCGTACCGCGTTGACTACGTTGACGAGGTCAAGCAGGAATGGCTCGACGGCGTGAAGACGGTCGGTGTGACCAGTGGCGCCTCTGTTCCCGAGATTTTGGTGCAGGAAGTGCTCTCTGAGTTGGCTGGCGCAGGCTACGCCGACGTTGAAGAAGTTCGCACCGCAGAGGAAGACCTGATGTTCTCGCTGCCGAAGGAGCTTCGTCAAGATGCTTCTGGCCGCAAGGACGAGCGCGCGCTTGGCGGTCGTCGCTAGTGTCTGACGGTGACGGCCGCCCTCGTCCGCAGTACGGCGAGTATGCGTCAGAGACAGAGCAACGAGCTCACATTCGTGAGCCGATGCCTGAGCCCCTGGCCCCGCCGGTGGCACCGGAACAACTCACCGCGCCGGTGGCGCCGGTGGATCCGGCGCGCGCAGCACGCCAGGGTGACCGTATTGTCACGATCGCCCTGTTGGCGATTGGCGCGCTCAACGTGGTCACCTCGTTCTTCTCGTTCCTTGACTTCGCCACCATGGTGGATCGCTCATACGACATGATGGGCGTCGACGGCTCGTTCTCGAACTTTGCCGCGGGCAAGACGTGGGGATTGATCTCCGCTCTCGTCCTGGTGGCTGGCTACATTGCGACCGTCGTGATCGCCCGCGCCCGCATGAAGCAGAACAAGCGTGCTTGGTTTGTTGCCGTCGGCGGAGCCGTCGTGACGTACGTCGTGCTGATGGCGTGCATCTCGGTTCCGCTGATGTCAGACCCCGCGTTCGTGGACTATGTCACGCGGAGCGCAGGCTGAGCGCCTGAACGTGAAATAGCCCCTGGTTCCGATGACGGAACCAGGGGCTATTTTCTTCGCTACGAGTGCGGGGATTAGCCCTGCGACTTGCCGAACGAGCCGAGCTGCTTGGTGGCTTCGAGAACGCGAGCGGCCATGGCCGACTCAGCAACCTTGCCCCAGGCGCGCGGGTCGTACTGCTTCTTGTTGCCGACTTCACCGTCAACCTTGAGCACGCCGTCGTAGTTACTGAACATGTAGCCAGCGACCGCGCGGGTGAACGCGTACTGTGTGTCGGTGTCGATGTTCATCTTGACGACACCGTTGGCGACAGCGAGGGCGATCTCTTCGTCGGTCGAGCCGGAGCCGCCGTGGAAGACGAGGTCGAGAGGCTTGGCGCCGGTGCCAAACTGCGCGGCGATGCCCTCCTGGATTTCGCCGAGGAGTTCGGGCCGCAGCTTGACGTTGCCCGGCTTGTACACGCCGTGCACGTTGCCGAAGGTGAGGGCGGCGATCCAGCGACCGTTTTCGCCGAGGCCGAGTGCCTCGACGGCCTGTGCAACGTCACCCGTCGTGGTGTACAGCGCGTCGTTAGATCCTTCGTGCTGAACGCCGTCTTCTTCGCCGCCGACCACGCCGATCTCAACCTCAAGAATCGAGTTGATGGCCTTCATACGGGGGAGGAGCTCACGAGCGATCTCGATGTTTTCTGCAAGCGGCACGGCCGAGCCATCCCACATGTGTGACTGGAAGATCGGCTCACCGCCGTTCTTCACCTGTTCTTCGCTCGCCTCAAGAAGGGGCAGCAGGAAGGAGGGCAGAGCGTCCTTCGGGCAGTGGTCGGTGTGGACGGCAACGGTGATGGGGTAGCTCTTTGCAACTTCGGCAACGTAGCGTGCCATGGCGATGGCACCCGTGGCGCGCGCCTTGACCGTGTGGCCGGCGAAGTAGTCGGCACCACCCGTCGTGACCTGAAGGATGCCGTCGGATCCTGCTTCGGTCAAGCCCTGCAACACGGCGTTGATCGACTGGGAACTCGCAACGTTGATAGCGGGGTAGGCGAATCCTCCCGTCTTGGCGCGCGTGAGCATGTCTGCATACTGATCCGGTGTTGCCAAGGGCATGGAGTCTCCTTCAGAAGGGTGAAGAGGGGTCTCTCATACTCTATCGAAGCGCAGGGATATGCGCTTTCTCTGTGACGTGGGCGCGTAATCGGAACCAACTTTGTCGCTGGCGAAAGAATGGCAATTCCTTCGGCGGATCTTCTCGAAACAGACACGTTTTCTGACGTGCGCGTAGCTACTCTGGGGACATGGTGAGCCTGACGGCAGATATGTCCCCCCTTCGTCCCGACCGAAACCTCGCAATGGAACTGGTGCGAGCAACTGAAGCCGCATCCATTCGAGCGGTGCCGTTTATTGGTCGCGGTGCCAAAGAGGAAGCGGACGGTGCCGCAGTTGACGCGATGCGCGCCTTCCTGCGTACCGTGAACTTTGACGGTCGCATCGTGATCGGTGAGGGCGAAAAAGACAACGCCCCCATGCTCTTCAACGGTGAGCACGTTGGTTCCGGCCAAGGAATGCAGTGCGACGTTGCCGTTGACCCGATCGACGGTACGACGCTGACCGCCATGGGCCGCAACAACGCGCTTTCGGTGATCGCTGTTGCTGACCGCGGCACGATGCTCGACGCATCGAGCGTGTTCTACATGGACAAGCTCGTCACCGGCCCCGCGGGTGTTGGCGTTGTTGACATTCGTCTGCCGATCGGTGAGAACATTCGCCTGTTGGCCAAGGCGCTCGACAAGCCCGTCGAAGAGATGGTGGTCTCGGTATTGCACCGCCCCCGTCACGAAAAGCTCATCCAGGAAATTCGCGAAGCTGGCGCTGGCACCCGTCTGATGACCGATGGTGACGTCGCCGGCGGCATCAACGCGGCACGCCACAACGCACGTACCGACATGTGTGTCGGTATCGGTGGTAGCCCCGAGGGCATTGTCACCGCGTGCGCCATCAAGGCTCTCGGCGGTCACATCCAGGGACGCCTCTGGCCACAGACCGACGACGAGAAGCAGCGTGGTATTGATGCCGGGCTGAAGTTCGACGACCACGTCTACGGTGCCGATGAACTCGTCACAAGCGACAACACGATTTTCGTTGCAACCGGTGTCACCGACGGCCAGCTGGTTGCCGGTGTGCGCCGCGAGGGCGACTACATCTACACCGAATCGGTTGTGCTGCGTAGCGCCTCCGGAACCCTGCGCCGGGTCTCGTCTGAGCACCTCGTGTCGAAGTGGTTTGGCTGATTAACGCGTGACTTTGGGGTGATTGAGCCCCGATGAAGGGCCGAGCCTGTTGAGGCTCGGCCCTTTTTGTTGGCGAAAACGTAGCCGCTTCGTAACGTGTCTTGACGCTGACGCTCAGGTTCTCGGTGGGATGATGGAGAAGTCGCGCGAATGACGTGCGTCGTGCATCGATCGAGGTAGAACTATGGCAATCGAAGCGAGTCGTCCGGCAACGGCCGCCCACGCCGTCATTGCAGACGCTACCGACCCAGCGCGCCGTAAGGATGTTTTATTCCGCAAGCGTCGCCCCGCCGGTGAAGAGATGAGTGCCTGGTGGCCCGTCGCCGCTTTCGTCTTTGTGACCATATCCGTGGTCTCTCTCCTTAGCTTCATCCCCGGATAAGTCCGCCTTCTCGGGCCCGCTGAGCCCTGTGTCGGCCCGTGGTTCCGGTGCCGGGCCGCGGTTCCGGTGCTGGCCCGCGGTTCCGGTGCTGTATCTGCAAAATGCATTGGCGATTGCAGAATGTCTTGCTCAGGTGTCACATCAGCCACTCTGGTCACACAATCCGTTGCATTTTGCTGATCCGAACAACGGTGAAGGGCACGGAACTCTCATCGGATTTAGCGCTGCTTGAGCGCACCCAGGATGGCGCCGAGCACCTCGGGCCGCTGGTGAATCACGAGCGCATAGTCAAAGCGGAGCGTGCGATAACCCGCCTGTGCCGCGCGTGCATCCCGGAGAAGGTCCTTGTGCCGTGACCGCGAATCGGCGTGGCCGAGTTCTCCGTCGACTTCCAGGATGAGCTCGTCTATGACGAAATCGACGCGGCCGACACCCGGAACCAAGACCTGAGTTCTCAAGGTAATTCCGACGGCGCGCAGACGGAGACGCAAGATCGATTCCAGACCGCTTTCCGCGTCGGGACGTGCGAAGTCGAGCAACACGCGCAGGCGGGTAGGGACGCGCGATCGAATCCAGGCACGATCGGATCGGGAGAGAAGACGTTGGAACCAGGCGGATTCGAACGCCGCAAAGAAGGCTTCGCTGCTGAGACACTGTGCGGCATGAACCAGCGCCTCACGGACGGGCATGAAGCCGAAGGGGCGACGGATCGGCGTGCGATGAGTTACACACGAGCATTCAGGATGTGGGTGGATTCGGCTCCCAACTGGCACGTGCACGTGGTTCTCTGGCCCGTCGTAGAGCACCCACACTCCATAGTGCCGCAACGCGGTGACGCACGTCGTGGTACCGCCATGCCTCGCTGCACTCGCCATACTGCTGTCGGCTTCGAACGCGAATAGTCCGCTCCTCAGTCTCACCAAGGTCCCTGTCTCGACGGCGCGGGAGAGATCGTGGCGGCTGACTCCTTGTGACAAGAGATCCCGCGCGTAGGCAATTCCCTGCGAGCGAGTGAGCGCGTGCCGAACATCCATAGCCATACGTTGCCGCTCGTGGTGGCGACGGGTCGGCGTCTGCGGCGTATTGGGGAGAAACGAACCCCTGGGTGGGCGATGTGGAGGAAGGGCGGTGCGCCGCTGATGTCTTGGCGGTGAACCGTGGGGGCTTCCTACGCCGCGGCGAGGCGGGCGATGGCGAGTTGCGCGAGGATTCCGGCGACGCGGTCGAGCACACTGTCGTCAAAAAGAACGTGCGGGGAGTGGTTGTAAGCAAGAGTCGCCGGATCTTCTTCCGGCGGCGAACACTTCACCATCATGAATGCGCCAGGAACCTCAGCGAGCACGAACGAGAAATCCTCCGAACCCATGATGCCGTGCGGCTTAATGGTGACGCTGTCTTCGCCGTACATCTGGTGAATCTGCTCGACGGCGAAAGCATGCTCGGAGTCATCATTGACGGTCGGAATGTACTGCGTCGTAAAGGTGACGTCGGCCTCGCAACCGTAGCCCCGTGCGATGCCTTCGGCGAGGTCAGTGATCATGCCGGGCAATGCCTCGAGAGTCTCCGCCGACATTGTGCGCACCGTCGCGCCCAGCGTCGCTTGTTCGGGGATGACATTGAGGGCGTCGCCGGCGCGAAGCTGGGTGACCGAGATCACGACGGGGTCGAACACATCGAATCGACGGGTCACCATCGATTGCAACGCGACGGTGATTTCAGCCAGCGGCAGCACGGGGTCAAGAGCCGTGTGCGGTTGCGAGCCGTGGCCACCGCTGCCTCGCACCGTGATTTCCAGCTCGCTCGATCCGGCAAGAATGGTGCCTGATTTGGTCTCGACTTGGCCGAGCGGACCAGGTCCAACGTGCAGCGCATAGGCGGCAATCGGGGTCTCGCCGGTTGCATTGAGCACGCCCTCGCGAAGCATCACACTCGCACCGTTGTAGCCCTCCTCACCCGGTTGGAACATGAAGATGACGGAACCATGAAGCTGGTCGCGGCGCGCGCTGAGTAGACGCGCGGCGCCGATCAGGCCGGTGGTGTGCAGGTCGTGTCCGCAGGCGTGCATATTGCCGTTGGTGGCGCGGTAGGGAAGGTCATTCACCTCGGTGACGGGCAGTCCGTCCATGTCGCCACGCAAAAGCACGGTCGGGCCGGGGTGTGCGCCGCGCAGCAGGGCGACGACGGAGGTGGTGTCGGTGCCGGTCGAGATCTCCAGCGGGAGTCCGTCGAGTTCACGAAGAACGACGGCTTGTGTTTGGGGGAGGGTAAGGCCGACCTCGGGAATCTGGTGCAGTTCGCGCCGGATCGCGACCAGCTCGGGCAGCAGCTCGCGGGCAGCAGTGACGATCTCAGCGGAAGACGATGACATGACGCTCCATTGCGTGTCGAGGCGAAGGTTCCTGATGTCTACACCTAACACGTGCTCTGGCCCGCATGAAGTCATGCTCTCGCTGGGTGAGACGGTGCCTACGCTGATCGCCTTCGTGCAACGCTCAGTGCGTCAGCCGGGAGGTAATGTCTGATCGCCGATCAACCCCGAGGTCAGTCATTTGCGCGACGGCGGATATCGTCGGCAAGGTCGGCCAGCCATAGCCCGTCAGCTTCTGCTTCGCGAGCGGGCACGTTGTCATGGACGAATTCGGCCTCTGCGATGCCGTCACGCGCCGGGGCCGTATCGTCGAGGTTTGCGAACTCTGCCGCCACCAGGGCGCGCGGCGTTTCCGATACTTCTGCCGGTGCTGGCATTTGCGCCAGCTTGGTCGCGTCGATGCCGGGAAACTTACGAGCAGTCACGAGAACGCGCGACTCTAACGAGCCCGCGAACTTGTTGTATGCGCCGACGGTGCGCTCGATGGCCTTGCGAAGATCATCAGCGTGACCGGCGAGCGCCCCCAAACGGTCGTACAACTGATTGCCCAACGCGAAGAGTTGGTGGGCTTCGGCCGAAACCTCGTCTTGCGTCCACGTGTAGGCAACCGACTTGAGAACCGCCCACAGACTCACGGGGGAGGCCAGCGCAACGCGTTGGCGGAAGGCATAGTCAAGCAACGTCGGGTCGCTATCGAGCGCAGCTGACAGCATCGCCTCGTTCGGTAAGAAGCAGATCACAAACTCGGGACTCGATTCGAGGCCCGTCCAGTATTGGCGCTTCGCCAAGGCATCGACGTGTGACTTCACCGCACGGGCGTGCTGCGTCAGCGCGGCCGCGCGTTCGGCGTCTGAATCACGCGCTGAAGCCTCTAGATAGGCGTCAAGCGGAGCCTTGGCGTCGAGCGCGATCGCCTTGCCGCCAGGCAACCGCACGATCATGTCAGGGCGCCCCGTCGCACCCGATTCCGTCGTGATACTCGTCTGCACATCAAAATCGACGTGATGCGTCAAACCAGCCGCCTCGACGACGCGCCGCAATTGCGTCTCTCCCCAGGTTCCGCGGGTCGTCGTCGAACGCAGAGCGCTCGCCAACGTGTTTGTCGCTTGGCGAAGCGACTCATCGTTGATCTGGGCCTGACGGAGTTGCTCACCCAGCTGCCCGAACTGCTCCTGCCTGTCGCGTTCCATCGACGCCATCGCCCGCTGCATGTTGTGCAGGGTCTCGGCGACGGGGCTCAGCGCGGTCAGGACGCGAGCCTCCTGACGCTCGCGCTCGCGGTGCGCCTCTTGCTCATCGCGAGCACGTTCGGTGTATTCGCGGTACGAAGCCTCGCGTTGCATCAGTTGCTCGCGTAGCGCCGTGACATTGGCCTCACTCGCCGACAGGCGCGTGAGCAGCACGGTGTCGTCTGCGGTGACTCGGCCTCGAGCAAACCAGCCCAGGGCCAGGCCGCCCGCAAGGGCCAGTACGACGAGGAGAACGGCGATCAACGGATCCATGACATCAGTGTGCCTGGGGCCTCCGACATTGGCGGTGTGCGGGGTGGGATGACCGACGAAAACTCAGCCGAGCACAAGCGACTCAGCGAGCGTCGCAACCTGAATCTGCCCCACGCGAACGCGGGTCTTAGCAGCCAACTCTCGAATATCTGAGGCCTCAACGCGACGCGCCGCATCGATCATGATGTGCGCCGAGGCGAGGGCATCGGCAGTTGCCTCATGGTGCGAGAAATCGGTAAAGCCAGCCGCGGCGGCAGCAAATGGCAGGCGGTACGACTCCAAATCGTAAACCTGCCGGGCCACCTGCACACTGCACACGTATTCATACGGCGGGCAGAGATCACCGGTCGCTTCGCAAGCGCGCCGAATAACGGCCATATCGAAGCCCGCGTTGTGCGCCACCATCACGTCATCGCCGGCGAAATCCTCGAGAAATTCGAGCTGGTCGCTCCACCCGATGGCGGTGGTGACGTCTTCAGCGTGGATGCCATGAATCTCGACGTTACGGGGGTGAAATTCCTCGTAAGGAGCAGGCGGTTGAATGAGCCATCCGGTCTGCTCGACGATCCTTCCCGCGCGCACGCGCACGAGGCCGACCGAGCATGCTGAAGCGTTGCTGGAGTTCGCCGTCTCGAAATCGATCGCGGTGAAATCCAATGACATGTGCTGACTCTTCTCTTGCAGCACGCCCCGTGGTTGCAGGCGCGCCGCGTTCCAGTTTATCCCGCGTCTGGCGAACTGGCCGCTGTCGGAGGCCAGTGCTACGTTCGCTGCATGGCCAGTCTTGAAGAAATGTCGACGTCGTTTGGGGTGGCGTCCGCCGCATACGATGCGGGGCGTCCGGAGTATCCTGCTGCCTCGGTCGAATTCTTACTTGCTCCACTCGATGGCGTGCCGACGGTGGCAGACGTCGGCGCCGGAACCGGCAAGCTGTTGCGCTCAATTCTGCGAGTTCGTGAGGCGGAAGCGGTCGCTGTTGACCCTGACGCCGCGATGCTCCTGAAACTTGACGAGCGCACGCCAGGGGTTGATACGAGAGTCGGAACCGCGGAGCACCTTCCGCTGGATGACGCAAGTGTCGACGCGGTGGTGTTGGGGCAGGCGTGGCATTGGGTTGACCCGGTGGCGGGCTCACGCGAGATTGGGCGGGTGCTCCGGCCGGGCGGTGTACTGGGCTTGATTTGGAACGTGCGCGACGAGCGTGTGGCGTGGGTGCACGACCTCACGCACATTCTGCATGCGTCGAGCGCTGAAGAGATGATTGCGGCGGGGGAGATTCGCGTCAATGATCCGTTCGGGGCGCTGGAAGAACACATGCTCGAGTGGAAACGCGAGATGAACCGCGCCGATTTGCAGGCCATGGTGCGCTCGCGTAGCTACTTCATCACCGCCGCCGAAGCTGACCAGAACCGGATGATTACGGAGGTGAACGCGCTCCTCGACCGACTCGGAGTCGTAGGGGAGCAGACCATTGCGATGCCCTATGTGACGAAAGCCTTCCGCGCAACGCGACCCTAGGTTCCGCTCTCGGCAGCACCCGAGGTTCCGCTCTCCGACGGGGTTAGCGGCAGAACTACGCGCGAAGCCACGTAGACTTGTTGCCCGTGGCTCTTACTATTGGAATCGTTGGCCTGCCCAACGTTGGCAAGTCGACTCTTTTCAATGCGCTGACGCGCAACAACGTGCTCGCGGCGAACTACCCGTTCGCGACGATCGAGCCCAACGTTGGTGTGGTGAACCTGCCCGACCCGCGTCTGCAGCAGCTCGCCGATGTGTTCGGTTCGGAGCGCATCCTGCCTGCCACCGTTTCGTTCGTTGACATCGCCGGCATCGTGCGTGGTGCCAGCGAGGGTGAGGGCCTGGGCAACCAGTTTCTTGCGAACATTCGTGAAGCCGACGCGATCGCACAGGTCGTGCGTGGCTTCACCGACAGCGATGTTGTGCACGTTGACGGTGAGGTCAACCCGCGCAACGACATGGAGACCATCAACGCAGAGCTGATGCTCGCCGACCTGCAGACGCTGGAGAAGGCGATCGTCCGCTACGAAAAAGAGGTCAAGCAGAAGAAAGCTTCGCCCGAGGTTCTTGAGGCGGCGAACGCAGCGAAAGATGCGCTGGAGCGTGGAACCCTTCTGTCGGGTAGCAAGATTGATGTCACCCCCATTCGTGAGCTGGGTCTGCTGACCGCCAAGCCGTACATTTACGTCTTCAACGTCGACGAGGCTATCCTCACCGACGACGCGAAGAAGGCAGAGCTCGCAGAACTCGTCGCGCCGGCGCAGGCTGTGTTCCTCGATGCGAAGATCGAGTCTGAGCTCATCGACCTTGACCCGGCCGACGCGCAGGAACTGCTCGAGGCGACCGGTCAGACCGAATCAGGTATGGATCAGCTGGCGCGCATTGGCTTTGACACTCTCGGCCTTCAGACGTACCTGACGGCTGGCCCGAAGGAAGCGCGCGCGTGGACGATTCCCCAGGGCGCGAAGGCTCCGCAGGCGGCCGGTGTTATTCACACCGACTTCGAAAAGGGCTTCATCAAGGCCGAGGTCATCTCGTTCGAAGACCTGATCGCGACCGGCTCTGTCGCCGAAGCCCGAGCCAAGGGCAAGGCTCGCCTCGAAGGCAAGGACTACATCATGCGCGACGGTGACGTCGTCGAATTTAGATTTAATGTCTAATAAGGGCCTCTGACCAGGGATTTTATCTTCTCGGCCTCCGGTTGGGTTCGATGGACAGGTCCCGCTTTACCTTCAGGTGCTAAGCGTTTGTCCCGCTGACCTGGGACTTTGATCGGTCTCTGCGGAGCTCTCGCAGAGGCCGATTCTCGTTGTCGCGTTGCGGTAGCGTCTCTGGCGAGTGGCTTCGGCTGGGCAGTTCTGCGGCGGGTTCAAGTTGTTCGACCCGCGATCTCGCGGAAGGTGCGCTGACTCAAAAATCTGTCTGACTCATAAGTCGGTTATCCAACAACGCTTTGGTTCACTGGGGCAGGTCTCGTTCCGCCAGAGTGCGAGTGATTTCGTCCCGCTAGCAGCTCGCTCCCATGAGCCGCTGGTGGCGGTGCGATAGGTATTCTGGGGTGTGTGTCCCTTGGTCGTTCTTTTCGTGTCCTGTGGGGAGCGAACGCTGCGTCGAACCTGGCTGACGGTTTAGCGTTCGTCTCGATCCCGCTGCTGGCAACCTCACTTACGGACGATCCGCGCTGGATCGCCGGGCTTTCGACGCTCTACGCGCTCGTCCGGTTGCTCGTGGCTCTGCCGATCGGCGTATGGGTCGATCGTGTGGACCGCCGTTTAATCCTGATCGTCGCAAATATTCTGCGGGGAGTTGCCGTTCTCGCCCTTGCGATCTGCGTGCACCTGGACATCGGAGGTCTTGTCCTCCTCTACGCCGCTTACGCGGTCATCGGCACGCTCGAGAGCGCAGCTGATAACGCCGCGGTCTCTCTCGTTCCCGGCCTTGTCCAGAAGGGCAAGCTGGACACGGCAAATGGTCGGATCTCGGCCGCGCAACTCATAGCCGACGAATTCGCTGGTCCGCCACTCGGCGGGTTCCTCTTTGCGATCGCTGCAGCTGCCCCCGTCTACGCAATGGGCGGGCTTTGGGCAGCTGCGGGGTTGATCGCGCTTGCACTACCCGTGCATCGGGGCAGACCATCTGAGGCGGTTGCGCCCAGGGCGCGCGCCTCGGTATGGCGAGAAGCCGTGGCGGGAGCAACGTGGCTCGCGCACCACCGCCTCGTCGGGGGATTGGCATTGATTGGAGCCTTGGCGAGCATCGGCTACATGCTTCCGTTCTCCATCCTCGTCATTTTCGCTCAGGAGCAGCTGGGGGTCGATGGCGTTGGGTACGGGCTCATCCTGGCCGTGTCCGCGCTCGGTGGGCTCGTCGGCTCCTTCGCGACAGCTCGTATCCGTTCGCGGATCGGCTACCGCTGGACGATCGTTGCAAGTTTGCTCACCGGGGCCGCCTCATTGCTGGCCCTCGCTGTAACTGGCAATGCAGTGGTTGCCTCGGTGCTACTGGCGATCTATATTCTCCACGCCGTGGTGTGGGGGATCTGTGCGACGTCGCTTCGCCAGCGTCTCGTGCCAGATGCGCTCCTCGGGCGGGTCAATGCCGCGTCGCGCGTCCTTGGGTTGATCGGCCTTGCCCTTGGATCATTAATCGGCGGGCTTCTCGCTGGCGTGCATCTCGCGTTGCCCGTGGCGATGGGTGGTGCGGTGTTCGTGATCTGCGCCGGCTTTGCTCTCGCCGTCGTCCGGACCATCGATACCGACTGAACCGTATGGTTGTGCGTGGTGTGGTCTAGCGCGCGGAGGCTTCTCTGCCGCCGCTGCGAAACCGGTGCAATCAGAGGTTGCTATTTGCGGTGACGTCGTGGAGTTTAGATTCTCGAACTGAACCTTTGGCGCATGCCGCATTCCATCGGCGGCATCCTTCTCTCCAATGAGCGCTCAAAAGGGGCTCTCGCGGAGGCTTGGCGGGCCGTGAGGTGGTGGAGTTTAAGATTAACGTCTGACAGTCCCTTTGTTGAACGGCGGTACACGAGTGGCCCCCAGCCGGTCGAAACGTATTCATTTTCCTCTTGCGAGAAAACACTGGGCGATCATCGCTGCCACGGCGATGCTGGTGGTCGGCGGGTGCGCGATGTACCTGTCTTGGGGTGCGTGGGGCGTGTTCGTGGCCTGTAGCGCTCTGACGTTGGTGGGCTCGACGGCCCCGGCGTTGATGCTCCTTCCGCGGTCTGCGGTGACGAGAATGTTGGTCATGCAGGTGGCGTCTTGTGCGCTGTGGTTCATGCTCATCGGATGGGGGCTGGTCGCCCTGTTGTACCCCGCGTACACCGTCGGTTGGAGATTTCCGGGTAGAGGCGGCGGTGGCATGCGCGTGGAAGATGAGGCCGATGCATGGTGGATAGGTTGGTCCGTGCTCGGCATGGGGGTCGCCTGCGCGGCGTTGATCATCACAGTCGAGATACTCCCTCGCATCCGCCGAGCACGAGCGGAGCGGTGACTTCGAGAACGTCGTGGTCTGCCTCCTGCTGTCCGTCGAGCGTGCAGCCTTGGTATCAGCTCGAGGTGACCTTGTAGATCCAGAGGTTGGTTTGTGCGGCGACGTGGTTGAGTTTAGGTTTGCGCTTTAGTGTCTGAACAGGTGAGCATGCGTCAGCGTATTTCCGCTGGGTCTTAAACCTCCTGCATCGTTCAGAGCCATGAAGCTTGCTCGATTTTGCTCAACTAACCGTAGATAAGCAGTAGTTGCAGGCTCGTGGCGAGCACCGCGAGTGCGACGAGCCGGGCTTGGTTCGTGGAAGACTGAGCGCCATGCCTTTAGACGATGAGCTCGACCGGATCTTCGCCACCAGAGACCGGGATAACATGCAGCCGACCATCGATGCGTTGCTTCCGCTCTACGCGTCCAACCCGGGGAACGCGCGTGTGCTCTACGAGTTAGGCGGGGCATATGACACTGATGGCCAGGAAGAAGTAGCCCGGGGTTTCTACGAACGTTCGCTCGCTGCTGGATTGGAGGGTGACCTGCTCCGCCGCTGCTACGTGCAGTACGGCTCAACCCTGAGGAACGTGGGCGAATACGAGAAGTCCCGTGAGATCTTCTCAACTGCCCGGAGCCGGTTCCCAGACTCACCTTCGCTGGGCGCTTTTGAGGCAATCACGCTCCATGCCGCAGGCGACCTAGATGAGGCCATCGCGACGCTGCTGGACGTACTGGTGGAGTTCGTCCGCACACCGGACATTGAACGGTACAAACCTGCGATCAGCGGGAACGCGGCCTATATCCGCTCGCTGGATGAAAAGAGTTAGACGTTCCTGCTTAGTTCCAAGGGTGAGTTCCCCGTATTGGTAGAGCATTGTTTGCGGTGCTAATGCAACATCTAGCCGAGATTGTTGGCGCAGTTGCCAGACGTGCTATTCAAAGGTTGGTATGTGCGGCGACGCGGTGGAGTTCCGCTTTAACGTGTGATCCTGTTCCGTGTCACCGTTGTCCGACGATGGGACCTGACGGCAGCTCTTCTGCATACTCTGTGAGGGCCATTCGGTAGCCATCGAGTGTCGGAATGAGTGCGAGCAACGCCGTTGGTAAGGCGTCGCCGTGCCGACCCGCGTCGAACAACGCCAGAGCGAGGAATGCCTGCCGTGCGTCGTCGTCCACGCCACTGGGGGACTCCACTTCGAGGATCGAAACGGCTTCGTCCACAGCTCCGATGTGGCGTGGCGAGCTGGCTAGCTGGATATGCACGCTGATGCACACAGTTCAGTGACCGCGTAAGTCCCAGTCTTCGTGCCATTCAGACGGAGCGCTGCCCCACATGAGCACTACGAAGCGATGCGGTTGACTCGCTTCTGCGAGAAAGTCTGACATGCGGCCGATGGCGTGGAGCTGGGTCGAGTCGCCTTGCTCCACATCGATGGTGGTTGGGTACTCGGAGGTTCGAGACTCACCAAGACTGTGCGCCTGGTCGGCGTAATACGACGTGAGCTCTGCAGCAGACAGATCGCTCTCGATGATTAGTACCCCGAGGTATTGCATGCCGTTTCCATTGCCCACGAGCTTGCCGGCGCTTGAGTAGGAATCGACCAACTGCGTGTCTGCGGGGAGCGGAAGAGCGACCAGATCGTTCTCCACCGATTCCGCGATTGCATCGTTCTGCGTTGCAACCACAACTTGGCTGACAAAAGGGACAGCGAGGAGAGCGGCGATCACCACCACCCCAATTAGCCATCCGCGGAGCTTGTGCCGACGGGGCGCGCGAGAGCGTGGAGCGGACATGCCCGCGAGTCTAGCCCCAGCAGCATGCCACCTCCGTGTCGCAGTAGCCGAGGTTCCGCTCTCCAGGGCCTCGCCCACCGCCCGGTCACACGGCGAAGTTGAAGCGAATGTCTTTCGGCATGATGTGGATGGCTGTGAACGCGGGCGTTCCGACGATGTGGTGCACAACATCGGCCGGCACAATGAAGGTGTCGCCGGGCTGGAGGTCGTGAACGCCATCAGGCAGGGTGATCGTGCACGAGCCGGTCAGCATGACGAGTGCTGACTCGAGCGAAGCAGTGTGCCGCGGAAACTCAGTGCCGTCAGTGCCCTCCATCCGCTTGCTCATAAGTGTCGAGCCGAAACGTAGATCAACGGTCTTGCGCATGTCTTCTCCTCCGGTGATAGACCCACCGTGCCGCAGGATTCCGCTGTTCGCAAGCGGGCGCGGTCGGCGCGTGGCATGGATGTGGGAAACCAGGCCGGGACGACGCGATGATCGACCGCGTCCGCGCAGCCTGAGCGGAATACTCCAAATGCCGGTACGAGGGCGACGCGCGCCTCGAACATGAGTGGCTCGCTGGTGTAAAGGCGCACGGAATCGAAGCAATCGAGGCAGCGGCGGCTCCCCACAAGCACGTCAAATAGCCGTTCCGAGTTACCCCTGGCCCCGGCAAAGTAGGCTCGCCGAGTGGATATGACGAGCGGAACCATGACCGTGCGCTTCGGAGGAACGTCTGGAGCCGAGGCGCGGCTGCAACTGCAGCTTGCTGGCGTACAACTCAACGAACACGCAGAACTCCTTATGCGACAGGGGGCCTTCGACGCGCCGAATGAACGCTCAATCGTGGTGGTTGAGCGCTCCGTTGCTGAGCTCGGCCTCGCCGATGGCGGCACACTTCGCGAGGTCTTCGCGATAGCCGACGACCTCGGCCTTGCGCTGGTGCCGATCGAAGCAGCACCGTGGATCCGCCTTGCGACTTTCGCGCAACAGAATGCACCCGATTCTGAACTCTCCGCGCATTGCGCGCCCACGGGTTCCGTCACCATCGCCTCGGCACCGCTCACCGATGACGCGGAGTTTCCGAAGGGCTTTTACCTCCGGGTGGTCGATGACGTGGCGTGGCTGCGCGGATACCGGTGCGACGACACCTACGTGTTCGGCCCCGAGCAGGTATTCCTCTTTGCGAAACCGTCCGCAACCCCCTGAAGACGAGCGGAGAGAGACCTCGCCTTGGATCACCGACAACGCGCAGTCTCGTAGCATGGGCATATGTCCACAGCTGTCGAGTTGATCCGGGCCGCCCCGCTCGGTACGCGAATGACGGTGCGCACCCGGATTCCGGGTGGGTACACAGATGCGCTTGGATACCTCCGCAAGCGAGGCGACGATGGCTGCGTGATCGAGACACGTCGGGGCATGGTTGAGATCGCTTTTGACGACGTGCATCTCGCTAAAGCCGTCCCGCCACCGCCGCCGCGTCGCGCGCCGCGGATCGAGAGAGCGGAACCATGACTTCCGTCACGCTGCGCACACTGGCGCCTGCCGATGCGGAAACACGACAGATGAAGCGCGCCTGAGATGCCCCGAGCAAAAACTCAGTAGACGCGGCGAACTTCCTGGGGCCAGCCGCACGCTTCGGCGATTTTTCCTCCCCACATTTTTGCCGTCTCATCGTCTGCGACGTCGATGATCGTCAGCCCACCGATCCGCGCGTCCGGGGAGGTGAACGGCCCGTCGGTGACGACCAGTTCGCCGCTCGTGGCGTCGGCGCTGTATGCGCTCGCCATGTCTTCATCAACACCGGCTGCGAAAACGTAGGCGCCGGCGGCCTTGATCTCATCGACGACGGCGTTGGCGAGCGGCCCACGCGAGATAAACCACTCCTCGGAGTGATCGCCAACCCAGGTCTGGTTGAAATAGATGATGTACTGCGTCATGGTGCTCCTCATTGAACAAGCCGTGTCGGCACAAAAACTACGCCGGTGCCGACAATACGCCCAAAATCGTCGGCCATGGGTGGCCATTCGGGCTGCGTGAGAACGCCAGGGGCCAGCGGGATACCCTGAGACAGTGACGAACGCGCGCCCGGACTCTTCAGAATGAAACGACGTTTTTCGCGTCGTCGCATTTCGCCGCAAGAGACCACAGTCGCAGCGATCCTCGCCGCACTGATTTTTCTTGTGGCCTTCAATCTGCGTCCAGCGTTGACCTCAGTGGGCCCGTTGCTCCCACGAATCGGCGCTGATCTCGCGGTCAATGAAGGCGTGCTGGGGCTCCTCGGCGCCCTACCCCTCCTGGCATTTGCGACGGTGTCGCCGTTCGTGCACTACCCGGCCCGCCGGTTCGGTTTGGAACGCACGCTCCTGGTAGCGCTTTTCCTTCTTGCCGTCGGCATTCTCATCCGTTCTTTCGCGGGTACGGCAGGCCTGTGGATCGGAACCATCGTTATTGGTTCCGCGATCGCCGTCGGCAACGTCGTGGTTCCGACGATCGTTAAGCGCGACTACCCGCGCCATATCTCTCTCGCCACCGGCATCTACTCGGCATGTATCGCCGTGACCGCATCGACAGCATCGGCGATCGCGGTGCCAACCTCACTGGGCTGGGGCTGGCGCGGAGCTCTCGCGCTCTGGGCGGTGCCGGCCGTGCTCGTCGCGATGTTGTGGATCGCGCGGGCGCGCACCGATGTTCCGCTCGCCGCACCCAGCAACACGAACCTGCACGCGCGCGGAAACGTGTGGACGCAGGGTATGGCGTGGCTGGTTGCTGCCTTCATGGGCTTGCAGTCGCTGACGTTCTACTTCATGATCACGTGGCTACCGACGATCGAAACGGCCAACGGCGTGCCGCCAGCGCAAGCGGGTTTTCACCTTTTCCTGTATCAAATCGTCGGCATCGTGGCGGGGCTCGCGATCCCGCGGCTGATGCGCCGCCCTGACAGCCAGGTCGCGGCCGCCGTCACCGTCACAGTGCCGACGCTCGTCGGCGTCGCGGGCTTCCTCCTACTACCCGAGCTGGGTGTCGTGTGGGCGATCGTGATGGGGCTGGGATCGGGGGCGAGCCTCGTAGTCGCCCTCACCCTGATGAGCCTGCGCGGGCGCACGCAACACGAAACGACGCAGCTATCTGGCATGGCGCAAAGCGTCGGGTATCTGCTCGCCGCGGGTGGCCCCGCCGTTGCCGGTATCCTCGCCGAAGCAACAGGGGCCTGGCATGCGCCGCTCATCATGCTCGGCGTCTTCGGCACGCTGCAGCTGATCGTTGCCATCTTTGTTGGCAGACCCCCACGCCCATAATCTCCTCGGCATCACCGTCATGCTCGCGCAAGATATTCGCGTCTAACGTCGGGACGGAACCACGACAGCGGGCACAGGCTGCATGCATTGTGAAGACGTACAGTTGAAGGGTGTCCCGTCATTCTGCAGCCAGCTCACCCGTACCCGTCGAACTTTCTCCCGAGCGCCGGCTGGCCGCCGCCGTTGAGCGCTATGGACAGCGCGATGTGGTGACGCTCGCGCTGTCGCTACTCGCTGGTAACCATGAGAGCGAAGAGTTCTTGCTCTACGTTGGCGGTGCGCATGCGCAGGGCATTCTTGACGGTGCCCCGGTGCTGTACTGGCCCGAACTCTGGGGTGCTCGCGCCCTGCTGCACGTCTGGGACGACTCGGTTATTGATGACAGCGCTCGGGCGTTGATGATCGGTGCGCTCAGCAACTCGGCGTGGCGCGTGCGCGAGATGGCCGCGCGTCTTGTCGCGGCTCGTAACCTTGCGGCCACCACCAAGCTTGTGGCGCTGCTCGGCGACGAGGTTCCACGTGTGCGGGCCGCCGCCGCCACCGCACTCAGCACCCTAGGTTCCGCTGACCACATCGACGCCCTGCGCGCACTTCTCAAAGACCCCGAAATCGAGGTGCGCCGCGCGACGCAGCGCAGTCTGGATGCACTGCGCAAGCGCACCGCGAAGAACTGACCAGCTAATCGTGGGCTGAGGGGCGTCGCCGCTGAGCCTTCGTCTCGCCGCGCTGATGCTTTTCGGCCAGCCGTCGACGACGGGAACCATGAGTTGGCCGTGTCGCACGGCGTGAAACTTCGGGAACCAGCGCTTCGCGAAGGGAGTCTGCCAGACGTGTGCGGGCGGCGACGCGGTTTTGGCGCTGCGAGCGATGCTCTTCAGCGCTGATCGTGAGCACCGTGCCCGACAGCCGCGGCTGCAGCTGGCGTAACACCCGAGCACGCTGCGTCTCATCCAACGCTGTCGTGGTTCCGATGTCGAAGCTCAGCTGCACCCGAGAGTCGGTGGTGTTCACGCCCTGACCGCCGGGCCCGGAAGATCGCGAAAAGCGCTCATCCAGCTCGTGCGCGGCAATCGTGAGACCGCGCGGCGCACCGGGGCCGGGAAGTACTCGCAGATCATCCACCCGTCTATTCTCACGTAGTCCGGCTGGCGGCGCGCTCGATGGCAGGATTGAATGATGACCGCAACACTCGTCGCCCGGGGTATCGCCGGTGGCCATGGCCACCGCACGCTATTTACTGATCTCGATCTCACCGTCTCGCCGGGCGATGTTGTGGGAGTCGTCGGCGTGAACGGCGCAGGAAAATCAACGCTATTGCGCCTGCTTGCCGGTGTTGCCGAGCCGCAAGCCGGAACCGTTTCGCTGGCACCAGCAGACGCATTCGTCGGCTGGCTCCCGCAGGAGCATGAGCGCGTGGCCGGTGAGACCGTCGAGGCGTATATCGGCCGGCGCACCGGATGTGCGGCGGCGACCGCGGAGATGGATGCGGCGGCCGCAGCGCTCGCCGACCCCGCGCTTGCGATCGACGGTATTGACCCCGCCGATGCGTACTCGAACGCGCTCGAGCGGTGGCTTGCCAGCGGGGCGGCTGACCTTGAAGAGCGCATTCCTGCCGTGCTCGCTGAACTGGGGCTGTCGTTCGGTGATGCCGGTGCTGGTGCTGCGCTGATGACGTCGCTGTCCGGCGGTCAAGCCGCTCGAGTCGGGCTGGCAGCACTCTTACTGTCGCGGTTCGACGTTGTGCTGCTGGATGAGCCGACAAACGACCTTGACCTCGATGGCCTCGAACGGCTCGAAGCGTTTGTGCAGGGGCTGCGTGGTGGCGTGGTGTTGGTCAGTCACGACCGTGAGTTTCTCGCGCGGTGCGTGACGCGCGTGCTCGAACTTGACCTCGCGCAAAACTCCAACCGCATCTACGGCGGCGGCTACGACTCCTATCTGGAAGAGCGGGCCACCCTGCGCCGTCATGCCCGCGAAAAGTACGACGAGTTCGCGGACAAGAAGGCCGACCTCGTTTCGCGCGCCCGGGTGCAACGCGAATGGTCAAGTCAGGGTGTGCGCAACGCGATGAAGAAGGCGCCAGACAGTGACAAGCTGCGCCGCAAAGCATCGACCGAGTCCAGCGAAAAGCAGGCACAGAAGGTGCGGCAAATGGAGAGCCGCATCGCGCGGCTCGACGAGGTCGACGAGCCGCGAAAGGAATGGCAACTGCAGTTTGAAATCGCCGCAGCGCCGCGCTCTGGTTCCGTTGTCTCCACCCTCAACGAAGCCGTCATCCAGCAGGGCTCTTTCGTGCTCGGCCCCGTCTCACTGCAGGTGAATGGTGGCGATCGCATCGGCATCACCGGGCCAAACGGCGCCGGAAAGTCGACGCTTCTGCGCATGCTCCTTGGGCACCGCGCGCCCGACGCCGGTAGCGCAGCCCTGGGTTCCAACGTTCAGATTGGCGAGATCGATCAGGCGCGGTCGTTGCTAGTCGGCCCGGAACCATTGGCCACGGTTTTTGAAGGACTCGTCCCCGAGATGGCGGCAGACGAAGTGCGCACGCTGCTGGCAAAGTTCGGTCTGAAGGCCGATCACGTCACGCGGCCCGTTGACGGGCTTTCACCGGGGGAGCGCACCCGTGCGGGGCTTGCTCTATTGCAAGCGCGCGGCGTCAACCTACTCGTGCTCGATGAGCCCACGAACCACCTTGATCTGGCCGCAATTGAGCAGTTGGAGACGGCCCTCGAGTCATACGACGGCACGCTTCTGCTGGTGACGCACGACCGCCGCATGCTCGACACCGTGCGCACGAACCGCCGATGGCGCGTTGAAGCGGGGCGCGTCACTGAGTGGTGACCGGTGCCTTCGTGGTTCCGCTGGCCGCCGTCTGGCACGCTCATCCCGTCTCACGGATCAGCCGGGGGCAAGCGACTGCGACGCCCTGAGCGGGCGGCGTGACTATGCTGGGGGCATGTTCGCGCAGTATCGGTTTGCGATGGTCTGGGCCATCCCCGTCGGCGCCTTGATTGGCATCCTGGGCGCACTATTGATCGTTATCTTCAGCTTCGTTGCCGGCAATACCGCCCAGCTGAGCTGGACAGCGTGGGGGTTCGCCACGGTGATGTATGCCGCCATCGGTGCCGTCATCGCGCTCGCGGGGTTGCTGGGAGGACTGCTCACCGTCTGGCTTGCTGATCGACGATCGCAGGATGCGCCCCGGGTGTGGGTCTATGGTGGCAGCCTCGGAGCAACCGGCGGTGTGCTTGTGCTGTTTCTGCTCATCGGCGGCATCGGCGGTATCGGCGCATCAACATGGTGGGGTCTGCTGTCGTTTCTGTTGATGCCCGGGATCATCGCCGCGATTGTGACGTGTGTCGCCGCGACGATCCTGCTCGATAAGTGCCGTGCTCGCTTTGCCGCTGTCGCCGCCGACACGGCGCAAGAAGCCGCCGCCTGACGGTCTTGGCGGACGATCCGCGCGACTACGCTGGGGGCATGGGGTGGAAGCGGTACGGATTCGCAGTCGTGTGGGCGTTACCGCTGGGGATCGCGGGCGGTATCGGCATCGCCGTGGCGATGTTTCTGGTCGGTAACCGAGACCCTCAAGCAGCCAACACAGCCACAGAATTCTGGGCGATGCTGGGCCTCGGCGCGCTTGCCGGCTGTGCACTCGTACTCGCAGCCCTGATCGGCGGCACAGTTCTCGTGCTCATCGGCGACCGAAACCGACACCGCAAGCATGAGCTGGAAGTATGGGTAACCGGCGGAACCATGGGTGCGGTTGCCGGTGTCATCGTCCTGTGGCTGGCTCTCGCCATCGTGAACCGATTGACCTCGCAAGAAGACATCGCATCGCTGTTCTTCTACGTGATCTTTGCGGCATTCACCGCAGGACTCGTCGGGTACGGGGCGAATGTGCTGTTGAAAATGAGTCAGGCGCGACTCGTTCCCAAGACTCCAATCCGGCAAAAACGTCCGCGAACGCAGTTTCCTGGCCGAGGATTCCCGCAGTAGCTAAACCATCGTGATGACGATCTTGCCTGCGGTGCGGCCCGTCTCGCCCAGTCGGTGCGCGTCGGCAAGGTGCTCAAGCGGGAAAGTCGCGGCAATCGTCGCGCGCAATTTTCCGGCATCGACGAGTTCAGCAATCGAGACGAGATTGCTGCGTGACGAATCCACCAGCATCCGCACCGCGCGCACGCCGAGCTCATCGGCATCGCGGTAGAAATCGTCGGAACCAAGAGGCACGATCGAGACAACGATGCCACCGGGGCGGAGGGTGCGCAGCGAACGCAACCCGATCTCGCCGCCGAGAGTGTCAAGCACGACATCGATATCGTGCGCGAGCTCAGCAAAGTCTTGCGTTTGATAGTCGATCGTTTCGTCAGCACCCAAACTGCGCAAGAAATCGTGCTTTGCCGCACTCGCGGTTCCGATCACGTACGCACCCCGCGCCTTCGCGATCTGCACGGCAACGTGGCCCACGCCACCAGCCGCCGCATGAATCAGCACGCGCTGCCCGGGCTGAACATCTGCATATTCGACGAGTGCTTGCCACGCGGTCAGAGAAACGAGGGGAAGGGCGCCCGCCTGCACATGATCGACAGACGCGGGCTTCGTGACAAACAAGCGCGCAGGAGCCGATACATAATCGGCGTGCGAACCATGCCCGTACGGGTATGGCAACATTGCGATGACCTCATCGCCGACGGTAAATCGGGCAACACCAACGCCGACGGCTTCCACGACGCCTGAGACATCCCACCCCAGCGTGAAAGGCGGGTCTTCGACAAAACGCTTCGCCGCACGGTGCTTGAAGTCCGTTGGATTGAGACCCGCAGCATGAACCCGCACGAGAATCTCGTTGGGTCGCGGCTCGGGGCGCGCGACAGTAATGATCTCGAGAACCTCGGGACCACCAAGCGAATGCTGAATCGAAGTGCGCATGGTTGCAGGCGTAGGCATACTCCTACTTTGGCACGATCACAACGGGTCGGGCGAGTGCCGCTCAACGTATGGTGGTCAATCCCGGATGCGTTCGTGCTCGCGCTCCGCATACGGGTAGGGTGGCGCCGTGAACGTCTTCCTGACCCGCATACTGTTCGCCGTGACGGTGATCGTGCTCGTCGGGTGCGGGATCTGGCTGTACGTCGGGGTTCGCAGCGAGGCTGAGGGGATGAGCGTTCCGTTAGCCGCCGTCGGCATGCTGTGTGCTTACGTCTTCGGTCTGTTGCTGGTGTTTTTTGGATGGCGCTACGGCGAGGCGGTGGCCGACGAGGAACGGGTGTTGTTGCGCCCCGCGCTCGCCCCGCCCCGCGTCATTCCGCTGGTCGATATTCGCACCGTCACGTACTTTCGCAATCTCCTGTTGCCTTCGCGGGGCGGGGGGACGGGCGCACACCGGATCGTCCTTCACCTCAACAATGGCGCGAACGTGTTCATCTCACCGCATGGCTCTGCCGTCGCCGATCAGCTCCGAGGTCACGGCGTCGATGTCGAGGTGGTGGCTGACCCCATCACTCCTGCCCGCGCTCGTGCCCGCGTTCCTGGTTCCGCTGGCTTTGTCGAGTCTCTCAGCTGGCCGGTATTTGTGGGCGTCGGAATCGTGCTGCCCATCGCCGTCGTGACGTGGGTGTTCGTCACACGGTGACGCCGGCGGCTTGCTCGAGTCCCATAATTTCCCGGCTCATCGTGCTGGCAACCGCGTGTCAACCAGGCCAGACTGGACGCAGAGCCGGACGCTGAGGAGTCGTAGTGCGCATTGTGAAGTCGTATCCGTGGGTCATCGCGACACTTGTGGCGCTGGTGGCGACGCTGGTTCTCGAGTGGATAGACGCAAGTAGCGCCGCACGCTGGGTCGCCACGATTTTCGCTGTTGCGGTCATCGCGCGGGTGTCTGTCGGCATGGTGAAAGACCTGTTGCGCGGCCACTGGGGCATCGACATCCTCGCGCTGACGGCAATCGTTTCGACCATTCTCGTGGGGGAATATATTGCCGCGCTCATCGTGTGCCTTATGCTCACCGGCGGTGAAGCGCTCGAAGATTACGCCTCCAACCGCGCCAAGCGCAGCCTCTCGGCGCTCCTCGAACGTGCCCCGCAAGTCGCGCACGTGGTGGATGCGACGGGGAACGCCCGCGATATTCCGCTCGACGAGGTCGCGATTGGGGATCGCCTGTTGGTGCGCCCTGCGGAAGTGGTACCGGTTGACGGAACCATGACAGCTGGCGCAGGCGAGAGTAACCAGCGCGCCGACTTTGACGAGTCTTCCCTCACCGGTGAATCACTTCCGGTGACGAAGGGTGTCGGCGACAGCATCATGTCTGGCTCTCTCAACGGCCAGCGAGCTGTCATCATCGAGGCCACTGCAACTGCGCAAGACTCGCAATATGCACGCATCCTCGATCTCGTGCGCGAAGCCTCCGAGTCGCGCGCCCCGATGGTGCGTCTCGCTGACCGTTATGCGGTTCCGTTCACCGCCGTTGCTCTGCTGATCGCGGGCATCGCGTGGTGGGTATCTGGCGACCCGGTTCGGTTTGCCGAGGTGTTGGTTGTTGCCACCCCGTGCCCGCTCTTGATCGCTGCGCCCGTGGCTTTCCTTGGCGGCATGTCGCGAGCCGCAAAGGCGGGGGTCATCGTGAAATCGGGCGGAACCTTGGAGACACTGGCGAACATCAAGACCGCGGGCTTCGACAAGACCGGAACCCTGACGTACGGTCGCCCAGAGCTGCTGCGCATCCAGCCCGCTCACGCCGGCATATCGAGCGATGATTTGCTGCAGCTCGCGGCATCTGCCGAGCAGTACTCCGTGCACGTGCTGGCGGAATCGATCAAGGTAGAGGCGCTCAAGCGCGGCTTCTCATTGACGACGGCGGCGGATGCCAAAGAGGAAGCCACGAATGGCGTCACCGCACATCTTGAAGACAAACTCGTGATCGTCGGCAAGCGTGCTTACGTTGCCGAACACACCACGGGCGTGACGACCGCTGAGCTGTCGCCGGGGGAGTCGGCCGTCTATGTCGGTATCGACGGGGCGTTTGCTGGCACCCTGATTTTGTCTGACAAGCTGCGCGAGAACGCTGGCGCGACCCTGGACGCCTTGACGCGATGGGGCGTCGAGCGCCGCATGATGCTGACCGGCGACGCTGCCGCGACGGCGACGTACATCGCTCACCAGGCGGGCATCGACGAAGTCCACGCCGATCTGTTGCCGGCCGACAAGGTGCGACTGCTCATGGATGCTCAGCCCAAACCGGTCCTTATGGTTGGTGATGGTGTGAACGACGCGCCGGTCTTGGCCTCAGCAGACGTCGGGATCGCGATGGGTGCGCGCGGCGCAACGGCGGCATCGGAGACGGCCGACGTTGTCATTCTGAAGGATGACATTTCGCAGGTGGTCACCGCTGTCGCGGTCGGTCATCGCACGATGCGCGTCGCTAAAGAGTCGATTTGGGCCGGCATCGTTTTGTCAGTTGTCCTGATGCTGGTCGCGGCTTTCGGTGTGATTCCCGCCGTGATCGGCGCGCTGCTGCAGGAGGTCGTCGATGTGGTGTCGATCCTCAACTCGCTACGCGCGATGCGCCCAGGATCCAAAGAGCCGAAAGTTGTCCCTGCGGCAGCCGCGCCCGCCGTGCTCAGCGCTCGTGGCGTGTAACGACTACGGGGCAGACTCGGCGGTTTCGGGTGCAGCGGCTTCGGGGGTGCTGGTTTCGGGGGTGACGGCGGCTTCGGGGGCGAGCTCTTCACGCAGACGCGGCTCTACGCGGTGCTCCGGGCGCAGGCCCGACTTGTCAGCGTAAAACGCGCGGATCTTGTCCATGTCGGCGGGCAGATCACCGGTGAGTTCCAGCGTCGGGCCGAGACCCGTCGTCATCGTCGTGCGGTCAACGTATCCGAGCGTCACGGGCATGCCGGTCTCGCGGGCAATGCGGTAGAAGCCGCTCTTCCAGTACGAGTGCCCCTTGCGCGTGCCGTCAGGCGTTACGACCAAGCTGAAGACTTCACCGGACTTGATACGAGAAACAACCTCATCGACGAGGCCAGCGGGATTCTTCCGGTCGACCGGAATGCCGCCGAGCTTTCGCATGATCGGCCCGCGCCAGCCCGTGAACAGGCTGTCTTTGCCGAGCCAGCGCACATCGATGCGCAGCCGCCAAGAGATCGCGAGCATGAGAACGAAATCCCAGTTCGACGTGTGCGGAGCGCCCAGCAGAATGGTCGGGCGGTCGGGGGCGGGGCGCGTCACAAGCTTCCACCGTGACAACGACCAGTACACGCGCGCAAGGAATCGGGTCATCTTTCCACGCTACGACACCCGCTGAGGTCCTAAGGGCGAGATTGCGGCAATACCGATCACGATTAGCGCACGCTTTGTGATGCGTGTGCTGAGTGTCGGTGCCCGCTTGTATCGTCGTGCGCATGGCGACCCTGAGCGACGTGCGGCGAATTGCAGCTGAGCTGCCCGGCAGCGAAGAGCGCGCCACAACGGGCGGTGCAGCCTGGTTTGTGCGTAACAAGATCTTCGCGTGGGAGGGCCATCCCTGGCCGAGCATTCCAGCGGCCGCGCGCGAAATCATCGCGAACGAACTCGTTCTTGTCGTTAAAATATCCGACCAGATTGAGGCCCGCGCGTTACGGCACATGAATCCCGCCGTCTTTCTGCCCGAAACGACGAAGTGGTCGGAACCAAAGATCGCGTTCCGCATGGAGGGGATCGACGTCGACCACTTGGGGGAGTTGGTCATCGAGGCGTGGCGCCTCCAAGCACCGCAATACTTGCGCCGCGAATACGACGCCCAACACCCCGCGGTCAATTAGCCGGCTCGATAGCCTCAGCCAGATTCGCTGTCGCGGCGACCGACTCGACGTCGACAGGGTCTAGCAGACGCGACATCAACAGGCTCGCGGCGCAGCCGAGCATGACGATGGCGGCGCTCACGATCAGCAGACGGTAATCCAGCACCAATGCGAGGCCGGCACCGGTGGCGAGTGACGCAGTGGAACCCGAGCAGCGGAACCCGAGCAGCGGAACCCGAGCAACGGAACCCGAGCAGGGGCATCATGGGGGCGGAACCAGGAATGACGGATCCAGGAAGCAGGAGCGGACGGAACCAGGGGGGCCCGACATGTGACGGCGTATTGCGGCATGTGTCGTCACAAAGCGCACCGCGTCCGTGGTGGAGTGACGATGCTGGGGTGACACTCATCACTCCGGACGAACTCGTGGCCCTCAGGCAAACGGGTGCCGGAGTATGTCTGCTTGACGTGCGGTGGCGCCTGGACGAGCCCGAGGGGCGTCCGGCATATCTAGATGGCCACATCCCGGGCGCGATCTACGTCGACCTGGAGGCAGAACTTGCCGAGCGGCCAGACCCGCAGTGGGGGCGGCATCCGTTGCCCACCCACCGCAGGCTGCAGCGCGCCGCACGACGATGGGGCCTCCAGCCCGACGACATTGTGGTCATCTACGACGACCTGCAGTCGGTTGCCGCGGCTCGTGCCTGGTGGCTCCTGGTGAACTCGTCGGTCGCCGACGTGCGCATCCTCGATGGCGGGCTTCGAGCCTGGCTCGCGGCCGGGTATGACCTGGTGACGGGGGATGCGCAGCCGCCACCTGGCACTGCGATTCTCAGCCCGCTCACGGCACCGATTGTCGGTATTGATCGCGTGGATCCGCCTGCACCCGGAACCATCCTGCTCGACGTGCGTGCGCCGGAGCGGTATCGGGGCGCACCGGCGACGGGGGAGCGCGTGAGCGGGCACATTCCGGGTGCCATCAATCTGCCAACGACCACCCACCTGGATGCCGGACGGTTCCGTTCTCCTGAGGTCATTTCGCGACTGTTCGCGGCACAGGGCATCGGAGCACAGACGCAGGCCATCGCCTATTGCGGTTCCGGTATCGCCGCCACCCACACGATCTTCGCGGGCTGGCTCATCGGCCTCGACATTGCGCTCTTTCCCGGCGGCTGGTCACAGTGGCAGCACGCCCGCGGGCGCTGGGCAGTCGAGGGCGACGCCGCAGACGGTACCCGCACGCGTATCTAGTCGGCGTTTTGTGACGTGGCGTGACGACACGTTTCGCACCGTGTCACAACGTGAAACTGCGTGACTTTTTGCGTTTCGGCGAGCGAACAGTGCTCCTAGCGTGGACACCCTCGTGACAGTCACGAGATCCACGACAGGAGGACCCTCATGCCCCGCACCGCCATCCGCGCGATCGCCGGTACCGCCATGTTCGCAACGGCGTTGTCCCTCATGTCGTGCGCCTCTGCGCCGACGCCCGGTGGCGAAGCCGCCGAGGTCGGATCCCCGGTCGCCGGTGGGTCGCTGGTTTACCTCGAATATCAGCCGTACACGAACCTCTACCCGCCGCAGGGTGGCTTTTACCCGAACGGCGCGCTGCTCAACAACATCACAGCCCGACTCACGTGGCAGAACCCCGAAACACTTGAGATCGAGCCGTGGGTGGCCTCGGACTGGAGCGTAAACGCGGACGCCACGGAATACACGTTCAACCTGCGCGACGACGTCACGTTCTCGGACGGCACCGTGCTCGATGCGGCGGCCGTGGCAAAGAACTTCGATGTCTACGGTCTCGGCGACGCAGAAAAGGGCCTCACGGTTTCGGAAGCGATCAACAACTACGCATCGAGCGAGGTTGTCGATGCCGACACGGTGACGTTCCGCTTCTCCGCTCCCGCGCCCGGCTTCCTGCAGGCAACCTCAACCAACAATTCAGGGCTGCTCTCGCCGGAAACCCTCGATCGCACCCTGGAAGAGCTCGGGGCGGGCAACGCCACAGACATCATCGGTGCCGGCCCTTTCGTGGTCTCTGACGAGAAGCTCGGCACCGAAATCACACTGACGGCGCGTGAGGACTATGACTGGGCGCCGGAAAGCCTGGAGCATGACGGTCGCGCGTACCTGGATGAGGTCAAGATCCTGATCACGCCGGAAGACTCGGTGCGCATCGGATCGCTCCTTGCCGGTCAAGCCGACTACATCCGTTACGTGCAGTCGTTCGATGAGCCGCGCGTCGAATCGAGCGGATTCACGCTGTACGCACCGCAAACACGCGGCGTGAACAACTCGCTCAGCCTGCGGTTCACGAACCCGATCCTGAGTGATCTGAAGGTTCGGCAGGCGTTGGTCGCTGCCGTCAACGCACAAGAGGTGGTCGACACGGTGTTCACCGCGAACTATCCGGTGGCAACCTCCGCGCTGAGCGCGACGGCTCTCGGCTACGTCGACCACAGCGCCGACTACGCCTTCGATGCGGAACGTGCCGAGAAGCTTCTTGATGAGGCGGGCTGGACGCTCGGCAGCGATGGCATCCGCGAGAAGGACGGCGTGAAGCTCTCGCTCGACGTGTACGAGGCTAAGCCGCAACCGCAGTCGAAGCAGACGCTCGAACTCGTGTCACAGCAGTTGAAGAAGGTTGGCGTTGAGTTGAACGTGCTTTCTGGCGATGCCGGAACCTACGCGGAAGACATCAAAGATGCGCTGAAGACCCCGCTGTACCACTCGATGGTCGGACGCGCGGATTACGACGTCATCAAGAGTCAGTACCACTCGAAGAACCGCAACACGCTGCTCTCCAACGACGCCGAACTTGACCGCCTCCTGGAGGTCGTCGCTTCCGAGCCTGATGCCGCCAAGCGTGCCGAGGCGACGGCAGCCGTTCAGCAGTACCTCGTTGACCAGGCGTATGTGATTCCGCTGTTCGAAGAACCGCAGGTGTACGGTGCCGCGCCCTACGTGCACGGCATCAGCTTCGAGTCGGTTGCGCGTCCCAGCTTCTATGACGTCTGGCTGAGTGCGCACTAATGCGGTACATCACACGACGTGTCGGGCAGGCGGCGATCGTTCTGGTCGCCGCCTTCACGGCCACGTTCTTCCTGCTGCAGGCGCTGCCGGGAGACGCGATTCTGATCAAGTATGAGAACCCGGAACTCGGACTCACGCCAGAACAGATCGCCTCGATCCGTGTCGCTTACGGAGCCGACACCCCCGCGTGGGAGCAATATCTGCACACGCTGGCTGGCTACCTCACCGGCGATTTCGGCTACTCCACCCAGTACGGCACCGGCGTGCTGCGGCTCATCGCCGAAGCGCTCCCGGAAACTCTCGCGCTCGCGGGGTGGGGCTTCACACTCGCGGTCGTTCTCGCATTCGCCCTCGCGTTCCTGGCAACGCTCGCACCATTCGCGTGGCTGCGCTCGGCGTTGCACTCGCTGCCAGCGCTGCTGGTTGCCGTCCCCGTGTTCTGGATCGGAATCCTGCTCATCCAAACCTTCTCGTTCGGGCTCGGCTGGGTACCGATCATCGGAGCCGACCCCGTACAGGCGCTCATTCTGCCGGTGATCACCCTCGCGGTTCCGATCTCCGCTCCGCTTGCGCAAATCCTGTTGCGCAGCATCGATGAGGTCAGCCTGCAACCGTTCATCACGGTCATTCGGGCAAAGGGGGCGGCACCGTGGTGGGTGCTCACGCGCTCGGTGCTGCGCAACGCAATTCTGCCGACCATCACGATTGCCGGCATCCTGTTCGGCGAGCTCATCGGCGGCGCGGTCGTCACCGAGACGGTGTTCGGCCGCAACGGCATCGGACGGTTGACGGAACAGGCGGTCGCCAATCAAGACATTCCGGTGTTGCAGGGGGTGGTGCTGCTGGCAGCTCTCACCTTCGTGATCGTGAACCTCATCGTCGATCTCGTCTTCCCGCTGCTCGACCCACGACTGCGTACTGGGCGCGTCACGCGTGCCGTCATCGCACACCGAGAGGAGGCGCTCGTATGAGTACCTCCACTGTGACCTCGGCGGTTGCCGAGCAAGACATCGTTGCTCAGGCAGATGTTACGGAACAACTCGCCACCACCGCGCAACCCGCGACGACGGCGCGGCGCCGCTTTGTGGTTCCGCCCATCGGCCTCATTTTGGCAACCATCGTGCTGCTCCTCGTCGTCGCGTGGGCGTTTGCTCCCGCCCTGTTTACCGGCCACGACCCGCTCACGGGCGTGCCCGCTGAGAAGCTCCAGGCACCCAGCATCGTGCACCCCTTCGGCACCGATTCTCTCGGTCGCGACCTGCTCGCCCGCGTGATCTATGGTTCCGTCCACTCGCTCACCGGCGCGCTCATCGCCGTGCTGGTGGGGCTCGTTGTCGGCACCGGGCTCGGCGTTATCGCTGGCTCCCTCGGCGGCATCGTCGATGACATCGTGATGCGGATCGTCGATGTGCTGCTGTCGATTCCGTCACTGCTGCTGTCGCTGTCGATCATTATTCTGCTGGGCTTCGGAACCGTGAATGCGGCGATTGCCGTCGGTATCGGCTCCATCGCCGCGTTCGCGCGCCTCGTGCGCAGCGAGGTGGTGAAGGTGCGGGCCAGCGACTACGTTGAGGCGGCGTTCGGAAGCGGCGGAACCACCCTGCAAGTGCTCACGCGGCATGTGCTGCCGAACTCGCTGACGTCGGTGTTTGCTCTGGCGGCACTGCAGTTCGGTACCGCAATCCTCGCGATCTCCACCCTCGGCTTCCTGGGCTACGGTGCACCGCCGCCGACGCCCGAATGGGGCCTGCTCATCGCGGAGGGGCGCAACTACGTGGCAACCGCGTGGTGGTTGACCACCCTGCCCGGACTCATCGTTGTCGCGGTTGTGGTCAGCGCCAACCGGGTCAGCTCGGCCCTGGGAAGGAAGACCTCATGAGCCTGCTCGACATTTCTGACCTCGTCGTCTCGTACCGCGCCGGTCGCGAGCGCCGCCAGGCCCTGCACGGTGTCTCGCTCCGCATCGCGGAGGGAGAGGCAACGGCGCTCGTCGGTGAGTCCGGTTCTGGCAAGACGACGACAGCGCAGGCCGTGCTTGGCTTACTGCCAGCCGGCGCCCGGATCGACTCCGGAACCATTGCGCTCGGTGAGCAGGTCATCTCGACCTGGCCGGAGCGACGGCTGGCCACGGTGCGCGGGGCGCACATCGGCCTGATTCCGCAAGACCCGGTTTCTTCACTTGACCCGGTGCGCACGATCGGCGTGCAGGTGGGGGAGATCCTTCGCGTGCACGGCGAACGGGATCGTCCAACAATCCGCAAGCGGGTGCTGGAGTTGCTCGACCGCGTCGGCCTAGACGACCCGGTACGCCGGGCTGCGCAATACCCGCACCAACTGTCCGGCGGCATGCGCCAGCGCGTGCTGATTGCGACCGCCGTCGCCCTGCAACCACGGCTATTGATCGCCGATGAGCCGACCAGCGCGCTTGACGCCACCGTCGCCCGCCGCATTCTCGACCTGATCGATGAACTGCGCGCCGAGCAAGGCACCGCCGTGCTTCTGGTGACGCACGACCTCGCGGTCGCCGCCTCCCGCGCTGACCGCCTCGTGGTTCTCAACGGCGGGCGAGTCGTTGAAGCGGGGGCTGCCCGAGACATTCTGCAAAACCCGCAGGATGCCTACACCCGCCAACTGCTCGCGGATGCTCCGGCGCTCGCGGCAGAGGGGTTCCGGCGCATTCCGGCACCGCTGTACCTGCGCGAAGCCGCCGTCGTTGCCGCCGAAAAAGTGAATGCGATCGAGGTGAGTTCGCTGACGAAGACATTCCACACTCGTGGGGCGAGCGATTTCCGTGCGGTGGATGACGTGTCGTTTGCGGTGCGCCGCGGAACCACGCATGCGCTGGTGGGGGAATCCGGGTCAGGTAAAACCACAACGGCACGCATCATTGCCGGGTTCTTGCGCCCCGACGGTGGCACCGTCAGCGTCGCTGATCGTGACGTCACGGCGCTTGCGGGGCGAGAGCTTCGCGATTACCGTCGCACGCTCCAACTCGTGTATCAGAACCCGTTTTCGTCGTTGGATCCGCGTCAGCGCATCGCAAACATCGTGGCGGAACCACTGCACAACTTCGGGGTCGGTACGCGAACGGAGCGCACGCAGCGCGTGGCTGACCTGATCGACCGCGTTGCGCTGCCTGCTTCGGTGCTGACCCGCACGGCGGCCGAGCTTTCCGGAGGACAGCGTCAGCGCGTCGCGATTGCTCGGGCGCTGGCCGCCCACCCGCAGGTGGTGGTGCTCGACGAGGCCGTTTCAGCCCTCGACGTGACCGTGCAGGCGCGCATTCTCGAGCTCCTTGTCAGCCTCCAGCACGAGCTGGGGCTGACCTACCTGTTCATTTCGCACGACCTGTCGGTGGTGCGCTCTCTCAGCCACACGGTGTCGGTCATGCAGCGCGGTCGCGTTGTCGAATCCGGCACCACCGAGGCCATCTTTACGCAACCCACACACGACTACACGAAGGAACTGCTTGGCGCTGTTCCTTCCCGATCGGAGGTATTGGCATGACCGCTCCCACCCTCGCGTTCTTCACGCGACTTCTCGACGACGCACCGCCCGCCGAGCGCTACCGTCTCGCAACCGAACAGATCCAGCACGCTGAACGCTTCGGCGTCGGCCGCGTCTGGGTCGCGCAACACCACTTCCGTGCCGCGGAAGGCGGGCTGCCTTCCCCCTTCGTATTCCTCACGCATGCTGGCGCGCACACCTCGACCATCCGCCTCGCCACCGGCATCATCACGCTGCCGCTGGAAGATGCGGTGAAGGTGGCGGAGGATTCCGCCGTTGCCGATCTGCTCACCGGCGGGCGCATCGACCTCGGTATGGGCAGCGGCGGAACGCCCTCCTCCTTCCTGCCGTTCGGACAAGACCCGGCCAATAAGGCCGCGGTCTTCGACGACAAGCTCGCCCTGTTGCGCGGCGCCTACCGCGGCAATGAACTGCCGGGTGCGAACCACCTGTACCCGGCGGCGCCGCACCTCGATGAGCGCATTTGGCAGGCCACGTTCTCTGCGTTTGGTGGCGCTCGCGCCGGTGCCGCTGGCGATGGACTGTTGCTATCGCGCACGCAACCGCGCCCTGTTGACGCCCCGACGGCCTCGCTTGCCGACATCCAGGTTCCGATCATCGAGCAGTATCGCGGCGCTCTGCCTGACGACACAGCCCCGCGCATCACCGCATCCCGCACAGTGTTCGTCGCCGACAGCCGCGAGGAAGCGCTCCGGTTTGCCGAGATCGGATTGACGCGCGCCGTCGCCGGCTTCCGTCGCCAGGGTCAGGCGATCGTCGGAGACACCCTGGAGGACTACATCCGCGGTACCGATACGCACATCGGAACCCCGGAGCAGGTCGCCGAGTCGTTGGCCGCCGATGCAACGCTCGCGCACGCGACTGAAATTGCCTTTCAGGTGCACTCTGTCGATGCTCCGCACGAGCACATTCTGCGCTCGATCGAACTGTTTGCCACCGAGGTTGCGCCCCAGCTGGGGTGGGCCAGAACCGAACCCGCGCTCGCTGGCGCAGGGCAGGAGATTTCATGACCACCGTCGATATTGTTGACGACCTTATCGGCGCGACGCCGGAGCTTCGGGCGCTGCGCGAGCGCCGACCCGTCACGATCGAACAGCTGCAGGCGAGCTTTGACGCGCTGTTTTCCCCGGTCTCTGACGAGCACGTTTCACTCACCGAACGTGACTACATCGCCGCGTTTGCAACACGGCTTACGGCGGATGATGCCGTTGCCGAGTTCTACGCGGAGCGGGCCCTTTCGCGCGACGCGCAACGTGGCTCCGATGTTCTCGCGTACGCGGCGGAATACGCGACCGCTGGTCCATTTGGGAATTACCGGGAGGCTGGGCTCGCAGCGGAAAGCACGGACGGGGTGCGGCTTGTGCCGAACGCCGCCGATATCGCGCAGTTTGGCGAGCGATTGGCGGCGGCGCTCGCCCACACGCACCTGCTGGTGGTGCGGCCTCGGGAGGCTGATGACGCCGCGATCGCGGCATTAGTGGCTGCCGGGTGGAGCGCAGACGGCATCGTCACGCTGTCGCAACTGGTGGCTTTTCTCGCCTTCCAACAGCGCGTCATTACGGGCCTGCGGGCTATTCAGGAGGACATCGCATGACCGCCACGACCGTTGAGGTTCTGCACCACAAGGTCCACCACCCACACGCGTTCACGCGCGGGGAGGTGGGGTGGTTGCCGTGGCTGGAGCCGGTTGCGATCGACGCCCTGACGCCTCGCCACTACGAGGGTCTTGTTGATCGGGCGCGCGATCAGAGCGACTATTTTCGCCTGCTCGCACGTGACCCGGAGATTCTGCGCGCGCGCACGCTCGTCGATAAAGACATCTTCTACAACGCGAAAGATGGCCTGCCGCGTGCCGAGCGCGAGCTCGCGGCTGCTGCCGCATCGCGTATCAACGGCTGTGTGTTTTGCGCGTCGGTGCACGCGCGGTTTGCGGCGCACTTTCTGAAGGAGACGGCGCCCGTCGATGCGCTGCTGGCTGACGGGCAACTGGCCGATCTCGGTCCGCGGTTGAATGCGCTGGTGGAGGCCTCGGCGGCGCTGACCACGGTACCGACCGTGTTTGGTGCCACGGAGGTGCGGGCGCTGCGGGCAGCGGGATTCACGACAGACGAGATCGTCGATATCGTGCACTCAACCGCGTTCTTCAACTGGGCGAACCGCCTGATGCTGTCGATCGGGAGACCGGTGGCGCCCGCTGGGGAGTAAGGACGCCACCAACAAGCGGGGGCGGAACCACATGGTTCCGCCCCCGTCGTCTTGTTAAGTGGCTACGACGGTTGGTGTGACGACAAGCTCTTCGTCGGGGTCGACAAGCTTTTCGTCTTGGGCTGGGAAGACTACCTTCTGCACGATGATCAGGATGCTGGCGGCAACCGGCACGGCGACGAGTGCGCCGAGCACCTGGCCGATGGCGGCGCCACCGACGGCGGCGATCACGACGAGCGCGCCGGGGATGGAGACCGCCTTGTTCATGATGCGCGGGCTCAGCACGTACGCCTCAATCTGCATGTAAATCAGGTACCAAATACCGGAAACGATCGCTGTCAGCGGCGACGCGATGAGGCAAATGAGGGAAATGATGATTGCTGCGGTGATGGTTCCGACCATGGGGATCATGGAACCAATGAAGGCGATCAGTGCGAGAAGCGCGGGCATCGGGGCACCGATGATCAGCATCAGGATGAGCGTCAGTACGCCGTTGATGGCCGCGAGGCTGGCCTGACCGACAACGTAGCGTCCGACGGCACCGGAGACATCGTCAACGAGGCCGGAGAACTGCTGACGGTTGTAGGCAGGAACGAAGCGAGCCGCGGTGTTCTTCATGGCGCGCAGCGATGCGATGAAATACAGCGTGAGAATCAGCACGACGATTGTGCCGGTGACGGCGGATGCAATTCCGCCGGTGACCGCGCCAACGCCGCCAATGATGCCAAGAATGTTTTGAGGGTCTTGGAAGAATTTGAGGCCGTCAGTCAGCATGGAGCCAATCTGATCGCCGTAGTCGTTCTGGATCTGCTTGTACCAGTCGGACGCCATGATGTCGTTGACGAGGTTGGGGAGGGACTCTGCGAGGTTGGCGATTTGCTCGACGATGACCGGGATGATCGCGACGAGGATGCCTGCGAAGACCGCGAGGACTCCGAGAACGACGGCGGCGATGGCCGCTGGGCGCGGAATTTTGCGCTCCATCGCGGTCACGATGGGGTCAAGGCCCAGGGAGATAAAGAGCGCGATACCGATGTACAGCAGCACGGTGCCGAGCTGGTTGATGAGGCCGCCGAGCACGAGCGCGCCGATCACGCCCAGGGTGGCGAGAAAGCCCCACACAAACGGTTTGACCCGATGTTTGCCACTCAGAATTTCGTGGGCTACGCTTGGCTGCTTTGCGGTCTCGGAGCGCTTGCGCATTGTTGTTCCTGTCTCGGCGGGGTGTCGGCGCCACGCGTAATGTCGAAGGGGTCTCGATGAAGCCCACATTCATGCCGTTCGTGCCGTCACGCTAGGGTAACGCAATGCCCCAATCAATCGGGGAATTTGGCCTCGTGGGGTGAATATCGGGTTAGCATGGCCACATGACGACTCCTACTCCTGCGACGCCGGTTCAGCCTCTGGCTCCCGTGGCAGACGCACTGAACCTGCTGAACATCGAGACTGAGGCTGGCGGCTCCTGCTGCGGCGGTAGCAACTGCTGCGGCTAAGTAGCCCTCGCAAACGAAAGCGGCGGATCACACGATGTGATCCGCCGCTTTGCTGTTGTTAGAACGCGGGCGAGTCTGCGTTGGAAGTAGACGCGGACTCTGACGGCGGTGCGCCATGGCCGGCTCCGAGATCGTCGGCTGGCTTTCGTACGAGGAAAGCGAGCGCAACGATAGGGATCGAGATCAGCGCAGCCAGCAGGAATGCCGCACGCGTGCCCTCAGCGCCAGCCAATGGTTCCGCCACTCCGGTCTCGACAACTGTGGACGTCACACTTGTCATCACGGTGATGAGTACAGCCACGCCTGCGGCACCGGCGACCTGCTGAATCGTGGAGATCACGGCCGAACCGTGCGAGTAGAACTGTGGCTTCACCGACCCGAGGGCCGAGGTAAACAGCGGGGTGAACGCCATGGCCAGACCAATAGAGAGCAGCGTCTGCGCGACGACAATCACCCACGCCTCGGTCGTTGGGGTGAGCGCAGTCGCATAGAACCACAGCACCGCGCTGGTCAGCATGGTTCCGGGAACCATCAGAATACGTGGCCCGACCGCGTCGTAAATGCGGCCAATGACCGGGCCAAGGAGTCCCATCGCGATCGCACCAGGGAGCATCATCAGACCGGTTTGCTTCGCGTCGAACGGCGCCACACCCTGCAGATACAGCGGCAACACCGTGAGGGCCCCAAAGAATCCGAGCGAGAGCAGGAGCATCATCACGGTCGCGATCGTGAAGTTCTTCGACAGGAAGACTCGCAGATCAAGCAGGGCGTCGTTGATGCGCTGCAGAGAAATCTGACGCCAAATGAACAGCGCGAGGGAGATAGCACCGACCGACAGCGCGATCGTCATGGTCATCGTCGACGCCGCCTGCGCGGTGGCGATCTCGGCGGCCGATGCCGTCGGGTCAGGGTGCGCGCCGCCAACCTGCGATACGCCGTAGACCAGGCCACCGAATGCGAACGCCGACAGAATCACGCTCAGCACGTCAAGCGGTGCCTTCGAGGGCGTGCCGGTGTTCACCATGAACTTGGCCCCCGCAAGCAGCGCGAGAATGGCGATCGGCAGCACGACGCCAAAGACCCAACGCCAGCCCCACGTATCAAGAATGAAGCCGGCCATCGTCGGCCCGATTGCCGGCGCCAACGACATCACGATGCTGACACGACCCATGAAACGGCCGCGCGAGGCGGGCGGAACCAGGGTCATCGTTGTGGTCATCAGGAGCGGCATCATGATGGCCGTGCCCGAAGCCTGCACAACGCGGGCGACCAGGAGCATCGGAAAGCCGGTGGCAAGGAAGGCGACTGCCGTGCCTGTCGTGAATAGGCCCATCGCGAGCAGAAACACCTGCCGTGTAGTGAGGCGTTGCAACATATAGCCGGTCGTCGGAATGACGACAGCCATGGTCAACATGAACGCGGTTGTCAGCCACTGTGCGTCGGTGGCCAGAATGCCAAGATCATCGATCAGGTGCTTGATAGCCACACCCATCGTGGTCTCATTCAGGATCGCGACAAACGCCGCGCCAAGCAGCAAAGCGATGAGCCGCTTGTCGCGTGACGACATAGTCGTCGGGGGTCCTGCGGTGACGGAAGTCATGTGTGTATGTCTCTCGGAATGTGGCCGGGAAGCGGCGGGAACCATTGTGCGACGAGGGTCGGACATTGGCGGATGAATCATGCGCTTCAACGGATGTGAAGCAAAAAATGTTCCCTTTGCGGGCAGATGAAATTGTGACGTGCCATGATGGGCGCAGATCGACGCGGAAATCGGCAGAAGGAACAGTTTACGCAGGTGTCAGCGCTCAATCAATCAGGCGGGAGTGTGCGAATGAAAGCAACGGCACGATGGGCACGGTTGATCGTTGGCGCGCTTGTCGGCCTCGGTGTTGCGCTCCTGACCGGGCCATGGCTGGGGCTCTGGGCTGGCGTTCTGGCCGGATGGGCAGCCGCCGCTGTGACCGTCGTGACATGGATCTTGCTTGTGACGTGGCCGATGGATGGCGATGCCACTCGCGGCCACGCGACGCAGGAAGATCCCGGCCGCCGGGTCGCCAGGCTGGTCTCGACGCTCGGGGCATTGGCGAGCCTCGGTGGCGTCGTCGTGGTGCTGATGGAACGGCCATCATCAGGAACGGGCGCGCGCAGCGTGTGGATTGCGGTCATCGTGCTGCTCGCCGTGGTGTCGTCGTGGTTCCTCATTCAGGTCGACTCCATGTTGCGCACGGCGCGCATGTATTACACCGACCCGGTCGGTGGCATCGAATTTCATCAGACCGAACCACCCGCCTACACCGACTTCGCATACGTGTCGTTTGGCCTGGGGCTGACCTACCAGGTCGCCGACACCGACGTGCAACGCACCGAATTTCGCCGTGCCTTCTTGATCCAGTCACTGATCGCCTACCTCTTTGGAGCAGTCATTCTCGCCACGATCATCAATCTCATCACCTCGCTCGGATGACCGATCTTTCGCATCTGTGCGCTGGTTCCGCCTCGGTGTCTGAGGCTGTCGGTAGGGTCATCACATGAGCATGGGTGGCGGCATGGGCCGCGGTGGCGGCGGTGGTTTCCGCGGTGTCGACGCCGCGGCGCAGCGGAAAGAAAACGCGAGCGCGCCCCGCATCGAGGGTTTACGCGGTCGCATTCTCGCGCTGTTTCGCCCGTACCGCGGCCGCATCATCATCACGATGTCACTTGTCGTGGTCGGCGCAGCGATCGGGGTGATCCCGCCGCTCATCATTCAACGCATTTTTGATGATGCGCTCTTCCCACCTGCCGGGCACCCCAACATGTCTCTGCTTGGCGTGCTTGTCGCTGTCATGGTCGGACTCTTCGTTCTCGGTGCCCTGGTCGGCGTTGCGCAAACATGGTTCACCGCGACGGTCGGTAATGCGGTCACGGGCGATTTGCGCGTGAGCCTCTTTCAGCACCTGCAATCGATGGAGCTGGGGTTCTTCACGCGCACGAAGACCGGCGTTATTCAGTCGCGTCTGCAAAACGACGTGGGCGCGGTGAGCGGCGTGCTAACGAACACCGTGACGAGCATTCTGGGCAATACGGTGACGGTGATTGCGGCGCTTGTCGCCATGATCCTCATTGATTGGCGTCTCACGATACTTGCGGTCGTGCTCATGCCGATCCTCGCGCTCGTACAGCGCCGCGTTGGGCAAGTGCGGGCGCGGATCGCCGGTCAGACGCAAGAGTCGCTGAGTGAGCTCAGCGCCATTACGCAAGAGACGCTGAGCGTTTCGGGCATTTTGCTGTCGAAGTCGTTCAATCGAGAGCGCACCGAGTCTGACCGCTACCGGGCGGAGAACACCAATCAGGTGCGCCTGCAGGTGAAACGCGCGATGAGTGGTCAGGGCTTCTTCACCGTCGTTCAGGTGTTGATGGCTAGCGTGCCCGCTGTGGTGTACCTGGTGTCTGGCTGGTTGCTGGGGGCGGGGTCGCCGACGATCACCGCCGGAACCATCGTGGCGTTCACGACGGTACAGGCGCGACTGCTGCAACCACTCATGGGGCTTATGCGCGTCGCGCTCGACATTCAAACGTCGTCGGCGGTGTTCGCGCGAATTTTTGAGTACCTCGACCTCAAACCGGCCATCACCGACGCCCCGAATGCGATCGCGGTGGCTGACGCCCCCGGCCCGCTGGGCCGCGTCGCATTCCGCGACGTGCAGTTTCGTTACCCCGACTCATCTGACGACCTCGCGCCTACGCTCCGCGGCATTTCGTTCGTTGCCGAACCCGGCCAGCACGTAGCGTTCGTGGGGCCGAGTGGTGCGGGTAAATCGACCGTGCTGTATTTGGCACCGCGGTTTTATGAGGCAACCGCTGGTTCCGTGGAGTTTGCCGGAGCCGATGTGCGCCATCTCATCCACGAATCGATCATCGACCATGTCGGCATCGTGTCGCAGGAGACCTATCTGTTCCACGCGACGATTCGCGAGAACCTGCGCTACGCCAAACCCGACGCCACCGACGCCGAGGTGGAAGGGGCGTGTCGTGCCGCAAACATTCATCACGTCATTGAGAGCTTTGAGCACGGCTATGACACGGTCGTGGGGGAGCGCGGATACCGCCTCTCCGGTGGTGAGAAACAGCGCATCGCGATCGCGCGGGTGCTGCTGAAAGATCCGCCCGTCATTTTGCTGGATGAGGCAACCAGCGCGCTTGACACCGTTTCGGAACGCGTCGTGCAATCGGCCCTTGATGCGGCATCACGCGGACGAACCACACTGTCGATCGCGCACCGGTTGTCTACCGTCATTCACGCCGACATCATCCACGTGATTCAGGCTGGTCGCATCGTCGAGTCAGGCACGCACGCCGAACTCATCGCGCACGATGGGCTTTACGCGGAGCTCGCCGCGCAACAGATCGCGGCGTCCCGCATTTTGGACGATGAGTCGGGCGAGCGCGCCGATCGCGCGCCAGCCGATGACGATACGTCCGCGGCCGACAGTCTGCGCGGTTCCGCGCTGGGGCTCGCCATGGGCGTGGGCGCGACGCAGGTTCCCGGGCTCAGCGATGAGCAAGCCGAGGCCGACTTAGATACCGGAACCATTCGGGTCGACCCGTAATCGGAGCCGTTGCGCTGACCCAGAGCTTTCGCGCTCACCGGGTACTGGTGCGCGCGTTTGCCAGGCTGGCCGCAGCGCTACCCCCAGGCCACGACGCGGTCGTACACCGCGCCGAGAGTGGGAGCGTCTGGATCATTCGGGTTCGCGGGTGACTGCGTGCGCAACGCCCGGTCCGCTGGCGTGGGCGCGAGGGAACGGGCGAACTCTCCGAGCAGTGACCGTGACTCCGGAGCCAGGTCAAGAATGATCGCGAGGCGCGGGAGATCCATCCGCAAAATCTGGGTGGTCCGCGCGGCGGTTGCTGCCGGAGACGCCTTGCGAAGCACAGCGAGCCCGGCCGTCATTTGTTCGACGCAGTCGGCCAGCACACGCGGGTCTGCCTCGCGCTGCGTAATGCTGGTGCCGTCCGCTCGAATTCGCCACTCGACAAACACCTTGTCGAGGAGATCGATGCCACGAGCCGCCGCATAGAGCTGCTGCGCCACGACCTGATCTTCGTACAGCACGCCCTCCGGAAAACGGGTGCCGGTACGCGTCCAGAGGCGATGGCGACTCACTTTCGACCAGGCCACGATGTTGCCCACCACCGCCGGGTGCTCGGCGAGCGTGACGCCGGCTTGTGCGGGCGTGACCGAGGCGCGCACCCATGGCTGCACGTCACCACACGCCCACGCGCCGTCGACCTCACGAAGCCGCACATAGGTTCCGACCGCCATCTCACTGCCGGAGTTCTCGAGACTCGAAATGGCGTGCGCCAGAGCATGCGGGCGCATCACGTCATCAGCGTCCAAGAACGCGACATACTCGGTGTCAACAAGCGACAAGCCGTGATTACGTGCGGCGCCAAGGCCGAGGGAATCGGGATGCCACACGGCCTGGAACCGCGCATCGGTGTCGGCGTAATGGCGAAAGATTGCTCCCGTCTCATCAACGGATCCGTCATCGATCAGGATGGCGCGGAACCGCGGCTCGGTTTGCGCGAGGAGGGAGTCGAGCGCGGCGGGGGCGAGGGCCGCAATATCGCGCCCGGCAACGATCACGGTCACCACAGCAGGAAGCACTATTTGATCCTACGGCCGTGCCGTCGACGCGGGCGTGAGGACGGGACTGGGAGAACGCGGCGTTACCGGTATGCTGGAGCCACAATCGAACATGACCCATGGCCCGCGCGGGAGAGTCCACTACGGACACCGAAGGAGCAAGCCTCCCCGCCAATCTCTCAGGTCCGCGTACCGCGAAGGTCTGGTCACTCTGAAAAGCGATCCCGCAAGGGATCCGCCGACGGTGAAAGCGCTCACGCGTGAAACTCTCAGGCTCATGACAGAGGGGGAGTCTGGGGTACCGACCGGTGCCTTGACGACCCATTGTCGGGAGAGAGATGTCAGAGAATCGCTTCACGCCGCTGAAAGACCGTCACGAAGCCCTTGGTGCTTCCTTCACGGACTTCGGCGGCTGGATGATGCCCGTGCGCTATACGTCCGATCTTGCGGAGCACAAGGCGGTGCGCGAGTCGGCAGGTCTGTTCGACATTTCGCATATGGCCGAGTTCATTGTTGATGGTGCCGGCTCTGCCGCTTACCTTGACTACGCGCTCGCTGGCCGGTTGTCTGCAATGGCCGTCGGCAAGGCAAAGTACTCGCTGCTGCTCGCCGAAGACGGTGGCATCATCGACGACCTCATCGTGTACCGGATGGCCGACGAACGCTTCCTGATCATCTCGAACGCTGGCAACCACGACGCGGTTGCCGCTGCGCTCCCGGAGCGCGCCGCCGATTTTGATGTCGAGATCTCTGACATTTCGGACGACGTTGCACTCATCGCGATTCAGGGCCCGGAGTCCGTCGCGATTCTCGAGCCGATGACATCGCTCGTCATTACCGGCACGCCGCTCGCCGAATCGGCGTACTACACCTGGACCGAAGGTGACTTCGGTGAGGTTCCGGTGTTCATCGCACGCACCGGCTACACCGGTGAAGACGGATTCGAACTCCTGGTTCCGAACTCCGCCGCTGGCGAGTTGTGGGACGCCGTGCTTGCCGCAGGCGCTGACCGCGGCCTCGTGCCCGCCGGTCTTGCCGCCCGCGACACGCTGCGCCTGGAAGCAGGCATGCCGCTATACGGCCACGAACTCAGCCGCGAGACGGTTCCGTCGCAGTCCGGTCTTGGCCGCGTCGTTGTCGCCGCCAAGGAGTCGTTCGTCGGCAAGGAGGGCCTTGCCGCCCGCGATATTACCGACGCCCCCGTTTTGATCGCGCTGTCGGTCGAGGGCCGCCGCGCTGGCCGCGCCGGCTACGGCGTATTCCAGGGCGAAACGCAGGTCGGCGAGATTACGTCCGGCGCGTTGAGCCCGACGCTCGGCTACCCGATCGCGATGGCGCTCGTGCACCCGAGCGCGGCAGAAGCCACCGACCTGACCATTGACGTGCGGGGCACCCGCATTCCCGCAACCATCACCACCCTTCCCTTCTATCGGAGAAACTCATGACCGCTGACCTGAAGTACACCGAAGAGCACGAGTGGATCGCTGTCGACGGAGACGTCGCCACGATCGGCATCACGGACTACGCAGCTGAGCAGCTCGGCGACGTTGTCTTCGTTGAACTGCCCGCCGTTGGTTCCGCCATCACGGCCGCCACCGTTGTCGGCGAGATCGAGTCCACCAAGTCGGTCGGCGAGCTGTACGCTCCCGTCGCCGGTGAGGTCATCGAGATCAACGACGCCGTTGTTGACCAGCCCGACCTCGTCAACGCTGACCCGTTCGGTCAGGGCTGGCTCATCAAGGTTCGCTTCACGGGTGAGCTCGGCGCCACGATGGACGCCGACGCGTACGCCGCCTTCACCGGAGCATAAGCGTGACGATTTTCGCTGACCGCCACATTGGCACCACGAGCGAGACCCAAGCGGTCATGCTCGACGCCGTGGGCATCACGGCTGATGCTGGCGAACGCCCGCTTGATGCGCTGATGCGCCGCGCCGTTCCGTCGTCGATTTTTGAGAACCGCGGAACCTCGGAGGCACTTCCGGAGGCAGCCAGCGAAGCAGAGGCTCTCGCCGAGCTTCGCGCGCTCGCCGCACGCAACACCGTCAACAAGGCCATGATTGGCCTCGGCTACTACGGCACGCTGACCCCGTCGGTGATTCAGCGCAACGTGCTGGAGAACCCATCGTGGTACACCGCGTACACGCCGTACCAGCCGGAGATTTCGCAGGGTCGCCTCGAAGCGCTGATCAACTTCCAGACCATGGTCTCGGAGCTCAGCGGCATGGCAACGGCTAACGCCTCGATGCTTGACGAGGGAAGCGCCGCCGCCGAAGGTATGCTCCTGGCCCGTCGCGCCTCGAAGGTGACGTCGCCGGTGTTCGCCGTGGACTCGGGTGCATTCCCGCAGACCAAGGCCCTGCTGGCAACGCGTGCCGCTGCCGTTGGTGTTGAGCTCGTTGAGGTCGATCTCGCTGGCGGCGAGGCGCTGCCTGACGCCCTGTTCGGTGCGTTCGTGCAGTATCCGAGCGCATCCGGTCTCGTGTGGGACCCGTCGTCGGTCATCGACGCCGTACATGCGGCCGGTGGCCTTGCGGTTGTCGCCGCCGACCTGCTGAGCCTGACGCTGCTCGCATCTCCCGGTTCGCTTGGCGCGGATGTCGCTGTCGGAACCACGCAGCGCTTTGGCGTGCCGATGGCGTTTGGTGGTCCGCACGCGGGCTACATGGCCGTGCGTGCGGGGCTGGAGCGTCAGCTTCCTGGCCGTCTCGTCGGTGTTTCGCAAGACGCGTCTGGTCACCCGGCCTACCGCTTGTCGTTGCAGACCCGTGAGCAGCACATCCGCCGTGAGAAGGCGACGAGCAACATCTGCACCGCGCAGGTGCTGCTTGCCGTCATGGCGTCGATGTACGCGGTCTACCACGGCCCGAACGGTCTCCGTGCGATCGCTACCCGCACCGCGCAGATGGCATCGCAGCTCGCTAAGAGCCTCGTTGCCGGTGGTCTGGAGATTGCTCACGAAGCCTTCTTCGACACCGTCACGGTCATGGTTCCGTCTCGCGCAGCCGACATCGTCGCTGCCGCACACGCTGGCGGATACCTGTTGCACCTCGTCGACGCCGACACGGTTTCGGTGTCAACGGATGAGACCACGACGCTGGAAGACCTGGCCGCTGTGGCTGGCTTCTTCGGCGTTTCGGCTCCCGGTGCCTTTGGCTTGGCTGCGCTGGAGATTGGTAAGTTGCCTGACGCGCTGCGCCGCACGGACGACTTCCTGACGCACCCGGTGTTCAACGTGCACCACTCCGAGACCGCCATGATGCGTTACCTGAAGCAGCTCGCTGACCGCGACTACGCGCTGGACCGTGGCATGATTCCGCTCGGCTCGTGCACGATGAAGCTCAACGCTGCCACCGAGATGGCGGCGATCACGTGGCCCGAGTTCGCGGGAATTCACCCGTTCGCTCCGGTTTCAGACGTTGAGGGCTACCTTGACCTGATCACCCAGCTTGAGGGCTGGCTGGCTGATGTCACGGGTTACGACGCCGTGTCGTTGCAGCCGAACGCTGGCTCGCAGGGTGAGCTCGCGGGTCTGCTTGCGATTCGTGGCTACCACCACTCGAATGGTGATACGGCACGCGACATTTGCCTCATTCCGTCATCGGCGCACGGCACGAACGCTGCGTCGGCGGTGTTGGCCGGCATGAAGGTCGTTGTTGTTGCCACGACGGAGTCGGGTGACGTTGACCTTGACGATCTGCGCGCCAAGATCGAGAAGCACGCTGACACGCTGTCGGCGCTCATGATCACCTATCCGTCCACGCACGGTGTGTACGAGCAGGATGTGCTCGACATCACTGCGGCTGTGCACGCGGCCGGTGGCCAGGTATACATCGATGGCGCAAACCTCAACGCGCTGCTCGGCTACTCGCGTTTTGGCGATCTGGGTGGCGATGTGTCGCACCTCAACCTGCACAAGACGTTTGCGATTCCGCACGGTGGTGGCGGCCCGGGTGTTGGCCCGGTTGCGGCCAAGGCTCACTTGGCGCCGTTCCTGCCTTCGCACCCGCTCGCTCAGCGTGCGGAGCACGCGGGCGGTTACGTTTTCGAGGGTGGCCCGGTGTCGGCCGCGCCGTACGGTTCAAGCGGCGTGCTGCCGATCTCGTGGGCATACGTGCGCATGATGGGTGCCGCCGGTCTCCGTGACGCGACGGCGGCTGCCGTGCTTTCGGCGAACTATGTTGCCGCGCGCCTGCGGGAGTTCTACCCGGTGCTGTACGCGGGTGAGGGCGGACTCGTCGCGCACGAGTGCATTCTCGACCTCCGTCCGCTGAAGGAAGACACCGGCATTACCGTCGACGATGTGGCTAAGCGTCTCATCGACTACGGCTTCCACGCGCCGACGATGTCGTTCCCGGTTGCCGGAACCCTCATGGTCGAGCCGACCGAGTCGGAAGACCTGGGCGAGATCGACCGCTTCATCGACGCGATGATTCGTATTCACGCCGAAGCTCAAGCGGTGAAGGCTGGCACGTGGCCGGCCGACGATAACCCGCTGGCGAACGCGCCGCACACCGCGCACTCGGTCATCGCAGGGGAGTGGGCACACGCCTACACCCGCGACGAAGCTGTGTACCCGGTGGCATCGATCATCCGCACGAAGTACTGGCCGCCTGTCCGCCGCATCGACCAGGCATTCGGAGACCGCAACCTGGTCTGCGCCTGCCCGCCGATCGAGGCCTTCGCCGACCTCGGCTAATTCTGTCGCACCGAAGGGGTGGGCGCCGCTACGCGGCCCCCACCCCTTTCCCGTCCCCACGTGGTTCCGCCCCCACCCCGTCCGGCCCCCCACCTGGTTCCGCCCCCATTCAGTTCCGCGAAACACATTCTGGTTGTCGAGACATCAGCGCGTTCCATGTGTTTCGCGGACCAAAATGTGTTTCACCCACCAGTTGCCGCAACGGATCGGCGATAGGCCTGCAACATCGTCTGATTCTGCGGGGCGATCGGAACCATTCCTGCGGCTCGCAGGATGCGATCGAGGCGTGCGGGTGTGGTGAGGTCGCGAAACTCCCACCGTGCTACGACCGCTCCGGCACGCCGCAGAGCGTCTTCGCGCCGCTTCTCGTGGCGCAGGGCGCCGGCGGGGCCAGCCTCATGCTGGCTGTATTTGTCGTAGCCATCAAACTCGCCGCACACGCGCTGTTTGGCCCACCAGAAGTCGAGTCGCCAGGACCCTTCCGGCGTCTCCATCGGATGCTGTAGTTCGGGCGCGGGAAACCCGAGCCACTCGATGAGCGCGCGGCTGACCGATTCTCCTGGTGATTCGGAGAGAGCGCACGTGTGCTCGGAGAGCCATGCGAGAGATCGCGTACCGCGGGAGTTGCGTTGCAACCGCCAACGGCGTCGAAGCGCGGCAGGGTCGGCGCCGCCGCGCAATGCAGCGTCCCACACGGCAAGCGAGTGAGCCCGGTTGCGGACTCGCCCAAAGTCGATGGCAGTGTCGATCACGCTGGTTGCGAAACCGAACGGGGTCAGCGTGAGGGCGCGCGGATCGGCAAGTGCATGGCGCATGACATCGCCGACGAGAACAGACTTTGTGCGCTCACGATCCCACACATGAATCTTGCTCGGGGACCCGAAGAGGGGGAGTCCGTGCGCGACTATTGCTGATTCATGGCTGAGGACATCGTTGGGGTGGGTGATGCGGAATGCGCGCACGCGCTCGGCGTACTGTTCCCAAGGCGTCAGAGCCAGCCATTCAGTGGTCGGCGTATAGATTCCATGTCGCACGCGCGTGAGACCCGGCTTTCCGGAGAGACGGAGGTTTCGGTCCCCACGACCGGAGTGCAGCAACGGAAATGCTGATTGTTCCATTCCGGAAGCATCTACTGTCATCCGGCTGGCATCCGCCGCTCCAACGGCTTTGGGGAGACGTTCCGTCCCAGCTCAGCTTGTGGAGGAGCCTCATCCAAGTGCGAGACACATTCTGGTCCGCGAGACACATGGAACGCGTTGATGTTTCGACAACCAGAATGTGTTTCGCCGAAAGTAGGTGGGCACTGGGGGTGCGGAACCAGGTGGGGTGCGGAACCAGGTGGGGTGCGGAACCAGGTGGGAGTGGGATGCAAGGGAGCGTTAGGCGGTGAAGAGGGTGGGGAAGAGGGCGACGGCGATGGGGTAGCCGAAGAACGCCACGATATCGATCAGGGTGTGTGCAATGACGAGGGGCATGACGCGGCCCCAGCGTTGGTATGCCCAGCCGAACACGATGCCCATGACGAAGTTTCCGACGATCCCGGGGACACCTTGATAGGCGTGGTAGAGACCGCGCAGCGCCGCTGCGGAGAGAATGATCGTCCAGGTGCCCCAGCCGAGCCGGCGCAAGCGATCACCTAGATATCCCAACAGGATCACTTCTTCGAGCAGGCCAGCGCGCGCCGCAGACAGCAGCAGCACCGGCACGAGATACCAAGCGACATTGTCAGAAGCCTGGATCGCAATGCTCGCTCCCATTGCCCGGCCGACGATGTAGAGGCCGAGCCCGGGCAAACCGATCGCCAGACCAATCCCCAAAGCGCGCAAGAAGTCGGAACCAATACGCGAGAAGTCAAGACCGATCTTGCGGAGTGCAGATTGGCCGGGTTCCCACAAGAGGTAGATCACCAGCGCGACGATCGCGAGGTCAAAAAACACATCGAGGAGTCCGTAGACGACATCCCATACCGCATGATCATCGCGTGATGGGTTCAGTTGCGCGGTCTGCTCGCCGATCGGCGTGGTGCTGAGCTGAATGCGGATGAAGGAAATTGTTGAATAGACCGCGGAGGCGCCCAGCGATAGGCACAGCACGATGACCACTTCCCACGTCAGGCGGGTGCGCGACGCGGTGCTGGCCACGGGGAAAATCGGAGCGCTCATTGTCCTCATTGTGCCGTATACATGGCGGCGGGTTCATGAGGGTGCGCCGGGGCGTTGTGGGGGTGTGGCGGCAAAAGCGGCACCGGCATTTCCGTGAGAAACATCGATGCTCTGTGGCATCCTGCACAGCGATAACGGCGCCGACCCCGGCGTGAACGTGCAGTTTGTGAGCAAACCCCCCAATTGAGTTAAGGGTATGTAACGTTTTCCCGCGACGTTTTGACCATGCCTACCTGGCGCGCTTAGTGTTTCCCTATCCGTGTACCAGGTTTCGATCAGATTCTTGGTGCACAAAGACCCCTTGCACAGGAGGAAATAGTGTCTAACAAGACATGGCGCAAGCGCGCCCTAGCAACCACCGCGGGTCTGGGCCTTTCAGCCCTGATCCTCGCCGGTTGCACCACGCCCGGCGCAACCGACCCGACGACGAAGCCGTCAGAAGGCGGCGGCACGGGTGAGGTCGTTGACGCAACGATCACGCTGGCTGAGGCCAACGAGGTAACGTCGTTCAACGTCAACACCCCGCAGTCCAACCTCGACATCAACTCCAAGCTGTCGTACGCAACGCACGACTCGTTCGGCTACGTCAACGACAAGATGGAAGTTGTCCCCAACGAGGGCTTCGGTACGTACGAGAAGGTTTCGGACGACCCGCTGACGGTCAAGTACACCCTGAACAAGGGCCTTGAATGGTCGGACGGCGACGCGATCGACACTGACGACCTCATCTTCGGTTGGGCTGTTGAGTCGGGCTACTTCGACGACGCAACCTACGACGCAGAGGGTGCTGTTACTGCAGGTACGCAGTACTTCACGATCGCCGGTTCGACCACGGGTATCCGTGACTCGAAGATCACCGAGGTCAGCGACGACAAGCTCTCGCTCACCCTCGAGTACGACACCCCCTACGTTGACTGGAACCTCGTCTGGCTCCTCGAGCAGCCCGTTCACGTCATCGCTGAAAAGGCTGGCGTCACGGTTGAAGAGATCGTCGGCGCAATCCAGGAAAGCCCGAAGGGCGACCCGGCAGCTCCGGCAGCTCCGATCGAGCCCCTCGTGAAGGCTGCAGAGGTCTTCAACTCGGCATTCGACGTTACGTCGCTGCCGGACGACGAGTCGCTGTACCTCTCGAACGGCCCCTTCATCGTTGACTCGTGGGAGCCCACGCAGTCGATGACGCTGAAGCTCAACGAGAACTACAAGGGCACGCTGAAGCCGGCTTACACCTCGCTCGTGTTCCGCTTCATCGGTGACTCGCAGGCACAGGTTTCGGCACTGCAGAACGGCGAGGTTGACATCATCAACCCGCAGGCTGCTGCTGACACGCTGACCGCACTGCAGGCAATCCCGGCGGCAACGGTCCTCACGGGTGACCAGCTGTCGTACGACCACGTTGACATCAACTTCAAGGGCGAGTTCGCAGACCCGAAGGTTCGCGAAGCTTTCATGAAGGTCATCCCGCGTCAGCAGATCGTTGACACGCTGATCAAGCCGATCAACCCCGAGGCAACCGTCCTCAACTCGCAGGTCTACGTGACCTCGCAGGGCAAGGTCTACGAAGACTCGGTCAAGAACAACGGTTCGTCGGCATACGCTGACGTTGACGTTGAGGGCGCTAAGGCACTCCTCGCAGGCAAGACCCCCACGGTCCGCATCCTGTACAACATCAACAACCCGAACCGTGTTGCAGCATTCGAGGCGATCTCGGCTAACGCAACGGAAGCTGGCTTCAACGTCGTTAACGTCGGTGACGCTAAGTGGGGCTCGATGCTCGGTAGCGACGTCTACGACGTCTCCATCTTCGGTTGGATCTCCCCGGGTGTCGGCAACGTCTCGATCCCGCAGATCTTCGCAACCAACGGTGGCGGTAACTACAATGGCATCAGCGTTCCTGAGATCGACGAGCTGGCAAACAGCATCATGACGATGACCGAGCAGTCGGACATCGAAGCAGCCGGCCAGGCAGTTGACAAGCTCCTGTTTGACAACTACTACGGTCTGCCGCTGTTCCAGAGCCCGGGTGTCATCGCACACTCGGACCGCGTATCGGGCGTTACCTACATGGCTAACCAGACCGGTCCGATCTGGAACTACTGGGAGTGGACGGTAGCGGCTAACTAAGCCCCTCGCCTTCGACTAACACATACAAGCAGGGGGCGTCGGATTTCCGGCGCCCCCTGGCTTGTGCGTTGATTTCCATTCCCCCCCCGGTATCGGCAAATGCGGCGGCGCACCACAAGTGCAACCGCCGCACAGGGCACTCGCCTGATACCGTATGTCTCCATGAAGGGACAGCCCATTGACTAGCTACATCTTGCGGCGAATCGGGGTATCAATCCTGATTATTCTCGCCGCATCCTTCCTCATGTACACGCTTGTCGCGCTCGCACGTGACCCGCTGGAAGATCTTCGAACGAGTAACTCTCCCAACAAGGAGATGCTCATTGCCCAGCGCATCCAGTGGCTCGGCCTGGACGACCCGATTCCGGTTCGTTGGCTGAACTGGGTTGGCGGCGCTGTCCAGTGCGTCGCGCCCGGCCTGCTGGCCTGTGACCTGGGCGTGACGATCAGCAACCAGTCGGTTGCCGTTCTTCTCGGCCGCGCTATGGGTGCCACGCTCCAGCTGGTGACCGCCGCGACAATTCTGGCGATCATCCTCGGAATCGCAGTCGGTATCATTTCGGCTCTGCGTCAGTACAGTGCCGTTGACTACACGTTTACGTTCGTCAGCTTCTTCTTGTATTCCCTGCCGTCGTTCCTGATGGCCGTTGTGCTCAAGGTCTTCTTGGCCATCGGATTTAATAACTGGCTGCAATCGGGGCCATTTATTAGCTGGCCGGTGATCATCATTGGTGGCATCGTGGCGGGCCTGTTCTGGCAGGCGATTATTGGCGGTAAGAGGCAACGACGCCTCACTGTCTTCGCCGCATCGACGCTGGTGACCGGTGCCATGCTCTACGGCATGGGCGTCACCCAGTGGTTCCTCACGCCCGGCCTTGGTCCGATCCTGGCTCCGCTGCTGATCGCAGCGTTTGGTGCAGGAATGGTCATGTTGATCGCTGGTGCGCGGGCAACCTACGCCTGGAAGACGGCCGGTGTGACTGCCGCGATCATGATCGTGGCGTACTTCATCCTGATGCCGCTGTTGCCCAGCGTCACCGGAATTGGTGTTGTCGGCATTGCTGTTGCTGCGGCCGTTATCGGCGGCATCATCGGTTACATGCTGGGTGAACACGACCGGGGGCAGTCGGCGCGCATTGGCGTTCTGACGGCCTTGCTCGGCTACGGCGTTATTGTGCTTGACCAGTTCATGACGCGTTGGCCGGAATACGTCAGTCAGGCTCGTGGCCGTCCGATCGCAACCGTAGGTTCTGCAACGCCGAACCTGCAGGGTGACTTCTGGATTCACGGCATCGACACGTTCACGCACCTCTTGTTGCCGACAATTTCACTCATGCTGATCTCGTTCGCCGGCTACACGCGTTATGCGCGTGGTGGCATGCTCGAGACGCTGAACCAGGACTACATCCGCACGGCACGCGCTAAGGGTCTGCCGGAGCGCACGGTCGTTGTTCGTCACGCCTTCCGTAACTCCCTCATCCCGATCACCACGATCGTGGCGGCAGATGTCGGAGCGATTCTGGGTGGCGCCATCATCACGGAGCGCATCTTCGCGTTCAGCGGTATGGGCGCTTTGTTCAGTAAGGGGCTTGACGAATCTGACCCGAACCCGGTGATGGCGTACTTCCTGATCATTGCGATCTTCGCCATCCTGTTCAACTTCTTGGCAGACCTCGCCTACTCGGCGCTTGACCCGCGAGTGAGGGCAAAATAATGGCTAATCTCGAACCCGGCGTACCCGCACAGACGGGGCCAGCGCCGACCGAAACTATTCGTCACCTCGGCGACGATAAGGGCGTCAGCCAGGGACGGCTTGTTTTCAAGCGCTTTGTTGGCCACAAGCCCGCCATGATCAGCTTCGTGCTGCTCGTGTTGATCATTGGCTTCGCCGTCACCGCTTCGGGGGCCTTCGGCATTCAGGGCTGGTGGAAGTGGACATACACAGAGCTGTTGCCGCCGGTAGAGCAGGGGCGTCCGACGCTCCAGCTGTGGCCGTTCTCTCTCGGTGAGCACCCCTTCGGTCAAGACACCGTTGGTAAGGACTACTTCGCGATGGTGATGCGTGGCGTCGTCAACTCGACGGTTGTCATGTTCATCCTCGGTGGCGTTGCAACCTTCATCGGTGTCGTCGTCGGATCGGTCGCAGGCTATTACCGTGGCTGGGTCGACGCCGTGCTTATGCGTCTCACCGACATTGTCATCATCATCCCGATCATCGTCATTGGCGCGGTTGTTGGTGCGGCAATGGGAGCACTCGGACCGGTCGTTCTTGCCCTGTTCCTCGGCTTCTTCGCCTGGACGGGTATGGCGCGACTCGTGCGTGCGGAATTCCTCTCGCTTCGCGAACGTGAGTTCGTGGAAGCGGCCCGCGTTGCTGGCGCATCGGATGCTCGCATCATCTTCAAGCACATCCTGCCGAACGCCATGGGTATCGTCATCGTCTCCGCGACGCTGGCGATCGCTGCGGCCATTCTGTTGGAAACGTCGCTGTCGTTCCTTGGTTACGGTATTCAGGCCCCCGACGTCTCGCTCGGTAGCTTGATCAGCCGTAACGAGTCGGCGTTCCAGACGCGTCCGTGGCTGTTCTGGTGGCCAGCCGTGTTCATCGTGCTGCTGTCGTTGCTCGTCAACTTCATTGGTGACGGCCTGCGCGACGCCTTTGACCCGCGTCAGAAGAACGTTGTCTTCCGTCGCGTCAAGGAGCTTCCGGCTGACGCTGCTGCTCCGACGGCAGCCGTCAGCATGGACGTCCCTGGTGGTCCGAGTGCCTCAGACACTCCGGCCGACGTGGAGCGCCGCGAAGGCCACTGACATGTACTCAGCTGAGGAAGAAGCCCGCCACAATTGCTGCGGCGAGCACCGTGAGAACGAGCAGGGGGAGCGGTTCGATGTTGCGTCGAACCGTGACCTCGCCCGCTTCGCCGATGGCGACGCGATCAGCGTTCTTCAGTTTCTCCCAACGCTCACGGATGACGATGGCCGCGTCGCCCGAGTCGGTTCCGATGAGATCAGCGTGCCGTGGCCGTTCGCCCGCCGCGCGCGTCTCACGGTTCGCGGCTCGGCGGCCGGCCGTGTAAGCCGTGACGAGTCCGGGCGCCGGAGCCGACCACGCCGTGAACTTCTTTCCCGGCGTGTAGAGCGTCAGCGCGTGCTTGGTATCAACCAGGATGAGCGCCACCCACGGCACGAAAACGTGGTGCGTCACATTCTGGATCAGCACGCCCTCGTCGCTCACGGTGACATTCGGACGCCACAGCGCAAAGTACGCGTAAGCCACCAAGAAGACGCCGGTGGGGTAGACCCACGTCAGGCGCGAATCGCCGCTACTCGCCGCGATCACAATGAGCACGACGCTCAGAACCCACAGGATCACCGCCACAATGCGGTTGAATTGGGAATGGACAGTCGTTTCATTGCTCTTCACACTTCTATTTTCCCCTCTCGTATGGTGAGGAACACACGATGAACATGCCAGAAGAACGAAAGCGCCGCGAAGGCGCGCCCCTTTTGGAAGTTGACGGACTCTCCGTTGACTTCGCTGTTGACAACTTTTGGGTGCCTGCAGCCAAGAAGCTGACCTATGACGTGCGCCCAGGTGAAGCACTTGCGATCGTTGGTGAGTCTGGTTCCGGCAAGTCGGTGAGTTCGATGGCCCTGCTCGGCCTGCTCCCCAAGAACGCTCGCGTCACTGGTTCCGCTCGCCTCGATGGTCGCGAGATTCTGTCGCTGAAGGGCGACGATCTGCGCCGTATCCGCGGTCGCGAAATTGCCGTGATCTTCCAGGAGCCGATGACCGCGCTGAACCCCGTGTTCACGGTCGGCTTCCAGATCATTGAGACGCTCCGCATGCACTTCGGTATGACGCCGAGTGCGGCAAAGGCCCGCGCGCTCGAGCTGCTCGACATGGTTGACCTGCCCGACCCGCTTAAGGCGTTCAACTCCTACCCGCACCAGCTCTCTGGTGGCCAGCGTCAGCGCGCCATGATCGCACAGTCGATCTCGTGTGACCCGAAGCTGCTGATCGCCGACGAGCCGACCACCGCGCTCGACGTGACGGTGCAGGCCGAGATCCTCGACCTGATGCGTGATTTGCGACACCGCGTTGATGCCGCCATTCTGCTCATCACCCACGACATGGGCGTGGTGGCAGACCTCGCAGACGACATTGTCGTGATGCGCAAGGGTGAGATTGTGGAACGCGGAACCACGCAGTCGGTATTCGCGAACCCGCAGCACCCGTACACGCAACAGTTGTTGGCCGCCGTGCCGCGTTTGGGTGCTGGGCTCGATGGAGAACAGCGCATCGACACGACAGCGGCGCTCCGCGGCGACACCTCGGCGATCCGCATCGCTGAGGCTGCCGCTGAGGAAGACGCGCTGCGCGCCTCCAAGGGTGCCCCCGTTCTGGAGTTCAAGGACGTTGCCATCGACTACCCGAAGAAGGGCCGCGTGCCTGCCTTCCGCGCTGTCGAACACGCGACGTTCACGGTCTACCCCGGCGAAGTCACCGGCCTTGTCGGTGAGTCAGGCTCAGGTAAGTCGACGATGGGACGTGCAGCGATCGGTCTGCTCCCGATCGCCGAAGGTGAAGCGTCCGTCGTCGGTCACGACATCACGAACGCCAACCGCCGACTGCTCCGCGAGGTGCACAAAGACGTCGGTATCGTGTTCCAGGACCCCTCGTCATCGCTGAACCCACGTTTGCCGATTGGCCAGTCCATCGGTGAGCCGATGCTCCTTGCCGGCATCGCCAAGGGACGTGACCTTGATGTCAAGGTGCAGGAACTTCTCGATGCCGTTGAGCTTCCGCGCTCGTACCGCAACCGTTACCCGCACGAACTGTCTGGTGGTCAAAAGCAGCGTGTCGGTATTGCGCGCGCGCTGGCGCTGGAACCGAAGCTGCTGATCGCCGACGAGCCGACCTCGGCCCTCGACGTGTCGGTGCAGGCCACCGTGCTGAAGCTGCTGCGCACCCTGCAGAGCGAACTTGGCTTTGCGTGCCTGTTCATCAGTCACGACCTCGCCGTTGTTGATTCGCTTTCCGACCGCCTCATCGTGATGAACCACGGCGCGATCGTGGAGCAGGGCCCCACCGCCCAGGTGCTCAACGCTCCGAAGGACCCGTACACGCAGCGTCTCATCGCCGCGATTCCGGTTCCTGACCCTGGGGAGCAGAAGATCCGCCGTGATGCACGCGCGGCACTCCTGGCTTCCCAGCAGGCCAGCTAAGCGCGACGGAACAACGTCCACACCTGGCAAAGCCCCCGATGATCGGCCGGATCGTCGGGGGCTTTTCCCATGTCGTGTAATATAGATAGGCCCCATTCCGGGCACAAATACCCAACGCAAGGACCCTCTCCATGGCGCATGCCCTCCGTCCGGACCTCCGCAATGTCGCAATCGTCGCTCACGTCGACCACGGCAAGACCACGCTTGTCGACGCGATGCTTCGTCAGACGGGCGCCTTCAGCGAGCACGGCCACACCGAAGACCGTTCGATGGACTCGGGTGACCTTGAGCGCGAAAAGGGCATCACGATCCTCGCCAAGAACACGGCGATCACGTACAGCGGAAAGCACTCCGATGTTCCGGTGACGATCAACGTCATCGACACCCCCGGTCACGCCGACTTTGGTGGCGAGGTTGAGCGCGGCCTGTCGATGGTTGACGGCGTTGTGTTGCTCGTTGACTCTTCTGAAGGTCCGCTGCCGCAGACCCGCTTCGTGCTTCGTAAGGCACTTGAGGCGAAGCTGCCCGTTATCCTCGCGGTCAACAAGACCGACCGCCCCGACGCTCGCATCGAGGCCGTTGAGGGCGAAGCACAAGACCTCCTCCTTGGCCTGGCATCTGACCTGGTCGACGACGTTCCTGACCTTGACGTCGACGCACTGCTCGATGTTCCCGTCGTGTACACCTCCGGCCGCGCAGGTGCCGCTTCGCGCAACCGTCCGGCCGACGGTGAATTGCCAGACAACGATGACCTCGAACCGTTGTTCGACGCGATCCTCGAGCACGTGCCGGCACCGTCGTACGACGACGAGGCTCCGCTGCAGGCCTGGGTCACGAACCTTGACTCCAGCCCGTTCCTCGGCCGCCTTGCACTCCTCCGCGTCTTCAACGGCACGCTGAAGAAGGGCCAGACGGTTGCCTGGGTGCGTGCAGACGGCACCACAAGCAACGCCCGCATCACCGAGCTGATGAAGACCCGCGCGCTCGAGCGTTACCCCGCTGAAGAGGCTGGCCCCGGCGACATCGTCGCGATTGCCGGCTTTGAAGACATCACGATCGGCGAGACGATCGCTGACCCCGACGACATTCGCCCGCTGCCGATGATCCACGTCGACGACCCGGCGATCTCGATGACCATCGGAACCAACACCTCGCCGCTCGTCGGCAAGGTCAAGGGCCACAAGCTGACGGCACGTATGGTGAAGGATCGCCTCGACCGCGAGCTCATCGGTAACGTCTCGCTCAAGGTTGTCGACATCGGCCGCCCGGACGCGTGGGAAGTTCAGGGCCGTGGCGAGCTTGCTCTCGCGATCCTCGTCGAGAACATGCGTCGCGAAGGCTTCGAGCTCACCGTTGGTAAGCCCCAGGTGGTCACGAAGAAGATCGACGGCAAGGTTCACGAACCGTTCGAGCACCTCACGATCGATGCTCCTGAGGAGTACCTCGGTGCGATTACGCAGCTGCTCGCAGCGCGTAAGGGTCGCATGGAAGGTATGACGAACCACGGAACCGGCTGGGTCCGTATGGAGTTCATCGTTCCGTCGCGTGGTCTGATCGGTTTCCGCACCGAGTTCATGACCACGACGCGTGGTACCGGTATCGCCAACGCGATTTCGCACGGCTACGAGCCGTGGGCTGGCCAGATCGTGACGCGTCAGAACGGCTCGATCGTTTCTGACCGTTCCGGTGTTGTCACGCCGTTCGCCATCATCGCGCTGCAGGAGCGTATGAGCTTCTTCGTTTCGCCTCAGGACGAGGTGTACGAGGGCATGGTGATCGGCGAGAACTCGCGTAACGATGACATGGACGTCAACATCACGAAGGAAAAGAAGCTCACCAACATGCGTGCTGCTTCGTCTGACACCTTCGAGTCGATGACGCCGCCGCGTTTGCTCTCGCTCGAAGAGAGCCTCGAGTTCGCTCGTGAAGACGAGTGCGTTGAGGTCACGCCGGAAAAGGTTCGTATTCGCAAGGTTGAGCTCGATGGAAACGCGCGTGCCCGCGCTACGAGCCGCCTGAAGAAGCAGGACGCCAACGCCTAAGCGTTCGCCCTACGCAACGTGCCCACGCCACATGGTGTGGGCACGTTGCGTTTCAGTGCGAAGATAACTCTCGTGTCTGATTCCGATGTTGCTGAGGCCAACGCCCGCCGTGCGTGGCGCGATGCTATTGGTGTATCGCTCGCGACCGGTGCCTACGGTATTTCGTTTGGTGCGCTGGCCATGGGCAGCGGTCTCGATATTTGGCAGACCTGTGTGCTGAGCCTGCTGATGTTTACCGGCGGATCACAGTTCGCCTTTATCGGGGTGATCGGCACGGGCGGCCTGGCGGCAACGCCCGCCGCCATTGCGAGCTCCGCGCTTCTCGGTATCCGCAACCTGGCATACGGGATGCGTCTGTCGGCTCTCATCGGTGGCAGTAAAGCGAAGCGCATCGCGGCAGCCCACCTGACGATCGACGAATCGACCGCTGTGGCGCTGGCTCAGCAGGACACCAGGTCGCGTCGTATTGGTTTCTGGGCCACGGGCATCGGAATTTTCATCGGATGGAACCTGATGACACTCCTCGGCGCCCTGCTTGGGGATGTGCTCGGCGACCCGCGTGCCTGGGGCCTTGATGCTGCCGCCGCGGCTGCTTTCGTCGCACTACTCTGGCCGCGTCTCAAGTCTCGCCAGGCCATCGCTGTTGGGGTGATGGCGGCTGTCGTCGCCACCGCTGTTACTCCCATCGTGATGCCGGGTGCTCCCGTGTTGATCGCCGCGAGCGTCGCGGTCATTGTGGGATGGTTCAACCTCTTCGGGTCAAAGGAGGCTGTCGCATGACACTGTGGTCTGCCGTTCTCCTCGCGTGCGTTGCCTGCATGCTGCTCAAACTCGCCGGATACCTCACCCCAACGCACTGGCTGGAGGAGCCGCGTACTGCGCGCATCACCGACCTGCTCACGGTGGCGTTGCTTGCGGCGCTGATCGCGACACAAACGCTCGCGAAAGACCAAAGCATTGTGCTGGACGCGCGCATCCCCGCGGTTATCGTTGCCGCGATTTTGTTGAGCGTGCGCGCGCCCTTCTTGCTCGTCGTGCTCGCAGGTGCGGTCACGGCGGCGTTGTTGCGTCTGTGGGGCCTCGCCGCCTAACGCTCGGCTCGCACCAAACCAGCGCGAGTACGATAGCGGGGTGCAGCTCTTCTCCCGCATTCTGACCTGGCTTATGGCAATCGCGCTCGGTGCTGTCTTTGGTGCAGCTGGAACCATTGGTTACGCCGCGATGCCCTTCGGGCTTCCGCTTGGTTTCGCCGTCGGAATCATCGGCTGCGCTGCCATCCTCGTCGCGATTCGGATGATCACGGAAGACCGCATTGCCGTTGCTGCCGGAGGTCTCGGAATGATGGCAATGCTGCTCCTCTTTTCTGGTGTCGGCCCAGGCGGTTCTGTCGTGGTTCCGGATTCCATCCTGGGTGTGGTGTGGTCACTCAGCCTGACTGCGGTCATTGTGCTCATCGCTGTCTGGCCGGACGCGTCACGGCTTCGCACCCTCAACCCGAAGTAGACTGATCCTGTGACGTACGTAATTGCACTGCCGTGTGTAGACGTGAAAGACCGCGCCTGCATCGATGAATGCCCCGTTGACTGCATTTACGAGGGTGAGCGGATGCTCTACATCCATCCTGATGAGTGTGTTGACTGTGGTGCGTGCGAACCGGTGTGCCCGGTTGAGGCTATTTACTACGAAGACGACCTGCCGGAAGAATGGTCTGACTACTACAAGGCGAACGTCGAATTCTTCGATGGCGTCGGATCTCCCGGTGGCGCCGCCAAGGTGGGTGTGATCCCGAAGGACCACCCCGTCGTTTCTGTGTTGCCGCCGCAGGCATGAGCATCCGGGACCTCGCTGACTATCCGTGGGATGCTGTCGCGCCGCTCGCACAGCGCGCTCGCGAACACGCTGACGGCATCGTTGACCTCTCGATCGGTTCGCCCGTCGACCCCACACCTGTCGTCATTCGTGAAGCGCTTGCCGCAGCTACCGAGGCGCACGCCTACCCGCAGACTGTCGGCACGGTTCCGCTTCGCGAAGCGATCGTCGCCTGGTTCGAACGTCGGCGCGGTGTCACTGGACTGACTCCAGACAACGTGCTGCCCACGATCGGTTCGAAAGAACTCGTCGCGTTGCTGCCCACCCTGTTGGGTCTAGGGGAGGGCGATATTGTCGTGCACCCGCGCGCCGCCTACCCGACCTATGAGGTCGGTGCAGTTGTTGTCGGCGCGACACCCGTCGCGCAGGATAATCCGGCGCTGTGGCCGGACGGAACCAAGCTGATTTGGCTAAATTCACCTGGGAACCCCGATGGCCGGGTGTGGAGCGCCGCGGAGTTGCGCGTTGCTGTTGAGCGCGCGCGAGAGCTCGGCGCCGTCATTGCTGGCGATGAGTGCTATGCCGAGCTGGGGTGGGATGCGCCGTGGGATACCGAGGCGATTCCGTCGGTATTGGACCCGCGCGTGACGGGTGGCGACATCACGAACGTGCTGTCGGTGTACTCGTTGTCGAAGCAGTCAAACCTGGCAGGCTACCGTGCGGCCTTCCTCGCGGGGGATTCTGCTCTCGTGGAGCGTTTGCTCACCGCGCGCAAGCACCTGGGCCTGATGTTGCCGTTGCCTGTGCAGCACGCCATGGCAGTGGCGTTGGCCGATGATGACCACGTCACGGAGCAGAAGGAGCGTTACCGTGCGCGCCGTGCGGTGTTGAAGCCGGCGCTGGAAGCGGCCGGGTTCCGCATTGACCGCAGCGAAGCCGGACTCTATCTGTGGGCCACCGAAGGGCGAGACGCCTGGGAGAGCATGGAACGTCTGGTGGGTCTGGGCATCCTGGCTGGCCCCGGCGTGTTCTACGGGCCGTCCTTTGCGCAGCATGTGCGGCTGTCACTCACCGCAACGGATGAGCGCATCGCGGCTGCGGCCGCGCGCCTCCGTCACGCTTCGTAGGTGATCTCTATCGATTCGCGCGATCCTTTGCGGCGGTCAACAGTACTCTCTGACTCCTACTAGGCTGTAAATGTGTGGCTTCCATGTGAAGCCCCGACCGACCGCGTCACCGCGCGGCGAATACGACTCTCGTCGATACAGATCGCAAGGAGGCACCGTGACGGACGCGGCAACCCAGCCCGAGAAGGCCACACTGTCGATTGGCGGCACAACCGCCGAATTCCCCGTTTTGCAGGGAACAGATGGCACCCCGGCCATCGATTTTGCAACGCTCACCAAGCAGACCGGCCACACGGCGCTGGACTACGGTTTCGTGAACACGGCAGCCACGAAGTCCGCAATCACCTTCATTGATGGTGACGAAGGCATCCTGCGCTACCGCGGTTATCCCATCGAGCAGCTGGCAAAGAACAGCTCCTACCTCGAGGTGGCTTGGCTGCTCATCTACGGCGAGCTGCCCACCGCTGACCAGCTCGGTGAGTTCGACGAGAAGATTCGTCGTCACACCCTGATTCACGAAGACCTCAAGCACTTCTTCTCGGCACTGCCGCACACCGCGCACCCGATGTCTGTGCTGTCTTCGGCGGTCTCGGCGCTGTCGACCTACTACGAAGGTCAGTCCGACCCGCACAACCCCGAGCACGTCGAACTCAACACGATTCGCATGCTCGCCAAGCTTCCCGTGCTCGCGGCTTACGCACACAAGAAGAGCATCGGTCAGGCGTTCCTGTACCCAGACAACTCGCTGAGCTTCGTGGACAACTTCCTCAAGCTCAACTTCGGTGTGCTCAGCGAAGAGTACGAAGTCAACCCGATCATGTCGCGTGCGCTTGAGCGTCTGCTCATCCTGCACGAAGACCACGAGCAGAACGCGTCGACCTCGACCGTGCGCCTGGTGGGTTCCACAGGCGCCAACCAGTTCTCCTCCATCTCGGCAGGCATCAACGCGCTGTACGGCCCGCTGCACGGCGGCGCGAACGAGGCAGTTCTGGAAATGCTTGCGAAGATTCGCGATTCGGGCGAGGGCGTCAAGCGTTTCGTCGAGCGCGTCAAGAACAAGGAAGACGGTGTCAAGCTCATGGGCTTCGGTCACCGTGTCTACAAGAACTACGACCCGCGTGCGAAGCTCGTGAAGGAGTCGGCTGACGAGGTTCTTGCCGAGCTCGGCGTGAAGGACCCGCTGCTTGACCTGGCGAAGGAGCTCGAAGAGATCGCTCTCAACGACGAGTACTTCCAGTCGCGTCGCCTGTACCCGAACGTCGACTTCTACACCGGCGTGATCTACAAGGCGATGGGCTTCCCGACGCGTATGTTCACCGTGCTGTTTGCGATCGGTCGCCTTCCCGGCTGGCTGGCGCACTGGCGCGAGCTCAACACCGACCCGCAGAACAAGATTGGTCGCCCGCAGCAGCTGTACACAGGTGCACCTGAGCGCAACTACCCGGGTCTGTAAGCAGACACAACAAAGCCCCAGCAGATTGTTTTCTGCTGGGGCTTTGTTGTGTCACGGTTACGCGTGCAGGGCGTCGTTCAGGGTGACTCCGACACCGTGCCTGGCGACGGCTTCAATGGCGCCTGTCAGCGAGTTGCGGCGCAACATCAGGGCGTTCCTGCCCGAGAGGTCAGAACCCTTCATGATGACGGGGGAGCCGTCTGACTGCAGCGGCTGATCGATCATGATGATTTTGGATCCGGCGGTCACGTAGAGGCCGGCCTCCACGACGCAGTCATCGCCAAGGGAAATGCCGATTCCGGCGTTTGCGCCAAGCAGCGTGCGCTCGCCAATCGAGACGCGATGCGATCCACCGCCTGAAAGAGTGCCCATGATGGAGGCGCCGCCACCAATGTCAGAACCATCGCCGACAACGACACCCTGCGAAATACGGCCCTCCACCATCGAGGCGCCCAACGTACCCGCGTTGAAGTTGACGAATCCTTCGTGCATCACCGTGGTTCCGGGGCTCAAATATGCCCCCAACCGCACGCGTGAGACATCCGCGATACGCACGCCAACCGGAAGCACATAGTCGGTGAGGCGCGGGAACTTGTCGAGCCCCTGTACCTGGATACCAGCGGCCTGGAGGGCAGCACGACGGCTACCGACCTCGGCGGGGAGCATCGGGCCAGCGTTGGTCCATGCGACGTTAGGAAGGTGACCGAAGATGCCATCGAGGTTGAGTTCGTTCGGGCGTACCAGCAGGAGCGACAACGCCTGAAGACGGAGGTAGGCATCTTCAGTAGAAGCCGGAGGCGCTTCCAGATCGATCTCGACAATGACGGCCTCGACCGTGACGCCACGGCGGTCATCGGTGCGCCCTGCGAGCGTCAGCGGGGCCTCATGTGGCGCGCGTCCGATCGCCGGCGACGGGTACAGTGCATCGAGCACCGTTCCGTCGTGTGCCACGGTCCGCAGACCCTCACCCCAGATCCAACGTGCTTCAGTCATGGGTCAACGTTACTACCGGCGTGCGTGGTCGATTTGCGCGCTACTAGAGTGGTTCGCATGTCGACGCTTGATCTCACCGTCTCCGCTGTTCAACTCACTCGTGACATTTGCGACGTTCCCAGTGTTTCTGGTGATGAGAAGCGGCTGGCCGATCTGATGCAGGAAGCGCTCACCGCGTACCCGCACCTCGAGGTCATTCGCGACGGCGACCTCATTGTCGCGCGCACCAATCTCGGGCGGGACCGTCGCGTCATCATCGCAGGCCACATTGACACCGTGCCGATCAACCACAACCTGCCAACACAGCTGTCCGAGAGTGACGGCGTTGAATACATTTGGGGGCGCGGCACCGTCGACATGAAGGCGGGCGTTGCCGTGCAGCTGAAGCTTGCGGCAGAACTGGTGGAACCATCGGTCGACATTACATGGCTGTGGTACGACAACGAAGAGGTCGACAGCTCGCTCAACGGTCTCGGACGACTCGCACGAAACCGCCCCGACCTGATGCTGGGTGATTTCGCGATCCTCGGCGAACCATCCAACGGTGCCGTCGAGGGCGGCTGCAATGGCACCCTGCGCGCCGTTGTACGCACCCACGGCTCGCGAGCACACTCCGCCAGGGCGTGGATGGGGGAGAACGCCATTCACGCGGCAGCGCCCATCCTGGCGCGTTTAACCGAGTACACCCCGCGTGATGCGGATGTGGAGGGGCTCGTCTACCGTGAGGGCCTCAATGCCGTTGGTATCACGGGCGGTGTGGCTGGCAATGTCATTCCTGACCTGTGCGAGGTGGAGGTGAACTTTCGGTTTGCCCCCGACCGTTCGACCGACGAAGCGCAGGACTACGTGCGTGACTTCTTTGCCGGCTTCGAGGTGGAATTCACTGACCTCGCCGCCGGAGCACGGCCCGGTTTAGACGCGCCGTTGGCGCAGGAGTTTGTGGCAGCGGTGGGAGCCGAAGCGAAGCCGAAATACGGCTGGACGGATGTCGCGCGCTTCTCCGAAGCGGGCATTCCGGCCGTGAACTACGGTCCGGGTGATCCGTCGCTTGCGCACCATGATCAAGAACGCGTCGAGATTTCACAGATCGTGGCAGTCGAGACTGCGTTGCGCGCGTGGCTCGCCTAATCGCACGTTTTGACGCGCCGCGCCCCTCTGCGCTCGTGCAGGTGGCGGCGATTTACCTGGTCTCGCGGGTCATCACGCTGAGCGTGCTGTTTGCCGCTGCCTCCGCAGCTGGCCCGCAGTCTCGGTACGGTGCTGCGGCGACCGTCGGCGATTTCATCCTCGGGTGGGATGCCAACTGGTATTGGATCGTGGCTGACGTCGGTTACCCCTCCGACCTCCCGCTCTCCGATGACGGTCGACCGATGGAGAACGCGTGGGCCTTTATGCCGGTTTACGCTTACCTCGCGAAGATCGTGGCTCTGCCGTTCGGGCATTGGGTTGTCGGTGCGGCGATCGTGTCGCTTGTCGCTGGGTTCGGAGCCAGCTACGCCCTCTACGCCCTCATGCGAACACGGCTGAGCGAATCGCAGTCGCTGTGGGCGGTGATCTTCTTCGCCAATGGCCCGCTCGCCGCGCTATTTCATGTCGGGTATGCCGAAGCCCTTTTCCTGTTCTTCCTGCTGACCGCGCTGTACGTCGTCGTGACTCGGCAGTTTGCCTGGCTTTATCTCCTGATCCCCTTGATGGGATACACGCGTCCAGGCGTTCTTGCCTTCTCCCTGATGCTGGCGCTGTATGGCATTTGGCGATGGGTCAGGCGGCGCCGTGACCCGCTGCCGCTTGCGCACATTAACCACATCATTGCCACTGGACTGCTTGCCGCCGTTGTCGGTCTCAGTTGGCCGGTGATCGCAGGCCTTGCGATGGGGGATCCGACCGCGTATTTGCAGACGGAGCTGTCATGGCGACGAAACTGGTTGCCTGAGTCTTCGACGCACTTCGTACCGTTTGACGGGTGGATTCTCGGTCTGAACTTCTGGTTTGCCCAGTGGCAATTGCCTGCGTGGCTGGGGTGGACGGTTTTTGGCCTGCTGGTTGCCGGAACCATGTGGCTACTGGTGCGCGCTCGTGCCGTGCGTGCGCTGGGGATGGAAGTGCGCCTGTTTTCAGCAAGCTATCTGCTTTATCTCGTCGCGGTGTTCTTCCCACAGTCCTCGACGCTGCGATTGTTGGTTCCGCTGTCACCGCTGTGGGGCGCGCCCGCCCAGATTAAGCCGTTGTGGGGGCGGATCGCGGTGCTTGCGGGGTGCCTGATTTACCAGGCCATCTGGATTTTCGAGATGTACGCGTACGGAAACACCATCACGCGAATTCCCTAACATTTCGCTGTCGAATGGCCAGTGTCCAGGAAACCGATAAACTAGAGGTATACCAGGACGAAAGGGGCCCGCAATGGCAGCCATGAAGCCAAGGACCGGCGACGGACCGATGGAAGCCGTGAAGGAAGGACGCCTCATTATCGTGCGCGTTCCGCTGGAGGGGGGCGGACGACTCGTTGTCTCCGTCAACGATGACGAAGCCAAGGAACTGCACGAGGTTTTGAGTGGCGTCGTCAACGCCGCCTAACTTCTCATAATGCGAATGGCCGGGTGATTATTCACCCGGCCATTCGTGTATCTGTCTGCTTACTCGGACAGCAAAGTCAGTTGGAGGAGTCCCTCGTTGAGGGTGGAGAGTGCGCCGACGACCGCGGGGGATGCCTGTGTCTCCTGAATGAGTGAGCGGTATGCGCGCGTCGTTTCATCCCGCTGTACCGGGTCGGCCACCTTTCCGCCGTTGAGAACGCGGGGGATGAGTACCGTGCCGCCAGGGCGGACTAGGCGGAGCCCGTGCTCAACGTAGGCGATGACGTTTTCTGGATCGGCGTCGATCATCACGATGTCGTAGGAGGCTTCGTTCATGCGGGGCAGGACGTCCAGCGCGCGGCCCGAGATAAAGCGGGCGCGCGACGCCGGAACCTTCGCTTCGTGGAAGGACTGCCGTGCGACACCGAGGTTTTCGGGTTCGCTGTCGATGGTTGTCAAAATCGCTCCCGGTGCGCCATGCAGGAGCCAGAGTCCGGAAACGCCTGCACCGGTTCCGATCTCCACCATGCTGGTGGCGGCGGTCGCAGCGGCAACGACAGCACACTGCGCGCCGATGCCAGCGCTGATCGGGTGCGCCCCGATTTCGACTGCATGGGTGCGGGCGCGCTGAATGTGCTCGGGTTCGATAATCGACTCCCGGGCAAAGCGGGCAATAGCATCGTGTTCGCTCATGACTCCTCCATGACAAGGCTACGGGGTGCTGTCATGGCATTCGCTAAGGCGCGGCGGGTAATCTAAAGGCATGAACTTCGGGCTCTCTGCCGACAAGCTGGTCGTGATCGCGGTGATCGCGCTAATGGTCGTCGGTCCTGAGCGGTTGCCGAAATATGCGGAAGGCTTCGCACGGCTCATTAAACGTGCAGGAGAATACCTGCGTGGCGCGAAGGATCGTGTCTCCACTGAGATGGGTTCTGAGTTCGAAGACGTGGATTGGCGCAAGCTGGATCCGCGGCAATACGACCCGCGCCGCATCATCAGGGAAGCAATTCTTGATGAGGTGGTGCCCGTACCGACAGCGGGTGCAGTAGGCAGCGGTGCGCCGATGGGTGCAGGTGCCGCCGGATTCAGCGGAACCATGGCGCCGACGCGCACCGTCGCGCGCCTGGAAGCGGGGGAAATTCCCCCGTACGACAACGAAGCCACATAAGGTCCCCGCTGTCATTGCCGCGAGCATGCGTCGTGGCTGACGCCTCCCTTCCTGCGCGTCTCCCGCTGAGCGCGCGATAGCGCTAGTTCAGGGGCTTTGTCCCTTCGGGCAGGCTGTCGCCAGCGGCAACGCCAGCAGTGAGCTCCTGCAGTGCCGTCAGCGCGACGCGCTGCGACCACGGACCGTATGAGATGCGAGCCACGCCAAGCTCCTGCAGGCGGTCGCGGGAGAGTGAACCTGGCACGCCGATCATGGTGAGTTTACGAGGACCGAAGGCATCGACAAGTGCTCGCACCTGATCCTCATTCAGTTTTCCCGGCACGAAGACAACCGGCGCGCCTGCGGCAAGATATGCCTGCCCACGCGCGATCGCGTCGTCAAGAACCGCGGAAGGATCACGATCGCCCGCGCGCAGGAACGCGTCGGTGCGGGCGTTCAAGACGAACGTTATGCCCTCCTTTTCGCCAGCGTTCATAACGTCTTCCACAGCACGGGTTGCTTCCGCGAGTGGCTTCATCTGGTCTTCGATGTTTGCGCCGACGACGCCGACACCAATCGCCCGACGTACGGCCTCACCAGCATTGCCGTACCCGGCCTCGAGATCCGCGCTCACCGGGAGGTCGGTTGCCGCGACGATCCGACGGATCATGAGGAGGTGTTCTTCGAACGGAATGACCTCGCCGTCCGGATACCCGAGCGTCGCAGAAATGGAGTGACTTGCCGTCGCCAGTGCCGTGGTTCCGGGAGTCTCCGCGACGACCTTGGCGGAAATGGCATCCCACACGTTGACAACACTGAGAATGGCATCGTCTTCATGCAGTTTGAGGAGTGTGGCTGATTTCTCTTCGATCATCATGGCCACAGTCTCTCCGAACGGGCCTGGAGAAGATAGGGGGTTGCCGTGTGGCTAAGAAACTGTCATCGACAGTGACCTGCCCTCGAGGCCACGGCCCCGGCTTTTCACGAGCGTTGCCAGATTCGTAATCGCGACCGCTGCGGGGTCGTCTGGGGCCGCCAGCACCACGGCTTCACCGGTGTCGCCGCCGGTGCGAAGGGCAACGCTGAGTGGTACGCGCGTGAGTACAGCGACCTCGTGAGTGTCATCCGAAAGTGCGCGCGCAACCTCGTCGCCGCCGCCTGAGCCAAAAAGCTCCAGAACGGAACCATCGGGAAGCGTCAGCGCCGCCATGTTTTCGACGACCCCAATGATGTTTTGGCCGGTCTGACGGGCAACGAGTCCGCTGCGCACGGCGACATCGCTTGCCGCTGCTTGCGGCGTAGTGACGACGAGAACCTCGGCGTGCGGCAGGATCTGCCCGACCGAAATCGCCATATCGCCTGTGCCTGGCGGCATGTCGAGCAACAACACGTCGAGATCACCGAAATACACGTCGGTGAGAAACTGCAGCACCGTGCGGTGAAGCATCGGCCCGCGCCACGCGACAGCTCCGTTGTTGTTGCCTGCCTGTAAGAACATGCCGATCGAAATGACGCGGACGTCGTGCGCGATGGGCGGCAGGATCATGTCATCGAGTCGGGTTGGCGTTGTATTTGCCGGTATTCCCATCAACGCCGGAATAGAGAAGCCGTGCACGTCGGCGTCGATGAGGCCGACGCGGAGCCCCTGCTTGGCGAGGGCGATCGCGAGGTTCGCGGTGATGGTTGATTTTCCGACGCCCCCCTTTCCGCTTGTGACGGCGATCACCCGGGTAAGCGAATCAGGGCCAAATGGCATGACGCGCGCGTGGCGCCCGGCGCGAAGTTTTTCGGTGAGTTCCGCACGTTCGGCCGGTGTCATCACGCCGACGTGAATATCGGCTTCTGCCACCCCCGCAACGCTGAGCGCTGCGGCACGAACATCCGCCTCTATTCGCGTTGCAGCCGGGCACCCCACAATCGTGAGCACCATGTCGACGTGCGCAGTGGTTCCGTCGATCCGCACATCGCGGATCATGCCCAGATCAGCAAGCGGGCGACGAAGCTCGGGGTCGGTGACGCTGCCGACGGCCAAGCGGACTGCGTCAACGGCGCTCATGGTGCTCCTCGGTGCCGCCTGCACTCTCGTCGCGACGGTCGAGATCTTCGAGGAGAGCGCGGAGCTCTTGACGCAGCATGTCGCGGGTCATGACCTCCTTGGTCATATCGTCAATCGACATGCGCAACGCCACGACTTCGCGAGCGAGGTACTCGGTGTCGGCAAGGTTGCGTTCAGCGCGCTGCCTGTCTTGCTCAATTTGCACGCGGTCGCGGTCATCCTGGCGGTTCTGCGCCAACAGGATGAGCGGGGCAGCGTACGACGCCTGCAGCGAAAGCATCAGGGTCAGCGCGGTAAAGCCGTTTGCAGCGGAGTCAAAGCGCACGTGCGCCGGAGTGAGCGTGTTCCATGCGATCCATGCAATACAGAACAGCGTCAGCATCGCCAAGAACATGGGCGTACCCATGGCCCGCGCAATCCATTCGGTGAACCGGCCAAAGCGGTCCTTCGACTCAGCTGACGTGCGGCGGCTGGCGCGACCGAGCGGCGTCTCGAGCTGTTGTCCGCGCGCCATCACGAACGCGCTCCCGGCTGCGTCTCAGTGTCGTGTGAACGCCAGTCATCAGGCAACAGGTAGTCGAGCATGTCATCGATCGAGATCGCGCCGACGAGGCGGTGGCTGATATCGACCACGGGCAAAGACACCAGGTCGTACGAGGCGAGAATGCGCGCCACTTCAACGGCAGACGCCGACGCGAGCACCGGCTCTGCGGTGTCGTCGATGATGGAACCTAACCGCTCGTGCGGGGGATAGCGCAGCATCTTCTGGAAGTGGACGACGCCAAGCAGTCGACCCGTCGGGGTTTCATACGGCGGCAGCGTTACGAAGACGGCGGCGGCGAGGGCCGGGTGAAGCTCGTGGCGACGAATCAGTGCGAGGGCCTCGGCCACAGTGGCATCTGCCGACATGATGATCGGCTCGGTTGTCATCAGACCACCAGCCGTGTCTGGGCCGTACTGCAGCAGCGCGCGAACGTCTTCGGCTTCGTCCGGCTCCATCAGCTCAAGCAACTGCTGGAGGCGCCCCTCGGGGAGCTGAGCGAGCAAGTCTGCCGCGTCATCTGGTTCCATGGCATCCAGAATGTCGGCGGCACGCTCGTCACCGAGCTGCTCAAGAATGTGAACCTGTTCGTCTTCAGGCATCTCTTCGAGAGCATCAGCGAGACGCTCGTCTGGCAGCTCGACGGCAACACTCAGCATGCGGGCTTCTGGCAGATCAAGCAGGCTGTTTGCCAGGTCGGCAGGCTTCATATCTGACATCGACTGCACGAGGTGTTCGGCTGACTGGGCGTGACCAGGCAGATGATCCTCGCGGACCTCTTGCCACGTGGCAAATGTCGTGGGGCCCTTCGCGAACGGCGATGCGCTCGTCTTGGGCTTACGAAGGAAGAGCTGACTGACATCCCACTCACCTGAGCGGGCACGTTCAATCGCGACGTCTTCAATCGTGGCGGTGCCGGAACCATCGGCAAAAGTAATCCGGCGACCGACGAGCTCGGCAATGACGCGGATTTCGCCTGCGCGCTGCTGAAAGCGGCGCACATTAATGAGGCCAGTCGTAATGACCTGGCCCTGAGAAATAGACGTCACCCGGTTAATGGAGACGAAAACCTGCCGGCGCCCGGGAATCTCGCAGACGAGGCCGATGACGCGGGGCGGGTCAGATTTTCGGTACACGACGACGACGTCACGGACTTTGCCGAGGCGATCGCCGGAGGGGTCGAAAACGGTGCACCCGACAAGGCGCGCAACGAAAACCCTCTGAGTGCTCACGCTCCCAGCGTAGTCCTGATATCGAACTGTCAGGCAGTCACACACGGGGTCGTGAAACAATGGCCATATGAGCATGATGGGTGCAAATATCGGCAAGAACGACATCGGAGAAACGGTCGCTTCGTTTCCCGAGTACGAGGCTGCCCAGAAGGCCGCCTCCCAGCTCATCGAGGCGGACATTCCGCCACGCGACATCTCCATCGTGGGCAATGGCCTGCGCTCGGTTGAGCGCATCACCGGCCGCCTTGGTTACCTCACCGCGGCGCGCGGCGGACTCATCAACGGTCTGATGCTCGGTATCGGTGCCTGCGCGATCCAGGCCATCATCAACCCCGAGATCCCCGGGGCGGTGTATTTCGCGACGCTGTTCATCTGCATGACCATTGGTATGGCGCTGTCGTTTATGTCGTACCTCATCATGCGTCGTCGTCGTTCCTTCGCGAGCGTGATGGCGATGGTCGCCGACCACTATGACCTCACCGTCACGACCACCAGCATCCACAAGGCTCGCCAAGTGATGAACGACATTCGTGGCGTGCGTCCGCGCGCGCCGAAGGTGATCGACAACTCGCCGCCGCAGTACGGCGAGCGCCTCCCTGGCTACGGCCAGCCAGCGTCTGCAACGGCACCCGAGGTTCCGGCGCAAGAGGGTCCGACGAGCCGCCCGGCTACGGACTCGCCCTCCGCATGACGTCGCAGCAACTGGTGGTGGCGCTTCCGAAAGGCGACACCGCCATCACGCTTGATGTGGAGCGGGCCGAGAACGCCTGGGCGATGATGCCGATTGCGCACGGCGCAGGTGCGGGGATGAATCATGCCTTCTTGGTCGGCTTTGCCGAGGGGATGCGGGCACAGGGCGTCTCCACGGCACGCTTTAACTTTCCTTACTCCGAGGCGGGGCGGCGCATGCCCGGTCCTGCCGCGCATGCGATCGCGACGTGGCGCGCCGTGGTTGATGAGCTGGCGTCGGAACCTGTGCTGTGGGCTGCTGGCAAGAGTTACGGTGGGCGGATGGCGTCGATGGCTGTTGCTGACGGCATGTCCGTCGCCGGGTTGGTCTACCTGGGCTATCCGTTGCACCAACCGGGCAAACCCGAAGCCCCACGCGCCGAGCATTTGCCTGCCATCACGGTTCCGCAACTCTTCATCGAGGGTACAAAAGACGCGTTCGTTTTGCCGCATTCGCAGCTCGAGGAGATTGTCTCCGCACTGCCATCCGCGACGATTTCGTGGATCGAAGGAGGCGGGCACTCATTCGAGGTTGCAGGCAAGAAACGCGGCGCTGATGAGGTGGGCGCAGACCTCGCGCCGCTCGTTGCTGCGCTCATGCGACAGCACACCAGCTAAGTCTCGATTCGGTCTCGGAATTTGCCCAGGGCAGGAGCCATCGTTAGCGTGGTATGAGGGCGATCAGCCCAAGACCAGTCCGCGACCGGGTTCTTCTTTCGACTTTAGTGCAGTGAAGAAGCTCGGGCGTATGGTCGTTGTCTTTTGCAGCAGATCCGAAATCTGTTGCCCGAGCCGTCAGTACGGATGCTGTCGAAGCGGCCCCGTAGACAACACCCGGACGTGACCGAAACGCACACCTCGATGTTTGAGGTGCGCCGGGGGTAACGTGTCCGAAACCGCACTTGTTGCGCAGAATCTTTATAAGGTCTTTGGGAGAAATCCCGCATCAGCGGTGCGTCGGCTGAAGGCAGGGGAGAGCCGCACCGACGTCGCTGACGCCGGAACCGCAGCCGTTATTGACGCCAGCTTTACCGTCAAACGGGGCGAGATCTTCGTCATCATGGGGCTCAGCGGCTCCGGAAAATCCACCATCATTCGCATGCTCAACGGGCTGCTGACGCCAACCGATGGTGATGTTCTTGTACAGGGGCACAGCATCGGGAAATCATCGGCGAGTGAGCTGCGCGGTGTGCGTCGTCGCGCCGTTTCGATGGTGTTCCAGCACTTCGCCCTGTTGCCGCACCGCACCGTGATTGACAATGCCGCCTACGGGCTGGAAATTCAAGGCGTCGCGAAAGCCGAACGGCTGGCGCGCGCTCAGGAAATCCTTGACAAGGTCGGGTTGGGAAATCGCCCAGACGCGTTTCCTGATGAGCTGTCCGGTGGCATGCGCCAGCGCGTTGGCCTCGCTCGCGCACTGACGGCAGGCACCGACATCCTGTTGATGGATGAGGCTTTCTCCGCGCTTGACCCGCTCATCCGCCGCGAAATGCAAGAGCAACTCGTAGAGCTCCAACAGGAGCTGGGACGAACCATCATCTTCATCACTCACGACCTCAACGAAGCCATGTTCTTGGGCGATCGCATCGCCGTCATGCGTGACGGACGCATTGTGCAGCAGGGCACACCTGAAGAGATTCTCACCGACCCGGCCAACGACTACGTCGCTCAGTTTGTGCAGGACGTTGACCGTGCGCGCGTGCTGACAGCGAGCGCCGTGATGGAACCACCTCACCTGACGACACCGGTGAGCGCAGGAGTGCGTGGTGCGTTGCGTGTACTGCGCGAAGAACAGGTGAGCGCCGTGTTCGCGGTGGAGAGCAGGCGACTCGTCGGCGTCGTGACTGACCGTGACGTTATTCGTGCGGTGAAATCCGGAACCACCGATCTGCGAGCGATCGTGGAAACCAACGTTCTCACCGTCGGGCCCAACGATTTGCTCACCGACATCGTGGAAGCCGCCGTGGAAAGTCCCGTTCCGTTGGCCGTTGTCGATGAGAAGAAGCGTCTCATCGGTGTGATCCCTCGCGTGACACTCCTGGCCGCGCTCGGAAACGTGCCTGCCACGACCCGCGAGATGCCCATTATTCAAACGCCCATCGAGATGGTGGCGCAGTTCACCCCGCTTGTTGATGCCGCGACAGAAGGGGAGGCCGAGTAATGGATCTGTGGCAGTGGCTGACCGACGGGGCCCGCATTCCGCTTGGCAAGGCCGTCAAAGAAATCATCAACTTCTTGAAGGAATACCTGGGTGGCTTCTTTGACGTCGTCGCTCAGATCTTCACGTCAATCTACGACGGAGCGTCGTGGCTGTTCACCGCACCGCCTGCGTGGGTGATCATCCTGGTGCTCACAGTCCTCGCCTACTTTGCGAAGGGCTACAAACTGGCCATCGGTACGGCATTGGGCCTCGTGCTGATCATCACGGTCGCGCAGTGGGAAAACGCGATGTACACGTTGGCGCTCACCGTCGTTGCTGTCGTGATCGCCACCGCGATCGCGATTCCTGTCGGCATTTGGGCTGCCCGTTCGCAGCGGGTCTCAAACGTGGTGCGGCCGATCCTTGACTTCCTGCAGACGATGCCAGCATTCGTGTATCTACTGCCCGCCATCTTCCTCTTCAGCGTTGGGCCGGTTCCCGGCATCGTGGCGACCATCATGTTTGCCGTCGCTCCCGGCGTGCGCTTGACGGAGCTCGGTATTCGCGGTGTGGATCAAGAAGTCGTGGAGGCCGGCCACGCGTTCGGTGCCACCCCTGGTCGCATTCTGCGTCAGATTCAGCTTCCCCTTGCGATGCCATCCATCATGGCCGGTATCAACCAGGTGATCATGCTGTCGCTATCGATGTCTGTCATCGCCAGCATGGTTGGCGCTCCCGGCCTCGGAAAGCCGATCGTCGCGTCGCTGAGTTCAGTGAATGTTCCGCTCGGTTTTGAAGCGGGAGTCTCGGTCGTCGTCATCGCGATGATTCTTGACCGCATCACCGGCGCATTGGGCCAGTCCAAGCGCGCCAAAAACGCCGTGACTGCCCGCTCTGCGGCATCGGCCTAATCCATCAATCTGCCGCACGCGTACGCGTGCGGACGGCCCGCGGTCCTCGTGGGTATCCCCAACAACCGCGGCACAGCACGCGGAAGGAAAGGAAAATTATGAAGAAGCGAAACACTCTTCGCGTCCTGGCTCTGGGAGCCGTCGCGAGTATTGCTCTTGCCGGGTGCTCAAGCACCGATAGCGGCGACAACGGCGGCGACGCGAGTGCATCGAAAGACATCACGATTGGTGTCTTCAACGGATGGCCTGAGGGCGAAGCGGCGTCGTACATCTGGAAGATCGTTCTCGAAGACAAGGGGTACAACGTCGACCTCGAGTACGCCGACGCTGGCCCGGTATTCCTCGGTGTTTCCGACGGGAGCTACGACATCGCGCTGGACGGCTGGTTGCCGTTCACGCACGCCGACTACTTCACGGAGTATGGCGAGCAAATCGATGACCTCGGCGCGTGGAACACGGACGCGAAGTTGACGATCGCTGTAAACGCTGACGCGCCCGTTGACTCGCTGGCTGATCTGGCGGCAAACGCCGACCTGTTCGGCAACCGTCTCATCGGTATTGAGCCCGGTGCTGGTCTCACGAAGGCGACGCAAGACAACGTCATTCCGACGTACGGCCTGGAGTCGATGGACTACATCACGTCGTCCACGCCTGCCATGCTCGCTGAGCTGCAGACGAAGCTTGAAGCAGGCGACAACGTTGCCGTGACGCTGTGGCGCCCGCACTGGGCATATGACGCGTTCGACATCAAGGATCTTGCGGACCCGGAGGGAACGCTGGGCGCTGCCGAAGAGATCCACACCATCGCGGGAGCGGACTTCAAGACGGAATTCCCCGAGGTGCACGCATGGCTCTCCGACTTCGAGATGGACTCGGACGTGCTCTTCTCGCTAGAAAACGCGATGTACAACTCCGGTGAAGAAGACGTCACTGACTACACGGATATCGTGAAGGCGTGGATGGCTGAGAACCAGGAATGGGTTGACGGCCTGACCAAGTAGGCCGCTGAAATGGTTGAGCCCCGACGCCAGGCGTCGGGGCTCAACCATTGGGGAACGTGGCTTAGTCGCGCAGGCGCTGCACCCACGCTTCGACCTCATCGGCCGTGCGGGGGATCGCTGCCGACAGGTTGCGAACACCATCAGCGGTGACCACAACGTCGTCTTCGATGCGTGCGCCGATGCCACGGAACTCCTCAGGCACCGTCAGATCGTCTGCCTGGAAGTACAGGCCGGGCTCAATGGTAAAGACCATGCCCTCTTCGAGAATGCCCTCGTAGTACATTTCGCGACGCGCCTGCGCGCAGTCGTGAACGTCAATACCCAGGTGGTGACTGGTTCCGTGCACCATGTAGCGACGGTGCTGGCCACCGGTCTCCGAGTGCAACAGGTTTTCTGCGCTGAGCGGCTGCAGGCCCCACTCCGACACCTTCGCGGCGATCACGGTCATTGCGGCTTCGTGCAGTTCCTTGAACTTAATGCCAGGGCGCGCGATCGCGAATGCGGCGTCTGCGGCCTCAAGTACCGCTTCGTACACCTTGCGCTGCACGGGGGAGAAAGTGCCGTTCACGGGGAAGGTGCGGGTGATGTCGGCGGTGTACAGGCTGTCGACCTCGACACCAGCGTCCATCAGCACCAGTTCGCCATCGACAACCTTGCCGTCGTTGCGGGTCCAGTGCAGATAGCAGGCGTGCGGGCCGGCGGCAGCGATCGTGTCGTAGCCAACACCGTTGCCATCCATGCGTGCGCGACGGGCGAAGACACCCTCGATAACGCGCTCACCGCGGCGGTGCTCGGTGGCGGACTTCAGATCGGTGAGGACGTCGTCAAACGCAGCCGCGGTGACATCGACGGCGAGCTGCAGCTGAGCGATTTCGTAGTCGTCTTTGACGAGGCGTAGTTCAGAGACGAACTGGGTCAGCTCGTCGCTCTCGTCGACGACGAGGTCAGCGTCGCCTGTTTCGAACGTGTCAAGGTGTCGCGTTGCGACTCCGAGCGCGGCGGAAACCTGCTCGAGCGACGGTCGAGGTCCGATCCAGAACTCACCGATCGACGCGTTCGAGTAGAACTCGCTCGTTGTGCGGTCAGCGCGTTCGCGGAAATAAAGCGTGACGTCGTGGCCTTCGGCTGTCGGGTCAAACACCAAGACGGCGTCGGGCTCAGAGTGCGCGCCCCAACCGGTGAGGTGGCTAAACGCCGAGTGTGCCCGGAAAGCGTAGTCTGTGTCGTTGCTGCGCTGCTTCAGCGCACCAGCGGGAACGACCAGGCGCTTGCCAACGAACGCGGCACTCACCGCGGCGCGACGACGGGCAGCAAACGGGGCCTGCTCGATGAGTGCGGGAGCGGAATTGTCGGGCTCTGCCCATCCGGTCGAAATCGTGTCCAGGAAGCCCTGGGGAAACGGCTGCTTGCGATTGACGTTTACCGGCGCCTCTGCTTCGGTTTTCGTCGTTGATTCACCACTGGTCATGGCTCAATCCTCTCACGGTGAGACAGAGTTGGCAGGTTCCAACTGCACGATGAGGGGGCGATGGTCGCTCCCCGAATCGTCAAGCGATTTCAGAACGACTGACCCGGTCGCCACCCACTGTGACGAGGCCATGACGTGGTCGATCGGGGCGCCAGCGAGCGCGGGGTAATCGGTGGGCCATGTGCCGATGGAACCGTTGCCTGTCGCGGTCGCCGCATCGGTGCACTGACCCATCAAGCCACCCTCAGTGCCGTAGCCGGCCATGTGGTCAACGGTGGCGTTAAAGTCACCGAGCAAAATGACGTTGTCGGTAGAACACTGGTCGGCAACCCACTGCAGGTCGTGCTTCCACGCATCCATGGCGTCGAGGCGGGGAGCGACGGCGTGGACCGCGACAAAAATCGGGCCAGCGCCGTCAATCGGCATAGCGACGAGGCTCGGCACGGTTCCGGTGTTGCTTGACCCGTCTTTCGATGAGGCAATCACGGAGTAATCGCCGAGATCGGGCGAGATCAGGAGGGTGGTCTCCCACGCTTGTGGGCCGTAAGCGACCTTGTCGTTGTAGGCGACGTGATGAACCCACATCGGCGAACCCAGCACACTCATTTCTTCGGCTACGCGCTCGCCGACCTCTTCAGAAGTTTCCGGCAGCGCAATCACGTCTGCACCCATCGCGACCGCCGTCTTTGCGATCGTGCTGGCGGGCGTGGCTTCGCCTGCCGTGTTCCAGGTCATCACCCGCAGGCTGGATTCCGTTGCCTGGGGGAGACTCTCGGAACCAACTCCGCGGGTCAGCATGATGCCTGCGTTTGCGCCAGCACCGATAAAGCAGATGAGGGCGACGCTCGCGGCGAACCCGCGGATCGGCTTCGCCATCGAGAGCAACAGGGCGATCAGAGTGAGGGTCGCAAATCCGACTGCGATGGGGCCGCGAACGGCGACAAGTTGCACGAAGGGGAATGTGTTCTCGAGCTGAAAGAACTGCGGCCACGTGACGATTGCGGTGGCAACAGCCAGCACAATCGTCACCAGAACTCCGAACAACCGCAACACGCTTAAAGCCTACGCGGATGTGCCTGTGAGAACGGTCGAGAGCGCCTGTTCCTTGGCTCCGATATTGTTCAGATATGGCGAATACACAGCGATGGAACGGTCCGAGTGACCTACACCTGCATTCGTCGCGCTCAGACGGCACCCAACCGCCAGCCGAAGTGCTTTCATCCGCCTACGAGTACGGTCTTCGTACCGTGGCTCTGACCGACCACGACACGACGGCAGGGTGGGAAGAAGCGACGAGCGCCGCCCGCGATCTCGGCATGACGCTTTTGCCTGGCATGGAGTTCTCCACCCGATATCAGGGCGGCTCGACGCACATGCTTGCCTATCTATTTGACCCTGACCACGACGGAATCCTGGCCGAACGCGAGAAGATTCGCGCAGACAGGCTCTCCCGGGCCGAGCGCATCGTGCGAAATATTCGCACCGACTACACGCTTGATTGGGATGACGTGCTGGCGCAGCGCACGGAGGACGCGAGTGTCGGCCGCCCGCACATTGCGGATGCGATGATTGCCCGCGGCATCGTGAAGAGCCGCGAGGAAGCCTTCGCAGGGATTCTGCACCCGCGGATGGGATACATCATTCCGCTGTACGCGCCGGATCCGCGTGACGCGGTGCGGCTCATTGCTGACGCGGGTGGCGTTTCGGTAATCGCTCACCCGGCAGGGCGCAACCGGATGTTGCCGATGCCCATCATCGAAGAACTCATCGGTCTCGGCCTTGGCGGCGTGGAAATCGGGCACCGCGAGAACACGCCGGAGGGTAAGCGCGTGCTTCACGCGCTCGCTGAGCGTCACGACCTGATCGTGACTGGCTCCAGCGACTATCACGGTTCCGGAAAACCGAATCTGCCGGGTGAAAACACCACGAGCGATGCGAACGTGGCGCGCATTATTGATCGCGCCACGGGGATCGATCCGGTTTATCCGACGTAGGCATGGCGCGGAACCACATGGCGCTTGTCACGGGATTCCTTGCGGATAGGTGCGCTACCGTGAGGCGTGCTTCAGCCCACGCGACTTGAACAACGCATTGATGCGGCCGCGCGCCGCTGGCTCGCCTCAACACCCGCGGTCGGCTTTCGCGCCGGCCTCGTGGAGTTCGGCGTCTTTCTCGTTAAGCAAGCCTGGGCGTGCCTCTTTGGGGTGCTGTTACTGATCGCCATTGTGCTGGTGCGCACGTTCTATCCCGCTGATCTCGCGCTGACCCGCAACGATTTGCTCACTCTGATCGCCATCGGCATTCAGATTCTGATGCTTGTCGCGCGGCTGGAGGCCGGACGCGAGCTCTGGGTCATCATGATTTTCCACGTCGTCGGAACCGTGATGGAACTCTTCAAAACGGACGTGGGATCGTGGCAGTACGAAGCTGAGGGGTTTCTGCGCATCGCCGCGGTTCCGCTGTTCTCCGGCTTCATGTACGCGGCCGTCGGCTCGTATCTGGTGCGCGTGTATCGGCTCTTTGACCTCACCTTCACGCGTTATCCGCCCGTATGGCTGACAGCAATCGTCGCCACACTGATCTACGCGAACTTTTTCACGCACCACTGGATCGCCGACATGCGCTGGTGGTTGACCGCCGCCGTCGTGGCGCTGTGGGGGCCGACGGTGATGCACGCACGGTTCTGGCGCCGCCGCGTCAAGCTCCCGCTGATCGTGATCTTTGTCGGTGCCGCCGGGTTTATTTGGATTGCCGAGAACATCGCGACGGGCGCGGGGGCGTGGCTCTATCCCAACCAACTCGATGGGTGGCAGATGGTGTCGATCTCGAAACTGTCGAGCTGGTTCCTGTTGATGATCATCTCGGTCGTGCTGGTGACGCTTGTCTATCCGCCGCGGAAACACAAAACCTCCGTGCCAGCCGAAGCTGACACGGAGGTGAAGTGATAGGTTAAGCCGCTCCGCCACCCTGGGGTGCGCCGCCGCTTGAGGGGCGACGACGGCGGCGACGACGCTGCGGTGCCGGGTTGCCGTCGTGGTGCTCAGCACCCTTGCCATCGTGCGTTCCTGCGCCGTTGCGAGGCGCTTCTGCAACAGCGCCCGTGGTTCCGGCGGTCGCGCCTTCTGCGGAGTCGCCACCGCGGTTGCGGCGACGGCGCGGTGCATCGCCATCACGCTTCGGCTTCTGCGTCGCAACCGTCTGCGTCGTCGGCGCCTTGCGCAAACGACCCTTGGTTCCGGCCGGAATGTTCAGGTCGGAGAATAGGTGCGGGCTCGATGAGTAGGTCTCGGTGGGCTCAGGTTGGCCGAACTCGAGGGCGCGGTTAATGAGCGCCCACTTGTGCAGGTCTTCCCAGTCCACGAAGGTGACGGCGATACCCGTGCGGCCGGCGCGGCCGGTACGACCCGCGCGGTGCAGGTAGGTTTTTTCGTCGTCGGGGATCGTGTGGTTGATGACGTGCGTGACGTCGTCAACGTCGATTCCGCGGGCGGCAACGTCTGTTGCAATCAGCACGTCACGCTTGCCAGCTTTGAATGCAGCCATGGAACGCTCGCGCGACTCCTGGCTCATGTCGCCGTGCACAGCGGCGACGTTGAAGCCGCGGTCGCCGAGCTCGTCGACGAGCTTCTGCGCTGCACGCTTGGTGCGCGTGAAGATGACAACCTTTTCGCGACCTTCGGCCTGCAGGATGCGGGCGATGACCTCATCCTTGTCGAGCGAGTGCGCACGGTAGACAAGGTGGTTGATGTTGGCCTGCGTGAGGCCCTCGTCAGGATCAGTCGCGCGAATGTGGATCGGGTTCGACATGAAGCGGCGGGCAAGCGTCACGATGGTGCCAGGCATCGTGGCCGAGAACAGCTGCGTGTGGCGTTTGGCCGGAACCTTCGAGAAGATCTTCTCGATGTCGGGGAGGAAGCCAAGGTCGAGCATCTTGTCTGCCTCATCGAGAACAACTTCGGTTGCCTCGCTGAGGTTCAGCAGACGCTGGTTGGCGAGGTCAATGAGGCGACCAGGCGTGCCGACGACGATCTGTGCGCCCGCCTTGAGCTGGTCAATCTGACCTTCGTAAGCCTTGCCGCCGTAAATCGCGACCACGCTGGTTGCGCGGTTCGACGTCAGCAGGTCCATGTCTTCGTAAACCTGTACCGCAAGTTCACGAGTCGGAACCACGATAAGCGCCTTGACGCCTGGTTCCGGATTTGCGCCAATGCGCTGCACAACGGGGATTCCGAAGCCGAAGGTCTTACCGGTTCCGGTCTTCGCCTGGCCAATAACGTCTTGGCCCGGCATCGAGAGCGGAATGGTCTGCTCCTGAATGGGGAATGCATCTACGATGCCGCGCGCTGCGAGCGCGTCAACGATGTCCTGGTCAACACCCAGGTCAGAGAAAGTGGTCACGTAATGTGCGCCTGTCTGGCAGTGAAAGTCTGCCGCTCAGTGGTCCACGCCGTTCTCTCAGCTCCGGGCGCGGGGGTTCTCATCCAACGCAAGAACCATTCCATCGTACCGGAGGCGCGCTCTCGCCCCGGTGACCGGCCAGTTTCTGCGTGTCAGGGGTGCGCGGTGGGTGTGGGGGATCTGTGGTTCCGGGATGGGGGATGGGGCTTGTGTGGTTGCTTCTGTCGGCCGGGGTGCTGCTGCTGAGCGGCAGGGGATGGGAGATCTGTGGTTCCGGGATGGGGATCGGGGATCTGTAGTTCCGGGATCAGATGGAAGACCTGTGGGTCGGCGGGTGGTGCTCTGTGGATGCAGCGGTGGTGCTTGCGTGCGGCAGGGGTGGGGTTTTGTGATTGCTTCTGAGGGCCGGGGCGCTGCTTCTGAGCTGCAGGGGTTGCGGAATATCGGTGCTGGTTGGCAAGGGCAACTAGGCTGAACACGTGGTGAAGTGGTTCTGGCAGCGTCGGCCTGAGGGCAGACAGCTCACATTGCGGTCTCGCGGAGACTTTGGCGACGCAGTACGCGTCGATTTCGCCGAGTTGGCTCCCGATATTGATCGGTTCCTCGGGCAAGCCGCCTATCTGCAGCTCGGATACTTCGAGACCATCACCCGCCTCATTCGCGCCACTGACGATCTGGACGAAAAAGAGGCGCTATCGCGGGCGGCGGGTGCGGCGCTCACCAAGCACCGCGGCCTCACTGACCTCATTGTGGAGCGGGGCAAAGAGCCCACCGCGCTGATGTTGCCGTTCCGGGAAGAACTTGACGCGTTCCGACGCAAGACCATCGGCAAACGTCCACGCGAGACCATGCTTTCTGTGCACATTACGGCAGGCATGCTCGATGACTTCTACTTGGCGCTTGCCTCCAGCTACGGCGACACTGGTCGCCGCGTCGCTCGCATTCTTGGCGTGGATAACGACCGCGCTCAGATCGCCGAGATCATTCACCAGACGATTACGAGCGACGACGAATGGCGGTGGCTCCTATCGATGTGGGGTCGCCGTTTGGTGGGTGACACGCTCTTGGTCGCGCGTGCAGCGCTCGCCTCTGAGCGCCTTGATACCGAAGATGAGGAGCGCGTCGAGCCGGTTTTCACCGCGCTGATGGGCTCACACGCGAGGCGCATGGACGCGATGGGGCTCGCTTCGTAACACCCGGGTTGTATCGAGGCTCTAACGCTGGGCGTGCGGGTGGAATGCCGGATGCTGGTGGGACAATGGTGCCAGGTTAGGTATCGCGATGAGCAACGTTGTCCCCGCACGACCGCTGAGCACAATTTTCATCCCTCGCCGCACCTGATTGGGTCTTCTTATGTGCGCCAGGCTTGCAAGCTGAGTCGCTCTGCGAGCCTCATATGCTCGCTCAGATAAATCGCATTTAGTTTCGAGAAAATGCTTGCATCCTTCGAATATGTGTTCTAAAATGGGGGTATGACCAATCCACACCTCACCCCTCTTCTCGAAGCCGTTGCGGCACTCGAGTCGGCGTGGTGCGATGCGGAATGTGGCACCGATTTAACCCGCACGCAGCTGCTGGCGGTGAATGCCGCGATGGGAACATTGCAACGACGCTTCGACGGACTCCGCGCAGAAGTCGCTGCAGGAATCGAGCATGAATCCCGGCCCGAGTTGGGGCCGGACGGGCTCGCGAAGCAGCAGGGCTTTCGCAACTCGGCGACGCTGATCGCGGCAACCACCGGTGGCACGACCGGCGATGCGTCAAAACTCACAAAACTGGGTAAAGCGACCGCGCCGCGGTCGAACCTGCTCGGTGAGAAGTTGCCGCCGAAGTATCCGGCAGTGCAAGACGCGCTGCAGCGGGGCACGATTGCCGCGGCCGCCGGGTCACTGATCGTCGGGATGCTTGACCGTGCCCGCCTAAACGCCAGCATCGAACAGATCGGTGAGGCTGAGGCTCTTCTGGTGGAGGGTGCGGCGGGGCTCTCGTGTGATGACGTCCGCAAACTCGTCACCCGCGCCGAGGCCTGGCTGAACCCCGACGGCGTCGAACCCCGCGAAGATGAGGCCCGCGCCAGCCGGTCACTGACCATGTTTGAGCGCGACGGCTCCTTGTTCGTCAACTTCCGCACCGACGTCGCGTCGGGCGCCCCGATCAAGAACGCGATCCAAGCCTGGGTCACTGCGACCTTCCAAGCCCGCAACACCAACGCCCACGCCAACACCCACGCCAACGCCGGTCACAGTGACACGTGCGAAGGCGAAGCGTGCGAAGGTACGGGCGAAGGCACTAGCGCGGGCTCGGGCTCGGGCTCGGGTGCGGGTGCGGGTGTAGGTGCAGGGTCGGGTGCAGGGGCAACCTCTGCGGCCGGGGACGCTCCCGACGGGTGGGTGATGCCGGGTGACGATCGCCGCACCGTCGCGCAACTCCAAGCAGACGCACTCACCGCGATCTGCGAGCACCTCACCGGATGCGACAACAACGAACTTCCACTCACTGGCGCGACTGTCATTGTCCGCGTGAGCCTTGCTGACCTCACCGCCGGCACCGGAATCGCGACGATCGACGGCACGGATCAGCCGATCAGCATCAGCACTTGCAGGCAGATGGCCGCGAGCGGCGGTGTCATCCCCGCCGTCCTCGGCAGTGACGGTGAGATTCTCGACTGGGGTCGCGAAAAGCGACTCTTCACTCGGGCTCAACGCCTCGCCCTCGTGGAACGAGACGGCGGATGCGTCATGTGCGGACTCCCACCCCAAATGACAAAAGCCCATCACATTAGATGGTGGCAGCGAGACACCGGCCCAACCGACCTCAGCAACGGGGTCCTGCTCTGCACGAGCTGTCACCATCGCATTCATGACAATGGCTGGAACATCCGCGTCGACGGCACGAAACGCACGTCGAAAGTGTGGATCATCCCACCCGCCACCGTCGACCCGACACAAACCCCACGCCTCGGCGGCCGCGCCCGCTACGACATCGCCGCCTAACGGCACGAATGTTCCGGCTGCTCCACGGCATCTGCGCCGCTGCTTAAGTGTTTGCTCCGCTGCTTAAGTGTTTGCTTCGTTGCTTCAGTGTTTGCTCCGCCGCTCCGCTGCTCAGCGTCTGCACTCTTGTTTCAGAAACCGCTCCGCTTGTTGATGCGCGCCGCTGAATCGTTTCGTCGCTTATCGCCGCGCAACAGAAAGAGGCAGGCAACCATGCGGTGCCTGCCTCTTTGTAAATCTGAGTTACGCGACGAATCCAATGCGTCGGGACTCTTCGGTTCCGATCTCGACGTATGCGAGGGAAGCGGTGGGCACAATGTAGCTGCTGCCCTTCGAGTCGGTGAACGACACCGACGCCGCCTTCGACTCGAGCGCGTCGGCTACGGCCGCGCGAATGTCGTCTGCTGAGGACTCGGTTTCGAAGCTCAGCTCACGACCGATGTTGGCAATGCCGACGCGAATCTCCACGTTAAATCCCTTCGTCGCGCCCCGTCGTGGGGCCACTCGACCAGCCTAACGGTAGCGTCGACGCCCCAGGGGCGCTGAACGCTGAGGGCGAACGCGCAGATGCAGGAGAGACGCAGCAGACCGCAACCGCGACACGAGTGCGAACAGAACCTCCTCGCCTGGCGCGCCGGACGCGCAGACCCTCGATCCGCCCATAAACCGAATCGTCTGGGTGGCGACACACGGGCCCATGCCACGACATGCGGAACCAGGGGAGTGACGGGAGCGCAGGCACTGTTGTGGAGCGCGCCAGAGAGGGGGATGTCGGATGCTGCGACTACCGTGGAATCATGCTCGACCCTGTCACCTCCGCACCCGTGTGGGATTCCTCGCAAACCGACGTGCTGTCGTTGCCAACCTCGGCGAGCGCAGTGGTAATCGGCGCCCCCGGTGCAGGCAAAACTCGCGTCGTTGTCGAGCGCACGAGACGCCTGCTCGAATCTCACGAGGTTGCCGCTGATGAGGTGCTCGTGCTGACACCTTCCAGGCAAACAGCAACCCGCGTACGCGACGTGCTCGGCGTGCAGACCACGGTGGCAACCCCCGGCGCGTTGGCACGCTCGGTAGGCTCGCTCGCCTTTCAAATTGTGCGCGCCGCCGCCGCATTCGCATCCGCGCCGCCGCCGCAACTCCTCACAGGCGCCGACCAAGACCGCCTCGTTGCCGATCTGCTCGAGAGCGACGCTGACGATGAGATGGCGGGCACATTTCGCTGGCCACCATCCCTTCCGCCAGCTGCACGCGGTTCCCAAGTCTTTCGATCCGAACTCCGCGCGTTTCTTGCCGAGTGTGCCCAACTTGATGTCGGAGCGAGCGAACTCGCTGCGATCGCCGAGCGCACTACCCACGAGAGCTGGGGCGCGATCGCTTCATTCCTCGCCGACTATCGCGCCGTTCTCTCACACATGCGCTCCGCGCACCGCGAATCGGCCGAGCTCATTTCCGAGGCCGCTCAGATTGTGCGGGATGCCTCGCCTGAGGGTGGCGAACTGGGAGCGCTCGGACGACTCCGCGTCGTCCTGGTCGACGATGCTCAAGAACTCACTCGTGGCGGGCTCGATCTCCTCAGAGCGCTGCGCGGCCGTGGCGTCGCCGTTTTGGCGTTCGGCGACCCAGACATCAGTTCTGGGTCCTTCCGCGGGGCAACACCGCAATTGTTTGCCGACCTGGCGGCCGAACTCGTCACGGTGCACGTGCTCACCGGCGCCCACCGCCAGAGCGACGCACTGCAGCATGTCACGCGATCCTTGACGCAGGCGATTGGCGTCAGCGGACGAGTCGAGCACCGCAGACCCCCGGGCGAAGCACCCCAGCCCGATGGTTCCGTCATCGTCCGCCTCGCCGACAGCCCGTATGCAGAAGCCGACATCATCGCCAGAACCCTGCGCGAATGGCACGTCTTGCACGGCATCGAATGGCAACAGATGGCCGTGATTGCGCACGACACCCGCCAGGTCTCGACTCTCGAAACCGAGCTCGCGGCACGCGAAGTGCCCACCCGCGCGGCCGGAATTCAACGGCCACTCGGGCGTGAAAGCGCCGTACGTGACATTCTTCGCCTGCTCGAAATCGCGATGACCGTACCGAGCGATTGGGACGGCGAAGATCTCGCACTCGCGCTCCTTTCGCCCTTTGGCGGGCTCGATGCGGTGGGGTTGCGACGACTTCGCGCGCGGCTCAGGCATCGAGAGTTGGCAGCGGGCGGAACCATGGGAGCCGTACCGCTGTTGGCTCGCTCGCTCGCGTCGCCACTGGAGTTGAGCGTCATCGATACCCCCGAGGCGCGCGCCGCCGAGCGGCTGGCTGTCACGCTGGCACATGTGCGGGAGGCATATTTGCGCGGCGACACCGTCCACGATCTGCTGTGGCTCGTATGGGAACGCGCGCGCATTTTTGGCCGTCCTCTTGCCGAGGTCTGGCGGGAACAATCGGCGGCAACGGGGGCGACTGCAGCTGAAGCATCCCGCTCGCTCGACGCTCTGGTAGCCCTTTTCGATGCGGCCAAGCGTGCCGTGGAGCGCGCGCCAGAAGCCGGTGCCGAAGCATTCATTCGCGAACTGCTTGGCAGCGATGTGCCGGAAGATTCGCTCGCCTCACCCGCCCGTGCCGGTTCCGTCACCGTGATGACCCCGGCAACCGCGCTCGGCGCAGAATATGAGGCCGTGGTGATCGCCGGTGTGCAAGACGGGGTGTGGCCAAACGTGCGGTTGCGCGGCACGCTCCTCGATACGTGGCAGTTGGCTGGCGCCGTCGAAGCGTTCCGCCTTGACGACAAACACACCCCCACTGCGGCAACCGACCGGAGGAAGGTCGCGTTGCACGATGAACTCCGGCTGTTTGTTCGGGCCGTGTCTCGGGCACGGTCACGCCTCGTCGTGACCGCCGTTGACGACGATGACACCGGACCAAGCGCGCTGTTCGCTTTCTTGCCCGAGCCGAGCCCGAACGACGACCTCGTCGAGCATCCACTGACGTTGCGCGGTCTCGTCGCCGAGCACCGCCGCACTCTCACAAGTGACGCAGGCATCGCCGATGCGACGACCCGTCAGCGGGCGGCAGCCGAGCTTGCGCTGCTGGCGCAGGAGGGAGTCCCCGGCGCTGATCCGCAACAGTGGTACGGCATTGCGCCGCTGTCATCGACCGCGCCGCTGCGCGACCCAGAACGCACCACCATCTCGGTGTCACCATCGCGCATGAAGAACCTCCACGACTGTCCGGTGGACTGGGCAATCCGCTCGCTTGGCGGTAACACCAGCAGTTTTTCGACGGGCCTCGGAACCATCCTGCACGCTGCCATGGAGGAGGTTGCCGATGGCAACATCCAGGAGCTAACAGCATTCGTGGAGAGCCGCTGGCCCGAGCTGGAGTTCGAAGCTGACTGGATCGCGGAGAAAGAAAAGAAGTGGGCTGCCACCCTGATCGCGCGCATTGCGGCATACGAAAAGAACTTCCGTAAGAACGCCGGTGAGCGCGTCCAAGCCGAAGCCGAGTTTGAGGTGGTGGTTCCGTTCTCTGCGACAACACCAGCCGACGTTTTCGTGCGCGGCGACGAAGCCCCCGCGTTGCCCGCCGCCGTCGTCCGCGGCTCAATCGACCGCGTCGAGAGATACCCGGCCGACCGCGGTGAAGACCTGCCGATCGACCCAAACCGCGAAGGGCAAGATCGAGTCGTGATTGTTGACCTGAAAACCGGGAAGAGTGAAAAGCGGGTCAGCAACGACAAGGTGACAGAAGACCCCCAGCTGGCCGCGTACCAACTCGCCGTCCGCGCAGGTGCCGTCAACAATGTCGCTCCAGATGAGGGAGCAGGCGCGCGTCTTGTGGTGATTTCGCAGACCCTGAAAGACACCCACTATCGCATTGCGCATCAGGCTCCGATGACCCCGGAACAACAGTCGGCGTTCATCAGCCAGGTGGTGGCGAGCGCACAGACGATGGCATCGGAATCGTTTACCGCCAATATCGACACGCACTGTCAAGACGAGAGGTTCGCGGTGTGCCGCATTCACACGGTTGGTGCGGTGAGCGCATCATGACGACGACGTGGACAGGGCCGCTGTCACTGAGCGCTGCAACGATTGCGCAGGCGTTGGGATTGCCGATTCCGACGCCCGACCAGCAACGAGTCATTGAGGCGCCCCCGACACCCGCCCTCGTCGTCGCGGGTGCTGGTAGCGGCAAGACCGAAACGATGTCGGCACGCGTGGTGTGGCTCGTCGCCAATGGTCACGTGCAGCGCGACGAAATCCTCGGCCTTACGTTCACGCGCAAGGCAGCGGGTGAGCTGGCCGAGCGCATCATGGCACGCCTGGCACGTATCGATGAGTTCAAACGTCGTGGCCTGCTCGCGCACCTCCCCGAAATCGTCGAACTACGCTTTCTCGATCACGTTGAGCAGCGAGATTTTACGCGCGCTCTCGACAGCCTCGCCGACCGATACCAGACCGGCTACGGCCCGGCGAATTCTGATATCTCCGATGACATGCTGTTGCGCCCACGCGTTGCTACCTACAACTCGTTTGCCGACTCCATCGTGCGAGAAAACGCCGCACGTATCGGCCGCGATAGTGAGGCAGCGCTGTTGTCGACGGCCGGATCGTGGCTGCTTGCTCGTAGCGTCGTGGTGCGCTCGAGCGACGCCCGTCTCGCCGAGGCCGATCGCGCATTCAGCACCATCGTAAATACGGTGCAGAAGCTTGCAGGAGATGCGCTCGACCACCGCGCTGACCTCACCGCGGTGGCCAAGTACTCCGAGGCGACAGCCGAAGCACTTCGTCCCATCATCACGGCGAAAACGTCCGACCCAGCGAAGGGAATTGAAGCGCTGTCAGCGATGCCGCTGCTGGCGCGGCTGGCACAGGAATATGCCGCAGCGAAAGATGCCCGCGGCGTCCTCGACTTCGCCGATCAGGTCGCCGGTGCGCTCGAGATCATCGAAGCCACACCCGTCGTTGCAGAGAACCTGCGAGAGCAGTTTCGCGTCGTCCTTCTCGATGAATACCAAGACACATCCGTCATCCAGACTCAGCTCCTGAGCGCGATTTTCCACGATCACCCCGTGATGGCAGTCGGCGACCCGTTCCAATCGATCTATGGGTGGCGCGGCGCCAGCGCAGATAACCTCGACGCCTTCGCTGCCGCCTTCGCGCGAGAGAGCGAAGCGAGCAACTACTCGCTCATGATCTCGTGGCGCAACGACACGTCGATTCTGCGTGCTGCTAACGCGCTGCTTGACCCGTTGCGTCAGCAGAGCACCATCACTGTTGGCGAACTCGATGCCAGGCCAGGGGCGAAAGACGGAACCATCGAGTGCTGTTTTGAAGAGAGCATCGACGACGAAGCCGATGCCGTGGCCGCGTGGTTCCGCGACTCCCGTGCCGCACACCGCGCAGCTACAGGCACCGAACAAACCGGCGCCATCCTGTTCCGGGCGAAAAAACACATGCAGACGTTTGCGGAGGCGCTCAGCCGCCATGGCGTGCCACACCGCATCCTCGGTCTCGGCGGGTTGCTTTCCACACCCGAAGTGCTTGACGTGGTGTGTGCGCTGCGCGTCATATCTGACCCCACGCAGGGCTCAGCCCTCATTCGCCTTCTGGTTGGCCCGCGCTTCGCCGTTGGTGTTGCCGACATGGCGGCACTGCATTCCCTGGCCTCGACGCTGTCGCAGCGTGATGAGTCGCTCGGCAAGCTCTCTGACGACATGATTGCGAAGTTGCGGGGCTCTGCCGGTGCCGACGAACAGCTCTCCATCGTTGACGCTCTTGAGTTCATCCGCGCCGTGAATGCCGACCATGGGCTGCTGCGTGACTTCACGGTCGAAGGGCGCGCACGCCTCAAGGAGGCCGGCGCGATGTTCGAGCGCCTACGCCGCGGTGCGGGGACGTCGATTCCTGAGGTCATTCGTCAGATTGAGCTTGAACTCCGCCTCGATGTGGAACTCGCGGCCAACGAATCACGCGGCCCTGCTCGCATCGCACTGACCCAGTTGCGGGCGTTTGTCGATGAGGTGCGCAGCTTCCTGGCAGCAGATGACCGCGGCACGATTTCTTCGCTCCTGGCGTGGCTTGATCACGCAGAAGAAACCGATGAACTCATGCCGCGCACCGAACCACCCGAGCCCGGGGTCGTGCAATTGCTCACGATTCACGGTTCCAAAGGCCTGGAGTGGGACGCTGTTGCGGTGGTACGTCTCGTCGCGGACGAACTGCCCAAGACCGGCGGAACCATGGGCTGGCTCGCATTCGGAACCCTGCCGTACGTGTTCCGGGGCGACCGCGCTGCCCTGCCGCAACTCGACCTGCGAGTTGACGAAACGACCACCACCAAGGTCATCAACGATGCTGTGAAGGCTTTTAAAGAGGCGGAGCGGGATCATCAGGAGAAGGAGGAGCGCCGTCTGGCGTATGTCGCGGTGACCCGTGCACGTAGTTCGCTCATGCTCTCCGGATCCTTCTGGGGAGGGCAATCGCGGCCGCGCAAGCCGAGCCGCTATCTGGCCGAAATGTTGACGGCGCTGGGGCGAGAGGGCGACATGCCGCCAAACGAGCCCGAGGGGGAGAACCCGGCCGGAGCAGAAGGGCGCACGCTGCAGTGGCCGCTTGACCCACTCGGTAGCCGCCGCCCGCGGGTCGAGGAAGCCGCCGCCGTGGTGCGCGACGCACCCCCAGCGGAGAAAGATGGTGTGATTGCGCTCCTGCTGGCTGAGCGTGAGGCGCGCTCGCGCACTGTCAACGTCACACCGCCGACACGCATCCCCGCGTCACGGTTCAAGGACTACGTGACCGCGTTTGATGCGACGACGGCCGACGTCTTGCGGCCGATGCCCGAGCGCCCGTACCGGCAGACGCGAATCGGCACGCTGTTTCACCAGTGGGTTGAGCAGCGCTCGGGTCTGGTTGCGACGGCCACATCGCTGGACGATGGCGCATGGGAACGAGACGACGAGACCGAAATGACGACCGTGGCTCGGGAAGATGAGGAGCGCCTCAATGAGTTGCGCGCCATCTTCCTGGCAAGCGAATGGGCTGACCTGCAACCCATTGCCGTTGAGACCGAGGTCAACTACCTTTTCGAGCCAGGAGAAGGCGCGCAATCCCACATCATCATCTGCAAGCTCGACGCCGTCTATCGCCGTGATGACCGTGGCGGTCGCATTGAAATTGTGGACTGGAAGACAGGCAAGCCACCCGTCACAAAGAAAGAACGCGACGAACGCATGCTGCAACTCGCGCAGTATCGCCTTGCCTATCACAAGGCCCACGGTGTGCCGCTTGACGACATTGACGCTGCGCTGTTCTACGTCGGCGACAACCTCATTCTGCGCGAAGATCATCCGACAAGCGAGGCCGACCTCAAGAAGCGGTGGCTCGCCGCTCTCGACCAACGCGCGACTGCGGACGCCGTGGCAGAACCAGTCGCCGCAGGTTAGAGCGGGCCGGTCTTCCAGCGGTCGATGGCAGCACGGGCGGCGCGTGCCGCCTCTTCCTGATCATTCGTGATGACCGCGAGGGCTTCGGGGGAGAGCGGCTGCGTCGCGTTCGCGTCGTCGTCTTCGCTAATGGGTTCCAAACCAAACGGCAGATCTTCCGCGGGCGTCGCCGCAATTGCACCCGTTGTGTTGTCTGGCGCGTGGGGCGCACGCATGTCAGCGTCGGCTGCCATCAGTTCTTCGCGGCTCAACGCCTGCGTGTCAGGAGCAGCCGCGCGCAGCCGAGACTCGCGGGCAGGATCAACGCTGGTGTCCAGTTCTGACAGCGAGACTCCCGAGAACGCGAGTTCTTCCGGGTCATACGTGTCGGTGTGCATGGACGTGTCGCCCACGGGCGTGCGCTCAGGCAGGTTCGACATCGCAGCGAGCGCATCGTCGAGTGCGATCTTGTCGTCGAGCGGCATGAGGTCTTCTTCACGCACGTTCTCCGCGAGCGTGTCGAGCATCGCGCCGGCATCGTCCATGATCGTGTCGTCGTGAGAATCACGACCATGTAGCAGCCATCGGGCAAACTCGAGCTCGGCGTGCAGACGTGCCCTGGCACGAAGATACTCGTCACCAGCACGCGCCGCTCGGGCACGATAGGCATCGAGCACAGAGTCGGCGGCTTCCGGTGCCGTTTGCAAAAACTGGAGGTCAACCGCCGGATCGCCGATGCTCAGGCCGTGCCAGTCGATGACGCCCGACACGGTGGGCACATCATCAACGTCGCGGTAGACGAACGCAAGGGCATCCGCACCGCCCAGAGTGATCGTGGGCTGGAACTGCCACAGCGCATCGTCCTTGATCGCGTCGCGCCACCGCACCATGAGTCGCACCGGAACGCGACCGGTCGCAGACGCCTCTTCGACAACCTTTTCGAGCGCTGCGCGAACTTCTTGTGCGGTGCGAGCCGGGAGGCCAGCATTTCGCACGATTGACGTCGGAAGCGCGTGCACCTGCGCGAGCGTGGCACCGAGCGAGTGCGCGACACCGGGCCCGGAAGGAATGTGCGCAGTGTCGACCTGGTAGCCGGCAACGAAAGTGGTCACGAAGGCACGCGAGGGAGGGGTAGCGGCGGAACCAAGAAATTCCGGAATCGTGAAGTCTGCGAGGGCGCGTGCGCCGTCAGTCAGTGCGCGGAGGGCGAGTGCTTCGGTGGCGAGCTCGCTGGCCGTCGCTTCATCGGCAGGAATACGAACAACAACCGCGCGACCATCGGATAACGTCACGACCGCCGAATCATTGCGGCCGCCGGAATGAGTCGTCAGCAGCTGCACCCTCGTGGCCTCAGCACCCGGAAGGGCGGCGCTGACGGACGCGGCTAGAGTGAGAGGTGAGCGAGCCATGTCCCCAGGGTATGCGGCCAGCCGTATGTCAGCACGCGCCACTCCGGCGAGAAAGGTAGTCGATGCGTACCGAAAAGTTCTTGCCGCCGCTCGCGCGATCCGTTCTTGATCGTGCTGCCGAGCGTCGTATGCAGGATGATCTGATCGAGGCGCTCCGAGAGGACCCGGCGACGCGCGTCATCGTGATCCGCGGCGATGAGACGTTGTTCTCCACCGCAGGAACATTGGCCGCGCGATCGCCGTTCGCCGTCGACGGTGAAGCAACGTGGGGTTTCTTGGGAACAGCGAACGGTCTGAACTACCTGGTGTGTGTGCCGGCGGAGGGAACCACCGTCGACGATATCGGCGGCGAATGGGAGAGTCTGCGCGTCCGCGGCGGCGATGTTTCCGACTTCGACGCGGGGGTTTTTGTTGAGGCGCTCAGCCTCGCACGCTGGTACGTGGAAGCACCTTTTTGCGCCTTTTGTGGTTCCGCCACCACCCTCAAGCAGGCGGGGTGGATGCGGGAATGCACGTCGTGTGGGCGGCAACACTTTCCGCGCACCGACCCGGCCATCATCGTTGCCGTGGTGGACGGCGACCGCATTCTGCTCGGCAGTAATGCGCTGTGGTCAAGCAATCGGTTCTCCTGTTTTGCTGGTTTCGTGGAGGCGGGCGAGTCGCTTGAGGCCGCTGTTCACCGTGAGGTCGCTGAAGAAGCGGGCGTCGCCGTGCACGGCGTGCGCTACTTCGGTTCGCAGGCATGGCCCTACCCGCGCTCGCTCATGCTCGGCTTCTTTGCTGATGTGACGGCGGCGGATGCCGCGCACGCCGACGGCGAAGAGATTCTTGAAGTGCGATGGTTCACGAAGGTGGACATCCTGGCGTCGTATGCCGGCGAGTCCGATGTGATCCTGCCAGGCTCAGCGTCGATCGCGTACGCCCTGCTGCAGTCGTGGGCGCAGTCGTGAGCGTTCTTGACGACCTTGATGATGAGCAACGCCTTGCCGCCGGAACCCTGCGCGGCCCGGTGTGCGTCATGGCGGGTGCTGGTACCGGCAAGACACGCGTGATCACGCGCCGCATCGCGCACGGCGTTGACACAGGCGCTTATAGCCCCGGCCGCATGATGGCCGTGACCTTCACCTCGAAGGCCGCTGGCGAAATGCGCGGCCGCCTCCGCCAATTGGGAGTGCCGGGAGTTTCCGCGCGCACGTTCCACTCCGCCGCGCTGTCACAGCTCAACTACTTTTGGCCGCAAGTGTCTGGCGGCGAAAACGCGCCAAGCATTATCGACAACAAGGTTCGGCTGTTGGCGCATGCGGCCGACGGCATCGGTATGTCATTGAGTACTCCGGCCCTTCGAGACATTGCGAGTGAGATCGAATGGCGCAAGGTGCAGATGCTCACGGTCAGCCAATATGCCGCGACCGGTCGGAGCGCCGCGCACTTGTCGACCGAAGCGATGACTCGGGTGCAGCACGCATACGAGAAGTTGAAAGACGAACGCCGCCAGTTGGATTTCGAAGATGTGCTCTTGGCATGCGCGGGGATGATTGAGGCGGAACCACGTGTCGCCACCGCGGTTCGTGAGCAGTATCGACACTTCACCGTTGACGAGTACCAGGACGTCTCCCCGTTGCAACACCACCTGCTGAAGCTCTGGCTGGGGGAGCGGCGCGACATTTGCGTCGTGGGCGATGCAAGCCAGACGATCTTCTCGTTTGCGGGTGCGGACAACCGCTACCTGCTCGACTTTGGTCGGGAGTACCCCGATGCCACCGTCGTCAAGTTGGAGCGTAACTACCGTTCGGACGGCGCCATTCTTGCCGTCGCGAACGATCTGATGCGCGGACGCGAAGGCGCGTTGACTTTGACGCCAGCGGCATTGACCGAATCGCCCCTTCCCGTGGTCACGGCGTACGACACCGAGCATGACGAGGCGGTCGGTGTGGCCGTGGCGATTCGCAAGCAGATTCAGCAGGGTGTGTCGCCGTCATCGATTGCAGTGTTGTATCGCGCACAGGCCCAGTCCGCACCCCTTCTGCAGGCGCTGGCTGCGCAGGGTGTTGCGTGCACGGTCATGGGAGGGCGTCGTTTCTTCGACCTGCCAGAAGTGCGAAGCGCGGTGCTCAAACTGCGCGGTGCCGCTGTCGCCCCAAACAACCATGGCTTCCTCCCCACGGTTCGCACGGTGCTCGCAGAGGATGGTCTGACGGAGACCCCACCCGATGCAGGCGGCGCACTTCGCGATGCGTGGGAGGCTCGCCGAGCCCTGCTCCGGTTGGCCGAGGACGCACCGCCCGGAACCACGCTGTCGACGTTTGCTGAGGAGCTGCTTGCGCGCAGTAAAGACCAGCATGAGCCTGTTCTGCAGACGGTGACGCTGGCGACGATGCACGCCGCGAAGGGTCTGGAATGGGACCACGTGCACAGCGTGGGATGGTCAGAGGGCCTTCTCCCTATTGCCTATGCGCAGGGATTCGACGCCGTCGACGAGGAGCGTCGATTGGCATACGTCGCCGTTACGCGAGCTGCGCGGACGCTGGCGCTATCGTGGGCCCGTGGCGAAGGACGACAGCGTCGTTCGCCCTCTCGTTTCCTGCAGGAGATTGGCAGCCGCAGTCTGCGTGCGGTTGGTAACGCCGCACGCGTGGCGGGTTCCAGTCGGTGAGCTCGTAACTCACCGTCTCGGTTGCTGGTGGATGCGCCATCACCCGGGCAGCGGTGCGGGCGATTTCACCCCACGTTGCGGCGCCTAGCGGCGAGACGCGACGCGCAATGAGCTGGGTGGCGAGCACCGGCCACGCCGCATCGCGCGCGGTTTCGTGAAGGGCCAGGCATGACGTGCATGCGCTGATTCCTGGGGTGATGAGTGGGCCGACCATGATCGTTGAGCGCATGATCACGATCGGTAGGTGCGGGGTGTCCGTTGCCATGAGTTCGCGGCAAGAACGCGGAACCACGACATCGCGGGCGACGACCCACACCACCTCCGGATTCGCGCTATCAAACGTTGCGGTGTGCAGCGACAGCAACCCCTGCAGTGCGTCTTGCGCATCAGCATCTTCGGCTGGCGATCCTTGTGACACGATGCCCACCCGGATGGGTGCTGTGGTGACAACGATCGCAGGTGCAACGTGTGTCAGAAACTCTTCCGCTTGTGCAGCGACGCCCAGTCGAGCGCTGAGGTGTCCGAGTTCTGAGCGGGTGGTGCCATGCTCGAGTGCCATCAGGAGTTCGACCTGCCATGGCGCGGGATGCTTGATGCGCACGCTGTCGCCCACACCGAACTGCATCGTGATGTCGTCACGCCACAACGGCGGTGCGGTGAGGGTGAGGCGTTCTGAAGTCATGCCTCATGATGGCTCGGGTCGCTGTCACGATGGAGTCGCTGAGCCAATCTGTGGACAACCGCTCGTTGTCAGCCTCAGACGGGGCGCGGGCCCTCGGGCGGCTCCTCCGCACCATTCTCGTCAGCAGGCGGCTCCGTATCGCGCGGCGTGATGGTTCCGTCTTCGCCTTCGATCAGCGTGGTGTCGTCACCAGCCAGGAGCTTCGCGAGTGCGTCATCCATTTCGTCTCGCACGGGCTCGTCCCCACGCAGGCGCGCCTGCAGACGCGCAATCAGCGCCGAAGGATCGTCGATGTCGTCGGCGGTGGGCATGAAGTCGGGGTAGTCCCACAGAGCGTCGCGCGCGGCAATGCCGACCGCGTCGGTGACGGCGCGCCACATCGCTGCGGCTTCACGCAGACGCCGTGGGCGAAGCTCAAGCTTGACGAGGGCTCCGAGGGCCTTTTCCGCTGGGTTTCCCACCGCGCGGCGTCGACGCACGGCTTCGCTAATGCGCACTGCTTCAGGCAGACGTGAGGTCGCGTCGGTGGTGACCACCTCGACCCAGCCCTCGACCGTGGCCAACAGGTTCTCGAGGCGCGAGCGTGCGGCCTCCTGCTCGGGGGAGTCTGGCCGTAAGAGTCCGCCAGACTGCAGGATTTCGCCGAGCTGATCCGCCTGCGACGGATCGAAGTCGCGTGCGATTTCTTCCAGACGTTCGGTGTCGACGGCAACGCCGCGAGCAAGCTCCGTGATTTGAGAGATGACGTGGAGTCGTAGCCATTTCGCGTGCCGGAACAGGCGCGCGTGCGCGAGCTCTCTGGTACCGAGATAGAGCGCGAGCTGATCGTCAGCTACTTCGAGGCCTGAACTAAAGTCCGCAAAGTTTTGGGGGAGGATTGCTGCTTCGCCATCGGGGAGGAGCGGGAACCCCACGTCGCCACCAGCGGCCACTTCGGTGGAGAGCCGGCCGATGACCTGCCCGAGCTGGCTGGCGTAGAGCGACCCGCCGAGCGAACGCATGACGCGGCCAGCGCCAGCAACAATGCCCTTCATCTCTTCGGGGGTCTGCTCATCAAGCACCGTCATGAGCGAGCCGGTGATGCTGGTCGCAACAGGCTCGGCAAGCTCTTGCCACACAGGCATGGTGTGTTCGACCCATTCGCCACGGGTCAGCGTCTTTGCCGGCTGCGTCAGCTCGGCAATCGTGGTGGCGTCAGAAAGCCAGAGGTTGGCGAGTGAAAACGCCTGGTCGAGATCGGTGCGCTGGCCGGCCGTAATGCCGAGACCACTCTGGTTCGCGATGTGCAACGCCTGACGCTGCGCGGCGTCCCAGTTGATGACATTGCCATCGTCGGCACCGCCAGCAGCACCCATAAAGGCGCCCTGAAGGTTGCTCATCATCTGCTGCAACATGGCGGGGTCAACCGACCCGCCCGTCAAACGTTGAATCTGCTCCGGGTCGATGGCCCCCATATTGCCGCCAAAAAGCTGGCGCAGGAGTTCCTCAAAGTCTTCGGGGCCGGGAGAATCGTTATCTGCCACTTCAGCCGCCTTTCAGGAGGTTGATCAGGTCTCGTTCTACGCTAGTCCCACCGCTGTTATGCATGGCGGTTGCTCGCCGGATCCGTGTACGCCTCCCGCGAACGAGCGGCAATGGAAGGAAGAAAACGTGATCCCCACGTATGAGTCTGGGCAGCCTATTGCTGTCACCGCTGCCGCCGATGAGCAGCTGGGTTCTGCGCGCCGCCGCAAGCGCACGCTGACGGGCATCGTTGCCCTGACCGTCGCAATCATTTGCCTCTTCCTCGCGAGCCTGCTGCCTTCTGGTTTCGTCATCCGTCAGCCTGGCCCCGTCGTCAACACGCTGGGTGAAGTGCAAGACACTGACGGCAACGAGGTCGCGCTTATCGAGATGCCCGCAGACGTCGAAACGTTTGAGACCAGCGGAACCTTGAGCCTCACGACCGTGCAGATCGTTGGCAACCGGGAAAGCACGCCCAACTGGTTCCAACTCGCGCAAGCATGGTTTGACCCAAGCAAAGCCGTCGTCACAATCGATTCGGTGTTCCCACCGAACCAGACAAGCGAACAGCGTCAGGAACAAGACTCGCTGATGATGGCGAACTCGCAGCATGACGCGACGGCTGCCGCCCTCATCGAACTCGGTTATGACGTTCCGATCGAGCTGCAAATCGGCGACGTGCAGGAAGACGGTGCGTCTGCTGGCAAGCTCGAAGCGGGCGACGTCATCAACGGCATTAACGGCACACCGATGGCTTCTGTGCTCGATATGCGTGCAGAGATTGCCAAGGGCAACGGTGCCGATGTCACGGTAAACATCACGCGCGACGGAGTGACGCAAGACGTCGTGATCACCCCGGTCAAGGGCGACGCTGACGGTGAAGTGATCTGGATGATCGGTGTGAGCGCGGGCCCGGCATATGACTTCCCGTTTGACGTCACGATCATGCTGGAAAACATCGGTGGCCCGAGCGCTGGCATGATTTTTGCCCTGGGCATCATCGACACCTTGACACCGGGGGAGATGACTGGAGGCGAGTCTATTGCCGGCACCGGAACCATCAACTACGCGGGTGAAGTGGGGCCGATTGGTGGCATTCAGCAGAAGATGCGCGGAGCGCTCAGCGCTGGTGCCGAGTACTTTCTCGCTCCCCAAGCCAATTGCAGCGAAGTGGTCGGCCATGTGCCGAACGGCTTGACCGTAGTCAAGGTGTCGACACTAGACGAAGCCCGCGACGCCGTCGAGACTATTGGTGTGGGCAACGAGGTTGAGATCGCCAGCCTCCCGGCCTGCTCGGTGAAGTAAAAGCGCGGGTTGCGCCGGGCGATCGTCCACGTCGTTCTGATCGCCCGGAGGCCCTGTACTGCCGGGAGTGCGCTGAGAGCGGACGCCTACCGAGCACATGCTCAGGCGAGGTTCCGTAGGATGAAACGGTGACCACGACCTCAGCGCCGAATCCGACCGCGCCCAGCCCCGCCCGACGAGTGCTTGTCATTTCGCTCATCGTCATCGCGGCCCTGGTAGCGGGCTTCTTCCTCTTCTCCAACCTGTTCGCCGACTACCTCTGGTTCGACCAGCTCGGATTCGCGTCCGTGCTGACCACCCAGTGGATTGCCCGCGCGATCATGTTTGTTGTTGGCTTCATCGCCATGGCAGTACCGGTCGCGGTTGCCATTAATCTTTCGTACCGGTTACGACCGGTCTACGCGCGGCTGAGCTCGCAGCTGGATCGATATCAGGAGGTCATCGAGCCGCTACGTCGTCTCGCGATGTGGGGTATTCCGATCTTCTTCGGTCTCTTCGCAGGCCTCAGCGCCGCCACCACGTGGGAGACCGTGTGGCTGTTCTTCTCGAGCGTTGACGCTGGTGCGGTTGACCCGCAGTTCGGCATGGATCTGTCGTTCTACATGTTCGCGTTGCCGTTCTGGCGCGGCCTTGTCGCCTTCGCATCCGCCGTCGTGATCGTCTGCCTTCTTGTCACCGCCTTTGTGTCGTACCTGTATGGTTCCGTTCGTGTCGGCAACGGCGAACTGCGCATCTCGAAGGCTGCACGCATTCAGCTGGCCATCATCGCCGGCCTTTACCTGGCGCTGCAAGCGGTCAGCCTGTGGCTTGACCGCTACGCGACGCTGATCGAGAGCCGTGCGGGCGACCGCATCACCGGCCCTGGCTTCACCGGCGCTAATGCCGTGATTCCCGGACTCACGATCCTGTCGGTCGTCGCTGCCGTTGTTGCCGTGCTGTTTATCGTGACCGCCATTGTTGGCCGCTGGCGTTACCCGCTGATCGGTACCGCACTGCTACTCGTCACCTCACTCGTGCTCGGTATGGGCTACCCGTGGTTCGTCGACACCGTGCAGGTAAAGCCGAACCAGTTGGCGCTGGAAGAGGAGTACTACCAGCACAACATCGATATGACGCAGAAGGCGTACGGTATCGACGACCTGGAAGTCACCGACTTCAAGGCGGAGACCGAAGCGAGCGCAGGTCAGCTGCGCGCTGACGTGGAGACCACCGCGTCGATCCGCATCATGGACCCGGCGATTATTAGCCCGACCGTGAAGCAGATCGAACAGTATCGCGGCTACTACCAGTTCGCCGAGACGATGGACGTCGACCGCTACGACATCGATGGTGAAAGCCAGGACGTTGTGGTGTCGGTGCGTGAACTCAACACCGGCGCGCTGGGCCAGACTGACTGGCAGAACACGTCGATTGTGTACACCCACGGATACGGAATCGTGGCCGCTGCGGGTAACAAGCGCACGGCTGATGGCAACCCGGTGTTCTTGGAGCGCGGTATCCCCGCGCAGGGCTTCCTCTCTGACGAGAAGTTCGAGCCGCGCGTGTACTTCGGTGAGCAGTCGCCGCTGTACTCGATCGTCGGCGCTCCGAAAGGAACTGAGCCCGTCGAAATTGACTATCCGCGTGGTGGCAAGGAAGGCGAGACCGAGACGAAGACGACGTTCACCGGTGACGGCGGACCGAAGATCGGCAACTTCTTCACGAAGCTGATCTACGCGATGAAGTTCCAGTCGGAGCAGATTCTGTTCTCCGACTACGTGAACGAAGACTCGCAGATTCTGTACAACCGTGACCCCGCACAACGCGTGGCTGCTGTCGCACCGTACCTGACGGTGGACTCGGATCCGTACCCCTCGGTCGTGGACGGCCGCATCGTCTGGATCGTTGACGCCTATACGACGAGCGCGAGCTACCCGTACTCGAGCCACGTCAGCCTGTCGCGTGCGATTCAGGACTCGTCAAGCGACCAACAGCGTTTCGCGATCGACAACATCAACTACATCCGCAACTCGGTGAAGGCCACGGTTGACGCTTACGACGGTTCCGTCACCCTGTACGCATGGGATGACGAAGACCCGGTGCTGAAGACCTGGCAGAACGTGTACCCCGGAACCATCAAGCCGATGAGCGAGATGAGTGGCGAGCTGATGAGCCACGTGCGTTACCCGACCGACCTGTTCAAGGTGCAGCGCTCGATGCTCGGTGTCTACCACGTTGAGTCGGCAGCGTCGTTCTACCGCGGTGACAACGTCTGGAAGACGCCGAATGATCCGCAGAAGGATCAGGTTCTGCAGTCGCCTTACTACCTGACCATGAAGATGCCCGGTCAGGACGAGGCAAGCTACTCGATGTTCACCACGTTTATTCCATCGGCTTCGAGCCAGAACTCGCGCTCGGTGATGATGGGGTACCTCGCGGTTGATTCCGATGCCGGTTTTGAGGCGGGGAAGCCAGCGGACGGCTACGGCAAGTTGCGCCTGCTGGAAATTAACTCCGACACCACGGTTCCTGGCCCCGGTCAGGTGCAGAACTCGTTTGACTCTAACCAGGCGATTTCGTCGGCGTTGAACCTGTTGAAGCAGGGTAACTCGCAAGTGCTCAGCGGTAACCTGCTGACCCTGCCCGTCGGTGGCGGTCTGCTGTATGTGCAGCCGGTGTACGTGCAGTCCTCGGGAAGCACGAAGCTGCCGGTGCTGCGCAAGGTGCTGGTGGCGTTCGGTGATGAGGTGGCGTTCGAGGACACCCTCGCGGCGGCGCTTGATGACCTGTTCGGTGGCGAATCTGGTGCGGAAACCGGTGACGGTGACGTGACGCCTATCGACCCGACAACCCCGCCGACTGATCCGGGTACCGATCCTGATGACCAGACAGGGAGCACTCCTGACCCGAGCGCAACGCCTGACCCTGGCGCAACGGACGAGCCGGCAGCCGATAAGGACGCGCTCCTGAAGGCCGCGTCTGACGCGCTGGCTGCAAAGCAGGCTGCGCTCGAGGCTGGCGACATGGTCGCTTACGCTGAGGCAGACAAGAAGCTGACCGAGGCGATCGAGAAGCTCCTCGCGCTCGAAGCCCAGTAAGTCTGAGCAATTGTGGGCGGGCACCTCCTGGTGTCCGCCCACAGTCGTCTCTACGTGCCCGCACGCCCTGCCAGTGGCCCCTCAGTCGCGCTGGCGGTGATGCGCGTGGCCTCGTCGCGCTGCTGGAGATGCGTGCGGCCTCCGTTAGACATGGGCTTTCTCAGTTCTGCACGATCAAAATGGGTCTTGGCCTCGACACGCCGTGTTTTCACGCCGATCGAGCCTGTGGCCCGTGCATAACAGGAATGGCTCGTGCAGAACTGCATCGACTCGTGAATGGCCGCCGTCGTGTGGGGTGTTGACAAGGACGTCCTGGACCACGGCCATGACGTCCTCGAGGAAGACAACGGCCTGCACCTGCGAACCTGGTTGAGTGGGTGGGTGCTGCCAGGGAAATGCAAAAGGCTCCTGATCAGTTTTCACTGATCAGGAGCCTTTTTCTTGTTGCGGGGGCAGGATTTGAACCTACGACCTCTGGGTTATGAGCCCAGCGAGCTACCGAGCTGCTCCACCCCGCGGCACATGAAATAGCTTATCACGGGTTTGAGGTCGCAAAGACCACGGGGCCGCTTTAGGGGCGTCCGGTAGGGTGATCAGACCCCATATCGCCGCCGCCAGACAGGATGGAAACGCCATGTCGGATGATGCCGTTGGAATTGCCGTCGCGCAGTTTTCCCCGATCGCAGGCGATAACCTGCCAGCCGTCCAGGAGCTGGCGACAAAGGCAGCTCATCGGGGTGCGCGGGTCATCCTCTTTCCGGAATACACGAGCTATTTTTCGAATCCGTTCGATGATTCCCTTGTGACGCACGCGCAAACGCTTGACGGCCCGTTCATTTCAGGCGTGAAAGCCCTCGCCTCTCGCCTGGGCATCACGATCGTCGTTGGACTTTTGGAGACTGCACCGGGGGAGCGGGTCTATAACACCGCCGTCGCTGTCGGCCCTGCAGGCGTCCTCGCCACCTATCGCAAGCAACACCTCTACGACGCGTTTGGGCAGAAAGAGTCGGACTGGGTCGCACCCGGTAAGATTGAAGCGCCCCAGACCTTCACCGTTGACGGCGTGACGTTTGGCATGCAGACCTGTTATGACCTACGTTTCCCCGAAATCACGCGCACCATCGTTGACGCTGGCGCACAGGTCGTGCTGGTGCCTGCGGAATGGGTGCGCGGCCCGCTTAAGGAGCACCACTGGCGCACGCTCATCCACGCCAGGGCCATCGAGAACACCGTATACATGGCCGCAGCCGACCACATGCCGCCGCTCGGTGTGGGCAACTCCATGATTGTCGACCCTGCCGGCGTCGAGATCGCGGCGATTGGCGCCGAGCGCCGCGTCGCCGTCGCGTACGTCAGTGCCGAGCTGATCAACTCCGTACGCGAGCGCAACCCGTCGCTCAGCGCACGACGCTACCGCGTGGTTCCGCGCTAGCCACCCATTCGCGCACAGTATCAGTCAGCGGGGATGAGCGACGGCCACTCATCAAAGCGGAATGTCTCCGTGCTCGTGCCGCCGGAGTTGATGGGCTGCCATGTGACCACCGGGTCTTCAGCCCAATAGCTCGGGCTTTCCGCGCTGATCGTGATGGTCACGATGGTTGGGTCTTCAACGGATGCCGTGACCGATACCCGGACTTCGCCACCGAGACCGGAGCGCGCTGTCACGCTGCGGGGCGGCGGAATCTCGCCGTCCACAATCCAACCGCTCGCCGCTAAATGGTCATACAACGCTTCGGTTGTCGCCGAAGGGTCATCAATTGGCACCGCAACGTGCCAAGCGACGTCGAGACGGTAATCGTCGGCAAGAGCGGGATTGCTGGAAGGAGTGCGTGATCCAGCCGGTGACCATCCGTCTTCGGCAATGCACTCGCGGAGCGGCACCAGCTTCTCTTGAAGCTCTTGCCATCGTTGTTGATGAAGCTGGCGTACTTCGGTTTCGGTGAGTCCGCGAACATCCGCCCGACTGCTGCCTGCTGCATCTGTCGGCCCGTAGAGCTTGCCGAGTTCGGTGATGCCTGCGGCGCCAAAAATCAGGAGGGGCGTCGCGAGACATGCCACAGGCAGCCACCACCCCGTGTGGCGTCGGGCATTGTTGCCGACGTTCGCTGGTGTCGGAACCACGAAGATTGCGAGCAGGAGGCTGAGAACGGCGGTGCCAACGACAGCGAGCACCGAGAAAGTGAAGATCCAGCGATCCCACGTTTCCGTCACAAAAGGCAGGGCTTTGCGTATGAATGAGGGAGCGTGTGCGTTTATGGCGGGTGGCATCGCGAAGAACGCGCACGCGACACTGGCCCAGTGTGCCGTCATCACGACCATGGTGGAGGTGGGCGCGGCGGTGAAACCTCGCTTTTTAAGAATGACACGGGGGAGCCAGCCGAGCAGTCCGAACACCACGACGATCGCTGGCGACCAGACCCAGAGGATGAGGACTTCCCAGCCGCCGCCGAGGGCCAGCCTGCCGATCAGCACGACGCTGGGAACGAGCCACGCGAGCGTGCTCCAGGCGCTCCAGAACCGGGCGTTGACGCTGACCCGTGCTGACGCTGTCATGGCCTGGGCCGCAGCTTGGGCCACTGGTCGTAGCGGAAATTGGGGATGCCGTAATCGTCTGGATCAATATGTTCCCACGTCACCGCGGTTCCCTCGCTCCAGAACAGCGGGCTGCGCGCCTGGAGGCGAATGACCGGGTCATTGCTGGCATCGGTTGGTGGCAAGATTTGAGCGGTGAGCTCGACCCCATCTGCCTGTTGGTTGCCGCCGGCATCCGGCTCACCGCGCAGCTTGATCGCATCGGTCGCGCTGGCGGAGCCGAAAATTACCAGCGGGGTGACGATAAACGCAGCCAACACCCACCAGCCTGCACCAGCGCGACGCATGGTGAGAGGGGGGTCGTCCGCATTCCGCACGAGAATCGCCATGGTGAACGCGACAAGGAGGGTGAGCGCGACAAACAGCAGGGCGAACGCGTGGAACAAGGACTCCTGTTGTGCCGTCATGAACCGCACCATCGCGCTCACGATCGACGGTTGCGACCCGCTGTCGCCCACAGCGCGCATCGAGAGTAGGTACCAGACCATGCCGACCCAGTGCGCGGTGAGCACCACGACAAACAGCGTCGGCGCGGTTGTGTATTGCTTGTTTCTGAGGATGAATCGCGGCAACCATGCCAGGAAGCCGCCGAGGCCGACGATGAGCGGCGAGTAGAGCACGAGGAAGAAGACTTCCCACCCACCGCCGAGTAGAACCCTGCCTCCGATGAAGACCGCGGGTAATACCCACGGTAGCCAGCGCCACATGCTCCAAAACCGGTGGTTGAGCATATCGTCCCCTTTCGTGCGCCCCCGCGCCCGTCCCCTTGTGCGCGATGCGCGCGCCGTCCTACCGCCGTGCCAGCGTCGCCAATCTGGTGGCTGCTTCGCTGATGACCTCCGGCTTCTTGCACGCTGCGAAGCGTACGAGTGAAGCGTACTGTGAACGGTTGGTTTCGGTTGTGAAGGCGGTGACCGGAACCGCGACAACTCCGACAAGATGGGGGAGTTCTCGACAGAATACGGTGGCATCATCGAACCCGAGCGGGGCTGCATCTGCAACCGTGAAGTATGACCCGGCGGGCACCGACACCTCGAATCCGGCGTCGTGAAGGCCCGCAACCAGAATGTCGCGCTGACGTTTCATCGCGGCACGAATGTTGGCATAAAAGTTGTCGCCGAGTCGGAGGCCGGTGGCAATCGCCGGCTGAAATGGTGCACTGCCCGAGTAGGTCAGAAACTGCTTGACCGCCAGCACGGCATCGACGAGGTGTGCGGGGCCGGACACCCAGCCCACCTTCCACCCCGTCGTGTTGAAGGTTTTCCCTGCTGACGAAATCGTGAGGGTGCGCTCAGCGGCACCGGCCAGTGTCGCGACCGGAACATGCGGCACGTCAAACGTCAGGTGCTCGTACACCTCATCCGTCACGATGAGGGCATCGTGCTGGTGCGCGAGGCGCACAATCTCGGTCAATACTTCGGTGGAGAACACCGCGCCTGTCGGGTTGTGCGGATTGTTGACCAGAATGAGACGCGTGCGATCGGTGACGGCTGCCCGCAACGCGTCAAGATCAGGTTGGAATGACGGCCAGACAAGCGGAACCGTACGCAGCGTTGCGCCAGACAGCGCGACGCATGCGGCGTAGGAGTCGTAATACGGCTCAAAGACGACGACCTCATCGTCTGGCCCATCCACCAAGCCAAGGAGAACCGCCGCAAGCGCCTCTGTTGCCCCCGCAGTCACCAGCACCTCCGTCTCCGGATCAACCGTCAGCTGATAGAAACGCTGCTGATGCTCGGCAATTGCCAGACGAAGATCGGCGAACCCACGCCCGGGTGGGTATTGGTTCACACCCTCAGAAATCGCGGCGCGCGCCGCATCCAAAACCTCGGCAGGTCCGTCGGTGTCGGGAAATCCCTGACCAAGATTGATCGCTCCGGTACGGGCCGCGAGGGCCGACATCTCTGCGAAGATCGTTTCAGCAATGGTTCCGTCGGAGGCGAGGAGTCCCGCTCCTGCAACAGCACGACGCCACGAGCCTGGAACAGTAGTCATGTGGTCAGACTAAGTCATAGCCGCATCCATGCGCTGACATAGGAAAAACACAGACTCGACCGGCAATCTGAAGGAGCTTGCAGAAGGAGCAACATCATGAGCGATATGAACAATCAGGATCAGCCGGCCGCTACCCCCGCCATTCCGCCGCGCCCAGCGCCGCCGGTGACGCCACCCACTGACATGCCGACCACGCCATTGTCGCGTGACGTCGCAGACGCATTCCGTGGCGACAATCAGCCGACCACGCCGTTGGGCGCAGGCTGGACGCCACAGGCATCGGCGACGCCACAGGCATCGGCGACGGCACACCAGCCGAGTGCCTCGGCCCCGCACGCTCCTGCTGGCAATCCTGGTTCCGCTTTCGGCGTCGCGGCCAACGCGGCCCCGCCATACGCTGGCTCAGCCTTCGGCGGATCGCTGCCGCCTGGCGCTCCGCTTCCGCCGCAGTCCTCGCCTTTCGGCGAGCCAGTCGCACCGCAACCCGAAAAGAAGCCTCGTCGGCGCGCTGGTGCGACGATCGGCCTCATCACGGCAACCGCGCTCATCGCCGCTGGCGCCGGCTTCGGCGGTTCGTGGGCGTACAACACGTATATCGACGATGGCGCACGCCCGGTGACGTCAAGCGAAAACGGAACCATTACGGTCAACAACCCCGGATCCGTCACGCAGACGACGGCGATCGCTGCCGAGGCATTGCCCAGTGTCGTCACGATTAATGTCGGCACTGATCAGGCAGCCGGATCCGGCTCGGGCGTGATCATCTCAGAAGACGGCTACGTCCTCACGAACACGCACGTGGTGACGTTGGACGGCGCGACGGGCGCTGCTGACGTGCGGGTCACACTGAGCGACGGAACCATCTATCAGGCAGAAGTGGTCGGCACCGACCCCATCTATGACCTTGCGGTCATCAAGCTGAAGGATGCCAGCGGTCTTCCCGTCATTACATGGGGAGATTCCGACAAACTCAACGTCGGTGATGTCACCGTCGCGCTCGGTGCTCCGCTCGGCCTTGCCAACTCCGTGACGGAGGGGATCGTCAGCACCCTCAACCGTTCCATTAGCGTTGCCTCGTCTGCGGCTCCCTCGACTCCGGACTCGGGCGACTCGAACGACAACAACGGCTCACAGGGCGGACCCTTCACGTTTGATGTCCCAGGGCAGCAGGGTTCCACGCCGAAAGAATCCATCTCGATCGCCGTGATCCAAACTGATGCCGCTATCAACCCAGGAAACTCCGGTGGCGCATTGGTCAACGGTGAGGGTGATCTCATCGGCATCAACGTCGCCATCGCGACGGCGGGCGGAACCTCAAACAGCGCTGGCAGCATCGGATTGGGCTTCGCGATTCCGTCGAACATTGCGCAACGCATCGCTAACGAGCTGATTGAGAACGGCGAGGCCAGCCACGGACTGTTGGGCGCGAGCGTGACAAGCGCCTCGTCGATGCAGGATGCCACCACGTCGGGCGCATACATTGCCGAAATCGTGCCTGATGGTGCGGCGGATAAGGCGGGTCTACGCGAGGGCGACGTCGTGACAAAGCTCGGTGAGGCGCGCATCAGCAGCTCAACCGACCTCACCGCGCAGGTGCGTGCGTTGGCCGCAGGATCCGACACCACGCTGACCTACATGCGAGACGGTCAAACCTTTGAAGTTGACGTGACCTTGGGTTCGCTGAAGTAACGACACGGAACCTGGTGCCACCCCGCGATAGGCTCGCGGGGTGGCACCATTCTCGTTTGGCGCAGGAAACGTCGCCAAGCTCCTGCGGATTCCGCTATATGCGCTCGGGCGGGTAGCGACGCTCGCGATCCCGCGTGGGCAGCGGTGGGTCTTCGGATGCGGTGCAGGCATCGGCGATGGCGCCCTCGCGCTGTGGAACCGGGCCAAGGAGGATAACGTCGACGCCGTCTGGCTTGTCGACAGCAACCGGGATGCGGACGACGCCAAAGCGCGTGGCATTCCCACCGCTCGGAAAAACTCGTGGCGTGGTTTCTGGCTCACCGCGCGTGCCCGCGTGCTGGTCGTGACACACGGCCTCGGCGATGTGAACAGGTATGCCAACGGCGGCGCATTCATCGTGCAGCTCTGGCATGGCATCCCGCTTAAGCGCATCGGGCTGGACTCACCCGAAACAGTCAAACTTCCCTTCGGTAGCGGTTCGAGACTGTTGCGCGCACTGATGGCCAGGCTCTACCGTGGCACCACGTCGCAAATCTCCGTAATCCCGGCGGCCTCCCATCTCATTCGTGGCCGTCTCGAATCCGCATTCGGGCTTGTGGATGAGCGCGTCATCGTGACAGGTGAACCCCGAGTTGACCCGCTCAGCGCCGATGACGCCGTCACTCGTGCCGAGCGCGCTCGCGGCATTCTTCACGAACGTGTGGGTGAGCTTCCGGCCACGGTGTTGCTCTATGCGCCGACCTGGCGAGACGGCACCGATGACGTCGCGATTCCGACTGCCGCTGACTGGCGTGAGATCGTGGCTGTGCTTGAGCGCCATGATGCCGTGCTCTTGGTCCGCTCGCATCCGCTTGGGGCCGGGCGTTACGCGCTCCCGCCAGATGTTGCCTCGGAACGTGTTCACATGCTGGGCTCTGACGTGCTCCGCGACGTCACACCCGCGCTGCCGGCAGTGACGGCACTCATCACCGACTACTCGTCGATGCTCTTCGACGTTGGGCTCACCCCCTCGGCCGTTGTCTTTCTCGCGCCCGACGTTGAGGCCTACGCGCGCACCCGCGGCTTCTATGGTTCCTATCGCGATGTCGCAGGCGACGACTACGCCACAACGTGGAGTGCGGCCACCGCGCAGATCGATGAGCTCCTCTCCGACCCCGACACTCTTGCGGTGCGGCGCGAACGTGCCGCAAAACTTTCTGCGCGTGTTCATGACTTCCGCGACGGAAACAACACGCAACGTGTGTACCGTGAGATTCAACGGCGATTGACGCTCTCGCCCCGGAAAGGCACGTTATGACCTCGATTCTCGTTCGCGATACGAGTCTCGTTATTTCCGGCATCCCGACGCCGCACGCGCATGCTGAGCTGGTGGGCGCGCGTGCGCGGGTACAGGCGGCCTCGGCGAGTGACTCCGGAACCACGGAGCTGGTATTCGCGTTGACGCAGTCTCGCTGGGGTGGTTCCGTTCTTCCGCTTCCTACGGGGGAGTACCGCATCACAACCGACGCTGACCTTGCCGGTCTTACGCTGACCGACACGGCAATGGATGGCATGCGAGTGCGCGTTGCCGAGGGCATCGTCACGATTTCGGCACCGATCGACCCGGTGTACCAGTCGCCTGAGGGGCAGGGCGCACTCGAGCGTCGGTATACGGCGGCGGGCGAGCCCCTCGAAAACGCCGTGTTCTTCGAGAGTTTCTACGGCCGAAACGCCAGCTGTAACCCGCTCGCGCTCGATCGCGAGATCGCCAACCGACTGCCGGAAGTCACGCGCTATTGGAGTGTTGTTGACCGGTCGGTCGATGTGCCTGACGGCGCTATCGCCGTTGTCGAAGGCTCACCGGAGTGGTGGCGGGCACGTGGTGCATCGCGTCTGCTCATCGTTAACGACTGGCTGCGTCGCGCGTTCGCGCGTCGCCCTGGCCAGAAGGTGTTGCAGACGTGGCACGGCACACCGCTCAAGCGTCTCGCGTTGCACCGGCCAGGATTCGACCCGCGCCGTATGGTGGCGGTGATTCGTGAATCGCGTCGCTGGGACGGACTGCTCGCCCAGAACGCGTACGCTTCCCGAATTTTGAAAGCGGCGTACCGGTTCCGTGGCGCGCTGTGGACAGAGGGCTATCCTCGCAATGACGTGCTTATCTCTGGCGATGCACACGCTGTTCGCACCACGCTCGGGATCGCTCCTGGCGAGCGGGTGCTGTTGTATGCGCCGACATGGCGTGATGACCGCACCGAAATGGTCGATTTTCTCGATCTCAACGAACTTGCCCGCGCGGCCGACGCGGTGGTGCTGGTGCGCGGTCACTCGCGTACGCTCCTGCCTGGGCGCGATACCGAGGGCCCGCGCGTGATCGACGTGACGTCGTTCCCTGATACCTCGCGGCTGATTCTCGCCGCCGACGAACTCATCACGGACTACTCATCCGTGATGTTCGATTTCTCCGTGACGGGTAAGCCAATGTCGTTCCTGGTGCCCGATATTGAGCACTACCGCGGGGCGTTGCGAGGTTTCTACTTCGACCTGATTGCGCATGCTCCCGGGCCGGTCGTATCGAACCAGGCGGACCTGCATATGGCGCTCGCTAATCCGCAACGTGCGGAGCTGTTCGGGCAGCGATACACCGCGTGGCAGCACCGCTTCAACAGTCGCGACGACGGTCGGGCAGCTGAACGCGTGGTGGCGCGCCTGATTGATCAGAACTGGCTCGACGCGTCATAACAGCCCGCGCCTCTCCCGCACCCTGCGGGTTACGGCAACGGGGTGTTTCTGCCGTCCAAGCGTGAGGTGTCGACGGTTTCGCCTGCACCTCGAATCGTGCCGGCAAGGAAACCCGCGCCCCAGGACACGTGCATCGTGGGCACGACAGCCATGGTCCACAGTTTGTCTGCCAGCGTGCTGCCGCCACCCTTTGTCGTGAGCGCCATCCCGATGATGAGCACGGCGTATAGCGCGAGTGGCAGATAGACGAGTGAAGCGATGAGCGAGATGACTCCGCTCAGCACGCCGGTCAGCTGAAGAGCGCCGACAATTGCCGCAACGAAGAGCAACAGGAGAAGTGCGGGCGGGGCAAAGAAACGGATCGAATTGCGGCGGCCAAAACGGCGCACAAGTTCGGCACGCCACGTGCCGGTGGCGAAGAACTGTCGGGCAAGGCGCGTCCAGCTTTCGCGCGGCCAATAGGTGACGGACAGTTGCGGATCAAACCACACCGTGTAGCCCGCCTGCCGGAGGCGCAGGTTCAGCTCCCAGTCTTCACCACGGCGAATTGACTCATCGAAGAGTCCGACGCGCTCGATCGCCTCACGCCTCATGACGCCAAGGTACGCGGATTCTGCCTCACCCTCGGGGCCGCCGCTGTGATAGGCGCCGCCGCCCAAGCCGAGGGGGGAGTTGTAGGCGCGCGCCACTGCACGCTGGAAGGGCTTGCGGCCCTCGGCATGCATGATGCCGCCAACATTGGCAGCGCCCGTGCGGGCGAGGGTTTCAACGGCGCGCTTGGTGTAGCCGGGGGCAAGTTCGGAGTGCGCATCAACCCGCACGATCGTCGGGTACATGGACGCTCGAATGGCGGCGTTCAGCCCTTTCGGGATATCCGCCTCCGGGTTGTTCACCAACTGCACCCGCGCATCACGATCCGCTATCTTTCTCGCGATCTCGTTGGTTCCGTCGCTCGATGGCCCGAGTGCCAGGATGAGCTCCGTCGGACCATCAACATCCTGCTCAAGCGCTGATATCACGGCGTTTTCGAGGTAGTCCGCCTCGTTCAGGACGGGCATGACAAAAGTGACACCACGCTCGGGCGCGAGTTTCGGGTCGTGGGCGGGGGTGTCATCAGACTGCACCACTCGATCATGCCATGTTGAACCTGGGCGGCCTCGGTATTCTAGAGGGGTGAGTATTGTTTCTGACGCGAAAAAAGCAACTGCCCTGCTGCGTAAAGCGCTCACATCCCGCCAGGCGGTACAGAGCGTGCGACGCACGCTCGCGGCGCGTCCCAAGCCGGAACCCAAGCACTATCGCATTGGCGTGTATTTCGCCGACGGTGCCGTCAACATGTACCAAATGCGGCAGTGGTACAAGCCGCTCCAAGAGCTCGCAAAGACGCACCCCGTTGTCGTTCTCTCACGCACCGCGACAGGCGCCCGTGAACTTCTCGCTGACGACGCGCTCCCGGTTGTCTTCGTGCCGACCGTGAAAGACCTTGAGCGTTTTGTCGCATCGCAAGATCTCAAGATCGTGCTGTACGTCAACCAAAACACTCGCAACTTTCAGATGTTCCGTTATGGGCGTCGCTGGCACGTGTTCATCAACCACGGCGAGTCCGACAAGATGTACATGACCACGAACCAGTACAAGGCGTACGACTACGCGTTTATCGCGGGCCAGGCCGCTCGCGAACGCCTGAGCCGCGTGCTGTGGAACTACGACCTCGACGGCCGCACGCGTGAGATCGGGCGCCCGCAGGCCGATCACTACTCCGGAACCCTGCCGTATACGCCGGATCACCGTAAGGTCGTGCTCTACGCGCCGACGTGGGAGGGCGACCGCCCGGCTGCACACTACGGTTCCGTCCACTCGCACGGCGAGAAGATCGTCAACGCGCTTCTCGCAACCGGCGAACACCGTGTGATTTACCGTCCGCATCCGCGCTCCGGCGTGGTTTATCCGGCGTACGGTGAGGCGAATAAGCGCATCATCGCGGCGATCGCGGCCGCAAATGCGGCTGACCCGACGGCCAAGCACGTGTACGACAATAAGCCAGAACTCGGCTGGCAGCTGGCGGCCGCAGATGTCGCGATCGTCGACATTTCAGCGATGGTTTATGACCGTCTCGCTGCCGGGCGGCCGTTGTTTGTCACCCGTCCGCGCGATGAAAAGGCAGCGATCGACGAATCGGGCTATCTGTCCGATTGCGAGTGGCTAACCGTCGATAGTGCACCAGACATCGTCGCCGAGGTTGATCGGGTACTGAACGACCCGACTTCAACCGCACGCCTCGGACTCTGGGTCACCCACTACTTCGGAGACACGAGCCCCGGAGCGGCGACGGCAGCCTTCCACGGCGCGATCGAGGAACTCATGCAGACGTGGCAGGAATGCCATGATGAGCATCTGCGGGCGTCGGAAGAAGACGAGTCGGAAGACGACCCGGAAGCCGCAGAAGACGACGACTAGCGATCAGCGGAGGCGTCGTCCTGTACGTCTGTTGAAGCGTGCGTAGCCTCACTCGTTTCGACCTTCTTGCGCCCGACTCGAGAACGCACGCGTTGCGCGGTGGATTGCGCGGATCCAGTCACAGCGCTGGCAACGCGCGCGGCAGATTGTGCGGTGCGCACGACGATCGCCGACGCGTGGCTTTCGATTTTCCGTGCGCCGGGGCGCGGCGTGAGGGCATCGGGGATTGTCGAAGGGGGAACGCCGAAGGCCTTGCGTGCGCCGGTGATGACCCGGCGTCCGAGAACAAAGTTGCCACCGGCGCCAACCGCGGCACCAATACCAAAAGGCAACGCTTTACCGACAATGGACGCACTTCCGTGCGTGGCCAGACGGTGCAGGAACGCCGACTTTAGACGATCGACCGTCGGGCCAATGGCAGCCTGGGGGAGTGACTTTGTGAGCAGCTCGCCCCAAAATTCACCACGAGATGCTCCGCCGCCTCCTGCCTGCTTGGACAATTGCTTGAGGAGCGCGGTTCCTTCTGAGCCGAGGATGAGCGTCAGCACGAGCGCGCGGGCACGCTCCGGATCAGTCACCGGAATGTCGTGGAGCTCTGCGATTGACTGCGCGTACAGCGTCGTCGACTCCAGGAACCCCAGCGTTTCTGCACCCGACAGCGCGAGCGTCACCCCGGTTCCGATCACCGGAACCACTGCCGTCGCGCCAACGGCCGCACCGCCACTTGTCACCGCGGCCAGGTAGCGGCGCTCCAGGATCGTCGCGATCTCGGCGGCGCTGGCCGCCGGATAGCGCAACCGAATGCTGCGCAGGTGCGCGAGCACGACGGGTCGCTGCAGAAACAGCACTTTGTCGAGCATGCGCACAGGAAGCGGATGCTCGTCGGAACCCACGGGAGGCAGACCGCCATGCCAGGGCGCGTCTGAAGGCAACGAGTGGATCTTGTGAACGCGATCAGCCACTAGTAGCGGGCCGATCGACGATCAAACGTAAAGGTTCGCGCGTTCCAGGTCTTCGGCAAAGTCAACCTCAACCGCGTACAGGTCGGAGATGTCGAGCGGCTGAATGCGGATGCCATCTTCGGCAATTGCGAGCTCAAGGCCGCGCTCAAAGTAGTCCTGGTCATCGACGCGCTGCAACTGGCGCATGAATGCCTTCTTGTCAGCAGCCGAGACGTAGTTGATACCGACAGCTTCGCCGATACCGCCCACAACAACCTTGGACAGCTCGTTGATGTAGCCCTCGGCTGTGACGGTGTACTTGACCTCTTCGTCGCTCACCTTGGCGGTGTTGACGGTCACGAACGAACGCTCAGCTTCGATGAGTGCGATGGCGCGGCCAAGCACGCGGGGGTCAAAGACGACGTCGCCGTTCATCCACAGCACGCCCGACTTGCCGGTTGCGGCAAGTGCACGCAGCAGGCTCTTCGAAGTGTTGGTCTGGTCGTAACGCTCGTTGTGAACGTAGGAAACGTGGGGGAAAGCTTCGACGATGGTTTCGGCGCGGTAGCCGACGACGGTCGTGATGTGTGCGTCGCTACCAAAGGCGGCACGAATATTGTCGTGCTGCTGCTGCATGATGCTGCGGCCGTCGTTGAGCTCGGTCAGCGGCTTCGGAAGGGAACGCCCGAGGCGCGAGCCCATGCCTGCTGCGAGGATAACGGTTTGAAGAGTCACTGCGAATGCTCCTTGGTGAGGATGTACTTGCCGGAGATTTCCGGCTCGACACACCTTCGTGCCTGTTACAGATTAGCGAAGCCTCGGTAAACAAACCTGAAAATTGCCGTTGACGTTGTGGAACCGTAACACCTGAGCGTCCGCTGGGAGCGCGGAATTCCGGGGGGTTGCGCTCGAACTCTCTCCGCCTCCTTGGTAGGTTGGTACGGGTACGGCCGCGCTCGGGACAGCGGCTCACCCAAGGGCAGGGGGAAGACGATGAGCCACGGGGACGCCAGCGTGCCGCCGCATAAACCAACGACTGAGAAGCCGGCCGATTCGCCATCGCTCACGAAGAAGCCGGCAGTGAAAAAGCCTGCCGCTACAGCGAAGAAGTCTGCCGCGAGTACAGCGAAGCCTGCCGCCGGTGCGAAAAAGCCCGCGGCGGCTGCGAAGAAGCCGGCGACCGGCGCTACCAAGAAGCCTGCGACCGGCGCTACAAAGAAGCCTGCGACCGGCGCTACAAAGAAGCCTGCGGGTAGCACCGCAGCTAAGCGCACGACGAAGACCCGAGCGAAGACTGCCGGGCAGAAGGCATCGACCCCCACAGTGGCACCAACTGCGCCGGAACGCCTCGCGACCGCTGCACAGAACGCGCAGGTAGCCGCCGACCTTGTGACCGTGCCTGCGATCGACCACAGCCCTGACCTGACGCTCGGGGGCGTCGACGCTCCCGTCGAACTCCCCGTCGTAGACGAGGCCCCCAACGCCGATGACGTCGCCGCAGCTCCGACGGCTGAAGACGATGCCACCGTCGATGAGGTTCCTGCGGCCGAAGACGTTCCTGCACCCGACGATGCCGCTGCGACCCACGAAGTGTCATCCGGTGACGATTCGCTGCCGGTGATCGTCAGTGAACAGACGACAGAAGGCGTCGCGGAAACAGACGTGCCTGCAGAGGCCGAGCAGTCCCAGCAGGCGGCGGTGATGGTTCCGGTAGCCGACGCTGTGGCGACAGTGCCGAAGCAGCCTGAAAAGATTGCGCTGCAGGTGTCGTCTCTCACGAAGTCGTTCGGAGGACAGCGCGTTGTCGATGCAATCGACCTCACCGTCCCCGCTGGCACGTTTTACGGCATTGTGGGCCCGAACGGTGCCGGTAAGACGACCACCCTGTCGATGATCGCCGGACTCTTGAAGGCTGACGATGGCGCCATCACGGTGGACGGGATCGACGCGCGCCGCGACCCGCGGGCAGCACGTCGACTCATTGGCGTCCTTCCTGACCGCCTCCGCACATTTGACCGCCTCACCGGCAAACAATTGCTGTCGTATTTCGGCGCGCTCCGTGGACTCCCGAGCCGTACGATCGATCAACGCGTCGCCGACCTCGCCCGTGCTTTTGACCTGACAGAAGCACTTGGCCGCGTGGTCTCTGACTACTCGGCTGGCATGACGAAGAAGGTCATGATGGCGGGCGCATTGATTCATAGCCCGCGCTTGCTGATTCTTGATGAGCCTTTTGAATCCGTCGACCCGGTCTCATCGGCTGTCATCCTGGACATTTTGACGGCGTACGTCAACAACGGCGGCACGGTGATCCTGTCGAGCCATGGCATGGACCTGGTGGAACGCGTCTGCTCGCGTCTTGCGGTGATTGTTGCCGGTCAGGTGTTGGCTGAGGGAACCATTGAAGACGTGCGTGGCGGTGTCACGCTGGAGCAGCGCTTCGTCGAGTTGTCAGGCGGCGTGAGCGATGCGGAGGGCCTGGAGTGGTTGCACACGTACTCCGCCTGAGGCTTGCGCTCCTCTTCGGAGGGCTACGTGGTTCCCGCCGCGAGCTCATGCGGCTCGTGCTGGTGACGATCGCGATGCTTGTGCTCGCGGGCGCGGCAATCGTTGGGTTGCTCGCCGTGCGCGGCGAGGCCCTTTCTTCTGCACTCATCGTCGTGGGCGGAAGCGTCCTGCTGGGGGCCGCATCATTGGCGCCTGCAATGGGCGGAATTGAAGATCAGCTCGACCCCCGCAAGTTTGCGGTCTTCGGTTCTTCTGCAGGTGCTGTTGCGTGGTCCACGATGCTGGCGTCCGTGATCAGCATTCCGATCGCTATTCTGATTGCTCTTGCCGTCGTCGTCGCAGGCAACGCGATGGCTGCTGGTGCGCCTGGCGCGGTCGCGATTATCTTCACGATCGCCGGAGTGGTGACCTTTCTCTTCATGGCCCGCACCAGCATGTTGCTTGGCACTCTGTGGCGTGCGCATCGTTCACGTGAGGTGACGCGCACGTTCGTCGTTGTCGCCCTGATTCTCGTGGTTCCGGTCGCGATCTTCCTGGCATCGCTGGAATGGGGCCACGGTGTGCCGCCGGCATTCGCGCAGGTCGCTGACATCGCCAGTGTGACCCCGTTCGGAGCCGTCTGGGCGGTGCCATTTGCGGTGGCCTCCGGGCATCCGCTGACACTCTGGTACATCCTGATTGCCGTCGCAACGCTCGTCGTATGCGCGTACGTGTGGGATGTGGCTGTCAGTGCCGTCATGCACACCGTTGATAAGCCTTCGAGCGTGCGCGAACGCGCTGGCATGGGCTGGTTCTCCGTCTTTCCCCGCACCGCTGCCGGGGCTATCGCCGCACGCAGCATGGTCTACTGGTTCCGCGACCGACGTTACGTCGCCAACCTTGTTGTGGTTCCGATCGCCGCCATTGCGGCATCGTTGCCTTTGCTGATCGCCGGTGTTCCGCTTGGCGTTGTCTTGCTTCTTCCGGTGCCGATCATGGCGCTGTTCTTCGGGTGGATTCCACACAACGATGTCGCCTACGACTCGACGGCGGTGTGGATGCACGTCGTTTCCGGCGTGCGAGGAATTGCCGACCGCTCAGGGCGGCTCGTACCGATCATCGTGGTTGCGGTGCCGATTCTGGCCATCGCGATTCCGTTGGCGATCGCATCGTACGGGCGCTGGGCGTTTGCGCCCGCTCTCGTCGGCGTCTCCGCCAACCTTTTCCTCGCGGGGCTCGGCCTGTCGTCGATCTCAAGTGTCATTGCTCCTTACGGTGTTTCGCGACCGGGTGACAGCCCCTTCCAACAGCCCCAGCGTGCGGGCTCGGGTGTCGGCTCGCAGGCGCTGGTGCTGCTCGGAACAATTGCTGCCAGCATCCCGAGCATCATGCTGGCATTCGAGGCGCTGACCGGCGACATCGATAAGGCGAACACGGCGATGTGGGTCGGTCTTGGCCTCGGCGCGCTCGTGTTCGGGCTCGGCCTTTTGATTGGTGCCGTGCTTTTCGACCGCCGTGGCATGTTGCTGATGGAGTTCGCGGAAGCGAACTGAGCGCGCCGAGCGGTTCCGCACGGTTTAGAATCGACTGCATGAGCACGCCCTTAGATTCCCCCGACACCGGTGGCACCGCGCTTCTTGACCGCGAGCTCGAAGAGCTGCTGAAAGAAGAGACGATCGAACCGGGCGATCACGAACGGTTCTCGCACTACGTGCAGAAAGAGAAGATTCTGGAATCGGCGATCACCGGCAAGCCGGTGCGAGCGCTGTGCGGCAAGAAGTGGACACCGGGTCGTGACCCGGAGAAGTTCCCGATTTGCCCGCAGTGCAAAGAGATCTATGAATCCTTGCTGTAAGCAGGCAAACGCAAGAGGGTGGTTCCACGGCGGAACCACCCTCTTGCGTTTGTGCTGTCGCGTTTAGTCTTCTGCGTCGCGGTAGACGGTCGGAATAGCCGGGTCGCTCTTGCTGAGCGCGAGGCCGCGAACGGGAAGCTCTTCGCGCACGCGGGCGTGGTGCGCGCGGGCCAGTTCGACACCTTCAACGCCTTCGTACTGTGCGTCGAAGTCTCCGCCCTCGGCGAATGTCACCTGGAGGGCGCGGGCATCAGGCACATCGGCCGCTGTGGCAACCTTTTCGAAGCCGTCCGAGACGATGACGAGTTCGCTCGTCGCCTTGCCGAACTCCAGCGTGCGAAAAGCTGCCTTACGGCCGCCCTTGGACGCCTTGTCGAGTGAGGCCTTCGCAACGCCGACCCAGCCGCCGTCCGCGCCCTGGCGCGCGACGAGCTTGTAAACCATGCTGGCGGTGGGGTAGCCGGAACCGGTAACAACGGACGTGCCGACGCCGTAGGCATCGACGGGGGAGGCGGCGAGGGATGCGATCGCGTACTCATCGAGGTCGCTCGTCACCGTGATCTTCGTGTTGGTGGCTCCGAGGCTGTCCAGCTGCTCACGGGTTGCCTGCGCGACGGTGGGGAGGTCACCTGAGTCAAGGCGTACGCCGCCGAGCTCAGTGCCAGCAACGCGAATCGCGGTCTCCACGCCCTTCGCAATGTCATACGTGTCGACGAGCAGCGTGGTGTCGACGCCGCTACTGGCGATCTGTGAGCGGAATGCATCTTCTTCGCTGTCGTGCAGGAGCGTCCATGCGTGTGCGGCGGTGCCCATCGTGGGAATACCCCAGCGGCGCTGCGCTTCGAGGTTGCTCGTTGCGCCGAAGCCGACGATGTATGCGGCACGGGCGGCGGCGACCGCGGCCTCCTCCTGCGCGCGGCGTGCGCCCATTTCGGCGAGGGGTCGGTCGCCTGCGGCGATAGACATGCGGGCGGCGGCGGTGGCGACGGCGGAATCGTGATTCAGCACGCTGAGCGCGATCGTCTCCAAGATCACGGCCTCAGCGAACGTGCTCTCGATCGTGAGGATCGGGGAACCGGGGAAGTACAGCTCGCCCTCGCGGTAGCCGCTGATGCGCCCGGTGAAGCGGTAGTTCTCCAGGTATTTGATGGTTGCGTCACTGACGACCCTGTGGTCTTTCATCAGGCGCAGCTCTTCGTCATCGAAGCGGAAGTTGCGAAGCAGTGAGATCAGGCGCCCGGTGCCTGCGACGACGCCGAAGCGGCGGCCACCGGAGAGGCGACGCGAGAACAGCTCGAAAACGCATGACCGCTGGGCGGTTCCGTCTTGCAAAGCTCCGTCGAGCATGGTGTATTCGTAGCGGTCTGTGTACAGCGCAGTCGATGCGGTCATGACGAAAACTCTACCGATATCCGGGCCCGCCCCGCGGTTCCACATCGCAAAGCGGCGTAGGCTGGAGCCATCATGAATGACGCGCCGATCGGAATCTTCGACTCTGGGGTGGGCGGTCTCACGGTGGCGCGTGCCGTCGGTGACCAGCTTCCCGGCGAATCCCTCATCTACATCGGAGACACCGCACGCACGCCGTACGGGCCGAAGCCGATCGCCGACGTGCGACGGTACTCGCTGGAGATTCTTGATTCTTTGGTCGACCAGGGCGTGAAAATGCTGGTGATTGCCTGCAACACGGCCTCAGCCGCCGTGCTGGCCGACGCCCGTGAACGCTACGACGTTCCGGTTATCGAAGTGATTGGCCCCGCGGTGCGGACCGCGATGTCAACGACCCGCAACGGCCGGATCGGTGTGATCGGAACGGCCGGAACCATCTCCTCTGGCGTCTACCAAGACATGCTGGGTGTCAACGCGAACCTCACGATTCACGCGCAGGCCTGCCCGCGGTTTGTGGAGTTTGTCGAGGCGGGGATCACGCATTCGCCCGAGCTTCTCGCCGTGGCTGAGGAGTACCTCGCACCGCTTCGTCACGCCGACATCGACACGCTCGTGTTGGGGTGCACGCACTACCCGTTTCTGAAGGGTGCGATCAGCTACGTGATGGGGCCGAACGTGTCGCTCGTTTCCAGCGACGTGGAGACGGCAAATGACGTGTATCGCCAGCTCGTGTCGCGTGATCTGCTCGCCAGCACCGAAGCGGTTCCGTCCCGCTCGTACGAGGCAACCGGAACCTCAGCCGAAGACTTTCTCGCCCTCGCGCGGCGACTCATGGGCCCGGGCGTCAACGACGTCAAGCTCGTGCAGACCGGCGCGATTTCTACCGTTACCACCGACCCGAAAGCTTCTCATGTCTGACATCGTCCGCGCCGATGGGCGTGCCACTGACCAGCTGCGCGAAATCACGATCGAACGTGGCTGGAGCGCTCACGCCGAAGGCTCTGCTCTGATCAGCTTCGGCGGCACCAAGGTGCTGTGCACTGCATCGTTCACGAACGGCGTGCCGCGCTGGCTCGTTGGCAAGGGCAAGGGCTGGGTCACGGCCGAGTATGCGATGCTGCCGCGCGCCACGAACAGCCGCAACGACCGCGAGGCTGTTAAAGGCAAGATTGGCGGCCGCACGCACGAGATTTCGCGTCTCATCGGTCGCGCCCTGCGTGCCGTCATCGACACAAAGGCGCTCGGCGAGAACACGATCGTTATTGACTGCGATGTGCTGCAGGCGGATGGCGGAACCCGGACTGCGGCCATCACCGGGGCATACGTTGCGCTGGCTGACGCCATTGAGTGGGGCCGCGAAAAGGGCTTCATTGGCAAGAAGTCGACGGTGCTTTTTGACTCGGTGGCAGCCGTGTCTGTCGGCATCATCGACGGCGAGCCGATGCTTGACCTCGCGTACGTCGAAGATGTGCGCGCCGAGACCGACATGAACGTTGTCGTCACCGGCCGCGGCCTGTTCGTTGAGGTGCAGGGCACGGCGGAGGGCGCTCCGTTCGATAAGAGCGAGCTTGACCGTCTCCTTGACCTCGGCGTCGCCGGCTGTGCGACGCTGCGTGAAAAGCAGCTCGAGACGCTGGCATGAGCCGCGTCGTTCTCGCCACCCACAACCCGCACAAGGTTGTCGAGTTCGCGGCGATCGTGAACACGCACCGGCCCGACCTTGAGGTTGTCGGCTACGACGGCCCCGAGCCGGTCGAAGACGGTGTCACGTTTGCCGAGAACGCTCTGATTAAGGCGCGCGCGGCGGCAGCACACACGGGGCTTGCCGCCTTTGCTGACGACTCCGGCATCAGTGTTGACGTGCTGGGTGGTGCTCCGGGAATCTTCTCGGCGTACTGGGCCGGCCACGCGAAAGACGCGGTTGCGAACCGTCGCCTGCTGCTGGATCAGCTCTCTGACGTTGTGAAACCGGAGCAGCGTCGGGCGCAGTTCCGCTCGACGATCGCGCTCGTGTTGCCTTCTGGTGAAGAGTTCACGGTTGAAGGCGTCTGGCATGGCGCTCTGGCAACCGAAGAGCGCGGCGAGAACGGCTTTGGGTATGACCCGGTCTTCGTTCCCGACGTTGACGGTCGGCCCGGAACCCTGTCGGCAGCGGAGATTTCCGCTGAAGAGAAGAACGCGCAGTCGCACCGCGCCCGCGCTTTCGTCAACCTGGTTCCGCTTCTCGAACGCATCTAATTTGTGACGTTACGGAACCCGCGCACTCCGGTGTGCGGGTTCCGTCGTCTTTGGGGTGCGGACGGAGAACCAGGGCGCTATTGAGAATCGCAATCATTCCCGACTAGGCCGAAGTGGCGCCCAGGCTCCCAGAACATGCCACGCTGGAGGCATGCACGACCACGCCCCTGCCGGAATCCGCGGCGCCAGCAACAAGAAGCTGTTGGCGCTGTCGCTATCGATCACCGCGACCATCATGGTCGTGCAGATTGTGGGCGCGATTCTGTCGGGGTCGCTCGCGTTGCTCGCCGACGCTGCGCACATGTTTGCCGACACGAGTGCGTTGATCATTGCGTTGATCGCCAGCATCGTCGCGCAGCGCCCGGCCGATGACCGGCGCACGTTCGGTTATCAGCGTGCTGAAGTGGTGGGCGCGCTGATCAACGGCGTGCTACTGTCGGCGCTGGCGATCTGGGTGGGTGTTGAGGGCATTCGCCGTCTGATCGAGCCCGGTGAGGCCGAAGTGTCAGGCACCCTGATGCTGATCGTTGCCGCGGTTGGTGCCGTCGCCAATGGGGTGTCGATGTGGCTGTTGTCGCGCGCACAGCGTGGTTCCATCAACGTGCGCGGCGCGTACCTCGAAGTCATGGGCGACCTGATTGGTTCCGTCGGCGTCATCGTTGCGGCCATCATTATCGTGACAACGGGCTTCATGCCTGCCGACGCGATTGCTTCGCTTTTCATCGCCGTGATGATCGTGCCCCGCGCTTTCATGCTGTTGCGGGAAGTGATGGCGGTGTTGTTTGAGAGCGCGCCGAAGGGCATGAGTGCGACGCAAATTCGCGAGCACCTCCTCACGTATGACGGCGTGCGCGCGGTGCACGACGTGCACATTTGGCAGCTCACGCGCGGCGCTCCCGTGTTTACCGCGCACGTTGTTGTTGACGCTGAGCTCATCGAGCGCGGTGAATCCGCCGACCTTCTCGGCCGCCTGCAGACGTGCCTCGCCGACCACTTCGACGTCGAGCACTCTACGTTCCAGCTCGAACCCGCTGGCCACGACGAAGACGCCGACACGATTCATCACTAGCGCCACGCGCGAGGGGTTGCCGTCGCCGACGGCTATTTGGCATCATTCAGCAATGAGCGACGCCGCCAAGCCTCCCCGTAACCTTCGCCCCTGGTTCGCGCTGGGTGCCGTCATCGCGGCGGTCGTCGCGGGTGTGTTCGGCTTCATCGGTGACGGTGTCGAGAGCGAAGCATCCGGATTCGCTGGCTGGATCATCACCTACGCCCACACCCTCGTCTGGGTTCTCCTGGCACTGGCGCTCACGGTCGCGGCGATTCACAAGAAGTGGAGCCGCGCGGCCGGCACCATCGCGGTCACCGCGGCCGTTGTCTACGGCATCTTTCTCGTCACGCTCTTCACTAACGGCTAAACGCCGAGGCGATTGACGCCTCGGCGTTTACGTTTCGCGGGTGATGTCGGCGGGGTCCCGGTCGTCACGGAGGCCGCGCCAGCGGGCGTGGCGGAGATGAGCGCTCGGGCTCCACTCGGCAAACTCGACTTCGGCGACGCGTTCGGGTCGAAGCCAAATCGCATCGGACGCGTCGGCGGGCGGAACATCGACGAACGGATTCTCGTCGGTCACGAGGGGCGCGAGGGTGTCGATGAGACGCTTCAACTGACGCTCGGTGAGGCCGGTGCCAACGCGCCCCGCATAGTGCAGCCCCTCGGGTGTCTGCACACCCACCAGAAGCGACCCGATGGTTCCGGAGCGCGCTCCCTTGCCCGGGCGTAGCCCGCCCACGACGACATCCTGGGTCAGCGTGAGCTTCAGTTTCAGCCAGTCTTCGGTGCGTTGGCCCGGTCGGTAGATCGATCGCGGATCTTTCACCATCACGCCCTCAAGCGCCATGTCGCGAGCGGTCGCGAGGGCCGCGGCAAGATCGCTGAAGACGGGCGGAACCTGCACACTGTCGCCGGAACCCGTGGCGAGCGCTTCGAGGTGCGCCCGCCGCTCGCGCAGGGGAGCGGTGGTGAGATCGCCCTCGTCGGCCAGCGCGTCAAACAGAAGATACTGCACCGGAGTGCGGCGCTGTTCGCGCGCGATATCGGTGGCCGACGTCAGGTGCATGCGGTTTTGCAGGAGCGAAAAGCTGGGCCGATTGTTCTCATCGAGCGCGACAATCTCACCGTCAACGATCGCGGTGGGGGAGGCGAAGACGATCGCGCCGCGGGCGGTCAGCTCGGGATAGCGATCGGTGATGTCGGTGCCACTGCGGGCGTAGAGCCGCAGGCGATCGTTTTGCCAAATGCCTAGCGCGCGCACGCCATCCCACTTGAATTCGACCCATGGTTCCGCTTTGCTCCGGCGCACGAGCGCGGCAGCCAACCCTTCGGTGCCCGCAGTCGCGAGCATCGGGCGGGGTGCCGTGACCGGTGCATCGGCATCGACCCGGCGCTTCGACACCGGCGCGGTGGAAGGTTGCGGCGTGCCGTCGGCCATCGTTTTCGCGCGATGGCACAGCCACGTGGATTTCGGCCCGCTGCCGTTCGTGCGCACCAGCACAATGCGCGACGTCTGCGCCGGCCCATCATGATCAGAGTGCAGGGTGACGATCACCTCATCATCGCGCCACTTTTCGGTTTCGTAGGTGCCTGAGTCCCAAATCCACATCCGCCCGGCGCCGTACTGGCCGCGCGGAATGGTTCCTTCAAACTCGGCATATTCGATCGGGTGATCTTCGGTCTGAATCGCGAGCACGTTCGTCGCCGCGTCATGCGGAAGACCCTTCGGTACCGCCCAACTCGTCAGAACGCCGTGGCGCTCCAGACGGAGATCCCAGTGCAACCGCGTCGCATGATGCTCATGAATCACGAAGCGCGTGCCGATAGCGGGGCCGTCGACGGAACCATCGGGCAGCGGCTCGGGGGTCTGCCCCCGATTGCGCATGGAGAGGTAGGCGGCGAGGCGATGCGGCGGCGGGTCAAGGGTCGCGAGTGGGTCGGGCTGGCTGAGCCGTTCCAGCACCTCATCGAGCGTGAGTTGCGCGAGGCCGGGCGCGGCGATCTCATCCCACGTGCGGGGAGCAGCGACGTAGGGCAGGAGTGTGCCGCGCAGGGAATATGGCGCGATGGTGGTCTTGGAGGCGCTGTTCTGGCTCCAATCAAGAAACACCTTGCCGTCGCGGCTCGCCTTGGCCATCGTGCTGACCACGAGGTCGCGGTGGTCAGCCTCGATCGCCTGAGCGAGTGCGTGCGCGAGCGCAGAAATCTCGTCACTCGTCTGGCTACCGGTGAGCGGCGCGTAGAGATGAAGGCCCTTGGAACCACTGGTAACGGGAAAGAGTTCGAGTCCCATGCCGCCGAGAATGTCGCGGGCGAGCCCCGCAACGAAGGCACATTCGGCAAGCCCTGTGCCAGGGCCGGGATCCAGGTCAAGCACGAGACGGTCGGGGTTGCCGCGCGAGCCATCGGGCGCGAACCGCCACTGCGGAACGTGAAACTCGAGGCTCGCCATTTGGGCCAGTGCGATGAGAGTTGCCCGGTCTTGCACGAGCGGGTAGGCCTTCTCGCCGCCGGAGTGGTCAATCCCGCGCGTCGTAATCCACGATGGTGCTCCTGCCTCGAGCTGCTTGGTGAAGAACGGCTCTTCGGGGGCGGCGATGGTTCCGACTCCGTTAACCCAGCGCTTGCGCGTGACGGGGCGGCCAGTCACGTGCGGCACCAGGCGATCGGCAATCAACGAGTAGTAGTTGAGAACCTCGCCCTTCGTGGTTCCGGATTCCGGGTAAAGCACCTTGTCGAGGTTCGTGAGACGCACACGGCGACCGTCGACTCTGACGGTCTGCTCTGCCTGGCCCACACCATGAGGGTAGCCCTGGACGGCTTTCCCGTGTGTACTTATCCCATGAGGTCAATTTGGAAGGGCGCGATCACGTTCGGTCTGGTGAATGTTCCTGTCAAGGTCTATTCCGCGACGGAAGACCACGACGTGTCGTTGCACCAGGTGCATGCGGCTGACGGCGGGCGCATTCGCTACCAGCGCGTGTGCGAACTCGACGGCGAAGTGGTTCCATTCGCCGACATCGACCGCGCGTACGACGACGGTGAGCAGACCGTCATTTTGACGAAGGACGACCTGGCGTCGTTGCCGGCAGAAAAGACGCGCGAAATCGATGTTCTCGAGTTCGTGCCGAGCGAGCAGGTCGACCCAGTGACCTTTGACCGGCCCTACTATCTGGAGCCCGATTCGGCGTCGCCGAAGGCTTATGTGCTGTTGCGTGAGACATTGAAGCGCACGGATCGTACCGCGATTGTGCGCTTCACGCTGCGGCAGAAAACGCGGCTCGCGGCGCTACGGGTACGGGGCGACGTGCTGATGCTGCAAACCCTGCTGTGGGCGGATGAGGTGCGCGACGTGTCGTTTCCCTCGCTCGATGGCGAGGTGAAGATTTCGGACAAGGAGCTGGAGCTATCGGCCTCCCTTGTCGACGGATTCTCCGCCGACTTCGAGCCGGAAACGCACGTCGACGAATACCAACAGGAGCTGCGCACACTCATCGCCGCGAAGCTCGAATCGGGCGATGCGGTCGACACCGATGCGACCTTCGGGGTGGCGGAGCACCCAGGCGGCGAAGTGATCGACCTCATGGAAGCGCTACGGGCCAGCGTGGAACGCACACGTGCGGCACGCGAAGAGGGCACACCGAAGAAGAAGAAAAAGGTCGGTTAACGAGGCGGAATTACGGGTGAAGCACTTACGTGACTGCCTGGTTCCGCCATCTCGCCCAGTACGCAGGCAGGACGCCTATTCGGCGTCGGTAGTCGGCGCCTCGGAGAGCGGCGCGACGTCAGCCTGGGCGGCCTCTTCCGCGCGTTCCTTCGCCATCTTTCGACGCTCTGCGAAGTAGTGCCATGCGGTCACAATGATGGTCGACGCCACCGCTCCGAGCAGAATGACATCGATGTATTCGGTCACGAAGTCACCAAGACCAGGCACGAATCCGATGCCGTAGCCGATCATCGTGAGGCCGAAGCCCCAGAGCACAGCGCCGATGAAGTTGTAGAGCGAATATCGACGCCAGGGCATGTGACCGATGCCAGCAGCAACCGGGGCGAACGTGCGCACGACAGGCACCCAGCGGGCCAGAATCACGGTGAGACCGCCAAAGCGCTCGAAGAATGCGTTGGTGCGTTCAACGTTGCGTTTACTGAACAAGCCTGAGTCTTTACGTTCAAAGATGGCCGGGCCACCTTTGTGCCCGATGAGATACCCGACTTCGCCGCCGACAAAGGCGGAGAGGCCAATCAGAAGAGCGACCCACCACACGCTCATGCCGAAGACACCGTTTGGTGCGATATCACTCGTGTGTGAGAGCAGGCCTGCCATGATGAGCAGGGTGTCACCAGGAAGGAGGAACCCGACAAGCAAGCCGGTCTCAGCAAACACGATGAAGCACACCACGAGCAAGGCCCAAGGCTGCGAGCTCATAATGATCTCAGCCGGGTCAAGCCACGGAATCAGTGAAAAATCGTGCACCGGTTTCCTGTCGTCATTCAATGGGCAAGGGCCGTATCGCGTCTGTGCGGAAGGTGGGACTTGAACCCACACGCCGTGAGGCACAGGAACCTAAATCCTGCGTGTCTGCCAATTTCACCACTCCCGCGCGAACAATAGTCTAGAGGGTCGGCGTGGGTGGTGTGCACCATTTTGGCAGAAAACTTGGACACTGTGTGTATTCTCAGGGATGCTGTGGAAAGTTTGCACGGCGCGTCGTCACGAGCGTCACAATGCTCGCGTGACAAGTGTGACCGCGACAGTGGCAGAACGGGTGCGTGATCGCCTGCGCAGTGAGCAGTCGAATCCCGCCGATGACCCGCAGCGCGCCTCAGATATTGCGCAGGACGAGGTGCGGTGGCACAACGATATGGCGCTCGCTCGCGGATGGCGGGTGCTTGACGATGAGGCACGTGCCGTGCGCGAGGTGCTTGCCGTGGTCAGCGGATTCGGCCCGCTACAGCCGTATTTCGATGATCCAGAAGTAGAGGAGATTTGGATCAATTCTCCGACGGCTATTTTCATTGCGCGAAACGGAACCCCGACCCAGCTGGATCTGGAACTTACCGAAACAGAGGTGCGCGACATTGTCGAGCGCATGCTCCAGGCAACAGGCAGACGTGTCGATCTGTCACAACCCTTCGTGGATGCTTCGCTGCCTGACGCCCGCGTGCACGTGGTCATTCCAGACATCACACGTAAGCACTGGTCAGTGAATGTACGAAAGTTTCTCAGCCGGTATCGCTCCCTCGATGGGTTGGTGGAGACCGGCTCCCTGCCTGCCGATGTCGCCCGCCGCCTCGCGAAGGCGATGCGCGAAGGCGCGTCCGTCATCGTTTCTGGCCCGACGCACGCAGGAAAGACCACGATGCTTGGCGCGCTGATCGCCGCATGCCCGCGGGAGCATCGCATCATCACCGTCGAGGAAACCTTTGAACTCGCGATCGAGGCACCTGACGTTGTCGCCATGCAGGGGCGTCAGCCGAGCCTTGAGGGTACGGGAGAAGTGACGCTTCGCCGACTTGTCAAAGAAGCACTGCGAATGCGCCCTGACCGCATCGTGGTGGGGGAGGTGCGCGACGCCGAAGCACTCGACCTGCTTCTTGCGCTCAACACGGGTGTTCCCGGCGCGTGCACGGTGCACGCCAACTCTGCCGATGAAGCGCTCAACAAGATCGCCGCACTCACCATGCTTGCCGGCCGCAATGTGGAGCGCGGCTTTGTATTACCGATGCTTGCCGCAAGCGTCGATCTCGTGGTGCACTGCGTGCGCCGCGCTGATGGTTCCCGTCGCGTCGCTGAAATATTGGCACCCACCGGGGTAGATGGCGACGTGATCGTATCGAAATCGCTGTATCGGAGTGGGCCATGACGGCTCATATGCGTTCGTTTCAACGGAGGACGCCATGACCTGGCTCTGGGGACTCATACTGGGAGCTGGGCTTCTCCTTGCCGCATCGCCCTGGTTATGGCCGTCGCCGCCTGAGCCCAGGGCTCGCGTCCGCAGCTCCGGCCCGCTCGTTGCGCTAGCGGCGGAGGCCGGAACCCCACGCCTCGGCCCCGGACTCATCGTTCTGTTGAGCTTGGCAAGCGCCATCGTCGCGGGCGCTGTCGCACTGGTGCTGACTCGGCTCGTCGTTGTTGCGCTGGTGGCCGCGGTTGCAGGGCTTGCGACTCCCATCATGCTGCTGCGCGGTGCCAGGCAACGGAGGCTCCAGTCGCGACGCGCGCTCTGGCCCGATGTCTGTGACCTCCTGGTCGCTTCGACACGTTCAGGCATGAGCCTGCCTGAGTCCGTCGCCAGCCTTGCCGACGTCGGACCAGACCTGTTGCGCCCCAGCTTTCAACGGTTCCGCTCTGATTTTGCCGCCTCCGGTCATTTCGACAGCAGCATCGCGCGGCTCAAACACGAGCTGGCGGACGCGACAGCGGATCGCATTATTGAAACGCTGCGCATGGCCCGCCAGGTCGGCGGCACCGAACTACCGCAGGTGCTTCGCGCATTGTCGGCCGCTGTGCGTGCTGACGTTGCGGCCCGCGGTGAGGTCGCGGCGAAGCAGTCGTGGGTGCGTGCCGCCGCGATCATCGCTGTCATCGCGCCGTGGGCCATCCTCGGGCTGCTGAGCCTTCGACCCGAAGCCGCCCGCGCGTACGCGACGCCAGGCGGCTTCGTGCTGATCATCGCCACCGCGGTGATCTCCGTTGTCGCTTATCGGCTGATGAGTCGTATTGGCCGGCTGCCGGAACCGCGGCGGTGGTTTGGATCATGACCCCGGTGATGACGGCGGCCGTTGCCGTGCTCTTGGGCGGAACGCTCGGTATCGGACTGTGGAGCCTGCTCGCGGCGATTCCTCGCTGGGGAGCGGAACCATTGGTGCGACGGATCGCGCCGTACGTTCGCGACGTGTCAGACCCGCAAGGCACGTCGCTCCCGACGGTGGCACCCACAGACCCTGCGGCGTTTCTGGTGCGTGCTGCCCGCCGCATATGGGCCGGATTCGTGGCGCTCGTAGCGCGCGTATGGGGAGTTTCTGATGCCCTTTCTGCACGCCTCGGTCGTGCCGGGTGGCAGATGACGGCAACCCAATACCGGGAGCGTCAGTTGGGGGTGGTGGTCGTAGCGGCGCTCGTGGGAGCACTGCTGGCCGTCGTCGCACGCCTCGCGGGCAATACCTCACCCGCGGTGATCATTCTGCCGATTCTGGCGGCGGGAGCAGCGGTGCTTGGTGCGGAGTTCTTGCTGTCTCGCGCCGTCTCGCGTCGTCGGGCACGAATTGATGACGAACTGCCGACCGTTCTCGAGTTCTTGGCCCTGTGCCTGTCGGCCGGTGAAGGCCTGTTAGATGCGATTCGCCGCACCGCTGGCGTCGGCGTGGGTGATCTGTCGGCAGAATTGCGTGGCGTGGTACTCGCTGTCGGAACCGGGTCGCCGTTGGCGGATGCGCTCGCGGCATTCTCGGCACGCGTTGATGTGCCCGGGGTTCAACGTGCGGTTGATCATCTTGTCGCGGCGCTTGAACGCGGTGCTCCGCTCGCGGCGGTGCTGAAAGATCAAGCAGCAGACGCGCGGGAAGACCACAAGCGTGCGTTGCTCGAAAAAGCCGGGCAAAACGAAGTCCTCATGCTGGTTCCGCTCGTGTTTCTCATCCTGCCGCTCTCCGTGGTCATCGCGGTATTTCCAGGCATCGCACTGCTGGGCACTGGGTTTCAGTAGCAGGCGCGCTGGTGCGACCGTCACAGCGGCAGGAGGGGCGGGAGCGGCGGGAGCGGCGATGGCGATCCGCAACGCCTGTGGAGAACTTCGGCCGTACCATCCCGGTCACGCGCACAATTTCGTCATGTCGAAGTTCACTCGCGCGATACAGCGCAAACTTTACGATCAGACCGGGGACGTGCCAGGTTGGGTCCTGGTCACACTGATGACTGCTGCTCTCGTCGTCGCACTGTGGTTCTTGGCCTGGCCGGCTTTCGAAGGACTCTTCAATGATTCGATCGAGAACATGACCAACGTCGGCTAATGAATCTGAGATCCGAGCGCGGCTCTGCGCCCGCTGAGTTCGTCATGGTCGGGCTACTCCTGGCCTTTTTGACGCTCGCGATCGTGCAGCTGGCGCTCGGGCTCTATATCCGCAATGTGGTGCACGATGCTGCGATCGACGGGGCATTTCATGCCGCGTTGGCGGACACCTCGCTCGCCGACGGCGAGCAACGTGTCATGACGGTGGTGTCGCGAACGATTAACGTCGATGTCGTGCAAGCGGTGTCGGCGAGCGAGAGCAACGGAACCATCACCATGACCGTGAGCGCAACTCTCCCGTTGCTGGGGTTGTGGGGCGTGCCATATGGGATGGAGTTCAGTGCGCATGCGCCGGTTGAAACGCTTGATCGCTGATCAGCACGGCTCGGCTTCTCTCGAGTTCATTGGTGCTGGCACCCTGTTGCTGGTTCCGCTTGTGTACCTCATCATCGCGCTTGCCCAGATTCAGAGCCACACCTTTGGTGTCGATGCGGCCGCGCGCTATGCAGCCCGCGTGCTCGCGCAAAATCCCGCGGCCATAGAGTCGGTGAGCGGCAATGTCGCCGTGATCGCCCAGCAATATGGTTTGCGAGCCGATCACGTACAGGTGGCGGTTACCTGTGCGGATCCAGGGCCCTGCCCAGTCCCGGGTGCTCTCGTCACAGTCACCGTCACGGCGTACTCGCCTCTGCCGCTGATGCCAGACTTCCTCACGATTTACGGCGGAGCATCGGTAAGTGTGACAGCATCGAGCACTCACCGCGTTTCGGACTATGAGGTCACGCCATGAGCGTGCGCGCCGGAATGCGTTCGTGCGCTCGCGGTGGCAGGTTGATGCGTGACGAGACCGGGTCGATTCTGCCTTTGGTGCTCGGGTACGCGATGATCGCGATTGCACTCATCATCGTCACCACCGCCGTGACCAGCGTCTACATCACGCAGAAGCGAATTGACGGAATTGCGGCGGCCGCCGCGCTCGCCGGCTCGGATGGATTCACTCTCACGGTGGTTGGGGATTCCGCGGTAGCGACGCTGTCAGATGAGGATATTTGGAACCAGGCTACGACCGTTGTGGAAGCGTCTAGCGGTGACGTGGTGCTGGTGAGTGCGCGCACCGACGATGGCGTCACCGCGATCGTCGAGGTGAGCGTGCAGTGGCATCCGCCTTTGGTGTCCATGCTGCTGCCTGAGGGTTTCACGCTGACCTCCACCGCAACGAGTCGCACCGCCCTTGACTCCGATTGAGGCAGCGATATCGCTGAAACCTCCTGCGCTATGCGGATACAGCGAACAGGTACACCAGGAGGACGTAAATGCGGGGCACGACTGTTGCGATGAGAACGCCACCGGCGCCAAGGAAGCCCACAATGGCGAGCATGGCGCCGCGTCTTTCCTCTCCCGCTTTGAGGGCGCGACGCGAAGCAAGCGCCAACGTCACCGCTGCCAATGCCACAATCGTTGCGGGCAACCAGAGGTTAACGAGCACCACAGCCACAGCGGCGAGGACGACGCTCGCGAGTGCGGTGCGGTCGAATCGTGTGGCGGTTGTCGTTGACACGTTTCCCCTATCTGACGCGTGTGAGGTGAACCCGTTTCGATTGCTGGACACGCTACTACACGCTCGCGTGGGGTGCCGGAACCAGACGGGCACGGCATCTTCAAGCAACAAGCCGCGCAGATGGCGCGGCTAGTAGCCCGGACTACTCGCGTCCCTCGGGGCGGGGGACGAAGCGCGGAATGTAGCGGGCGAAGCCGATGGAACCAAAGATGCCCAGCACGCCCATGGCGGCTGCCGCGAACGGAAGTGACGCGGCGGCGGTGATCGCCGTGATGAGAAGCGGAGCGACAGTGGCGCCACCATCGGTCATCATGCGCCATGAGCCCAGGTAAGGAGCGGGGTCGTGCTGCGGAGCGGTATCGGCGCCCAGCGTCAGCAGAATGCCGGAGGAAAGACCGTTGCCAACACCGAGCATCATCGCGAACGCGCCAAACCACATCGTGGCTTCCGAGAGATCATGCGTCAGCGACAGCGCAAGGAAGCCCGCGGCCATCAGCACGGTGGCAGGAAGAGCGGCCCACAGTCGCCCGAACCGGTCCATCACCTGACCGCTCGCATAGAACAGTGCGAAGTCGATGGCGCCCGATATGCCGACGATCAACGCGATCGATTGCGCATCCAAGCCCAGGGAGACACCCCAGAGGGGGAGGAGCGCCTGACGCGCGGAACGAAGACCGGACAGCGACGCCGCCGTGAGGCCAAGGCGGAACAAAACCGCCCGGTGTGTCAGCATCGTGCGGAAGATGCCCTCATGAGCGGCGACGGTCGGGATGCTTCCGGTCGAAATCAGCTCCCCGGTGTCAGCATCATCAGCCGGTTGTTCCTTGACGACCCGCGGTTCCGGCGCGCTCGCGGCAGCAACCTTCTCCGGGTCAGGGCCAAATGTGACGAGTGCGATCACAGCGAGCGTGCAGGCGATGAAAAACCAGATCGACGCATATTCGGTGCCGAAGAGAGATAGCAGTGCCGCGGTCGCGAACGGGCCGATGAACATGCCGAAGCGAAAGGAACCACCAAGCAAGCTGAGGGCGCGGGCGCGGAAGTGAAGCGGAACGCGCGTTGTCATGAACGCGTGACGTGCCAGTCCGAAAGCGGAAGCCGAGAAGCCAATGATGAGTGCCGACAGCATCAGCATGCCGACACTCGGTGCCAGCATCAGTACCAGGGTTCCCGCGAGTGTGACCAACGACGACGCAATCATCGTCAGCCGCTCACCGAACCTCCCCACCGCCCAGCCCGCAGGGAGGTTGCCGCATAACTGGCCAATAACCAGTGCCGTGACGACGAGCGAGGAGGCAGCCAAATCGGCGCCCATTTTTGTCGCGAGCACGGGCAACAGCGGAATCACCGCACCCTCGCCTAAAGCGAAGAGAATTGTGGGGCCGTAGATCATCGGCGCGAACCGCTTGAGAATGTCTCCGGTGCCTGCGCTGTCGCTCACGTGTTGATCCTCACTGCCGACCCGGTGGTTCCGTCAGCTCCACTACAGACTATTGTCGAACGCACCCGGCTCGGTGGGCGGTAGTCTTGATAAGTCATGCTCGAACTTGATTTGTCTTCAGAAATCGCCGCGGTGCGATCCACGTTCTCCGACATCCTTGCCGTTGTCGACGTCGACGCGCTCCAGGCTGAAATTGCGCGCCTCAGCGAGGCTGCCGGTGCGCCCGACCTCTGGGACAACCCCGAAGAAGCGCAGAAGGTCACCAGCGCGTTGAGCCACCGCCAGTCGGAACTCGCCCGAGTGAGCGGCGTGCAGCGACGCCTCGATGACCTTGAGGTGCTGATCGAGCTGGCCAACGAGATGGACGACGAAGACTCCGCCGAAGAAGCTCGCAAGGAGCTTGTCGAGCTGACGCAGGCGATCAACCAGCTTGAAGTTCAGACGCTGATGGACGGCGAATACGACGACCGCGGCGCGGTGGTCACGATTCGTTCGGGCGCTGGCGGCGACGACGCCACCGACTTCGCAGAAATGCTGCTGCGCATGTACTTGCGCTGGGCGGAACGCCACGGATACAGCACCAAGGTGATGGATATGTCGTACGCCGAGGGTGCAGGCATTAAGTCGGCCACCTTCGAAGTCACCGCTCCGTACGCTTACGGCACGCTGTCGGTCGAAGCCGGTACCCACCGCCTCGCCCGCATCAGCCCGTTCGGCAGTGCCGACAAGCGGCAGACAAGCTTTGCCGCCGTCGAAGTTATTCCGGTGATGGAGGAGGCCGTCGAGGTCGACATTCCGGAAAACGACATTCGCGTTGATGTCTTCCGCTCCTCGGGCCCCGGTGGACAGTCCGTGAACACCACAGACTCCGCCGTTCGCTTGACCCACATTCCCACCGGAATCGTGGTGTCGATGCAGAACGAGAAGAGCCAGATTCAAAACCGCGCTGCCGCGATGCGCGTTTTGCAGACGCGCCTGCTGTTGCTTCAGAAAGAAGCCGAGGCTGCGAAGAAGAAGGAGCTCGCCGGAACCATTACGGCCAGCTGGGGCGACCAGATGCGTTCGTACTTCTTGTACGGTCAGCAGCTCGTGAAAGACCTCCGCACCGGCTTCGAACACGGCAACCCGGCAAACGTATTCGACGGCGACCTCGATGGTCTGATCTCCGCCGGAATCCGCTGGCGCAAGCGCAAGGACGACGACGACTAATCCGCCTACCTGCGGCAATCGCTTCGTCTTGTGCAGACAAATGATTCGGCGCGGTTGAGTGTCGCGCATGAATAGACCCACAACGCGGCTTAGGCTCAACAAGCCATGATCCGCTTTGAAAATGTCACCAAGCGCTACCGCGGTACGGCGAAACCCGCCCTCAACGATGTCAGTTTCAACGTTGAACGCGGCGACTTCGTCTTTCTCGTCGGTGCCTCCGGCTCGGGTAAGAGCTCGTGCCTTCGTCTCATCATGCGTGAAGACGTTGCGTCCAACGGTCAGATCCACGTGCTGGGTCATGACCTCAAGCGCATGTCGAGCCGCAAGGTTCCGTACTTCCGCCGCCAGATTGGTTCCGTCTTCCAAGACTTCCGTCTGCTGTCGTCGAAGACGGTCTTTCAGAACGTCGCTTTCGCCCTGCAGGTGACCGGAGCCTCTCGCGCCCTCACCCACACGAACGTTGAGCGTGTGCTTGAACTTGTGGGCCTCACCGGCAAAGAGAAGCGCATGCCTACCGAACTTTCCGGTGGTGAGCAACAGCGCGTCGCGATCGCGCGCGCGATCGTGGGGGATCCTAAGCTTCTGCTCGCTGACGAGCCGACCGGAAACCTCGACCCGGCGACGTCAACCGAAATTATGCGCTTGCTTGCACGCATCAACGCGACCGGAACCACGGTCGTGATGGCAACGCACGAAGCTGGTTTCGTCGACCAGATGAAGCGTCGCGTTATTGAACTGAAGTTCGGTGAGCTGATGCGCGACGAAGAGCACGGTGGCTACGGCGATACGTCGGCCATTCCTCGCCTTGTGCCCGTCAAGGCGCGCGGCGAAGCCTCCGCTGAGGCGCTCGATGCGATGCGCAAGGTGCAACGCGAAGTTGCGACCGGCTCAAGCGCAGGACTTGCTGTTGGCGCAACCGCCGTTGCCGCCGCAGCCGTGGTTCCGAGTACATCCGAAGAGGCCGACGTCGAAGACGTGAAGTCTGATGACGAGACTCCGGCTCTCACCACGCCAGCGGATGTTGACGATGCGGCTCAGCTCGAAGAGGCCGCGACGAGCGCCGAGGATCCTGCGACGGAGGACGCCACGCACGGCGTGACATCTCCGCGTCCGCTCACGCGACCGATCGTGATTCCCGAGATTAACGTCGCCGAACTGGGTGTGGCCGACCGCCTCGGGCTGAGTGATTTTGACGACGATGATGAGGTTGGTCCGACGTCATGAGAGTAGCTCTCGTTCTCTCGGAGGTTCTGCAGGGCCTCCGCCGCAACATCTCCATGGTCATTTCAGTGATCCTGGTGACCTTTGTGTCGTTGACTTTCGTGGGTGCGGCCGTGCTGATGCAGTCGCAGGTGTCGAACATCCGCGACTACTGGGAACAGCGCTCACAGGTCGCGATCTACATGTGCGCCTCGGGATCGACCACGCCGACATGCGTCGACGGCGTCGCAACCGAAGAGCAAATCGACGCCGTCACGGCGTCTCTCGAGGGGGAGACCCTCTCGCCCCTGATCCAAACATTCACGTTTGATAGCCAGGAAGTTTCGCTCGAGAAGTTCCTTGAGCAGTACCCGGACTACGAGGGCTTCGTCGACGCCGCGTCGATGAACGCGACCTTCTGGATCAACCTGAAAGACCAGACGAAGACCGATGTCATTTACGAAGCGTTCAGCGACACGGTCGGTATCGACGAGGTGAAAGACCAGCTGAAATACCTGGATCCGCTGTTCCAGACACTGACGGTCGCCACCTACATCGCGATCGGTGTCGCGGCCCTGATGCTCATTGCGGCCGTGCTGCTGATCGGAACCACCATCAAGTTGTCGGCATACGCGCGGCGCAAGGAGATTGGCATCATGCGTCTCGTGGGCGCGTCAAACCGCTTTATCCAGACGCCGTTCATTCTGGAAGGTGTGGTCTCCGCCCTCATCGGAACCCTGCTCGCCGGCGTCGCCGTCGTGCTTGGCGTGAAGTTTGGTGTCGAGGGATACCTGCGTAATCGCCTCAACCTCGGTGGAGAGTGGATCACGGTCAACGACGCTTTGCTCGTGGTTCCGGTACTTATCGGTATCGGTGTCGTGCTGTCTGCGCTGTCTGCAGGCTTCGCGATTCGTCGCTGGCTCCGCACTTAAGCTGCGTGCCACTGGCAGCAGGCGCGCTTTCCGGTGCTGCGCGCTGATAGACTGACAGGCTCTGTATGCGTGTGCAGAGCTGAAGGAGTGATGACATGGTCCGCGAGCGCGGTGAGAAGCTGATCGCGACCAACCGTCGCGCCCGGCACGAGTACAACGTTGAAAAGACTTACGAGGCTGGTCTGGTTTTGACCGGTACCGAGGTCAAGTCGTTGCGCCAGGGGCGCGCAAACCTCAGCGATGGCTACGCGTACATTGATGGCAATGAGGTGTGGCTCGATGCCGTGCACATTCCGGAGTACTCGCAGGGTCACTGGACGAACCACGCGTCCAAGCGCGTGCGTAAGCTCCTGCTCAACCGCGACGAAATTGTGAAGATTAGTCACGCGATTTCCGCTGGGGGCTACACCCTGGTTCCGCTCAAACTGTACTTCTCTGATGGCCGCGTGAAGGTAGAAATTGCCATCGCCAAGGGTAAGAAAGAGTATGACAAGCGTCAGACGCTACGTGAACGTCAGGACACTCGTGAGGCCGAGCGCGCAATGCGTACCCGCAATCGCATGGGTGAGTAGACGTTAGCTTTTCCGGCCCGACACGACACCGTGTCGGGCCTTTACTTATGCCAGGATGTCGTCGGTTTCGTCGTCATTCTCGTGCGCCCGAGCCGGGTCTTGGAACGCGTTCTTCGGCACGAACAGCAACGTTGCCGCGGCAACGAGGGCGGTAACCCCGCAGATGATCCACACGGTCATGTAACCGCTCAGGCTGCCGGCGGTTTCTGAGCCGGAACCACCCGCAACCTGCTGAAGCAGAGCGATGCCAAAAATGCACGAAGCGATGGCGCCACCCACGGTTTTCACCGAGTTCGTGAGGCCGGTGGCGACACCGGTCTGCGTGGGGGGAGCGGCCGCTGCCGCTGCCGACGGCAGCGCGGCAACCAGAGCTCCCGAGCCGAGACCTGCGAGCACCATGTTCGCGACAACCTGCACATATGTCTCATGGAACGGGACGAACAGCAGGAAGCCGATACCCACCAGAATTGACGCCAGCATCAGAGTGAATCGTGGTGTCATGCGTCGCGCAATAATCGGGTAAACCAGCGCGCCGACGATCATCGCAATCAGATAGATCCCGATGATCAGTGACGTCGCAAACCCCGTGGTTCCGAGCCCGTACCCGACTTCAGCCGGATCCGTGCGTGCAAACGTCGACAGGGGCGCCTGCGCGCCAAGCACGGAGACACCAAACAGGCCAGCCGTGAGGAACACCGGTGCCAGCGTCGGTGAGCGGAACATGCGCACGTCTATGATCGGGTCATCGTGCTTGAGCTCCCACCGTACGAACGGAACAATCAACGCGACACCGAGAACGACGACGCCCCAGGCGAGGGGACTGTCGATGCCCTGGCTACGTAGCATCGCGAGACCGCCCGTGAAGGCGATGAGCGCAATGGAGACAAGCGTGAGACCGACGGTGTCGAGACGTCCGCCTGTCGGGTGGGGTGACTCTTTCACACCAAACAGAATGACGAAGAAGCAGATCGCGACGATGATACCGGGAATCAGGAGCACTGTCGTCAGGGGAAGGGTGTCGACGAGCTGTCCACCGACGAGCGCGCCGGTGATCGCCCCGAATTCGAGCGCTGCGACCAGGATTCCCGCTGATTTCATGGTGACGCTTGAGCGTTGCCCCATCGCACGAGCCCGCGACCAGATCAGCGCGATTTCCAGGGGGAGCCAGACAACGTAGAACCCCTGCAACGCCCAGATCGCGAGGAAGACGGGAAACGACGTGGCAAAGGGCAACGCGAGCGATGCCACGGCCGTCAGCGCGGTGGAGATCAGGAGCATGCGCTTGTGACCGACCATGTCGCCGAGCTTTGCGAATGCCGGAACCACGAGTGCGGAGAGCATAAGCTGAGCGCCTTCGAGCCAGTTGACATCGGCATCGTGCACGTTGAGGGCACGCGCGATATCGGTCAGCATCGGGGTGTAGTACCCCTGCAACACGCCGCTCGTGAATTCAACAAACGCAAGGTAGCCAACGACGCTCGCAAGAGCACCGAGGGAAATGGCGCGTGACATGGGGCTCCTTCGCTCCTATTCGGGTGACACTGACACTATCGCCCGGCGGGCAACGCGGTGATCAAGGCGCGGTGGAACTGTTCGCCGCGTTCGAGCTCGGCGATGTCGATGAACTCGTCGACGCCGTGAATCGCTGCGCGCTGTGCGGTCGACATGAGCAGCGGCGCAAAGCGATACGTCGCGGGGGAGAACGTGTGGAAGTGGCGCGAGTCGGTGGCGGCGAACACGACATAGGGCACGGCGATCGCATCCGGGTGGCTCGCGCGAAGAGCCGTCGCGATCGCAGCGAACTGGTCGTTGTCGGCAGAAGACTCGGGCGACGGGTCGCTTGCCGCGACCACCTCGATCGTGATGAGCGGGTCATTGATGCGCTTGCGGAGGCGTCGGAGGGCCGACTCGGTGGTCTCTCCGAGCGCGATACGGAGATTGACGGTAGCCGCGGCCTGCGAAGGCAACACATTATCGGCGGTACCGCCCGAGAGCATTGTCGGTGCGACAGTCGTGCGAACCATCGCGGCCGGCTCGCCGCCGAGTTTTGCGAAGATCCGTGCGGTGACCGGCGGTAACGCTGCCAGAGCTTTCAGCGCAAAGGCCGATGGGCCGGTCACGCGGTTCGCGAATGTGCTTAGCATGCGGCTGATGGCCCGCGGCGATCGTGCTGGAAACGTTGACGGCGTGAGCCGGTCAACCGCGCGTGAGACGCGCCCAACCGCAGTCAACGGGGGAGGGAATGAGGCGTGGCCACCCTCACCCCGCGCCGTGAGACGGACGGTCATGAGGCCCTTTTCACCGACTCCGATCATTGCGGCCTGACCCTTCACCATCGGCAGTGGGTCAACGACAACGGCACCGCCCTCATCAATCACGAGCCATGGCACGATCTGGCGGCGCTGCAGTTCTTCAGCGATCGCGACGGCGGCGGATCCGAAGGTTTCCTCATTACCCCCGAACGAAAGGTAGACGTCGCGGGCAGGAGTGAAGCCCGCCGCAAGCAGGTTCTCGACCGCTTCCAGGATGACAAGCAAGGGTCCCTTGTCATCGAGAGTTCCACGTCCGAAGACCTTGCCGTCAGCAATCTGGCCGGCAAAAGGTGGGTAGGTCCAGTCGTCGGATTCATCGACCGGAACCACGTCAAAGTGCGCCATGAGAATGACGGGCTGCGCTGCGGAGTTGTTGCTTCGCCACCGGTAAAGGTGGCCCAAATCGTGCAGCTTTTCATGCTCGAGGGTAGCCGCCGTGAGGGGATAGAGCTCGGCGATGAGGTCAATAAACCGGTCGAAATCAGCCGGGCCGCGGGCTTCAAGTTCAGCCGAGACTGTCGGCAACTGGATCATGCGGCTCAGGCGCTCTGCGGAGCCGGGGCGAACGGCGATCTTCGGAGTTTCGGGCATGCTCTCACCCTAGAGCCCGCAGCACCGCCTGTTGAGCGCGGACGCGCAGAGTGGAACCAGGCCGACCGGTGCACGCGCAGCGATCAGGACGAAACGCCCGATGTGGCTAGCTCGCGACGAAGCGTGCCTCGACCGTGGCCGAGACTTCGATCTCTTCGGGTTCGAGGGTGAACGACGGCATCGCGCTGTCGGCCATGGCGCCGCGTGCCGACGCCATCATCATCGGGGCCGGAGCCTTCATCATCATCTCGCGAGACATCATGCCGACGTCAGCAATTTGCTGTGCCTGCACGGTTGCCAAGCCGAGGGCCTCGGCGTATGCCGTCGCCCGGTCGATCGCCACCTGAACGGCCCCCTGGGCCACTGCCTTTTCGGTATCGCGCTCGACGTCGGCGGTGAGCTTCCAGCCGATTCCCGCGATCGCGACGCCGTCGCGTTCGGAAGCGCGTGAGACCCATTCGCTGAGTGCGGAGAAATCTTGCCACTCTGAGACAAGCTGAATTGATGCGTGGTGCACGAGGGGGAGCTGCTTGCCCTTGTCGTTCCACGGACGATCTGCCCAGACGGAAACGCGTTCACTGTTCCACTTGGTGATTGCTCCGCTGGCTGCGGCGGCGCGCAGCTCATCTTGAATGACCGCACCGAGCTGCTGGGCATTTTCAACGACCTCCGCACGGCTCGGACCGTCGAAGCGCACAGCCACCTGTGCAACACCGAGTTCGGCAGCGACAAGCATGCGGTGCTCGCCTCGAACGTTGATGACGACGTCAGTCATGGGGCCTCCTCAAGGCGGTGAACTGCAGTGAGCATAGCGCGCAGGGCCGACAATGGGGCCCGCAAAAGTACGCACTCCGGTTCTGGCAATATGCTCGACTGCCCAGCCGTGGTTCCGCGCTATCGGCGAATAGATTTGGGCCGCTAAGTGTTGTAGTCTGTAATGCTCAGCCACTTCGTGGCGAGCTTTGGTAACTCAACAGTGTGACAGTGGCCATTCCGCAAGGAACGCACGGGGATGATCGGTTTCGACATTGCTTGCGAATCTGCGAGAAGCGGGCCAAGGATGCCGGGTTATCTTGTGAACGCTCCCGGCAAAAACTAAGTGCAGATGCAAAGCGCACTGACTTCGCCCTCGCTGCATAAGCGAGCCCGATAGTCCGTCAGACCGTAGGCGACCCCGCTACGGACTCTGGCGTCATTTAGGGGTCTAGCTACACGGAGGAGTCTGGACTCCGTGCGGGACATTCACAGACTGGGCTTGTCGACTTAGGTGTTTGTGACAAAGGTCGGAGCCGAGTAGAACGCTTTCACAAACTGCGCCCGGAGAAGCCCCAGAGACTCAGTGATGGACGGGGGTTCGATTCCCCCCATCTCCACAAACCGCTGTCACCAGTTGAGGAAGCCCCTCGATCCTTTCACCGGGATTGAGGGGCTTTTCTTTTTCTGAGCACCGGAGACGTGGACATGCTTCAATTCGCTTTGCCCTCGCGAGGCGGGAGGGAAGGAACGTGGATCGGTTTCTGCGCGCGCGTACGCTCTTCGACAACGATTCGAGCCTGCGTTTCACCTGTGGCTTTATACCCATGACGGCGGCGGCCAAGGGCTCGGCCCCAACGCTTTTCCTTCTCCGTCTTCTCGCGCGGCAACGGTGCAACGGTTCCGCCCTCGTTGTCCCAACGTTCGGTTCCCTTACTGTCCGACCCCCGGCCGGTGCTCTGATTTCTTCTCATGCTCGGACGCTACCCGTACTCCCTGTGCGACCTCACAGGCCCGGGTGCGGAGGTAGGGTCTCGACACTCGAAACGTAGCCGGCAAGAGGCGTCACGGTGAGACGAACCGTGGTTCCGGGGCGCAGGCTCGTGCGCAGCGCTCGCTTTCGCACCGTCCATTGCCGCTGCCCACTGGTGGTGGACAGGACGACTTCCGTGCGTACCCGGCGGCGATCAATACCTTGGCCGCGCGCGAAAATCACGTGCTCAAGCTGTTCAGGCAGGAAGTCCAGAAATCGGCGGTCGCTCATGCTCATGACCGTGCCGACAACCGTGCGACTCGTCAAGAGATCGAGCACGCCGATGACGATGCGCACCGCGCCAAGCAGTGCGACGATCGCGGCCGAGACGAGGACGATGACCGCCGTGCCGGAGAGATATCGCAGTGCTTGTGCGTTGTCCTCATCGGCGCTGAGGAGGCGCATGGCGAAGACCAGGAAGAAGATGCTGATCGCGATCTGAACGGCGCCTCGGAGGATCAGTGACAGCGGCGAATAGCCTGACCACGGCCGCAGCGTCATGCCCAGGGTGCGTGACCAGCTGTTCGCTGTTTCCGTGATCCCGGCTTCTGAACTATGCATGCGATACACCCTTCTCGCGGACAGCGCGGATGGAAGCGCGCCTTCTGTCTGGCGACGATACGGCGGCATCTGTCAGTTTTCTGTGTGCCTCGACGGTGCTCACTGTAAGAAAGTTGACAACCGCATGTTTAGCGTTCGTAGTACCGGTGCACACACCGGATAACGCCTTGAGGAGAAAATATGCGAAAACGTGTGGCCCACCTGTCAGCCGTCGTCACCATTGCGGTAGCCATGCTCCTGACCTCCTGTAGCGGTAACGCTGCCGGCGAGAATCAATCGGACACTGCGGCCGTGCCGGGAGCTTCGCAAGCACCGGATTCCGCGAACGATAAGTCGCCTGCACCGCAGGGCGACTATGCGTTCGGTGCCGGGCGAGAGGACATCGCCCGAGCCATCGAGAAAGCATTTTCCAGCCAGAACGCCAAGGCGACGTGGGAAGACGACCTCTTCGTGCTCAGCCTCGACGGTGACGCGGAAGGTGCCATGGCTGGGTACATGCAGTGTCAAACCCTCACGCACCTCCTCAACGAGGACGACGTGACGGCGATTCAATTTCCGAACGGGACGGTGATGTGCGTCGACGCTCTGGCCGAGTAGCCGTCAGCATCGCCCCGTGGCTTGCGTGCGTCGCCGCGTTGGGACTGGTGGCGACGACAGTTGGGTGCGCCGACACCGCAGGCTCCACGCCGAGCCTTTCCCCGACGGCCGTAGCGGGTGGTTCCGCCGCCGCCCCTCAGCCCACGGCGACGACTGACCAGGCGACACCCTCACCATCGCCAACAGAAACAGCGGTTGAGCAAGCCGCACCTGCCTGTTTGATCGGGACGTGGAAACTCCGCAACGAATCCTTTCAAGCGGCCCTTACCGAGATCATGCTGGGCGCGGCTGACATGCCGGCAGACATTCGGGCTGCTGCCACGATCACGCTGTCTGGTTCCAGCTTCATTCGCTTCGATGGCACCGATATTTATGGGGCGTGGCAAGACGACTTCACCATCCAGATGGCTTTTGACGGCCATCAGGCCACGCACACGATCTCCTCATCAGATGTGGCCACATATGAGGCCGATGACAACTACCTCTGGGTCACCGACTTCCAACAACTGCACTGGGAAGCAGAAATGAACCTCGACGGCATGGTGTCGGTCTCGGCCGAGTCAGAAAACCCCGTCGCGAGCATCAACTTCTTCGACTACAGCGGACACGGCCCCGCATTCGATCGCGAAATGGTCGACGGTGCCGCGAAATACGACTGCAGCGCCGAAACGCTCGTGCTACATGCCGACGGGGGAATGACGGCTGATTTCTCCCGGGTTCCGTAGCCGGGCGGAACCATGGGCTGACGACGCGCGCACTACACGGAATCGGAGTGCATGACCCCGAGTGATGCCATGAGCTCGCGATACTCGTTGCGCGCAGCTTCCGCCTGCCCGAGATAGCCCAAACGCGTCAGTGCATCGATCACACCCTCGTGTGCACGTTGGTCGTAAGGGTCGTAGGAGAGCAGGCGCCGGTAGATCGCGAGTCGCGCATCGTGCTCATCATCGTCATGGAGAAGTTCTGCTAAGCCGTGCGCTGTCGCGAAGAAAGCGAGGTGAACCTCACGGCGCAGATCTGCCGCCCACACTTCTTGGAGGTCTTCATGCATGGGTTCGCCACTGAAGCGCTCGAGAATGCTGCTGAGCTGATCACGTTGGCGTGATCGCGCCGTGGCGGCGTCGATTCCGGGCGTTGGGATGAGGGCGGCTGAAGCGCTGGCGAGGAAGGTTTCGACATCGATGTCGATGAGGTCTCGCTTGAGTCGAATAAGGCCGTCACGGTGCTCCACATAGGCGTCGCGTGGTAAGCGAGAATGCGGGTCAAGAGCGCGGCGCACGGCGGTCGCCGCGACGGAGAACCGGTTAGCGAGAAGGTGCGGCGCTGTTCCCGGCCACAGCATGTCCATGACGGTCTCTCGGCTGATCGGCGCGCCACGCCTGGCCACGAGAATCTTCAGGAGTGCCCGAGCCTTGCGCGATTGCCAGCGAGCAACGATGCCATCACTTGAGGTCACAGAGAACTCATCGAGCACGGCGATCCGGGGTTTTTGGGCGTCGAGCGCTGCCGGAGGCGGTTGCGGGTGAATCATGTCCAGCGTGCGTGAGGCTAAGCCCTCGACACCAGGCAAGTGCAGAGCACGCGCGGTTGCAGCCGCTTCTTCTGCGAGCCGGGAGGCCTCTTCCGCGGCGTGCTCTTCGCCGGTCTGCAACAGCAAATCAGCCAACTCACGCTGCGCCTCGGCGAGCCACGGGTGTGCTCCCGTGCGCGCCGCCACATCGCACGCCTGTCGCATGTACATGACGGCAACGTCATGCTGGCCAAGAGCAATCGCAGTCAGCGCCAACGGGCGCGCGACCGTTCCCCAACAGGTCACACCGAGGCCGATGGTGACGAGCCGGTCGCTGAAAGGAACGAGCGCATCGTGGAGTTGCTTGGCGATCGAGTGGACGCCCAACTCGCTGGCGACGTCAGCCAGAATGCACGCGGTCGCCAGCCAGTTGCGATCAACCGGAAGAGTATCGATCGTCGCGAACGATTCCACCAGCGCACGTGCCGCGCTTCGTCTGCCCTGACGTAACCAAATCCAAGCCAGGCTCGCAGCCCAAATGGGTTCGTGTGGTGCGAGCTGACGCGCCTTCAAAAATGCCGGCTCGAGATCGGTCGCGCGCCCCTGCGCCCAACGAATGATGGCCAACTGTCCGACAAGCACGGTCTCCGCATCGGGGTCGGCCTCCGCGAGGGCGAGTGCATACGCTTCGTTGGCTAATCGTTCTGCATCAGGCAGACGACCATCGAGGGTTGCTTGCAGACACCGGAACCAGGTGGCTTGTCGACTGGAGTCAAGCCACCCGAATTGCGACATCAGAGGGCTGACTGGGCTCAACGCCTGATCGAGCTGAGTCACCATGCCAAGTTCGGTGAGGGCCGCCAGGTGGAGAAGATAGGCGATGGGCACAAACTCGGCTTCACCGGAGTCCTGTGCGGTTTTGAGGATCTCTGTCGTCATTTCCAGGCGGCGCGGTGTCGATTCACACGATAGATCAACGATGCAATCTGCCATTAATGACCATGCCTGCGAGATGATGTCGGCGGCCTTGTCTGCCGCGATGGAAGCGTGTGAAGCCGCTTGCTGGGCGACCTCGGGCTCGGTGAAGATGCTTGCGGCCGCGACGATCGCATGTAAACGGGTTTGCGCAGCAAAATCTCGCTGGTCGACGCGACTGAGCAGGTGTTGCGTGATCTGCTGTTGCTCGAATACATGGGTGCCCGAGAAATGCAGCGTGAACTCCACCGGTGAGGACATGCCCCCAACATAGCCGAGCCGCAACCGCGCTTTAAGGAGACTGTAAGCGCGACAGCTAGCGTGAGGGCAGGCTACGGATGCATGGGGCGCCGAGCGGAGAGGCCATTTGTATGTTGCGTAGGAGCATTGTGTTGTCGGGTGTCGTTGCAGCAACGCTGTTGTTCGCTGGATGTGCGGCGGGGGAGCAGCCACCGACGAAGAACCCCGAGCCGCAAGCGACCGCTGGTGACCCGAAGACTGGTTCCGATGATTCGAAAGCCGATTCCAACACCACGCAAACGACAGCTGAGGGCGAGGCGACATTCACGGTGAACGACCGCGAGTTCACCGTCGCATTGGCGATGTGCTCGGTTTACCCGAGCGGCGAGATCCTGATGCATGGCCCCGCACAGGAGACCGACTCCGACGTTGTTGGATACTTCGACGGCGATGTCTCCCAGCTCGACGGTACGAGCTTTGGCACGTTCCGCATCAATATCGGTTCCACCGGAAAATTCCAGTCGTCTGACGATTTCTACGCGTTCGGCAACGCCATGGGCGGATCGATGGAGATCACCGAACTCGGTTCCAGCTACCAGGTCGTTGCCGCGGCGTGGGATGGCAACGGTAGCGACCTCGGTGAAGCCGACATGGTGTTCCGCTGCGCGAACTAGGCCGCGGAACGCGCGAAATGTGTGAGATCGATGCGCCGCAGCAACTGAGCGTTCGCGGCGACCACGACGGTTGACAGCGACATGAGGATTGCGCCGAGCCACATCGGCATGTCAATGCCCCAGCCAGAGAGCACGCCAGCAGCGAGCGGGACCGCAATCAGGTTGTATCCGGCTGCCCACCACAGGTTCTGCTTCATCTTGCGATAGCTCGCGCTCGACAGCGCAATCACCGACAGCACAGCGCGCGGGTCATCGCTCGCGAGGATCACTCCGGCGGAACCAATAGCGACGTCGGTGCCAGTACCGACGGCGAGGCCGACGTCGGCTTGCGCGAGCGCGGGGGCATCGTTGACGCCGTCGCCGACCATCGCCACTCGGTGACCCTCGCTCTGGAGCTCCTGAACTTTCGCCGCCTTGTCTTCTGGGCGCACACCGGCAAATACGCGGTCGATGCCGAGATCCGCCGCAACCGACTCGGCGACGGCGTGCGCGTCTCCGGTGATCATGACGACGGTGATGCCGCGGTCGTGCAATGCCCGCACGGCATCGTGTGACTCGGGGCGAATCTCGTCGGCCAAGCGGAGGGCACCTGCGACACCACCGTCGACGATGACGTGCAAAACAATCGCGCCCTCTGTCACCCACGCGTCGGTGTCGCTGAGGGGGCGCAGGTGCTCTTGCTCGAGCAGGTAGGGGCCACCGACCTGAACGGTTTCGCCATCGACGTGCGCGCGCACGCCCACCGCAGGGGAAGAAGAGAAGTCAGCGGATGACGGAACCATCAGCTCGCGTTCGGCCGCGGCACGCACGATCGCGCGAGCCAGGGGGTGCTCGGAGTCATTCTCAGCACCGGCGGCGAGAGCCAAGAGCCGGTCTTGTGTCATGGTTCCGGTCGTCAGAACAGCGGTCACCGCAGGCGTTCCCTTGGTGAGTGTGCCGGTCTTGTCGAAGATGACGGTGTCGATCGTGCGCATGCTTTCCAAGGCGAGGCGGTCTTTGACGAGAATGCCGCTGCGGGCAGCCTTTTCGGTCGCGATTGACACGACGAGCGGAATGGCGAGACCGAGAGCGTGCGGGCAAGCGATCACCAGGACGGTGACGGTGCGGATGATGGCATCTTCTGGCGACCCAATGATGCTCCAGACGATTGCGGTGACGACGGCCGCGGCGAGAGCGAACCAAAACAGCCACCCGGCGGCACGGTCGGCGAGCCGCTGCGCCTTCGACGATGATGCCTGCGCGTCGGCGACGAGGCGACGGATGCCGGCGAGAGCCGTGTCGTCTCCAACAGCGGTGATCCTCACGCGCACACCAGAATCGGTGGCGACGGTGCCTGCGACAACGCGATCGCCCACATCGCGGCGCACGGCCATCGATTCGCCGGTAATCATGGATTCATCCATCGACGCGGAGCCCTGCACGATGTCGCCGTCGGCGGGCACGCGTGCGCCGGGGCGCACCACGACAACATCGCCCGCGCTGAGTTCGCTGGGGGATACCGTCGTGATGTCGTCGCCATCGACACGCTCAGCCTCGTCGGGCAGGAGTGCCGCGAGTGAGTCCAGCGCTGACGTCGTTTGTGCGAGCGATCGCATTTCGATCCAGTGACCGAGAAGCATGATGACGATGAGGAGGGCCAGCTCCCACCAGAACTCAAGTTGGTGACTCAGGATGCCCAGAGTCGCACCCCACGACGCGACAAACGCGACCGTGATGGCGAGACCGATCAGCAGCATCATTCCGGGTTTGCGCGCCGTGATTTCATCGATGGCGCCGGTGAGGAACGGTGCACCACCCCACACATACATGACGGTGCCGAGGATCGCTGGAACCCAGGTGAGGGAGGCGGGTATGGAGTAGCCGATGATCATTGCGAACATGGGCGACAGCGCAATCGTCGGAATTGCGAACGCGAGCATAATGAAGAACAGGCGGCGGAATTTCTCGCTGTGCCCCGCATGGTCGCCATGGCCCGAGTGCCCGTCGTGACCCGCATGCCCGTCGTGACCCGCGTGCATGGTGTGAGCGTCATGGTTCGCGTGGTGCGCACCGTGCGTTTCGTGATCTGCCATCGCGCGGTGTGCGCTCACGTGGGGCTGCGCGCCCGCATGGTGGCTCATCGGCGTGCTGTGGTGATCGTGGCTACTCATGAGAGTTTCTCGTCTCCGGGGGTTCGTTCGACCGTGTCAGCTCATGCAACACCATACCCCCCGGGGGTATTCCGTACAAGACTGAAATCTCACCTTGATCAGCACGATTGGACGCATCAAGAGAAAGGCCGCCGACGTGAGTCGACGGCCAAAAGGCAGGTGATTACCGCGTCAGCGCGGCCACTGCAGGAGTACCAAGCCCTGCTTCGTGTCTGCGTAGCTCACCGAGCCCTCGACGAACTTGTAGGTCATGCCGTAGCCGTTTTCGTCGACGACAGCGGAACGGTCCCCGGCCGTGATGTAGACGACGTCATCCTTCACTTCGCGCGTCCAACCCTGAGCTACGAGCGCGTCCTGCATTGCCGTCGCCGTGGCGTCGTCGATGGGTGACCACGCGTAAATCTGGACAGACTCGCTCGAGTGTGATGCATAGTCGCCCCACGTGCACTGGATGCTGTCAGGCAGCGGAGCATCGACACCGAACAATTGCGACTGCTGGTAACTCCAGCCCATCTCCTCAAACTGTGTAACGAGCGTCGCGGGGAGAAGGTTCTCGCACGTCGCAGCCTCGGGGTCAGCCGTCGGCTCGGGGGGAGCGGTGTTGGAGCCGGTGCCTGGCTGTGCGGTTATGGTCGGTGCCGGAGCGCTTGTCGACGTCGCGGGCGCTGGCGCGGGGGACGAGCATGCCGCTAGTGCTCCGGCGAGGAGGAGAAGCGTGGCCGTGCCCGCGGTGCGCTTCATGACGCGATCGTGCTTCCGCCGTGCAGAAACGTGAGGTATGTGTCGTGCAGTACACCGTTCGTCGCCAGCGAGGACTGCTTCGTGATTGATTCTTCGCCGTCGAAGGCGGTCATGCGGCCGCCGGCTTCGGCGACGATCGGAACCACGGCTGCAATATCGTAGGGGGCAACGCCGAACTCTGCGACGAACTCGAGACGCCCCTCGGCCAGTTGCATATACGGCCAGACGTCGCCGTATCCGCGGTCGCGCCACACCGCGCGGGTGAGCCGGATCAGGTTATCCAGCTCGCCTGCTTCGTCCCACTGCTGGATGCTCTGAAAGCTGATGCTCGACTTTTCCAGCGCGGAGACGTCGGAGACGTGAATCTGTCGGGATTCTGCCCCCGGAGTGTTCGTCCACGCACCGGATCCCGTCGCAGCCCACCAGCGTCGGCCAAGTGCGGGCTGGCTGACGACGCCCACCTGCGGCACGCCGTCGACAGCGAGGGCAATGAGAATGCCCCACATTGGCAAACCGCGCATGAAATTGTGCGTGCCGTCGATGGGGTCGATGATCCACTGGCGGGAGCCGGTGCCTTCTGTGCCGAACTCCTCACCCAGAATGCCGTCGTTCGGGCGCTCGGCCGAAAGGATGTCGCGGATGGCGCGTTCGGTGGCGATATCTGCGTCCGTCACGAAGGTCGCGTCGGCCTTCTGATCGATGGCGAGGTCGGCAGAATTGACTCGTGCCATGGCGACGACATCGGCGGCATCAGCAATACGAAGGGCGAGCGCGAGATCATCGGCGAACAGCGCGGAAGCGGCGGTGGGGGAGGTCACGAATCAAGGGTATCCTGGCGCAACTGTCTCGATTCGCGCACACGCGTGAATCCTGGTAATGTCTTCTCTCGGCGCCGAAACGCGCATGCCACGCACCTCTAGCTCAATCGGCAGAGCAACTGACTCTTAATCAGTGGGTTCCGGGTTCGAGTCCCGGGGGGTGCACGGATTAGCTCTGAAGACTCTCGCCAGTATTCAGAGCTTTTTCATTTGTGCCAGCGGGTTTGACCGCCGCACGCATCGGCGCGCGACACGCGCGAATTGTGCGAATGAAGTCTGGCTTTACCAGCGTTTTTTTCGCACCACGTGTGCGCGCTGTTAGGCTCATCTGGTTGCAGAAATGCGCATGCACCTCTAGCTCAATCGGCAGAGCAACTGACTCTTAATCAGTGGGTTCCGGGTTCGAGTCCCGGGGGGTGCACCATCGTAAGGCCCTCGCGAAAGTGAGGGCCTTTCTGCGTTTTGCTTGGCGATCCGGGTGACGTGTGAATCACCCGGGAACAGCCTGAGCGTCTCCGTTTCGTCGCTTCTGGCCGGGTCGGCTACGCGCGGTTTCGCCAACGGACCACCAGGAGCGCAAGCGCGATGAGGGGCGCCCACACGAAACGCAATAGATCGGCCCCGAGCGCCGCCGGCACCAGGGCAAGGCTGAGGGCAACGGCAAAACCTGCGCCCTGGAGAGCCCAGCCCAGACGAACGAGCGCGGCGAGATCACCCACCGGGGTGGGAACCGGCATGATCAGAGCAATCGGGGCTGGGGGAGTGAGAGCCGCGAAGATGCGGGCGAGCAGGCTCGCCACGCCGACCACGAGTGCCACTGACCACCCGATGCCACCGCCAACCAAGCCCGCGGTGCTTGCCACGACAACGACAATGGTCGGGAAGATCGCGTGAAGCGCCACCAGTGTGACGTCGGAGATGCCGTAAACGGCGGTCGTGCGCACCGCGAGTGCCGCCTGGCGCACGCCGGTCATGCACGCGCCGAGTCCGGCGTAAGCCAGCACCGCGGCAGCGGTCACGCCCCACGCCGACGAGGCGACGCTTGCGAGCGCGAGTGCGGCGACGAGCAACGCGACACCACGAATGAGGCGCGCAGGTGTGCGCAGCGCGCCCACCATGGCCGCGACGGAATAGGTCATCCACGGTGCGATACGTGGCACCGCCACGAGCCGTCGTCCGCCCTGCGGGACTTCGTGCGCTGCATCGGCGACGGTTCCGGAATCCATCAGGACCACGCCAACCGCCGTGGCGTCACGACGCACAGACGCCGCAACGATGGCCTGCGGGTGCAGCCCATCAAGAAGCCGCGGCATAAGGCTCACCGCGAGCACGGCGAGCACGACAAGCGGGAGCGCGCCAACCGGCTCCGCAAAGACGAAAACCGGAGGCGACATGACGATGACGGCGACCGCCACCGCAACTAGCGCCCCGGACGACACGTTACTGACGAGTGCTGACCGTTGCGCCGCGACAGCGAGGGCAGTGGCGATCGTTGCGGTCGATGCCGCAGAAGCCACTGTCCACGCGAACGTCGCTCCGCTACTGATCCCGACGTTCCACAGCACGCCCTGGCACAGCGCCGCGACCGCGACGGCGGCAAGAACGGCGATGAGCCACCACCGCACGACCGGTCCGCGCAACGACACTGACAATGGTGCAACGCTTTCGCTCAAGACACGTGCGAGAAAAGCGGGTCGCACGGCGGGCGACGCCCACGGTGCGCAGGCCGCCGCCATCAGCGCGAGAGCGCCTGCCACGGACAACGGGCCAAAAGTGGGGGATGAGAGCGCGGCGATCATCGCGGGCTCGGAAAGGAGAAGCCACGCTGCGCGCATAATCGGAACCAACACGATGACGCTGACAAGCACGCTGGCGTACACGAGATAGGCGATGTCGCCCGTCGTGCGGCGAGCGCGGACACGCCACTGACGAAGTGTCGCACGTACCGCTAATCGGTCTGATCGAGCCATGTCACCATGTTCGCCGCGGCCGCGACATCGTCAGCATGCGTCGCCATCACAATCGTGGTTCCGAGCGCCTGGCGATCCCGCAACGCAGCCACCAGAAGCGCCCGCCGTGAGGCATCAAGACGCTGCTCCGGTTCATCGAGTAAGAGAATCGTGCTCGGCCGCACGAATCCGGTCGCCAGCGCAAACAGTTGCCGCTGGCCGCTCGAAAGTTCGTGCGGGAACCGCCGCGCGAGGCCGTCGATGCCCCACCGGTCAAGCTCGACGAGAGCGCGCTCATGTGGGGCAGGATCTCGCCATGAGGTCGCAATCAGTGTGAGGTGTTCGTGCAGCGTGAGATCGGGAGCGACAATCGGCGGGGCAAGAAGCGCGGCAACCTGTTGGCGGAACCATGATTGACGGCCGTCAGGTTGGCGGCCGTCGACCGTGACGGTTCCGCTTGTCGGGCGCTGAATGTCGGCGAGCAGGCTTAACAGGGTGCTCTTGCCCGCGCCATTCGCGCCGCGAATCGCGTGCCACGATCCGGCCTCGATCACCAGCGTCGTTGGCGGAAGTAGCGTCACCTCATCGAGTACCACGCTGGCTTGCTCAATGAGGATCACACGGTCACCCTGTCATGTGACGACATGAATTGCCAATGAGGGGCAAAAACCTGTGGCCAGTGTTCAGCGTGGGTGTGGCGCTCGGCTAGGGTAAAACGCGTGTGGATTCAACATTTCGTTGCTGTGCGCCAGTAGGCGTGCCCGAAAGGACCACCACCCATGACCGTTGCTGAACGTTCTGCAGCGCTTGTTCTTACGGCCGAAACCAAGGGCGTTCCTGTTCGCGCCCACGGACTCACGGTTGGCGATTTCTTGGCCACCGGGCCGCGTCTCAGCGAGTTTTGGACGCCGATTGTCGCGATCGACGGCGAGGCGCTCGCACACAACGCGACGACAATCTCGACGTGGTGCCGCCAGCAGGGGATCGCTCTCATGCCGCACGGCAAGACCACGATGGCACCACAGCTGTGGCAGCGGCAACTCGATGAGGGAGCGCTCGGCATCACGCTCGCCACGATGGGGCACGTGCGTACGGCACGCAATTGGGGTGTTGCGAACATCCTGCTGGCAAACTCGGCGATCGACGCTCGGTCGCTCGCATGGCTTGCCGGTGAACTTGCCGACCCAGACTTTCGCTTCACGTGCTGGGCAGATTCGCTCGCAACGATTGACGCAATGGAACGTGCGCTGCACGGCGTGACGCTTCCGCGTACCATCGATGTGTGTGTTGAACTCGGCGGCGCGCATGGTCGTACAGGGGCCCGCTCGTTTGACGATGCCGTTGCGATCGCGCAGCGCGTTGCCGAATCGTCTGTGCTGCGTCTGGCAGGCGTCGCGGGATACGAGGGTGCGCTTGGTCATGACCGCGCCGATGCCACGATTGCCACAATCTCGAGCTGGCTTGAGCAGCTGCTCGCGCTACACGATGCGTTGCGCGAGCTTTACACGCCGGGCCCCGTCATGGTCAGTGCCGGCGGCAGTGCCTATCCCGACCTTGTCGCCGACGTCTTCGCGCCCCGTACGGCCGCCGAGCCCGACGTGGACTGGGTCATTCGTTCTGGCGCGTCGCTCACCCACGATGACGGTTTCTACCGCGGAATTTCGCCGTTCGACGAGTCCGCCAGTGCCGGTGCACCACGCCTACGATCAGCATTGCTGGGCTTCGCACGCGTCGTTTCACACCCAGAACCCGAACTCGCCCTGCTCGATGGCGGCAAGCGGGACTTCCCCTTCGATGAGGGGCTCCCGATTCCGCGCGGGGTACGGAGTGATCTCAGTTCGCCTGAGCGGGCATCGGGCGATCTGGCGATTACCGCGCTCAACGACCAGCACGCGTTTGCGCGGGGCGCAGGCGCGACCGCGCTCGCGATCGGAGACGTTGTGCGGCTGGGCCTTTCGCACCCGTGCACGGCGTTCGACAAGTGGCGGTTCATTCCAGTTGTGGAATCCGCTGAGTCCGATCTCGTTGTCGACCTGATCGCGACGCTGTTCTGATGGTCGCGCACACGCTGCTTTCGGGCGGCTCCGTTGTTACTCGCGACGGTATTTCTGTTGCCGACGTGCTGATCGATGGTTCCGTCATTGCCGCGATCGGCGCTCCAGGAACGCTCGTCGCAGACACGGTGCTCGACTGCACGGGCCGGTTCATCCTGCCCGGCCTCATCGACGCGCACTCGCACGCTGAGGCGGTCGTTTTCGATGCCGCGGTGCAAGACGCCCTCCTCGCGCAGGGCATCACGACCGTCATCGGCGGGCAGGATGGGGTGTCGTTTGCGCCCGGTGATGGCGTGTACGCGACCGAGTATTTCGCCGCAATCAATGGCACCCACCCGACGTTTACCGGTGGTTCCGTCGCCGACCTGCTGGCGACCTACGACGGCACCACGCCGCTGAACGTGGCGTACGCGGTGCCTGCCGGAACCATTCGCGCCGCGGTATGCGGACGAACGACGGAACCAGCGACTGCTGAGCAACGCGCGGCCATGGTCGAGATGGTGGCGCAAGGCATGGCACACGGGGCCGTTGGGCTTTCGACCGGGCTGGACTACGTTCCGGGAATCTTCCAAGCGGCAGACGAAATTGCATCGCTCGTGGCGCCGGTCGCTGCGGCAGGCGGCGTCTACATCAGCCACATGCGGGGCGGCTATGAGGCTAATTCCGCCGCGGGAATTCACGAAATTCGTGACATCGCGCTCGCCAGCGGCGCGGCCGTGCACGTGTCACACTTCCACGCTGATCCGCCGCTCGTGACGGCACTGATGGATGAGCTCACCGACGCCGGTGTGCGCGCGAGCTTTGACCTGTACCCGTATTCGCGCGGGTGCACGCTGCTCGGCATGCCGCTGTTGCCGCCGGAACTGTCAAACGAGCCGGTTGAGCGGGTCATGGCTGTGCTGTCTGATGCCGATGAACGCGCGCGACTGCGTGCGGACTGGTTTCCCGAGGTTGACCGCAAACCGAGTCTCGGCCCCGAGTGGCCGCACATGGTGACCCTCGCCCACCTGGACAGCCCCGATTACGCGTGGGCGCACGGTCTCACGATCGCGGCAGCGGCCGAGCGTGCCAGTGTTGACGCGATCGAGTTCACCCTGGATGCACTGCTCGCTACGCGCCTCCGCGCGAACGCCGTGATGGCAGTGCAGTCGCCTCGACCCGACGACGAACTCGCCGAGATCTTCGCCGACCCGCGCCACCAGGGCGGATCCGACGGCATCTTCATCGGCACCCACCCGCACCCGCGGACCCGTGGTTCCTTCGCCCGCTACCTTGGCACTTTCGTGCGCGAGCTGCAGAGCTGGACATGGCCGGAAGCAGCGGAACGTCTCGCCGCGGCTCCGGCAGAAACCTTTGGGCTCGGCAAGCGCGGACGCATCGCAGAAGGCTGGATCGCCGACCTCATCATCGTTGACCCCGACCGCGTCGCAGCGGGCGCAACCTACGACGACCCCAACCAGCTCGCGCGCGGCATCGACGACGTCTTCGTCGCCGGTGTGGCCGTGCGCCGCGCGGGAGAGGTGACCGGCGCGACGCCCGGTCGCGGTCTCCGCCACGCGCGCGACTGACACTCCTCCCACCCCGATCGTGCGCTTCGCGCGAGCCCACCATCCGAAAGGAATCCCATGCCCAAGCAGGCCATCAAGACTCAGAACGCCCCGCAACCGGTCGGCCCGTACAGCCAGGCCGTTGAAGCCAACGGCTTCGTCTACACTGCGGGTTTCGGCCCGCAGGATCCCGCCACCGGCGCGGTCGCCGACAACGTTGGTGAGCAGACCCGCCAGGTTCTCCGCAACATCCAGGCGGTGCTCGCCGAGCGCGGTCTCACGCTGAACGACGCCGTCAAGTCGACCGTGCACCTCGCGACGCTCGCTGACTTCGCTGAGTTCAACGAGGCCTACCAGGAGTTCTTCTCTGAGCCCTACCCGGCACGCACCACGGTCGGTTCGGAACTCGCAAACATCCTCGTCGAGATCGACCTCGTCGTCGCCGTCCCGCAGGCGTAAACGCACGCATTCTCGGGCCCGGTCGTCATGACCGGGCCCCTTTTTCGTGTTCGCCCCACCGGGCGATCAACGACCGGCATGTGCCGGGAAATCTTGTCGCAACTCTTGACGATGTCCGCAAAGTTTCCTATCGTTACTAAAACCTGAATCAGCTTTCAGGTTTACTTCCTTCCAATGGCGAAAGGCAATCACATGCGCAAGTCCAAGAAGTTGATCTTTGGGACGCTGCTGGCGACAGCAGCCGTCCTGCTGGCGGCGTGTGCGCCCCAGCCCGGCACCCCGGCACCGGGTGGCAGTGGCGACGCTGGCACGGGTGAGCCGAGCGGCCCGGCAGAGGTCTCGGTTGGTATTGTTACGAGCGAGACGGGCCCACTCGCGGGCTACGGCAAGCAGTACCTCGACGGCTTCAAGGCGGGTCTTGACTACGCCACCGACGGCACCGGCGAGATCGACGGAACCAAGATCGTCGTCACATACAAAGACGATGCCGGCGACCCCGACAAGGCTGTCACCGCTGTCAAGGAACTGATTGGTTCCGGAACCAACATCATCGCCGGCTCCGCATCCAGTGGTGTCGCCGTGGCCGTTGCTGAGCAGGCAGCGCAGAACAAGGTGCTGTTCATCTCGGGCCCGGCCGCTGCTGACGCACTGACCGGCATCAACGACTACACGTTCCGCTCTGGCCGTCAGTCGGCGCAGGACGTCGCCACCTCGGGCGCCTTCCTCGACGATATTTCTGGCAAGAAGATCACCGTTTTCGCACAGAACAACGCATTCGGCCAGGGCAACGTTGCAGCCGTCACCGCGATCCTCGGTGCCAAGGGCGCAACGGTCGACTCGGTTCTCGTTGCAGAAGACGTCACCGAGTTCACGCCGTTCGCCCAGCAGGTGTTGCAGGGCAACCCTGACCTCGTCTTCGTGGCATGGGCAGGCGCAACGTCGGGCGCAATGTGGCAGGCGATGAGCCAGCAGGGTGTTCTCGAGACGATCCCGGTCGCTACCGGTCTCGGCGACGCGGCAACGTTTGGCGCGTACGGCGAGGCAACCGAGAAGATCAGCTTCCTGAACCACTACTTTGCGGGCGCAAACGACCACAAGGTCAACAAGGAAATGATCACGCGCGTTGAGGCTACCGGCGGCACCCCCGACCTGTTCACCCCGGACGGCTTCAACGCCGCCCTCATGATCGTCGAAGCTATCAAGACCGGCAAGGGCGACGTTGACGCGATGGTTGCCGCTCTCGAAGGCCTCACCTTCGAAGGTCCGAAGGGCACCACCACGGTTCGCGCTGGCGACCACGCACTGATCCAGGAGATGTACCAGGTCAAGCTCGTCGCGAAGGACGGCTCGTTTGTTCCTGAGCTCATCGACACCGCCGATGCCGACGCCGTAGCTCCGGCAGAAGTGAAGAAGTAACAGCATGACCGCTCCAGTCCCTCCCGCACTCGACGTTCAGGGCGTGGGCCTGCAAATCGGTGGTGCGACGATCCTCAAAGACGTCAACCTCACCGTGGCACCAGGCTCCCTGGTCGGCGTCATTGGCCCCAATGGCGCAGGCAAAACAACGTTATTCAACGCGATTTCCGGTGTGATCCGCCCCACGGCTGGTCGCATCCTGAAAGACGGAATCGACATCACCTCGATGTCTGTCCCGCAGCGCGCGCGGGCGGGACTGGGGCGCACCTTCCAAACCTCGAGCCTCTTTCCGGCGCTCACGGTTCTGGAAAATGTGCGCATGGCGGCACAGGTGAGCCTCGGCGGCAACTACTCGCTGCTGCGCTTCCCCCGTGCCAACGATGAAGCCACGATTCGGGCAAAAGAAACGCTCGAACTCGTCGGCCTCGCGCACAAGGCCAAGCACCGTGCCGGCGACATCTCTCACGGTGATAAGCGCAAGCTCGAAATTGCCGTGTTGCTCGTCACCGACTCCTCGCTCGTGCTGCTTGACGAGCCGATGGCAGGCGTGGGCTCGGGCGATGTGCCCGGCCTCGTTGACAACATCCGCACGATGCACGCCGAAAAGGGCTGCACTGTGCTCATGGTCGAACACCACATTGACGTCTTGATGGATCTCGTTGATCTCGTCGCCGTCATGTACTTCGGTTCGATCATCGCGGTGGACACTCCCGCCGCGATCATGGACAACCCGCTCGTACAGAGCGCTTACCTCGGAACGGCCGCATGAGCGACTCGATTCTCACTGTCTCCCACCTTCGCTGTTCCATCAACGGCCAGCAGGTCGTCGAAGACGTCTCCTTCACCGTTCCCGCCACCGGCATCACGGCTGTTCTCGGTCGCAACGGCGTCGGTAAGACCAGCTCGTTACGCGGCATTCTCGGACTCATTCAGCGCAGGGGCGAAGTCACCCTTGCGGGGGAGCGCATCGATCATCTCCCCACGCACAAGATCGTGCAGCGCGGCGTCGGCTACGTTCCCGAAGACCGCGAGGTGTTTGCGGCGTTGACCGTCGCCGAGAACCTCGCCCTCGCCGAGCGCCAGAAGAGCCCGCGGCACGAGCTGGTCGCTGAACTCTTTCCCGACCTTGTGCAGCGGCGCGGCCAGCAGGCAGGCACACTCTCGGGCGGCCAGCAGCAAATGGTTTCTGTCGCTCGCGCACTGCTCAACGACAACCAGATTCTCCTCGTTGACGAGCCCACCAAGGGTCTCGCGCCCAAAATCGTCACCGAAGTCACCGAGGCCCTGCGCATTGCCGCAGCCACGGTTCCGATTCTCCTCGTCGAGCAGAATCTCGACGTGGTGCGCGCACTTGCCGACGACGCCATCGTGATCGACAGCGGACGCGTCGTTTACACCGGCAAGGCCACAGACATTTTGAACGACGAAGACCTGACGAAGCGCCTGCTCGGCGTGCACGCAGGCGGCCACGGGGAGGGCATCGCATGAGCATTCTCGTCCTGACCCTCATCACAGGTATCGGCCTCGGCGCCCTGTACTTCCTGGTTGCCAGCGGCCTCAGCCTCATCTACGGCCTGATGCACGTGCTGAACTTCGCGCACGGCGCCTTCCTCACGCTCTCTGCCTTCGTCGGCTGGGAAGTCGCGCGCCGCATGAACACCGAATCGTGGGGCGGCTTCATCACCTCGATTCTGGTGGGCGCTCTCGTCGGTGCTCTGTTTGCCACCATCACCGAGTTCGCGCTCATCCGTCCGCTCTACGAACGCCACATCGAACAGGTGCTCGTGACTGTCGGCCTCAGCTTCGCCGCGATCGCGCTGTTCGAAGGCATTTGGGGCACGGACCCGATCTACATTGCGGGCCCCAGCTGGTTGAAGCAAACCACCGAAGTGCTCGGCGCAAAGATTCCGAACACCTACTGGATTCTGATGATTGCCGCAGCTCTCGTGCTGATCGCGCTCGTGCTGTTCCTGCGCAAGACGCGCTACGGAACCATCATTCGCGCTGGTGTAGAAAACCGTGCGATGGTGACGGCGCTGGGTATTGACGTGCGTAAGTCGTTCACGATTGTCTTCGCAATCGGTGGTGCCGCTGCCGGTATCGGTGGCGTGCTCGCCGCGCACTACTCCGGCTATGTTTCCGCACACCTCGGCCAAACCCTGCTGATCTTCGCCTTCATCGTCACCGTGATTGGTGGCCTGGGTTCACTCGCAGGCGCCGCCATCGCTTCGGTGATCGTCGCCGTGCTGCAGCAGGTCGCCAACACCTACCTCAACGGCACGGGCGACTTCATCGTCGCAATCCTGCTCGCCGTGGTGCTGCTCGTTCGCCCGCGGGGCCTGATGGGAAAGAAGGCTGTCTGATGACTACGCAGACTGAAACTCCGCGCGCGGCCGCACCGTCGACGCGATCACTGCGCACGTTCCTTCCCGTCGCTATCGGCGTCGTGGTGGTTGTGTTCGCGGCACTGTTGCCGCTGCTGAACCTGCAGATCCCCGGCATCCTCCCGGACGCCACCTACATGCCAGGATCGCTTGCGCTCCTCAGCCTCTGCATGGTGTTCGCGGCCCTCGCGCTGTCGTACAACATGCTGCTCGGTACCGCAGGCATGCTGTCTTTCGGTCACGCCCTGTACTTCGGTGCTGGCGCGTATGGCCTCGGCATCATCCTGGAAAACCTGGGGATCCCGTTGTTCCCCGGCGTCTTCCTCGCGCTCGTCGGTGGTCTCGTGATCGCCTTCGTGACCGGTGCGATTGCGATGCGGGTCTCCGGCATCCCGTTTGCCATGGTGACCCTCGCGTTCGCGCAGGCTGGTTCCGTGTGGGTGCGCCGCAACCAGGAGATCACCGGTGGTGAAGAGGGACTGCAACTGCCAACCGAACACGTTCCTGACGCTCTCGTCGGCGTGATCAACACCCGCAACCTGTACTGGGTGATCCTCGCGATTCTCGTGATCGTGTACCTCGTGTCGCTCTGGGTGGACAGCTCACGCCTGGGAGCTGTCGCACGAGCGACGCGTGAAAACGAACTGCGCGTGCGTGTTCTCGGACTCAGCCCGTACTGGGCCAAGCTCGGCCTGTTCTTGATCGCCGCAGCGTGCGCATCGCTCGCCGGCGTCGGCTACATGCTGCTCCAGTCCGGAACCCAGCCGCGCGCGATCTCCGCAGACCTTACGATTACCGTGCTTGTCATGGTGGTGCTCGGCGGAGTTGGCTTCCGCTGGGGCGCGATTGTTGGCGGCGTGATCTACACGCTGCTAGACCAGCGACTCACCGTTCTTGCTGGTTCCGAAGCCGTGCAGTCACTGCCAGACATCTTGCGCATCCCGCTGTCTGAACCGTTGTTCATCCTTGGCGTACTGTTCATCCTTGTGGTGATGTTCTTGCCTGGCGGTATCGCTGGCACCGTTGACAAACTGACGCGTCGTCGCGATCAGCATCGTGACGTTGCGCTTGAGTCGGTGACGGCTGACTAATGTTTGCTCACACTCTGGGGCGCTGGATCGCCGATCGGGCGGCCACGCAGCCCGACGCGATCGCGGTGATCGATGGCGGTGTCACGGTGACGTACCGCGACCTGTTAGCGCGCATCGATGCCCTGGCCGCACGCCTCTCGGCTGGCGGATACGGTGTGGGCGATCGCATCGCGACGATTGCAGGCAACTCGACCGATCAGATCGTGTTGTTCTTCGCCTGTGCGCGCACCGGCATGGTTTATGTGCCGTTGTCATGGCGGCTGACCGTCGCGGAGCTCGCTGATCTGCTGCACCGTGCACAGCCGGTCTTGGTGGTCATTGACGACGAGCATGCCACCGTAGCGACCGAAGCGCTCCGCGCCCGTGGTTCCGTCACCCCGATGGTGGGCCTCGGAACCGCGGGGATTGAAACGCATGTTCCGCGCCGGTTCGCTGGCACTGTAGAGCAGCGCGACGTGCGTGATGACGATGCGTTGCTGGTGATCTTCACGTCGGGGAGCGAGTCTGCCCCCAAGGGCGTCGTCCTGACACACGCGAACTGTTTCTGGACGAACCTTGCGCTCGCGAGCGCCGTGCAGATCACGAGCGACGACGTGGTACTGACGATCTTGCCGCAGTTCCACGTCGCTGCGTGGAACTGCCAGCCGTTGCTTGCGCTCTGGCGTGGGGCAACCCTCGTGCTTGAGCGCTCGTTCCAGCCGGGGCGCGCGCTGCACCTCATTGCCGAGCACCGGGTGACGACGATGATGGGTGTTCCGACGCACTACCGACTGCTTTCTCAAGACCGTGGTTTCGCGAGCGCTGATCTCACTTCGGTGCGGGTGGCGCTCGTGGGCGGCGCGACGATGCCCGACGATCTCGCGGTGGCATGGCGCGAGCGTGGGCTGGCGCTGGTGCAGGGGTACGGGCTGACCGAAGCCGGGCCGAACGTCGCGTGCGCTCGCGCTGGCGATGTCGGCCTGATCGGACGACCCTACGCGCACGTCGATGTGATGCTGGCGGATCCGCTGACCGGCGGGGAGTTGGCAGGGCCAGCAACGGGGGAGTTATGGGTACGCGGGCCGAGTGTGTCGCCTGGATACCTGAACGATGCGGAAGCGACAGCGCGCACGATGAGCGGCGACTGGCTGCGCACTGGCGATGTGGCTGAGCGTCTGCCTGACGGGCAGCTGCGCATCATCGACCGCGTGAAAGACATCTTTATTTCGGGTGGCGAGAACGTATCGTCGGCCGAGGTTGAGCGAGCGTTGGAGAAGCATCCGCAGATCGAGCGCGCCGGTGTCGTCGGTATTCCCGATGAGGTGTGGGGCGAGCGAGGCCTGGCGTTTATCGTTGCCAGCGCGCCGATCAGCGCCGATGAGGTTCTTGCACATGCACGAACCCTGCTGGCTGGTTTCAAGGTTCCGGTGCGGGTGGAGTTCGTCGCTGAACTTCCCACGCTTTCTATTGAAAAGCTCGCGCGTACACAGTTGCGTGACCGAGCCCGAGCGATTGTGGGGATGCTGTGATCGCTGACCTGGAAGAAGGCGCGACAGTCTCAAACGCGACCGGAAAGCCGCTGACCAAGCGTGGCGAGGCCACCCGAATGCGGCTGCTGGAAGCGGCGGAACACGTGTTCGCCGAGCAGGGATACCACGAAGCCTCGATCGTAAAAATAACGGAGCGCGCAGGCATCGGCCTTGGCACGTTCTACCTGTACTTCGACAGTAAGCAGACGATTTTTGAGGCGCTCGTGATCGACCTCAACCGACGCGTCCGTCACTCGATGGCGGAGGCGATGGCCGGGGCTCCCGACCGCATTGCGGCTGAGCGCGCCGGGTTTGCAGGCTTTTTCCGCTTCACGGCCGAGCACCCCGCTCTGTACCGCGTGGTGCGCGAGGCCGAGTTTGTTTCACCCGAAGTTCTGCGCCTGCACTACACCCGCATTGTTGAAGGCTACGAAGCGGGCCTTGCTGCGGCGAAAGAAGCCGGCGATATTGACCGGCGGCTCGACCCGGAAGTGACCGCATGGGCACTCATGGGCATGGGCGAATTGATCGGCATGCGCTTCCTGCTCTGGGAGCGGGACGAAAACGGCCAGCCGCCTGCACAACTGGACGATCGCGTCTTTGCCGCGATGACACTAATGATTGATAACGCGCTCGCACCGCGTCGAGAGGGGAACGATGATGACTGAACAAGATCTGGCCGGAAAACGAGCTGTGGTCACCGGAGGCGCAAGCGGCATTGGGCTCGCGTGTGCCGAAGAGTTCGCACGCCGCGGCGCCCACGTTGTCATCGCCGACTTCAATGCGGAAGCAGCGAACCAGGCGGCAGACGCGCTCGGCGGTGAAGCGTGGGTCGTTGATCTCAGCGACACGAAGGCGCTCGACAACCTCTCACTGCAGGCGGACATTCTCGTCAACAACGCAGGAATTCAGCGCGTCGCACCCATTCACGAGTACGACCCTGACACGTTCCGCCTGATCCAGTCGTTGATGGTGACGGCTCCCTTCCTCCTGATCCGCGCTGTGCTGCCAGGCATGTACGAACGTGGCTGGGGACGCATCATCAATATTTCTTCGGTGCATGGCATTCGCGCGAGCGCGTTTAAGTCGGCGTATGTTGCCGCCAAGCACGGTCTCGAAGGACTCTCCAAAGTGGCGGCGCTGGAGGGCGGCCCCCACGGCGTCACCAGCAACTGCATCAACCCGGCCTATGTGCGCACCCCGCTCGTGGAGAAGCAGATCGCCGACCAGGCGAAGGTGCACGGCATCACGGAGGCCGAAGTCGTCGAAAAGATCATGCTGACCGAGCCGGCCATCAAGCGCATGATCGAGCCCGCCGAAGTTGGCTCGCTTGCCGGCTGGCTCGCGAGCGACAATGCCGGCATGGTCACCGGATCGTCGTACGTCATGGATGGTGGATGGAGCGCACGATGAGTCTGCAACACACGTACTCAGCCGTCGCGGTTCCGGTTTCTGGCGGCGACCTCGCCGTGGGAATCTGGGAACCCGTCGGCGAAATCACTGACACGATCGTGGCGATTCATGGCGTGACGGCCTCGCACCTCGCCTGGCTCGATGTGGTTCCCACTCTTCCAGGCGTCCGCATTGTGGCACCAGACCTGCGTGGTCGTGGGCGAAGCAATGGCATTGAGGGGCCTGCCGGAATGGCAGCACACGCCGCTGACATCATCGCGATGATGGATGCGCTTGGGCTGGAAAAGACCATGTTGGTCGGCCACTCGATGGGCGCTTTCGTCTCCGTTGTGACCGCGTATGTGCACCCCGAGCGTATTTCGCGCATCGTGCTCGTTGACGGCGGATTGCCGTTGGAAGTGCCCGTTGGCCTTAACGCTGAAGCGCTGGTCAAGCACATCCTCGGCCCGACGGCTGCGCGACTCGAGATGCGCTTCGCGTCGGTCGATGAGTACCTCAAACTGTGGCGCGCGCACCCGGCCTTTGCGGATGCGTGGACGCCCGAGCTGGAACGCTACCTCGCCTATGACCTGGTGCCTGATGGTTCCGGCGCCCTTCGCCCCGCCACCAGTTTTGCCGTCACCGTGGATGACACGGTCGATCTGAACACCGGATCGCTACCGCGTGAAGCAATCGCGGGAATCTCGGTTCCCGCCGTGTTTGTGTGGGTGCCGCGGGGGCTGCAGAACGAGACGCCCGGCCTGTACTCGCCCGAGCAGATCGCTCGACTCGAGGAGTCGTTGCCGACGGTGCGGTTCCGCTTCGTTGAGGACCTCAACCACTACACCGTGGTGATGTCAGAGCGGGGCGCATCAGCCATCGCCCCGATCATCGCGGCCGAACTCGCGGAGCTGCACCTCTAACCTGGCGTCCCGCCTGAGCCTTGTCTCGCGTCGGAGATGCTGGGGCCAGAGTGACACTTTCGCGGCGTGTCTGGTGTCACACGGCGACATCTCCGACGCGGGACAAACGCTCGCGCGGGTTCCCGGCGCTGCAAGCGCGGGCTTCCGGCGCTGGTGGCGCGGGTTTTCGGCGCCGGTGGCTTGGGTACCAGGTGCGGGCAAGTGCGGGTGTATCGTTGCGCGGCGTCGGAAGTGTTGTCGGACGTCGGAAGACACGCCGCCGAATCGCCACATGCGTCACATGGCTTCCGACGTGGGGTGACGGTTCGGCGGGACAGCGGAACCGGCAGGGCTTACGCAGGACCGGCTGCACCGCGTACTTTTGCCGCATGACAAGCACACAACTGACCGAACTTTCCTTTTCCGTCTCGGGGCGTGTGGCACGACCCGTCGCCGTGGTATACGAAGCCGTGGCCGATCCCGATCAGCTGTCGAGCTATTTCGCGACCGGTGGCGCGCAGGGACGATTGGAACCAGGATCTGACGTCACGTGGGACTTCGCCGATTTTCCCGGTCGCTTTCCGGTCGCAGTCGTCGAGGCCGAGAAGCCGCGGCGCATCACGATTGAACGGGAAGCCCAGCACGCCACCGGCGGTGCCGGAACCACGCGCGCAACGTTCGAGTTTGCATCACTCGACAATGACACCCGCACGCTCGTGACGATTACCGAGGCTTCGTGGCTCGCAACGCCAGACGGCGCGAAGTCAGCCTTCGGCAATTGCGAAGGCTGGACAGGCATGCTCATTGCCATGAAGGCGTGGGTTGAGCATGGCATCAACCTCCGCGCCGGCTTCTACCGCTAGCGCCCGCTCGCGGCGAGGGCGGCGGTGAGTTGATGGGCGTGTGACAGCAGGTCGCGGCCGAGGCGGGGGAGTCGGTCAGGGCCAAAGCGGAACCCGACGCCGGTGATGCTGAGCGCCCACTCCGGGCGGCCCTGCGCGTTGAAGACCGCGGCGCCGAGGCCATAACTTCCGTTCACGATCAGCCCCGGGTTGACCGCGTAGCCACGGTCACGCGTCTCCTGAATTCGCTTGCGGATGGAGGTAGCGGAATGCGGGCGCCCAAAGTGCTCGCTGAGCTTGGTCTGGCGCTCCAGATAGGTGTCAATTTCGTCATCCGGCAGAAACGACAGAATCACCAAGCCGGCCGAGGCGACGCCGAGCGGAAATCGCACCCCCTCGCTCAGCACGAACGAACGGATCGGAAAGCTTCCGTCTTCCCGCAGTAGACACACGGTCTCATCACCGCGCTGTACAGACAAAAACGCGCTCTCTTCAGTGCGAGTCGCGAGTGACTTCACAATGTTGTGAGCGAGCGCAGGCACGTCATATCGCGACGCCGCGACCGTCCCCATGAGGTAGAGCTCGGGCCCGGGCAACCACAGCCCGGTCGCATCCTCACGGTCAACGAGCCCCTCAGCCTGCAGCGCCGTCAACAGGCGGTGCGCGGTGGGGCGCGTCAATTCCGTGTGCTGCGCAATGTCTTGGGTCGTGACACCCGTGGTTCCGGCCGCCGTCACTCGGCGCAACACCGCCGCCGCGCGGGCGATCGCCTGGGCTCCGGGAACTGTCGCTGCCATGCCTCCATGCTACGCCTCGTGTCCACATGGTGGACAAAACTGACCATATTGTCCACATCGCGACCGCCCGATTGAACCGTACGCGCGCGAAGCGCAGGGTGGAAGTAACACCGTTCGACAAGGGAGTGAACATGATCAATAAAGAGGTGTCAAGCGCGGCTGAAGCCGTCGCAGACATTTCAGACGGCGCCAGCATCGCTGTCGGTGGTTTCGGTCTCTCGGGCAATCCGATCGCCCTGATTGAAGCTCTTCTCGCACAGGGCACGACCGATCTCAGTATCGTGTCCAACAACTGTGGCGTTGACGACTGGGGCCTGGGCGTTCTGCTCGGTGCCAAGCGCATTCGCAAGATGACGTCCTCCTATGTCGGTGAAAACAAAGAGTTTGAACGCCAGTTCCTCTCCGGTGAGCTCGAGCTTGAGCTCACCCCGCAGGGCACGCTCGCCGAAAAGCTTCGTGCTGGTGGTTCCGGTGTTGCAGCCTTCTTCACCCAGACGGGTGTCGGCACGCAGGTCGCTGAGGGTGGTCTTCCGCGTAAGTATGCGGCTGACGGAACCATTGCTGTTGCGTCGCCGAAGAAGGAAGTGCGCACGTTTGAGGTCGGCGGCAAGAGCGGCGAGTACGTTCTTGAAGACTCGATCACCACGGACTTCGCTCTCGTACACGCCGCCGTCGGCGACCGCCACGGAAACCTGGTCTTCAACAAGGCCGCGCGCAACTTCAACCCGCTTGCCGCTATGGCTGGCCGCATCTGCATCGCGCAGGTCGAGCGCCTCGTCGAGCCCGGCGAGCTCGACCCCGATTCAATCCACCTCCCGGGTGTCTTCGTACACCGCGTCGTTGAGGTCGGTACCGACATTGACAAGCGGATTGAGCGCCGCACCGTTTCGGAAGGGGCATAAATCATGGCTTTGACGCGTAACGAAATGGCTGCTCGCGCAGCACAGGAACTCTCAGACGGCTCGTACGTCAACCTGGGTATCGGTCTGCCGACCCTGGTTCCGAACTACGTGCCCGCAGACGTCACCGTCGTTTTGCAGTCGGAAAACGGCATCCTCGGAGTGGGCCCGTACCCAACCGAAGCGAACGTTGACCCCGACCTCATCAACGCTGGCAAAGAGACCGTCACGACCCTTCCGGGATCGGCGTTCTTCGACTCCGCGCTGAGCTTCGGCATGATCCGTGCCGGAAAGATCGATGCCGCCATCCTCGGTGCCATGCAGGTTTCGGCTCACGGTGACCTCGCCAACTGGATGATCCCCGGCAAGATGGTCAAGGGTCCAGGCGGCGCGATGGACCTCGTGCACGGCGCAGGCATCGTGATCGTCTTGATGGAGCACGTCGCCAAGGACGGATCTGCCAAGATCGTTAATGAGTGCTCGTTGCCCCTCACCGGCAAGCGCGTCGTCAACCGCATCATCACGGATCTTGCCGTGATCGATGTCACTGACGAAGGACTTGTGCTGGTGGAGGTTGCTCCCGGTGTCACGGTCGATGAGGTCATCGCCGCGACGGAGCCGACGCTCATCATTGCACCCGAACTCAAGGAATCAGCATGAACGCCACCGATGTCGTGATCGTTGCAGCGGCCCGCACCCCGCAGGGCCGCCTCAAGGGGCAGCTTGCCTCGTTTACCGCTCCCCAGCTCGGATCCCTCGCGATCCGTGGCGCGCTCGAACAGGGCGGCATTGACCCGAAGGCCGTCGACGCCGTGCTCGTCGGTCAGGTTCTCGCCGCTGGCGCTGGCCAGAACCCTGCTCGCCAGGCTGCCATTGGTGCTGGCCTCGGATGGGATGTTCCCGCCGGAAGCGTCAACAAGGTCTGCCTGTCTGGTCTCACCACGATCATCGACGCCGCGCGCACGATTACGCTCGGCGACGCTGAGGTGATGGTCGCGGCGGGTATGGAGTCGATGACCCGCGCACCTCACTTGCTGATGGGATCTCGCGACGGCTACGCCTATGGTTCCATCGAGGTCCTCGACCACATGGCCTACGACGGACTCACCGACGCGCACGACCGCGAATCGATGGGCACCTCCACTGAGCGCCTGAACCCGAAGTACAACATCACGCGTGAAGAGCAGGACGCCGTTGCGGCGCGCTCGCACCAGCGGGCCGCGGCAGCCGCCGAGGCTGGCGTTTTCGACGCCGAACTCGTGCGCGTCGAGGTTCCGCAGCGCAAGGGCGACCCGATCGTGCTGACGCGCGATGAGGGCGTTCGTCCGGAGACCACGACGGAGACCCTCGCTGGCCTTCGCGCGGCTTTCGCAAAGGACGGAACCATCACCGCGGGGAACTCGTCACAGATTTCTGATGGCGCATCCGCCGTTGTGCTGACGACCCGTGCGCGCGCCGAAAAGGAAAGCTGGAACATTCTGGCCACCGTCGGTGCAAGCGGTCAGACGGCCGGCCCCGACAACTCCCTGCACGAGCAGCCCGCCGACTCGATCGCGGTGGCCTTGGAGAAGCAGGGCATCACCGCGGCCGACCTCGACTTCGTGGAAATCAACGAAGCGTTCGGCGCGGTCGTCGTGGCATCCCAGCGTGCGCTCGGCCTGTCCGACGACGTCGTGAACATTCACGGTGGCGGCATAGCCCTCGGTCACCCGATCGGCGCCAGCGGCAACCGCCTCGTCGTACACGCAGTGCACGAGCTTGCGCGCCGTGGGTCCGGAACCGCGGTCGTCGCGCTGTGCGGCGGTGGCGGCCAGGGCGATGCCCTGGTGCTGACGCGCTAAGAAGCCAAAACAATGCCCGCCCAGGTTTTAACCGGGCGGGCATTGTCGTGTATGGAATTAGCGGTAACGCTTCAGGAGCTTGCGCTCTTCTTTCGACTGTTCGGGGTGCGCCACAACGACGCCGTGAGCGGCGCGACGGTTTTCGCTAAATATGCCGATGGACATCGCAAGTGTGAGAGCCCACGACAGCCAGGCGATCGCGGTGCGCCACGTGAAGGTCTGGCCGCGCATGCCCTTCAAGAGCGCGATCGCGCTCAACACCACGGACAGGACGCCGGTGCCGGAGAAGTACTTTCGCATGCGACTACGCTACCGCCAGCTGGGACGGTTAGGGTGTAATCAACCCGCGAGACCGACCCCGAAGGCAGGAGCAGCGTGCCGAAATCTTCCCTTTCCGAGCTTGTGATTGTTGCGAATCGACTTCCCGTAGACCGGGTTGTCGACGCCGACGGTGAAGTGCATTGGCACACGTCGCCCGGTGGGCTCGTGACAGCACTGGAACCAGTGATCCGGGCCGCCAAGGGGGCATGGGTTGGGTGGCCAGGTGCAGCAGATATCGAGCTCGAACAGTTTGAAGTCGACGGCATGACGCTCATCCCCATGACACTCAGCGCAAGCGACGTGGCGCTCTATTACGAGGGATTCAGCAACGACACGATTTGGCCGCTCTACCACGACGTCATTGCGCCGCCGCGCTATCGCCGTGTGTGGTGGGAAGCGTACGAGCGCGTTAATCGTCGCTTTGCCGAGGCCGCAGCGGCGGCTACGGCACCCGGCGGAACCATCTGGGTGCACGACTATCAGTTGCAGCTGGTTCCGCGGATGGTCCGTAATCTCCGCCCCGACGTCACGATCGGCTACTTCCACCACATTCCATTCCCGGCATACGGGCTGTACTCGCAACTCCCGTGGCGCAGACAGGTTCTTGATGGCTTGCTTGGCGCCGATGTCATCGGCTTCCAACGCGTCGCAGACGCCGGCAACTTCTTGCAGGCCGTGCGGCGGCAGCTGCCGTACCCCACACACAAGTCGCGTGTCACGGTAACCGATACGAACGGCATTGACCGCTCCGTCACCGTCAAACCTTTCCCCATCTCGATTGACGTCGCCGAATACCAGGCCATCGCGAAGCGTCCAGACGTCATGGCGCGTGCGGCAGAGATTCGTGAAGAACTCGGCCATCCGCGAGCGATCCTTCTCGGCGTGGACCGACTCGATTACACCAAGGGCATCCGTCACCGGCTGAAGGCTTTTGGCGAACTCCTGGAAGACGAAGATCTGTCGGTCACCGACGCGACTCTCGTGCAGGTAGCCAGCCCCAGCCGTGAGCGTGTCGCCGCATACATGCAGTTGCGCGACGAAATCGAGCTGACCGTTGGTCGCATCAACGGTATTTTCGACACGACAGGCCACACCGCGATCCGATACCTGCACCATTCGTACCCTCGCGACGAAATGGTGGCGATGTATCTTGCCGCCGACGTGATGCTCGTCACGGCCCTCCGCGACGGCATGAATCTTGTCGCGAAGGAATATGTGGCTGCGCGCGGAAGCAACGGGGGAGTGCTCGTGCTGAGCGAGTTTGCGGGTGCCGCCGATCAACTGCAGGGCGCGCTGTTGATTAACCCACACGACATCGACGGCATGAAGGAAGCGATTATGGCCGCGATCGATATGCCGCACGCGGAACAGACTCGACGAATGCGCGCGATGCAGCGACGCCTAAAGCGCGACGATGTCGCTGCTTGGGCCGAGGCTTTCCTGCACGAGTTACACAGTCACGTGCGAGAGCACAATGAGTGATATGCAGAGCCTCGCCAGGACGCCCGTGCTCCTGGTCGCGTTGGACTTTGACGGAACCTTAGCTCCACTGGTTGACGTACCATCCGAAGCCCGGATGGGTGGGCGAGCGCGCGCCGCGATCGATCAACTCGCCGCCCTGCCCGATACGCACGTCGCGCTCGTATCGGGGCGGATGTTGGCCGATCTCCGGCTCGTGAGTGAGACCCCACCCGACTCACGCATCCTGCTTGCCGGATCCCACGGTGCGCAACTGCACGTGCCGGCCGGCCACGAGGTTGCACACGATGCTCCGCCCAGCGCAGATATTGCCACGTTGAGTGCCGACCTCGCTGACCAGCTGAGCATCCTCGAGAACGTATGGGTGGAACGCAAGCCGTACGGATTCGTCGTGCACACCCGGCTTGCTGATGAACGCGGCGCGACCCGTGCGCACGCGATTGTCGACGGGTTCGCCCGTGAGCGGCTCCAGGGCTGGCGGCGCCGTGGCGGCCACGATGTGGTGGAATACTCCGAACGGCCGGAGGGGAAAGACGGTGCTATCCGCGCGCTTCGTGACGCGGTGGGGGCCACCGCCGTGCTGTTTGCCGGTGACGATGAGACAGACGAGGACGCGCTGCGGGCACTGCAGCCAGGTGATCTCGGCGTTCGCGTCGGTTCCGGAGTGACGGCAGCGACCATGCGGGTCGAGAACGCGACCGAAATGGCCGAACTGCTTTCCCGGCTCGCCGAGCTGCGCACGCGCAATCTGTCGTCATGATTGAGCGGTCGCATTCGCTGACAGTTTTGATCGATTAATACGAACGGAATCGCACACTCCGCTCGGTCCTTCCGGTGTCGATGCACATAAATGCTGACAAAACGCTGATGTTGTGCACAGATCCGCGAGAACACGCGGATGTCACGCGGTTCGAAGCACCCTGGCATCCGGAATAGACTCGGCATATGTCTGCTTCTGAGAACATCATCGACATCAAACCTCGCAGTCGAGTGATTACTGATGGCATTGAGGCCACCACATCGCGCGGCATGCTTCGCGGTGTCGGCATGGGAGACGCCGACTGGGATAAGCCCCAGATTGGTATTGCGTCGAGCTGGAATGAAATCACGCCGTGCAACCTCAGCCTCGACCGTCTGGCGCAGGGTGCCAAAGAGGGCGTGCACGCGGGCGGCGGATACCCGCTGCAGTTCGGAACCATTTCGGTCTCTGACGGCATTTCCATGGGTCACGAGGGCATGCACTTTTCGCTCGTGAGCCGCGAGGTTATCGCCGACTCTGTCGAAACCGTCATGATGGCGGAGCGCCTCGATGGTTCCGTGCTTCTCGCCGGTTGCGACAAGTCGATCCCCGGCATGCTGATGGCCTCGGCACGACTCGACCTCTCCAGCGTCTTCCTGTACGCCGGCTCGATCGCACCCGGTTGGGTCAAACTCTCTGACGGCACCGAAAAGGAAATCACGATCGTTGATTCCTTTGAGGGCGTTGGCGCCTGTGTCGCAGGCAAGATGACGCCGGAAGACCTCAAGCGCATCGAGTGCTCGTTTGCCCCTGGTGAGGGCGCGTGTGGCGGTATGTACACCGCGAACACGATGGCTTCCGTTGCAGAAGCCCTCGGTCTCAGCCTTCCTGGTTCCGCTGCTCCGCCTTCGGCAGACCGCCGCCGCGACTACTTCGCGCACCGTTCGGGCGAAGCTGTCGTTAACCTGCTGCGCCAGGGCATCACGACCCGCGACATTCTCACGAAGGAAGCGTTCGAAAACGCCATCGCCCTGGCGATGGCGCTGGGTGGTTCCACCAACGTCGTGCTGCACCTGCTGGCAATCGCTCGTGAAGCTGAGGTCGAGCTCAGCCTGCACGACTTCAACCGCATTGGTGACAAGGTTCCGCACATCGCCGACATGAAGCCGTTCGGCAAGTACGTCATGAACGACGTTGACCGCCACGGTGGCATTCCCGTCATCATGAAGGCCATGCTCGATGAGGGTCTGCTGCACGGTGACGCACTCACCGTGACGGGCAAGACGCTCGCCGAGAACCTGGCTGACCTGAACCCTGACCCGATCGACGGTGAGGTCATTCACACCCTCGACAACCCGATCCACGCCACCGGCGGTCTCACGATTCTGCACGGCTCGATGGCTCCGGAAGGCGCCGTCGTGAAGTCGGCCGGATTCGACGCGGACGTCTTCGAAGGCCCCGCACGCGTGTTTGACCGTGAGCGTGCCGCCATGGACGCGCTGGCCGCAGGCGAAATTGCAGCGGGCTCCGTCGTCGTGATTCGCTACGAGGGTCCGAAGGGCGGCCCCGGTATGCGCGAGATGCTGGCGATCACGGCGGCCATCAAGGGCGCCGGGCTCGGAAAAGATGTACTACTCTTGACAGACGGACGATTCTCAGGCGGCACAACCGGCCTGTGCATCGGACACATAGCACCCGAAGCGGTGGACGCAGGTCCTATTGCTTTCGTGCGCGATGGTGATCTTATTCGGGTCGATATCGCAGCTCGCTCTCTCGATCTACTCGTTGACGAGGCCGAGCTGAGCTCCCGCCGTGAAGGCTGGGAGCCACTTCCCCCGCGCTACACCCGTGGCGTTTTGGCCAAATACTCAAAGCTCGTACGTTCTGCCGCTGAAGGCGCTGTCACGGGCTAACGGCCCCAAGACACCTCACTCGCATACGAAACGCAAGGATCATTTTCATGCCCGACGCCTCCGCATCGGCCGTGCCACGGCCCCCTGCTCGCACCGCTTCTGCGCCCGTGCTCTCGGGTGCTGAAGCCGTCGTCCGCTCGCTCGAACTGATTGGCGTCACCGACGTCTTCGGTTTGCCAGGCGGAGCCATCCTCCCGGTCTACGACCCGCTGATGGACTCTTCCGCTATCCGTCACATCCTGGTGCGCCACGAACAGGGTGCTGGTCACGCTGCCGAGGGCTATGCCTCCGCCTCGAACAAGGTGGGTGTGTGCATCGCAACCTCTGGTCCTGGTGCCACCAACCTGGTAACGGCTATTGCTGACGCCTACATGGACTCGGTGCCGATGGTTGCGATCACCGGACAGGTGTTCTCGACCCTGATGGGCACCGACGCGTTCCAAGAGGCTGACATCGTCGGCATCACGATGCCGATCACGAAGCACTCGTTCCTGGTCAAGACCGCCGAGGAGATTCCGGCCGCCCTTGCGGCAGCCTTCGAGATCGCCTCAACGGGTCGACCTGGCCCCGTGCTTGTCGACATCACAAAAGACGCGCAACAGGCTGAAGTTCCCTTCATCTGGCCGCCGAAGATTGACCTGCCTGGCTACCGTCCGGTGACGAAGGCGCACGGCAAGCAGATTCAGGCAGCAGCGCAGCTCATCGCTGACGCAAAGAAGCCGGTGCTGTACGTCGGTGGCGGCGTTATCCGCGCGAAGGCCTCGCAAGAATTGCTGACGCTCGCCGAGTCGACTGGTGCCCCGGTTGTGACGACGCTAATGGCGCGCGGTGCGTTCCCCGACTCGCACGAGCAGCACCTCGGCATGCCTGGCATGCACGGCACGGTTCCTGCTGTGCTTGCGCTGCAGGAATCTGACCTCATCGTGGCGCTCGGCGCTCGCTTTGACGATCGCGTGACCGGCAAGGCATCGCTGTTCGCCCCCAACGCGCAGGTCGTGCACGTTGACATTGACCCCGCCGAGATCTCCAAGATTCGCGTTGCCGATGTTCCCATTGTCGGTGACCTTGGTGAGGTTCTCGTTGACCTTGACGCGGCTTTCCGCGGCACGGTCGGCGCCACCAAGCCGGACATTTCCGACTGGTGGTCATACCTCGATGGCCTGCGTGACGAGTTCCCGCTTGGCTACGCTGAACCGAGCGACGGACTGATGTCGCCGCAGAAGGTCATCCAGCGCATTGGCGAGTTGACCGGTCCTGAGGCGATCTACGCCGCGGGTGTCGGCCAGCACCAGATGTGGACAGCACAGTTCATCAAGTACGAGCGTCCGAACTCGTGGTTGAACTCGGGTGGTGCCGGAACCATGGGCTACTCCGTTCCGGCAGCTATGGGTGCGAAGGTGGCAGAGCCCGACCGTGTCGTGTGGGCCATTGACGGTGACGGTTGCTTCCAGATGACCAACCAGGAGTTGGCGACCTGCGCAATCAACAACATTCCGATCAAGGTTGCCGTCATTAACAACTCGTCGCTCGGCATGGTGAAGCAGTGGCAGACGCTGTTCTACGACAGCCGCTACTCCAACACCGAGCTGAACACGGGTGCGGGCAGCATCCGCATTCCGGACTTCGTGAAGCTGGCAGATGCCTACGGCTGCCTCGGCATTCGCGTGGAGAAGGAAGAAGACATCGACGCCGCGATCAAGCTGGCGCTGGAGACGAACGACCGCCCCGTCGTCATCGACTTCGTGGTGTCGGCAGACGCAATGGTGTGGCCGATGGTTCCGCAGGGAGTAAGTAACAGCTTCATCCAGTACGCGCGTGAGCACGCGCCCAGCTTTGACGAGGAGATCTGATCATGTCGAGCCACGTGCTGAGTCTCCTCGTTGAGAACAAGCCCGGTCTGCTGACGCGTGTCGCTGGCCTCTTTGCCCGCCGCGGATTCAACATTGAATCCCTTGCCGTGGGCGTGACCGAAGTACCCGGTCTTTCGCGCATCACCGTCGTCGTTGACGTCGAAGAGTTGCCGCTGGAGCAGGTCACGAAGCAGCTCAACAAGCTGGTCAACGTGATCAAGATCGTGGAGCTAGAAAACGCTGCCTCGGTGCAGCGCGAACACATGCTGATCAAGGTGCGCGCTGACAATCAGACGCGCTCCAACGTGCTGGAAGTTGTCAACCTGTTCCGCGCCCAGATCGTTGACTACGCGCCTGACGCGCTGGTCGTTGAGGTCACGGGCGACAAGGGCAAGGTCGACGCACTGCTTCGCGCACTGGAACCGTTCGGCATTAAAGAACTCGCTCAGTCCGGCCTGTTGGCCATGGGCCGTGGCGGCAAGAGCATCACAGAGCGCGTTTTGCGCGGCTGAGAAAACCTAAGAAACAAGGAGTAAAGAAGTGACCGAACTCATCTACGACGCAGACGCAGACCTGTCGCTGATTCAGAGCAAGAAGGTTGCGATTGTCGGCTACGGCTCGCAGGGCCACGCACACGCACAGAACCTTCGCGACTCGGGCGTCGAGGTTGTCATCGCGCTCAAGGATGGCTCGAAGTCGATCGCTAAGGCTCAGGAAGAGGGCTTTGAGGTCAAGAACGTTGCTGACGCAACCGCGTGGGCTGACGTCATCATGATCCTGGCTCCTGACCAGCACCAGCGTTCGATCTACAACGACTCGATCAAGCCGAACCTGGCTGCGGGCAAGACGCTTGCCTTCGCGCACGGCTTCAACATCCGCTTCGGTTACATCGAGGCTCCCGAGGGCGTTGACGTGATCCTCGTCGCTCCCAAGGCTCCCGGTCACACGGTGCGCCGCGAGTACGTTGCTGGCCGTGGCATTCCCGACATCGTTGCGGTGGAAAAGGACGCATCTGGCAAGGCATGGGACCTCGCGTTCTCGTACGCCAAGGCCATTGGTGGTACCCGCGCAGGTGTCATCAAGACGACGTTTACGGAAGAGACCGAAACTGACCTGTTCGGTGAGCAGGCTGTTCTCTGCGGTGGTGTTTCGCAGCTCGTGCAGTACGGCTTCGAGACCCTGACCGAGGCTGGCTACCAGCCGCAGATCGCGTACTTCGAGGTGCTTCACGAGCTCAAGCTCATCGTTGACCTGATGTGGGAGGGTGGCATCGCCAAGCAGCGCTGGTCGGTCTCCGACACCGCTGAGTACGGTGACTACGTTTCCGGCCCGCGCGTCATCGACGAGCGCGTCAAGGACAACATGAAGGCTGTCCTCGCTGACATCCAGAACGGCGCCTTTGCAAAGCGTTTCATCGACGACCAGGACAACGGTGCAACCGAGTTCCAGGCTCTGCGCGAAAAGGCAGCACAGCACCCGATCGAGGCCACCGGCCGCGACCTGCGTGCGCTGTTTGCCTGGAAGCAGCAGGACGCTGACTACGTTGAGGGTTCGGCAGCTCGCTAAATCTGAATAACGGGAGGCCCGGTGCGTGAGCACCGGGCCTCCCGTCGTTGTGCGGACAACCCCACCAATCGCGACCGCATATTCGTAGAATGTCCCACGTGACATTGGTGGAAATTGCCGTGCAAGACGCGGCTGGTGTTCGGGCCGCACTCAACAACGGTGCGGATCGTGTCGAACTGGTGCAGGCGCTGTCGACCGGCGGGCTCACGCCATCGGCTGGGCTCGTGGACGCCGCGATTTCTGCGGCAGGTGGCGACGGCTCGCGGATCTGCGTATTGGTGCGACCGCGCCCAGGCGGGTTTGTTTACACCGCTGAAGAAGCGGCGATCGTGTGGGACGACATTCGCCGGCTCGTGCAACAGGGTGTGGGTGGCGTCGTGATTGGCGCGCTCACTCGTGACGGACTCGTCGACGTTGACGTCGTGCAGCGCTGGCAGGAGGCCGCCGCCGACAAAGAATTTGTGTTTCACCGCGCAATTGACGCATCGGCTGACCCGGACGCGGTGTTCGACACCCTTCTTGGCCTCGGCGTCCACCGTGTGTTGACCAGCGGTGGCACGCCGCGCACTATTGATGGCGTTGGCAGGCTATCCCGTTTCGTGCAACGCGCTGGCACCGCTCTTGAGGTGATGGCAGGCGGCGGGCTCGGGGTCGAGGACATCGCCGCGGTGCGCGCGAGCGGCGTCCACGCTGTTCATCTCTCCGCTCGCATGACGGCTGATGATGACGCCCCCACCGGTCCAGGTGGCGGGGGAGCGGGCTATGACATCACCGACGCCGGTATCGTGATCGCGGCTGTGGCAGCCGCGCGACAGTAGGCTGGATGCATGGCAACCAACCCCGAGCATGACGACGACGCTCTGTCCTGGGAAGGCGATGAGTCGCTCACCGCATCGCCCCAGCTCCAGCGTGGCTGGACCGCGGTCGGAAAGGGCAGTGAAAAGGTCGAGGTCATCGGTGAACCGACCGACGAACCCGCACCGTCCGGCATGTCCAACGCGACGTTGATCGGTCTCGGCATCGCTGGCGGCATCTTTGTGCTCTACACAATCGGGTGGATCATTGGCGGCGTGCGGCTTCAGCCGGACGGCGAGCTGTTGGCGGCCGGAACCATTCAGTATGGGATTGCGGCATGGGTTGCCGCAGCAGCACCGGCAGCATGGTTTGCCGCGGCGATGTACCTCACTCGGTCGTCGAAAGCGTGGATCCGGTTTGCGTGGCTCATTGCCGGCGTCATCGTGCTGGTTCCGTGGCCGTTTGTCATGGGAGGGGTCGGCGCATGACCGACATTGCGGAGAACTCAGACCACGTGCTGAAGACTCGTTCGCCGTTGTGGATGATGGCGACGGTGACCGGCGTCTTCGGCCTGGCGTTTGCGTATACGGTGTTCAGCGCCATTGGTGCGCTCATGCAGCAAGCAGGCGGCGCTTACGCGCTGACGGCAACCGGCTGGACCGTCTTGATCGCCGCCATTGTGGTTCCAATTCTCATCTTCGTCGCCGTCGTGGCTTTCGGTATCCGCCGCACCATAGGCGAATATGTGTTGCTATTGCTCGCCGGGTACGCACTGGCGCAGGTGTACTGGATAAATACGCTGTCACTCATGTTGACTTCGGGATGTTCGTTTGTGAGCGGTAATCCGTTCTGCGGCTAAATCGGTTTTTCGAAAGAACCGCGGAACTTACTCGCCGTCATGAACGTCACATGAACAAGACGGCATGCGCACAAGAGTAGGCTGGCCCTTGAGCGTCCCGATGATGTGCGGCGCACGACCTTTCCCCCTTCGCGTTAAAGCACTAAAGGATAGTCCCTGTGTCGAAGCCTGTCGTCCTCCTTGCCGAGCAACTTTCACCAGCCACCGTTGATGCGCTTGGTCCTGATTTTGATGTGCGTGAGGTGGACGGTACTGACCGTCCGGCCCTCCTCGCCGCCCTCGCCGATGCCAACGCCGTTCTCGTGCGTTCGGCAACGCAAATTGATGCCGAAGCACTCGCTGGTGCCCCGAAGCTGAAGGTTGTCGCCCGTGCGGGTGTCGGCCTCGACAATGTTGACATCAAGGCAGCGACCGCCGCCGGCGTCATGGTCGTTAACGCTCCGACGTCGAACATCGTGTCGGCCGCTGAGCTGACGGTGGGCCACATCCTTTCGCTTGCCCGTCACATTCCGGCTGCGCACGCATCGCTTGCCGCCGGCGAGTGGAAGCGTTCGAAGTACACCGGTACCGAGCTGTTCGAGAAGACGCTCGGCATTATCGGTCTCGGCCGTATTGGTGCACTCATCGCGGCACGCATGCAGGCTTTCGACATGCGCGTCGTCGCATACGACCCCTACGTCACGAGCGCTCGCGCGCAGCAGCTGGGCGTCGAGCTCGTCAGCTTTGATGAGCTGCTCGAGCAGAGCGACTTCATCACGATCCACATGCCGAAGACGCCGGAAACGACGGGCATGATCTCGACCGATCAGCTCGCGAAGATGAAGAAGAGCGCCTTCGTCATCAACGTCGCGCGCGGCGGCCTCATCGACGAAGACGCGCTGTACACGGCACTCACCACGGGTGAAATCGCCGGCGCTGGCCTCGACGTTTTCGTTTCCGAGCCGCCGACAGACAAGAAGCTGCTCGACCTGCCGAATGTCGTGGTCACCCCGCACCTGGGTGCATCAACGGACGAAGCTCAGGAAAAAGCTGGCGTCTCAGTTGCTCGCTCCGTGCGCCTCGCCCTCGGCGGCGAACTGGTTCCGGACGCTGTCAACGTCGCTGGCGGTGCCATCGACCCGTACGTTCGCCCGGGTATTGCCCTGGTCGAAAAGCTCGGTCAGTTCTTCTCCGCGCTCGCGAAGTCGCCGCTCACGAGCCTCGATGTCGAGGTACACGGTGAGCTCAGCGGCTACAACGTTGATGTGCTGAAGCTGGCAGCGCTTAAGGGCGTCTTCACAAACATCGTGAGCGAGAGCGTCTCGTACGTGAACGCTCCGCTGCTTGCTGAGCAGCGCGGCGTTGAGGTGCGTCTGCTGGTTGATGACAAGAGCGACGAGTACCGCAACGTCATCACGCTGCGCGGTGCGCTGTCTGACGGCTCGCAGCTCTCGGTTTCCGGAACGCTCACCGGCCCCAAGCAGATCGAAAAGCTGGTTGGCATCAACGGCCACCCGGTTGAGCTGCCGATCGAGAAGTTCCACATCGTCATGCTGTACACCGACCGCCCCGGTATCGTCGCGGTTTATGGTCAGAAGTTCGGCGAGGCTGGCATCAACATCGCCGGTATGCAGATTGCTCGTACCGAGGCTGGCGGCCAGGCGCTGTCTGTCCTGACGGTTGACTCGCCGGTATCGGATGATCTCCTCGACGAGGTACGCGCGGCAATTGACGCCGACGTCTTCCGTCAGATCGAGATCACCGAGTCGTAATTCGGGAAGGAATCCCTCGCACTTCGGTGCGGGGGATTTCTCGTTTCTACCCTTCGGCGAAGCGCGCGGTGACGGTGAGACCGCCCTCCGCGCGCGGCTGCAACACGAGTGAGCCGCCGTGCACACGCACAATGGTCGCGCTCAGAGCGAGCCCGAGCCCCGCGCCCGTGTCGTCGCGCGCGGTGGTGCGCTCGCCGCGAGCAAATGGTTCCGTCAACGTCGCAACGATGTGCGGCGAAAGCTGCGCGCCGGTGTTTACGACGCGCAGTACCGCGGCAGAATCGTGTACCGCAACCTGCACGAAGACCCGCTTCTGGCGGTGCGTCGGCGCGTTATGCGCGATGGCGTTGTGAATCAGGTTGCTGGCGAGTCGGTCGAGCAGCCCCGCGTTGCCCAGCACGTGCGTGGGGTGCAGATCCGTTTCCAGCGTCACACCCTGCTTGTCGGCAATGAGCTGCAGCACTTCGAGCGCTTCTTCAACGATGAGGGAGAGATCAACTGACTCCATGTCGGGCTTCACACTGTCGAGCCTGGCGAGCAGGAGGAGCGCGTCAGCCGATGAGGCCGCTCGGTCGTTCAACAATTGCAACTGGGTAAAGACCGCGGTGGCATCACGCTCGGGATCAGCCTGTGCAACATCCAAAACTGACCGGGTGATCGCGAGGGGAGTGCGCAGCTCGTGAGAAGCGTTCGCGGCAAAACGCCGCTGCGCGTTGACGGTGCTCTCGACTGAATCCAGCATGCTGTCAAAGGCATCGGCAACGTCACGAAACTCGTCCCTCGGCCCCGGCAACGCGACGCGCTTTGATAAATCCCCCCGGCTAACGCCGTGCGCCACCGTGGCGATCGCGGTGAGCGGCTGCAGAATGCGTCCGGCAAGAAACCAGCCGCCGACAAATGCGAGCCCGCTGATCGCGAAAAACGCTGTCGTCGCAATCGGCATGAAGACTTCCATAATGTCATCGCGGCCAGGCATCCACATGCCGCTATCGAGGGAGTAGTTGCCCGTTGGTAAATACCGCAGCACCCACAGCGCCGTCACGACCCACAACGCGCCGCTGGAGATCACGGCGACGGCGGTGATCACGAGGGTGAGGCGGACGCGCGCGGAGAGCCCGGGAACGCGCCGGATCGACTCAGCCACGAGGTTCCGCCGCCATCCGATACCCCACACCCGCGACCGTCTCGATCAGGTCGGGCTCACCCAGGCGCTTCCGTAGTGCAGAAATCGTGATGCGTACCGCGTTGGTGAACGGGTCAGCGTTTTCGTCCCACGCCCGCTCGAGGAGCTCCTCAGCGCTCACCACACCGCCACCTGCCGTCACAAGCACCTCCAGCACGGCAAACTGCTTTCGTGTGAGCGCAACGTACCGATCGTCGCGATAGACCTCGCGCCGGAACGGGTCGAGGCGCAACGATTGCCACTCCAAGACCGGGGGAGTGGCGGCGGCAGAGCGGCGAGCAATGGCGCGCAGGCGAAGGATGAGCTCGCGCATGGCGAATGGCTTGGTGAGGTAGTCATCCGCGCCCAGCTCAAAGCCGGTGGCCTTGTCGTCGAGGCGATCGGCGGCCGTCACCATGATAATGCGGGTGGCTGGCTGGTTTTCGGTCACCCAGCGCGCGACATCGTCACCAGAGACGCGCGGAATGTCGCGATCCAAGACGATGGCGTCGTAATCGTTGATGGTGAGCGCCTCAAGCGCAGATTCTCCGTTATACGCGACGTCGGCGGCGATCGCCTCAAGCCGGAGGCCATCACGCACAGCGCTCGCCATCACACGTTCGTCTTCGACAATCAACACTCGCACGATGCGAGCCTACGAGGTTGGGCCTATCGCTGGCGTATGAAAACTCGAGAGCAGCGTCAGGCAGCGGGCGATTGCACGCCAGCAGCGGTGGTCACCATGGTGATGAGCGCTTCCATGTCGGCAATTTCGGGCACGGAACCAATAGTGAGGGCGTTGTTGAAGTACACGCCGTCAGACACCAGGAGGATGAGCTCGAGTCCAACCTCGCTCTCGACGAAGGGTTTGAGAGCGTCATGCCACGTCACGCGCAGGCGGCGAATGGCTTCGACGGACAGGGCGGAACCATTGGAGGCGAGGCGGCCGACCGCCGTGATGGCACGGTCTAGTTCGTCGCCCGTTTGCGCGGATGATCGAATAAACGCTGCGGCCACCCCGGAGGGGTCGGCCAGCATCTCGTCCATATCGAGCGCGACAAGATGATCCATGCGCTCGATGAGCGCCTCCTCGAGCGCGATCTTTGAGGCGAAGTGGTACAGCAGTCCACCCTTGGAGACGCCGGCTTCTGCGGCCACACGATCCATGGTTGCGGCGCGTTCGCCCTCAACGAGGAGAACGTGTTCGAACGCGTCGAGAACCTTTTCGCGGGCGAGGGGAGGGCGGCTCATACCTTTATCCTTCCATGCATCTGTATTCTGATACTATACCGGCTAGACGGTTCAGTAACTTAGAGGATTTTCATGTCAGTCGACACCCACGCACTCCGCACCGACAGCGCCACAGGCAAGGTGAGCTGGCGAGGGTGGGTCGCGCTCGCCGTGCTGATGCTGCCGGTGCTTTTGGTGTCTGTCGACAACACCGTGTTGAGTTTCGCGCTGCCAGAAATCGCTATTCACCTCGAACCCACCAGCACCGAACAACTCTGGATCATTGATGCCTACCCGCTCGTGCTGGCGGCGTTGCTGGTGACGATGGGCACGATGGGAGACCGCTTCGGTCGCCGCAAACTGCTCCTCATCGGTGCCACCGGCTTTGCCGCAATCTCCGTGGTCGCCGCCTTCTCCACATCAGCAGGCATGCTGATCGCCGCGCGCGCCGCAATGGGCTTCTTCGGCGCGATGCTGATGCCGTCGACGATGTCGCTGTTGCGCTCGATCTTTACGGACCGTGACCAGCGCCGGCTGGCTGTCGCTATTTGGGCGGCGGGCTTCTCCGCTGGCTCCGCCCTGGGCCCCATCGTCGGTGGCATTCTGCTCGAGCACTTCTCGTGGGGTTCCGTCTTCCTGCTTTCCGTTCCCGTGCTGGTGCCGCTGCTGATCTTCGCGCCCATGCTGGTTCCGGACACGAAAGACCCGAACCCCGGTCGCCTCGACCCCATCAGCATTGCGCTCTCGGTCGCCACGATGGTTCCGATTGTGTTCGCGATCAAGGAAGTCGCGGTGCAAGGCTTCTTCCACCCGGTTTCGCTTTTGTTCGTTGTTGGCCTGATCTTCGGATGGCTCTTCGTGCGCCGCCAGTTGCGCCTTGAAGAGCCGATGCTCGATATGGCCCTGTTCCGGATGCCGGTGTTCTCGGGTTCGATCATGGTCAACCTGTTGAGCGTGATCGCGCTCGTTGGCTTCCTGTACTTTGTGGCGCAGCACCTGCAACTCATCGTGGGGCTCAGCCCGCTCAACGCCGGCCTCGCCCTTGTGCCGGGACTGGTGGTGATGATCATTGCGGGTCTTGTCGTGGTTCCGATCTCCGCACGTGTGTCGCCGCACATCCTGATTCCCAGCGCCCTGGTGTTTTCGGTCATCGGATACGTTGCCGTCGCGTTTGCCACGGATGAATCTGCCGTTACGACCCTCATGCTCGCGTTCGTGTCGCTCGGCATCGGTATCGGCATGGCCGAGACCGTGTCAAACGACCTCGTCCTCGGTAGCGCACCTGCCGCGAAGGCGGGCGCGGCAAGTGCTGTCTCTGAAACCGCCTACGAGCTGGGGGCGGTACTCGGAACCTCGATTCTGGGTGGCATTCTGACCGCGCTGTATCGCTCGAGCATGATCGTTCCCGACGGTGTGCCTGTGGCCGTCGCTGACGCCGCGCGCGAGACGCTGGCTGGCGCCGTGCTGGAAGCAGAAAAGCTGGGCGGAACCATGGGTAACGATCTGTTTGCTGCTGCGGCGCACGCGTTTGATTCGGGTGTGACGGTGACGGCGTTGATCGGCGCCGGCCTCATCGTGATCGCAGCAGTAATCGCGGGGACTACGCTGAAGGGTAATGCGCCCGCATCGGAGTGAGGCGCCCACCCCTCTAAGGAGAGCAATGTCGCGCGTCGTCAAGCTGGCTGTTATTCCCGGTGACGGAATTGGCCCCGAGGTTATCGCCGAGGCCGAAAAGGTTCTCGCCGCGGTCACCGCAGACTCGGGCGTCACGTTCGACAAGACGCGATTCTCGCTGGGGGCTGCGCGCTACCTAGAAACGGGCGACACCCTGACGGACGAAGACCTTGCCGCGATTTCATCGCACGACGCGATTCTGCTGGGTGCCGTTGGCGGCGTTCCCGGTGACCCCCGCCTGAAAGACGCCAACATTGAGCGTGGTCTGCTGCTGAAGCTGCGCTTCACCCTCGACCACTACGTCAACCTCCGTCCGTCACGGTTGTACCCGGGCTTCAGCGGTCCGCTCGCAAACCCCGGTGACATCGACTTCGTCGTTGTGCGTGAAGGCACCGAGGGGCCTTACGTCGGTAACGGCGGCGCCATTCGCGTGGGCACGCCGAACGAGGTGGCCAATGAGACCAGCGTCAACACGGCTTTCGGTGTCGAGCGCGTGGTGCGATTCGCTTTCGCGCAGGCACAGAAGCGTCGTAAGAAGCTGACGCTTGTGCACAAGACCAACGTTCTCGTGAATGCCGGTGGCCTGTGGCAGCGCATCGTGAACGAGGTGGCGCCGGAGTTCCCCGAGGTCGCCGTAGACTATCTCCACGTCGACGCCGTGACAATCTTCATGGTCACAAACCCGTCCCGCTTTGACGTCATCGTCACCGACAACCTCTTCGGTGACATTGTGACCGACCTGGCAGGTGCCGTAACCGGCGGTATCGGCCTTGCGGCATCCGGAAATATCAACCCGGATGGTGCCTTCCCCTCGATGTTCGAGCCCGTTCATGGTTCCGCACCCGACATCGCAGGCAAGCAGCTCGCTGACCCCACAGCTGCCATCGGATCGATCGCGCTTCTTCTTGAACACCTCGGCCTCGACGCCGAAGCTGCTCGCGTGACTCGCGCGATCGAGGAAGACGTCGCACACCGCGGCGACGCAAAGCGAACCACAGCCGAAATCGGCGACGCCATCGCTTCGCGCGTTTAGGCGTAACCTAGATAACGCAATTCACTCACTAGGAAGTGACATGACGACACAATCTGCTCCCTCCCTGGAGTTCCAGGTCACGCGCAACCTTGCTCCCAAGACGGATGCCGAGCGCGCGGAGATCCTGAAGGATCCGGGATTCGGTAACTATTTCACCGACCACATGGTCGACATCTGCTGGTCAGAGAACGGTGGCTGGCACCGCCCGCGCGTGCAACCGTACGGGCCGATCGCTCTTGACCCTGCGGCCTCGGTGCTGCATTACGGTCAGGAAATCTTCGAAGGCATCAAGGCCTACCGTCACGCTGACGGCAGCATTTGGACCTTCCGTCCCGACCAGAACGCGCAGCGCCTGCAGCGCAGTGCGCGCCGCATGGCGCTTCCGGAGCTTCCGGAAGAGTACTTCCTGCAGTCTCTGAAGGAAGCCATCAAGGTCGACGGTGCGTGGGTTCCGTCTGGCGATGACCAGAGCCTGTACTTCCGGCCCTTCATGTTCGCGAAGGAGGCGTTCCTGGGTGTTCGCCCCGCGAAGAAGGTCGCGTACTACCTGATTTCGAGCCCTGCCGGCGCCTACTTCACCGGTGGCGTGAAGCCCGTCAACATCTGGCTGAGCGAAGACTACGCTCGCGCAGGCAAGGGTGGCACGGGTGCGGCGAAGACCGGCGGCAACTACGCGGCATCGCTGCTCCCGCAGGCAGAGGCTTATGAGAAGGGCTGCCAGCAGGTTGTCTTCCTCAATGAGCACGGTGACGTCGAAGAGCTTGGCGGCATGAACGTGATCTTCGTCTACAAGGACGGAACCGTTGTCACCCCGAAGTCAGACTCGATTCTCCCTGGCATCACCCGCGCATCCATTCTGCAGCTCGCAGAGGACCGCGGGCACAAGGTGGAGAGCCGCCCGGTTTCGCTGAAGGAATGGCGCGATGGCGTCGCCTCCGGCGACATTGTCGAGGTGTTCGCGTGCGGTACGGCCGCCGTGGTTACCCCGATCGGCCTGCTCAAGGGCACGGACTTCGAAGATGTCCAGCCGACGGGCGAGTTGGCATTGTCGCTGCGTGAAGAACTCACCGACATTCAGTACGGCCGCCGCGAAGACAAGCACGGCTGGCTTTACCGCCTCGACGCGTAACACGGTGACGAAGACTCCGCACAGAAGTGCGGAGTCTTCGTCGTTTCTCGGAGCGATAGGCTGGGGTGGTGAGGATTGCACGCTTTAGCCACAATGACGCGATCAAGTACGGCATCGTCGATGAAACCGATCTCGTGGTGCTCGCCGGTGACCCGATGTTCGCCGGATTCGAGACTACGGGGGAGCGGATTCCGCTCGCTGACACCGCGCTCCTGGCGCCAGTCATTCCCCGCTCCAAGGTGGTGTGCGTCGGCCTCAACTACGTCGATCATGCATCCGAGGTTGCCATGGAAGCGCCGGTGGAACCGCTGCTTTTCTTGAAGCCGAACACCGCAGTGGTAGGCCCGGGCGACGCGATCGTGCGCCCCAAGCAATCCCAGCGCACCGAGTTCGAAGGTGAGCTGGCGGTCGTGATCGGCCGCATCGCGAAAAACGTCTCAGCCGACAATGCTCTCGACTATGTGTTCGGCTACACGATCGGAAACGATGTTTCTGCTCGCGACCTTCAGTTTGCTGACGGCCAGTGGGCACGCGCCAAGGGTTTTGATACGTTCTGCCCGCTTGGGCCGGCGATCGAGACTGACTTTGACCCGGAGACGGCGCGCATCACGACCTCGCTGAACGGCCAGGTCAAGCAGGATGCCCCGCTGAGCGACATGATTTTCTCGGTTGCCGAGATCATTGCGCACGCATCCGCAGCATTCACGTTGCTGCCCGGTGACGTGATTCTGACAGGAACTCCTGCCGGGGTTGGCCCGTTCGTCGCCGGCGACAAGATTGAGGTCGCCATCAGCGGCCTCGGCACACTGCGCAACACAGCACGCGACGCCGCATGACCACGGCGCTTGCTGTTGATGTTTCCCGCATCCAGCGCCGCACCGTCGGCATTCTCGCGACGGGCCAGGTGCTTAGCGGGGTTGGCTTTGGTGCCACCGTTTCGCTCGGTGCGCTCCTCGCCGCAGACATTTCCGGCAACGACGCGTTCTCTGGGCTCGCAACCGCTTCGGTGACGCTCGGCGCCGCGATCTGTGCCATTCCGCTGGCTCGGATGGCAGCCAGGCGCGGTCGCCGCATGGCGCTCACACTCGGCAACCTGCTTGCCCTCGTCGGCATCGCCACGGTGATTACCGCAGCGGGGATTCGCGTTTTCCCGCTTCTGCTCGTCGGCATCTTGATGATTGGCGCAGGAAACGCCGGCAACCTGCAGTCACGCTTCGCCGCAACCGACCTTGCCTCAGCGAAGCGTCGCGGACGCGATCTCTCCGTCGTCGTGTGGGCCACCACCGTGGGCGGCGTTGTTGGCCCGTTGCTGCTGACACCGGGTGAAGCGATCGGTGCGGTGCTGGGTATGCCGAAAAACACCGGCGCCTACGTGTTCTCCCTCGTCGCTGCCGCGCTGGCATTTGTGCTGTATCTGCTTGCGCTGCGGCCAGACCCACTGAAGCTCGCCCAACAGATGGAATCCAGCGGTGCCGCCAAGGCGGGCCTCCAGGTGTCGGTCGATCAGCCCCGCATTGCGCGCTACGCCATCTTTGCTGTGGCTGGCTCTCACGCTGTGATGGCGAGCGTCATGGCGATGACTCCGGTGCATCTCGCGCATATGTCGCCCGAGAATGTGACGACCGTCGTCGGCATCACGATCGCGCTGCACGTCGCGGGAATGTACGGTCTTTCACCGGTTTTCGGTATCTTGGCTGACCGCGTTGGCCGCGTACCCGTCATTCTCCTCGGTCAGGCTTTGCTCGCTGCCGCGCTCATCGTTGCGTTCTTCGGTAGCCACAGTGAGGGTGGCGTGATGGCGGCGCTCATTCTGCTGGGACTGGGGTGGAGCGCGGCAACCGTGGCAGGTTCCGCTCTCCTCACGGAAGTGACCGAAACCTCAAAGCGTCCGAAGCGTCAGGGCATCAGCGACTCGCTGATGAGCCTGTGCGCGGCCATCGGCGCGGTGCTTGCCGGTCTCGTGCTGGCTGCCGTGGAATACCGCGGGCTCGCGCTTGTTGCCATGGGCGTCGTGGTTGCGGTGATTGCACTGTCGCCGCTCGCCCTGCGTCGCCAGAAGTAGTCACTGCAAGATAGCGGCCCTCGGCTCCGATGCCGCCCTGACGTCGCGAACATCCGGCAAGAATCAGCACGCCGATCGCCGCTGCTGTCGTACCAGCCAATCGTCTCATGGTGCTTCTCCTCGATCCGATGGTTCCACTTTGCGCCATTATCGGGCGTTTGCGCCAGGGGAGAGGCAGAAAGTCAGCCGAGACAGGCGTAAAATGGATCGCGATGTCTAGCGCACCTGATTCTCGTACCACTACCGTCACCGGAGCCGACGTTCGCGTTCGGTTCTGCCCGTCGCCTACCGGCCTGCCGCACGTCGGCATGGTTCGCACGGCGCTCTACAACTGGGCGTACGCGCGCCACACCGGGGGCAAGCTGATCTTCCGTGTCGAAGACACCGACGCTCAGCGTGACAGCGAGGAAAGTTATCGGCAGCTCGTTGACGCGCTGACGTGGCTCAAGATCGACTGGGATGAGGGTGTTGAGGTTGGCGGACCGCACGAGCCGTACCGTCAGTCGCAGCGCGCTGACATCTACGCAGGCGTGCTGGAGAAGCTGATCGCTTCGGGCGCCGTGTACGAGTCGTACTCGAATGCCGAGGAAATCGACGCACGTAACGAGGCGGCAGGCCGCGCCAAGCAGCTCGGTTACGACAACTACGACCGCAACCTTACTGAGGAGCAGAAGGCGGCGTTCCGTGCTGAGGGCCGTGAGCCCGCGTACCGCCTGCGTGTTCCTGACCAGGACTTCACGTACGTTGACCTGATTCGTGGCGAGGTGACGTTCCCTGCCGGATCCTTCCCGGACTTCGTGATTGTGCGTGCGGGCGGTCACGCCCTCTACACGTTCACCAACCCGGTTGATGACGCTCTCATGGGCATCACGCACGTGATCCGCGGTGAAGACCTGATGCCGTCGACGGCTCGTCAGCTCGCGCTGTACGGTGCGCTGATCGACGCTGGTGTGACGACGTTTGTGCCGCGCTTCGGCCACATGCCGCTCGTGCTGGGGGAGACCGGCAACAAGAAGCTTTCCAAGCGCGACCCGCAGGCAGACCTGTTCCTGCAGCGCGACAAGGGCTTCATCCACGAGGGTCTGCTGAACTACCTGTCGTTGCTCGGCTGGTCGATTGGCCCCGACCGCGACATCTTCTCGCTGGAAGAGCTCGTTGCGGCCTTCGACATTGCCGATGTCAACCCGAACCCGGCTCGCTTCGACCAGAAGAAGGCCGAGTCGATCAACGGTGACCATATCCGCATGCTCGATGTCGAAGACTTCGCTGAGCGCACGGTGTCGTACCTGACGGCTGCTGGCGTTATTGGTAACGAGCCGACCGCTGAGCAGCGTGAACTGATTTCGGCTGTCGCGCCGCTCGTGCAGGAGCGCGTGCAGTTGCTCGGTGAGGTTCCGGGGCTCGTGGGCTTCTTATTCACCGACGAGATTGACTACGCAGAGGATGCCCTCAAGGGTCTGCCTGCAAACTATGTCGACGTGCTTGAGGCGAGCGCTGCTGCGCTTGAGGGTGTCGATGCTGGTGACTTCACGGCAGCGAACATTCAGGCTGCGCTGTCGGCTGCGCTGATCGATGGTCTCGAGTTGAAGCCCCGTGTGGCTTATGGTCCGCCGCGCGTTGCGATCAGCGGACGCCGCATTTCGCCGCCGCTGTTTGAATCGATGGAACTGCTCGGCAAGGAGCGCACTTTGGCGCGTCTGAAGGGGCTCGCGACTCGCGCGTGATTCCACTCAGTTTGGTTGGTGGCCGCATCTCGGGTAATGTATTTCCTTGGTAAGACACCAACCAAAAACCTTGGGGTATGGTGTAATTGGCAACACGGCGGTTTCTGGTTCCGTTGTTCTTGGTTCGAGTCCAGGTACCCCAGCAAGTAGAAAAGACCCGCGGATTTCCGCGGGTCTTTTGCTTTGCGGCAGGATGAGAACATGAGCGAAAACATTCGAATCGGCATCGCTGGCTATGGCAACTTGGGGCGCGGCGTTGAAGTCGCGATCGAGAAGAACCCCGACATGAGTCTGGTCGGAATCTTCAGTCGTCGAGAACCCTCGCAGGTCACGCCGTTGCGCGAGACGACGCCGGTCTTTTCGATGGACACGCTCGCCGATCGCACCGCCGACATCGATGTGCTGATTCTGTGCGGTGGTTCCAAGTCGGACCTTCCTGAGCAAGGGCCAGCGCTTGCCGCGCTGTTCAACACCGTTGACAGCTTTGACACGCACGCACGTATTCCCGAGTACTTCGACGCTGTTGATGCGCCTGCGAAGGCCGCTGGTAAGACGGCGTTGATTTCGGCCGGGTGGGACCCCGGAATGTTCTCCATCAACCGTCTGTACGCGCAGTCGCTGCTGCCTGACGGTGAAACGTACACGTTCTGGGGTCGTGGTCTCAGCCAGGGCCACTCGGATGCGGTGCGCCGCATTCCCGGTGTCGCGGGGGCTGTGCAGTACACGATTCCCTCCGACGCCGCGATGGACGCGGTGCGCAGCGGCGCCCGCCCGACGCTCGCCACCAACGAAAAGCACACCCGTGAGTGCTTTGTGGTGCTCGCTGATGGTGCTGACGCCGCCGACGTGGAGCGCGCGATCGTCACGATGCCGCACTACTTCGACGAGTACGACACCACCGTGCACTTCATCTCGGCCGATGAGCTGGCGCGCGATCACAGCGCGATGCGTCACGGTGGCGTTGTGGTTCACAGTGGTGAGACGAGTGACGGAACCTCGCAGGTCGTCGAGTATGGGCTGACACTTGCGAGCAACCCCGAGTTCACCGCGAGTGTGCTCGTGACGTACGCGCGCGCTGTTTACCGTCTCAGCGCCCAGGGTCAGCATGGCGCCGTCACGGTGCTCGACGTGGCGCCCTCGCTGTTGTCGCCGAAATCTCCTGCGACCCTGCGTGCTGAACTGCTCTAGGGGCTGTTAGGCGGCGATGTCGTATCTGGCGCGGCCGCCGAGGCGTGGGGTTTGTGCCGGGTCGACGGTGGCGGGTGGGATGATCCACACTTTCGATGTGCGTTTGGTGCCGTCGACGTGGATGTTCCAGCCATTGTCATGAATGCGATGGTGGCAGCTCGTGCAGAGCAGGACGCCGTTGCTGAGATCTGTTGGCCCGGTATCTCGCTGCCACCATCTAATGTGATGGGCTTTTGTCATGTGGGGTGGGAGTCCGCACATGACGCATCCGCCGTCTCGTTCAACGAGGGCCAGGCGTTGAGCCCTCGTGAAGAGTCGCTTTTCACGTCCCCAGTCGAGGATCTCTCCGTCGGATCCGAGGACTGCGGGGATGACTCCACCGCTTGCGGCCATTTGCCTGCAGGTGCTGATGCTGATGGGCTGGTCGGTGCCGTCGATCGTGGCGACACCGGTGCCGGCGGTGAGGTCATCAAGGCTCACGCGGACAATGACGGTCGCGCCCGTGAGCGGGAGGCCGTTGTTGTCGCATCCGGTGATGTGCTCGCAGATTGCGGTGAGGGCGTCTGCTTGGAGTTGCGCGACGGTGCGGTGGTCTGCTTCTGTGTCGTCTGCAGTATCGCCGTCGTTCGTTCGTGCTTGGAATGTCGCCGTCACCCATGCGTCGATGGCTGCCTTTACCGGAGTGCCCGAGGCGACGTCGGTGCAGAAGTTTATAAACAGTGAGCCGTCGCGCTCGTACATTGTGAGGGAGCGGTTCGCTCGCGCTTCTTCTTCCCGCGGCTCGACGCCGTCAGGGTTCAGCCAGGCTTCGGCGTGAGTTACGAGCTTGCGCACCTCGTGGAGCGTCAGCCCCGATGACTGCTCTACGAGGAGCGCCTCCGCCTCGGCTACGCGCTCGACAGTCGTGTGCAGTCGCACCCGATCGAGGAGGCCGACGATGAGTGAGCCTGCATCGGCGGCGATCGTGCCGCGATGGATTGCGGCTTCAACGGCCGGATACTTTGCAGGCAGCCGCTCGCCCAGCAGATTCGAGCGTGGTGCGGTCGCTTTGCCGAGCTTCGTCAACTTGGCCGCTTCGCCCGTCGACCCGCCCGTTGTCGCGGCAATCAGAGTCGCTGAATTGCGAAACCCCTGCTGCTTCGACAGGCTGTCTGGCCCCAGTTCGGGTCGCGACTCATGATCAATCCCCGCCGCGACCTCCGTGTGCAACCCGTCGAGCCGGCGTCGCAAGGTGCTAATCGCCGCGTTCGCAGCCAACAACTGTTCGCGGCTCAGATCGGCCCCACAGTCAGCGTCATCCCACGCAACCTCAAGAGACGCGACGGCCTCAAGAAGCGGGGTGAGATGTGGATTGGTCATGCCCTCATTGTAGTACACATATACTAGTCGCGCAATATTTTTCTCGAAACTTTGTACTAATGCATTGATTCGAGACATGCTCTGTTCATCACCCGCGAGGCTGGTGCGCCGCCTGCCGTCCGCAACCAGTGGCCAGCAGTCTGTAACCCGCGACGCGCGCGACGGCCCCTTAGCCGGCCGCCGGTGGCCGGCCGCCCACCATCAGCAAATTGCTGTCGAGCAGATGGGTGCCCCGCAGCTGCATCATGTAACCCACAGTGCCACCGAACGACACCTACGCGCGGCGCTGGGCTCCGCCCGGGTACTCGACAAAGTCGATTGGTGCAGCCGACCCGTCGCCGAGACGCTTTGCCATCACCGAAATGGCCTCCGCGTTGTTATCAACCAGCACGAAGCGGCGGCCCAGCTTCGCAGCAACGGCACCCACGGTTCCGCTGCCGGCAAAGAAGTCGAGCACCCAATCGCCCTGGTTGCTTGATGCCTGCACAATGCGGCGCAGCACGCCCTCGGGCTTTTGCGTTGCGTAGCCGGTCTTTTCGCGACCGGTGGGGGAGACAATCGTGTGCCACCACACATCCGTCGGGAGCTTGCCGTTGGCGGCGTTCTCGGCGCTCACGAGCGTCGGCGCCATGTAGGGCTCGCGATCGACCTCAGCGCTGTTGAAGTGATAGCGCTTCGGATCTTTCACGTACACCAGAATGTTGTCGTGCTTTGCCGGCCACTTCGACTTCGTGCGTGCGCCGTAGTCGTAGGCCCAAATGATCTCGTTGAGAAAGCAATCCCGACCGAAGAGCGCGTCGAGCAACACCTTCGCGTAGTGCGATTCGCGGTAGTCGAGGTGCAGGTAGAGCGTTCCGGTCGGCGCCAGCAGTCGCCACGCCTCTTCGAGCCGCGGTTCGAGAAACGCCCAATAGTCCTCAAAATCGTCGTTGAATGTCGACACGGTCTTGCGCACGTTTGTGTACGACGATCCGCGAAATCCGACGCGGCTGCCGCCGGTGTGCCGCAAAGACGACACGTTCGTGCGGGTCTGCTTCTTGCCTGTGTTGAACGGCGGATCCAGGTAAATCAGCTGGAAGGACTCGTCTGGCAGCGTGCGAATCAGCTCGAGATTGTCGCCGTGAATCACGAGGTTGGGAGAGTTCTCGGTCCACACGCTAGTCACCGAACCCATTCTACGGATGCCGGGACGTTGCCCGCCTGTGAGCGACGGGTATGAGTAGGGTGAGGGCATGTCTGCGTTGAGGCCCGACGAAGAAGCCGAGCTTGGCCGCCTTGCTCGGCAACTCTTTGCCCGGGGGGCAGAACACGACGAGGCCGCCGCGGCACGCTACGCGCAGCTGGACAGCCGCCGGCGGGCAGCGGCTGGGGCGGTTGCGCCCTCAGTGGCGTCAGCCGGAGCGCACATGGCGACCACCACCGCTCCAGAAGCCGCGTCGGTATCGCGTGCCGTGGTTCCGGAACCATTTGCTGGCGCAGGTGGGCGGCTGACGGATCCGTCATCGATGCCACAGACGCGGCCAGGCCCGCACGCCGATGCGTCAAAGACAGCCGCATCGGGCGCTTTCGCACTGGTCGCGGAAGAGACCTCGCGAGCCGATGAACAATACGCGGCGATCCCCGAGCTCGGTGAGCTGATGCGCGCAGAGCAGGTGGTTCCGCCTCGAGTGCGCGATGCGGTGGCGCCCAGTGCCGTGGTGGCGAGCGTATCTGACAAGCAACCTGCGCGCGCTCCGCAACAGCCGCGCTCCTATCGAAAACAGATCCTCTCCGCGGCTGTCGGATTCGCGTTGGCAGGGCTCGTCGTGGGTGTCGTGCATTTCGTGACCCAGCAACGGCCTCTCGTATCGGGCACGGCCGTGCCGATCACGTTGGAGCAGATGCCTGAGATGGGCGAGTACGCCGAGCAGGAGATTCGTACCTTGACTGCCGACGGTGGCACCATTCTGCAGGCAGAAGGGGTGCCCGACGTCTCGATGATTGTGGTGGAGCAGTCAAACGGCATGACGTGCGCGTATCTGTGGCCCAAAGAAGACGCAGTCAGCGAAGCGTTCGCACAGACGTGTGCAGAAGAATACGGCCCCATCGTGTGGGATTATCCGTTGGAGTTGCTCAGGGATATTCCCCGGCCACAGGCTTTCGCAGACCTGGAATTTCTTCGCATTATTGTGAAGGATCGCGAGTTCTCCGTGTGGAATGCCGCGCCGACCGAGCGGAGCCACTACTGATGCGCCGATGGATGCGAGAACGGGTCAGCCTCGTGTGGCTTGGTGTGGGGCTTGCCGCGGGCGCGCTGGCATTCGCCGTGCTGCTTCCCGCTGCCATCTCGGCGCTACAGCCGCATCCGGCCGCAACCTACGCCTCCCGCGAGCTCTCCCGCGACGAGCTGATGGAGTTTTTGCGTGATGACGGCGTCATGGCACCCGAGACCACCACGTCCTCAGCCCGCATCATTGAGGGTCCTGACGCTTCGATGTTGGTCATTTCCGATCCGGACTTCCTGCAGGATTGCCTGATGCGCGTCCAAGACCAGGGGTTGGACTACCTCGGGTGCGCGCGCACCGGGTGGCCGCTCGTCCTGACCGTTCCGGTGCGAAGCTTTACCGTCGAGGCCGACGTGGTCAAAGAGGTCGAAGACGCTGGTGCCAGGGGCCTCATGCTGATCTACCACGAGGGCGATCTCACGGTGTGGCCGACGGGTCCTGCGCCTGCTTCTCGATGAGGATTTCGCCGATCGTTTCGGTCGCCAGGGCGGCATAGTCGGGGCGATCATCGCTGGCGACAGTGAGCGTCACCGCAATGGCCGCAGCCCAGCCGCGTGCGCGCACCCAGGTCGCGTCGTCGACGTGCGGCGATGCCCTGATGAACTCTTCGCGGCCGTCGGCGTCAAACACAATCCACGCCGCCGCCAGGTCATAAGCCGGGTCGCCAGCGGTCACGTCGCCAAAATCGACGAGCGCGACCAGGCGATCATTCCCGACCACGATATTGCCTGGATGCAGATCGCCGTGCACCCACACCGGCACGTGCGGCCATGCCGGGGCAGCGAGAGCATCCGCCCACGCATGGGCAATCGCCGCCGGAAACGATGCCGAGGCCATCCGCGCACGCATCGCCTGGTCGCGCGTTTGCAACGACTGCCCGCGCACCGGGTTAAGCGGCGCATCGTCGTCAGCAGGCACGTGCAGGAGCGCGAGTGCTTCGGCAAAGTGCGCAGCCCATGCTGTTCGAGCGGCGCGGGGCTGGTGCAGGGCGGCGGAACCAGCAAACCATGGAACCACAGACCACGGTCGCGCAAATGGTTCCGACGCAGGCAAAGCCGCAAGTGGTTCCGGAACCTGCACGCCGGTTGGGCGCAGGAGCTTGGCGATGCGGGGCAACACCAACTGCTCATGGGAGATCAGGGGGACGGCGATTTCTCGACGCGGCAGTCGCACGGCGCGCGTGGTTCCGAGTCGCCACATTTCGTTGTCCCAGCCGGCGAAGGCGAGAGCCAGTGGGTCTTCGGCGCCATCGAGATTCGCGTTGCGCAACAGCGTGCGAACGAGATCTTCGGTGATGACGACGTCTGCGGCGGGGGAATCGGCCATTACAGGTCGATGGCTTCGCCAGGTGCGAGCGGCAGATAGTGGCCGCCGCCCTGCTGGGTCGCCCAATCAAGCCGGTCGTGGTGCATGCCTCGGCCGATGTCGGAGAGCGTCATGTCGTGCGTGCCGAAGCAATATTGCGGTGTGACATCAAGGACGAAGTCCATGGCGTCGCCGATCTTGAGCCACGGTGCGCCGAGCGGGGCAGCCAACACCATGACATCGCGATCGCCTGGCAACGCATACGAATCACCCGGGTAGTAAAACTGGTCGTTGACGAACACGCCGACGTTGCCGATCGTTGGAATCGACTCGTGAATCACCGCGTGCGTGCCGCCGAAGAACTCGAGTGTGAAGTCGCCGTGCGTGATGGTGTCGCCAGGGGAGACGGCAATCACGTTGACGCCAGGCACCGTGGTGGCAACGGCAGATGGTCCGTAGATCGGAACATCGGGATTGCTCTCGCTGATGCGCTGCAGGTTTGCAGGGGAACAGTGGTCGGGGTGCACATGCGTGACCACCACGGCGGCGATGTTCGTGAAGTCGGTGAAGGAGGTGAGGAACCCGCCAGGGTCGATCACCAGCCGAGATGAACCCTCATCAATCGTGACGGTGGCGTGCTCGTATTTGGTGATGCGCATATATCGATCAAACCCCGTCATTGCGCGGGAGGCAAGCGCCCGACACGCGCGGCGCACGTAAAATCAGAGGTCGATTTTGTGCGACTGTGGCAACCATGCCATACTCGTATAGTTGTCGCGAGACGGAAGGCCGAAAAAGCCTCGAAATCTCACATACGGCCCCATCGTATAGCGGCCTAGTACGCCGCCCTCTCACGGCGGTAACGCGGGTTCGAATCCCGCTGGGGTCACAACACCAAAAACCCTCGACTTTAGTCGGGGGTTTTTGCGTTGCCTGGGGACGGTTGTACGGCTTCGGCTTATGGGCCGAAACGTCGGCTTGTCGGCAGAAACGTCGGCTTGTCGGCAGAACGTGTGGATTGGCTCGGCCGTGTTGTCCGACATCTCGACCCGGGCGTTCCGCGTTCCAAATCAGCCGGGCGCAAAACCGCGCTGTGCGCGAGCCTTCCCAGTTAGGCTTGAGCCTCCGCAGTTGTGCATGAACATTCCCTGTTCTGCACGACCGAAACAGTCTTCAGGCCCGACACGCCGCGTTTTTGCCCCGATCGAGAACGTCGCTCAGGCATAACTGGAATCACTCAGGCATAACTGGAATCGCTCGGGCATAACTGGAATCACTCGGGCAAAGCTGGAATCGGGAGTGGCAGGAGAGATTGGCCGTGTATGTCTGGAGGCAGTCGCCGAAACCGCACTAGTCACGTCTGGAAGCGCGGTGGGGATTAGCCAGCGTAAGGTTCGGCGTGTACGCGTACGGTGTCGGCGGAGCGGAGGAGCTTCGACACCGGACAGCGCGCGTGAGCGGCCGCGAGGACTCGCTCCGTTTCTGCAACATCGGCGCCCTCAACCGACAGATAGGCGTCGACCTCAAACACGTAACCCACGTCGGGCAAGAGATCGTGCAGCTCCGCAGTGACCCGCACGGCGGTGCGCGTCGCTCGTTCCACGATGACCTGCGCAGTTGAGTTCAGGCACGTGGCCCAGGCCAACGCCAGCAGCTGTTCGGGGTTGGTCGTTGCGGCATCAAAGTCCGATGCGAGCGGCGATGAAATGGCAACTTCCATCCCACCCAGGATGCGGCTCGTGTCACCGTCGTTACGTGCTTCTGTCGCATACCTCATCGCCATACCGTCAGCCTACGCGCGAGACGGAACCACACCGCCTGCGGACGCGAGACCGAACCATGTAATCGCGTGAGACGGAACCACCGCGCCGACTCTAGACAGAACCACCAGCGTCGACTCGAGGCGGAACCACCAGCGCCGGGGCGACAGCGCCAACAGAAGGGGCCCTCTCGGAGCGAGATTCCGAGAGGGCCGGTGGAATGGGGTTCGCACTGGTCCCGGCAGCGCGAACCCCGGTCTTTATTCGTTGTCGGCGCCGACCGGCGTCTGTGACGCACGAGCCTTCGAACGGCTCGAACGACGCGCCCGAACGACGAGCCAGATCACGAGGCCGATGACTCCGAGAACGGCAAGCCAGGGGAGTGCGAAGCCGAGGGCTATGATGATGCCGTTGAAGGCAGCGACGAGGCCGTTCCAGCCGGCGAGCAGGCCGTCGCCGAAACCATTCGGGTCGGCGTCAACCGGGGCACTTTCTGCGCGAAGGTCAACCGAGATCGTCGACATTGCAACCTGATCGGTCAGCGAGTCCAGTTGCTGCTGGAGTGACTCCAGCTCGGCCTGACGCTGGCTGAGGGCAGCCTCGGCGGTGATCAAGTCACCTACAGACCCTGACTGCTTCATCAGCTCTTCCAGCCGAGCAACGCTGGCCTCAAGCGACGACACGCGCGCCTTTAAATCAACGCTCTGCTGCGTCACGTCATATCGGTCAATCGTCGTCGCAGTGACCGTGCCGATCGCCTCCAGCTGAGTCAACGCGTCGTTGACCGATGCTTCCGGAATCCGCACCGTGATCCACCCATATGTCGGCGTCGTTGGCGCCGAGGCCTTCGCCGGGTCGAACTCATACCCGTAGCCATTCGAACCGACGTTTTGCGACGCGACATAACCGCTCAGAGCCGTCGTCACCGTTGTCACATCAGCGACAGCCTTCTCAATATCGGCAACGGTGAGCGAAATGCTCGCGCTCGTAATGACCTGCGGTTCGATCGCGGTCGATGCCGTCTTGCCGATACCGGTGTCGGTGGCGTACGCGGCGGAGCCGTCGCCCATTTCGGCGGTCGCAGCTTCCGGCATCGCGGAGTCGCGATCCGCCGCGCCGCCGGCCATGTCAGGAACGCCGCTGACCGCGGAATCGCTCGTGCTGGTTCCGCCGACATTCAAGAGAGACGGAACCAGGGCGGCGCCTGCCACAACAACGGTTGCGGCAGCTGCCGACCACAGGATCGTGCGCGAACGCTTGCGCTTGCCGCGAGCGACAGATGCCGTGCGCTCTTCGCTAATGCGCTGAAAGACACCGTCTTCCATGCGAGCGATCGCGTCGTTGCTGAGTTCTGGGAGAACGATAGGGGTTCGGGTCGCTTCCTTGTTCATGAGATTTCCGATTCACTTACAGCTGTCCGCAGGCGTGTGCGTATGCGGGAGAGGCGATTGCGGACGGTTCCTGATGTCACCTTGAGCTCCTCAGCGGCTGCGGCGTATGCGTAGCCTTCGGTCGCGCAGAGCCGGAAGATTTCTCGATCCAGTTCGGTCAGGATGGCAAGCTCTTTCAGGATCGTTTCGGCGTAGTCCCGGCTAATGACCTGGTCTTCGACGTTGATCGTTGACGGAGTCATTTCATCCGCTTCACCGCTGCGGTGGGCTTGTTCACGCCGGCGCGAACGCAGGCGGTTTGACGCTTGATAGCGGCAAATGGTCGCAAGCCACGGCAACAGTGAGTCTCCTTCCAACACGAACCCTGGGAGCTTCTTCCAGGCAACGACGAACGTTTCTTGGGCAATGTCTTCGGCATCGGCAACGTTCTTCAATAGACCGTGCGCGATCCAGTAGACCGGCCGCACATGGCGCTGGTACAGCTCGCGGAAGGCGTATTCGCCTCCGCTTGCGGCCCGGGCGACCAGGTCGGCGTCTGTCGTTGTGGTGTCCACAGCTTTTCCTTGTCTCGCGGAGCTGTCTCTCACTATCTGGTGTGCGCTCTGAAGCGATCGTCTCAGAAACTTTTCGGTCGTTGTGTACGACGCGTGCAGAGTTCCCAGGCCCAGAGGCGGTAGTCTTGTCGAGCGAAGGGGAGTATCCCATCAATGCACATTCGTCATCACGAGCATCGCTCCGGGTGTGCGCCGCGTCACGCGGGGGAGAGACTTTCGATCCCTTGACGTATCTTCCGGAAGGCATTCATGGTGCTCGTAAATTCTCTGACAGTCCTCGCAGCTGGCGGAGGTGACGACACAGCGCAGGCAGGCGCGTTCGCGATTCCACTGTGGTTTGAAGTCGGATCCCTGGTCGTTCTGTCGCTTATTCTGCTGGCAGACCTGCTGCTGATCATCAAGCGACCCCACGTTCCTTCCGCGAAGGAATCAACGCTCTGGGTCGTCTTTTACGTCACGCTCGCGTTGATCTTCGCGGCGGTTCTCGGGCTCATCGCCGGATGGGACTGGGCCGGACTCTTCGTTGCCGGTTGGGCAACCGAGTACAGTCTCTCGATCGATAACCTGTTCGTCTTTGTGCTGATCATGACCCAGTTCCGCGTGCCCCGCCGCCTGCAGCAAGAAGTGCTCATGGTCGGCATCATCATTGCGCTCGTGCTTCGCGCCGGCTTCATTTTCCTCGGTGTGACGCTCATCAACGCGTTCTCGCCGGTCTTCTACATCTTCGGCGCCTTCCTGCTGTGGACCGCATACAAGCAGGCCTTCGACACCAGTTCTGACGACGAAGAGGCCAAGGAAAGCAAGATCATCACCTTCTTGCGTCGTCGCGTTGAAATTACCGACGAGTTCGACGGCGCCAAACTCCGCACCGTCGTGGATGGCAAGAAGCTCTTTACCCCGATGCTCGTCGTTTTCGTTGCGATCGGTCTCACCGACCTGATGTTTGCGATTGACTCGATTCCGGCAATCCTCGGCATCACGCACGAGTTCTTCATCGTGCTGACGGCAAACATCTTCGCGCTTATGGGTCTGCGCCAGCTGTATTTCCTGCTTGGCGGCATGCTCGAGAAGCTGCGCTACCTGCACCTCGGTATCGCAGTGATTCTGGCGTTCATTGGTGTCAAGCTGATCCTGCACGCGCTGCACGTCAACGACCTGCCGTTCCTCAACAACGGTGAAGGATTCAACGTTCCCGAAGTGGAGACGTGGATGTCGCTGACGGTGATCTTCGGATCGCTCATCGTTGCGACCATCGCGAGCCTCATCGCCTCGCGTCGCGACGAGCGCCGCGCGCCGAAGACGTCGGTCACGCCGGCCGCCGGAGCATCGGCCGTGGCCGCTGGCGAATCGAAGCTCAACGAATCAACGGTGAGCCCGAACAACGCTGACACAGATAACGGCGAAGACTTCCTGAAGCGATAAGTCCTCACCAAAAGAAGGCCTCCTCTGCGCAGAGGAGGCCTTCTTTCATTTCGGCTACAGCACCCGATCGAGGTCGGCGATCAGGTCGTCGAGGTCTTCCAAACCGATCGAGACGCGAAGGGTTCCCGGGTAGACGCCGACCTCGGCGCGCTCTTCGGGAGTGCGAAACGCGTGCGATGTCGTCTCCGGGTGCAACACGAGCGAGCGCACATCACCCAGATGCGTCATATGTGTGAAGGTCTGCACGGTGTTGACGACACGGGCGGCGGAGTCACGTCCGCCGCGCAGCGTGAAGCTGAACACGGAACCATACCCGCGGGGCAACAGCGTCTGCGCGAGTTCGTGAGAGGGGTGCGTTGGCAGGCCCACGTAGTCCACGGACTCGACGGCAGGGTGCTGCTGCAAGTACTGCGCGATGACGAGGGCTTGGCGCGACTGTTCCCGCACGCGCAGGCTGAGCGTCTCAACACCCTGTCCGATCAAGAACGCGTTGAGGGGCGAGAGCGTCGGTCCGAGCCGCGGGGCAACACTCTCCTTTGCGTAACCGGTGAATGTGCTCGCGCCATACTTCTCGGCGAAGCTCGCACCACCCAGGCGGCTCTTCGCCACCAGGTGCGGGAAGCGGGCGCCATGCACGACCGCATCAAAGGTTCCGCCGTCAACGATCACGCCGCCGATCACCGAACCCTGCCCAGACAAGAACTTGCTGGTCGAGTGTACGGACAGCGCGGCGCCGTGCTCCAAGGGGCGGAACAGGTAGGGCGTTGCGAACGTATTGTCGATCACGAGCGGGATGCCGTACTCGCGGCCCAACGCGGCGACAGCCGCCACATCAAACAGCAGGTTGGCGGCATTAGAAATAGATTCGCCGAACAGCACCTTAGTGTTGTCGGTAATTGCCGCACGCCACGCTTCTGGGTCTGCAATGTCATCAATGAAGGTCACGCTGATGCCGAGCCGGGGGAGGAGATCAAGGAAGAGCCCGCGCGATCCCTCATAGATGTGCGTTGAGCTGACAATGTGATCGCCGGCACCGGCGAGTGCAAGAATCGCCGTCGACACCGCGGCCTGACCGCTGCCGACCAGCAGCGCTCTGGTTCCGCTCTCCAACGCGGCGAGCTTCTCCTCGACAGCATCAATGGTGGGGTTGCCGGTGCGCGTGTAGCCGTAGCCCGTGCCCTCGCCAAAATGGGCGACGCCCTCTTCAAAACTGTCGAACGTGAAGCCAGCCGTCAGATGAATGGGCAGGGCGCGCGGCGTTGCGGGCGCTGCGGTGGTTCCGACGTGTACCTGGCGCGTCGAAAACCCGAGAATCTTCTGATCGGTCATTGTGCTCCTTGAAACGATGAGGACGACACCAGATTGACACTGCCGGTGTCGTACGCGCTGGCATATGTACTCCTGTTACGGCGCGGGCGCGTTCTCGCCGTGTGTCTGCACGTTAAGGCGCGCACGAAACCCCTTTCTAACGGTGGTAGCCTGACGGTGTGCGTGGCGCGATCCTCCTTCTTAGTCGCCGCGGCGAGTCCTAGTTTCTGCTGGCCTCCTCGTCGCGGAGTTTCGCTACGGCCCACACACAATGTTTCTTGGAGATCTGCATGAGCACCGCTGCCATTTCCCGTCCCCAAACTCTGGCCGAAAAGGTCTGGGACAACCACCTCGTCGTCAAGGGTGAAGAAGGTCAGCCTGACCTGATCTACATCGACCTTCACCTGGTACACGAGGTGACGAGCCCGCAGGCCTTTGATGGCCTGCGCGCCGAGGGGCGCCCCCTTCGTCGCCTTGATCTCACGATCGCGACCGAAGACCACAACACGCCGACACTCGACATCGACAAGCCGATTGCCGACCTGACCAGCCGCACGCAGATCGAAACGTTGCGTCGCAACGCCGCCGAGTTCGGCGTGCGCCTGCACTCGCTTGGCGACAAGGAGCAGGGCATTGTGCACGTCGTTGGCCCGCAGCTTGGCCTCACGATGCCGGGCATCACGGTCGTCTGCGGCGACTCGCACACGTCAACGCACGGCGCTTTCGGTGCCATGGCATTCGGTATCGGAACCAGCGAGGTCGAGCACGTCATGGCGACGCAGACCCTTCCGCTGAAGCCGTTCAAGACGATGGCGATCAATGTTGAAGGCGCGCTGAAGCCGGGCGTTACCGCGAAAGACATCATCCTCGCGGTGATCGCGAAGATCGGAACCGGTGGTGGCCAGGGCTACGTGCTTGAGTTCCGCGGTTCCGCCATTCGTGCGCTCTCCATGGAGGGCCGCATGACGATCTGCAACATGTCGATTGAGGCCGGTGCACGAGCTGGCATGGTCGCTCCCGACCAGATCACCTTCGACTACCTTGAGGGCCGCGACCACGCCCCCAAGGGGCAGGACTGGGACGACGCGGTCGCGTACTGGAAGACGCTGCCCACCGATGAAGGCGCCACCTTTGACGCTGAAGTCTTCATCGACGCCGACATGCTGGAACCGTTCGTGACGTGGGGTACCAACCCCGGACAGGGCGCCTCGCTGTCTGACGTGGTTCCGAACCCCGCAGACGTCGCAGACCCTAACGAGCGTGCCGCGGCTGAGCGCGCGCTCGAATACATGGATCTGACCCCCGGAACCAAGCTGAAGGATGTTGCCGTCGACGCCGTATTCATGGGGTCATGCACGAACAGCCGCATCGAAGACCTGCGCGCTTTTGCGTCGGTCATCAAGGGCCACAAGAAGGCCGACGGTGTTCGCGTCATGGTGGTTCCTGGTTCCGCGCGCGTGCGTTTGGAAGCCGAAGCAGAAGGTATCGACAAGATCGTCGAGGAGTTCGGCGCGGAATGGCGATTTGCTGGTTGCTCCATGTGCCTCGGTATGAACCCCGACCAGTTGGCTCCCGGCGAGCGGTGTGCGTCAACGTCGAACCGAAACTTTGAAGGACGCCAGGGCAAGGGCGGTCGCACGCACCTGGTCTCGCCGCTTGTCGCTGCAGCGACCGCGATTCGCGGCACGCTGTCGAGCCCGAGCGATTTGGAAGCTACCGTCACCGAGATGGCAGAGGTGTAAGACATGGAAAAGTTCACAACCCACACCGGAATCGCCGCTCCTCTGAAGCGTTCCAACGTTGACACCGACCAGATCATCCCGGCCGTCTTCCTGAAGCGTGTCACCAAGACCGGCTTCGAAGACGCCCTGTTTCACGGATGGCGCCAAGACCCCGAGTTCGTGCTCAACCAGCCCGAGTTCCAGGGCGCGTCGATTCTCGTCGCGGGGCCTGACTTCGGCACCGGCTCCAGCCGTGAGCACGCCGTCTGGGCGTTGCGCGACTTCGGGTTCGCTGTCGTTCTGAGCCCGCGATTTGCCGACATCTTCCGCGGAAACTCGGGCAAGCAGGGCCTACTGACCGGCATCATCTCCGAGGCAGATCTGGAAAAGATCTGGGCAGAAATCGATGCCAACCCTGGCTGTGAAATGACGGTAAATCTCCAGGAGCGTACCGCCACGGTGGGCGCGCTCAGCGTCTCATTTGAAATCGACGATTACACTAGGTGGAGGCTCCTGGAGGGACTCGATGACATCGGGCTGACTCTCCGGAACGAAGACAAGATCGCCGCCTACGAGGCGAAACGAGAATCCTGGAAGCCCCGCACCTTGCCGGTGCAGGCTTCGCCCGCACAGTGAGGCACGCAGTATGACCCTGAACAACGTTTCGTCGTCCGGAGCACCCAGTTCAGGGGATGAGGAAATCCTCGCCATTCGCGGCGGGCAACCGCTGTCAGGACGCGTTTCGGTCAAGGGCGCGAAGAACCTCGTCACCAAGGCGATGGTTGCTGCGCTCCTTGGCGAGACCGCGTCAGTCCTTCGTGACGTCCCCGACATCTCCGATGTTGCCGTCGTGCGCTCTTTGCTTGAGGTGCACGGGGTTGCCGTGTCGGAAGGGCCGGAAGAAGGCTCGCTGCTGCTTGACCCGGCAAATGTCGAGTCAGCGCATTTCGAAGAGATTGACGCGCATGCGGGTTCTTCGCGTATTCCGATTCTTTTCTGCGGTCCGCTGTTGCACCGTCTCGGTCAGGCATTCATCCCTGACCTCGGTGGCTGCCGTATTGGCGACCGTCCGATCGACTTCCACCTTGACGCCCTGCGCAAGTTTGGTGCCGTCGTTGAGAAGCAACCGAGTGGAATCCGCCTGTCGGCGCCCAACGGTCTGCGCGGAGCCAACATTCACCTTCCGTACCCGAGCGTCGGCGCTACCGAGCAGGTCCTGCTGACGGCAACGCGTGCAGAAGGCGTCACTGAGCTGAAGAACGCGGCCATCGAACCGGAGATCATGGATCTCATTGCGGTACTGCAGAAGATGGGTGCGATCATCTCGATCGAGCCCAACCGCGTCATTCTGATTGAGGGCGTCAAGAGCCTGCGTGGCTACGACCACCGTTCGATCTTTGATCGCAACGAAGCCGCAAGCTGGGCAGCAGCAGCACTCGCGACCAACGGTGAAATCTTTGTCGAGGGTGCGCGTCAGCCCGACATGCTCACCTTCCTGAACGTGATTCGTCGGATGGGTGGCGACTTCGATGTGCGCGAAGACGGCATCCTGTTCCGCCGCGACGGCGACATGCGCGCTGTCACGGTTGAGACCGACGTGCACCCTGGCTTCATGACGGACTGGCAGCAGCCGCTCATCGTGGCGCTGACGCAAGCGCACGGCGAGTCCATCGTGCACGAGACCGTGTACGAAAATCGCTTCGGCTTCACTAGCGCCCTGAACCAGATGGGTGCCAACATTGTTGTGCACCCGCACGGTCTTCAGGATGGGCCACGTCGCGTGCCGCGTCGCATGCTCGAGCAGGCGGCCGTTGTCAACGGCCCGACGCCTCTGCACGGTGCCGACATTGTGGTTCCGGATCTCCGTGGTGGCTACAGCCACGTGATTGCGGCGTTGACGGCCGAAGGCGAATCCGTGGTGCGCAACATTGGCATCATCCGCCGCGGCTACGAGAAGTTCCTCGACAAGCTGACCGGGCTTGGCGCTGACTTCGACGTCGTCGGTTAATCTGACCTGATGTCCGTTTCACCGGAGAAGAGCAAGCTGAGCTGGTTTTGGCCACTTTCGGCCATCGCGGTTCCGCTTGTCGCGCTCGTCACCAAGACCAAGCGCCTCGGTGCGCTGCCCAAAGACGGTGCGTACGTGCTGGCACCGAACCATATGTCTGAGTTTGACCCGCTCATCGTTGCCGTCTCGGTATGGCGGATGGGGCGAGCGCCACGATTTATGGCGAAAGCCAGCCTGTTTAAGATTCCGGTTGTCGGGTGGATTCTGCGCGTGACGCAAATGATTCCGGTGCAGCGCGAATCGACAAGTACCGGCGCACGACAGACGCTGGATGCCGCCGAGAACCTGGCGGCAACCGGACGCGGCGTCATCGTCTATCCCGAGGGCACGCTGACGCGTGATCCTGATCTCTGGCCCATGCGCGGAAAGACGGGCGCCGTGCGTCTGGCTCTCGAGGCCGGGGTGCCGCTGATTCCGGCAGCCCACTGGGGTGCCGAGAAGATCATGCCGCGCTACGGAAAGTTCTCGTTGTGGCCGTTGCGTAAGAAGTCGATCTTCATCGTTGGAGAGCCGATCGATCTCTCCGCGTTCGAAGGTCGAGAGCGCGAGCCACGCGCACTGGCCGAAGCGACTACTCTGCTGATGAACGAAATCGCAGCGCTCGTCGCGCAGCTCCGCAACGAAAAGGCCCCAGCCGAGCGGTGGGATCCCAGCAAGCACAACCAGAAAGAAACCGGCAATTATGAGTCGTAAGCCCATGGCAGCGCCGAAGGTCGCAGTCATCGGCGCCGGAAGCTGGGGAACCACGTTCGGCAAGATTCTTGCTGACGGCGGTAGCAACGTCACGATGTGGGCGCGGCGACCAGAGCAAGCTCTGGAGATTCGCGAAAGCAAGCGCAACAGCCAGTATCTGCCTGGCATCAACCTGCCGCGCTCGATGACGGCAACGCCGCATCTGTCGGAGGCGCTGGAAGGCGCTGAACAGATCTTTCTCTCCATCCCGAGCCAAACGGCCCGCGAAAACCTGAAGGCAATTCGGCCCCTTATCGCTGGTTCCGACGCCCCCATCATCAGTCTGATGAAGGGGGTCGAGAAGTCATCGGGGCTGCGGATGAGCCAGGTGATCGAGCAGGAGCTGCAGATCGATCCGGCACGCATTGCCGTCGCATCAGGGCCGAACCTGGCGCTGGAGATTGCTCGTGAGCAACCCACCGCTGCCGTGATTTCATCGACAAGCCGCGAAACGGCAGAAGCTGTCGCGCGATTGGCGAGCAACAAGTATTTCCGCACATTCGTGAACACCGACGTGACCGGTACCGAGTTCGGCGGGGTTCTGAAGAACCTCATCGCCGTGGCCATCGGTATCGTCGACGGTGTCGGCTACGGCGAGAACACGAAAGCGTCGATCATTACGCGCGGTCTCGTCGAGATGACCGATTTCGCGGTCGCGTATGGCGCTGAGCCGGAAACCCTGCAGGGCCTTGCTGGCCTTGGCGACTTGATCGCCACATGCCAGTCGCCGCTGAGCCGCAACAACACCGCGGGGCGACTGCTCGGCCAGGGCTACAGCATGAAAGACGTTGTAAAGCAGATGAACCAGACGGCGGAAGGTCTCGCCTCCGTCGCGCCGGTGCTGCAGCTGGCGAAGGAGGTCGGCGTTGATATGCCGATCGTTCGCCAGGTGAAGATGGTTTTGGACGGGCAAATGAATCCGCGCGACATCGCGCCGCATTTGACCACCGATGACGACACCCCGAAGGGGGAGAGGACGCAGTATGGCCAAGCAGGTGGTGGCGGTGCTCTTCGGCGGGCGCTCAAGCGAGCATTCGATCAGTTCCGCGACGGCGGGCGGAGTGCTTCGGGCGATTGATCGCGACCGGTTCACGGTCATCCCGATCGGCATTACCCGCAACGGAACGTTTGTCCTTGAAGAGGACAACCCGGAAAAGTTTCAGCTCGATTCGGCAAACCTGCCGGAGATCGTTGACAACGGCACCCGCATCATTTGGCCTGAGGGTGCTGACGACCGCACCCTGAGCGTTCGCGAGGCAGACGGCGCGGTGCGTGAACTTGGCGAGGTTGACGTCGTGCTGCCGATTCTGCACGGTGTGCATGGCGAAGACGGAACCATGCAGGGCTTCCTCGATATTCTGGGGCTCCCGTACGCTGGCGGCGGCGTTCTTGGTTCCGCCATCAGCATGGACAAGCACTTCATGAAGATTGCACTGGCGGCCGCCGGAATTGCGGTTTCGCCCGGTTTCACCACCACAGCGCGCGAGTGGAACCAGGATGCCGCGGGCGTGCGTGCGCGCGCGAGTGCGTACCCGCTGCCGATCTTCGTGAAGCCTGCACGCGCCGGCTCCAGCGTCGGCGTTTCGCGTGTCAGCGACATGAGCGAGTTCGATGACGCAATGAGCATCGCATTGGCGGAAGACTCGAAGGTGCTCGTAGAGCAGGGTATTACGGGTCGTGAGGTTGAAGTCGGCGTGCTCGAGGGGCGCGGTGGCGCTCCGGCGCGAGCGTCCCTCGCAGGCGAGATCGTGCTCACCACGCGTGCGTTCTATGACTTTGAGGGCAAATACCTCGGCGGCGACGGTGTGGATGTCGTGTGTCCTGCCGCCATCACCGATGACGAGATGCGTTCGCTTCAGGAGACAGCGGTTGCCGCATTTGAGGCTGTCGATGGCATCGGACTCGCGCGCGTTGACTTCTTCCTCACCGAGAACGGTCCTGTGGTGAACGAACTCAACACGATGCCCGGATTCACACCGATCTCCATGTTCCCGAAATGCTGGATCGCATCGGGCATGACGTACGCTGAGCTTATTACCGAGCTGCTCGACACGGCTTTGGAGCGTACTGAGGGGTAGCGCATGGCAAGCGATTTTGAGACGCCGTTGACACCACCTGCACAGGCCGTGACGCACCAAAACGGCCCCCAGGTTCCGATCGCTCCTCAGAAATTTGCGTCGCCCGCAGGCACCTACTTCGGTGAATCCGCCTACCCGGTACCGCAACAGCACCCGCAATCCGCGTATCAAATCGTCAACGTTTACCAGAATGCTCCGGTGGTGCGCCCCACCAACGGCATGGCGATCGGATCCCTGGTGACGGGATTCTTCGGGATGTTCCCGGTGTCAATTCCGCTCGGGATCACGGCGCTCAATCGGATCAAGCAGACCGGAGAGCCTGGTTGATGGCAAGCCATCACCGGAATCGTGATGGGCAGCTTTCATGCGCTCATGTTTGCGACCATGACACTGCCTGCGCTCATCATCGCGCTCGGAACCTAGCCCTCACGCGCCTACGGCACCGTGCTGAGCGGTCTTTAGCGCGGCGAGCACTTTGCCGTGAGCGGAAGGTCTTGTGCGGCCTTACTGATGCGCGAGAGCACTTCGACCGAGCTGACAACCTCGCTGTTGAAGTACACCTGAATCGCGGGCTCTCGACCGAAAACCGTCATGCGATAGAACGGGGCATCAGAATCGTCGATCAGCCAATCGAAGCCCTGGTGTGACTGGCAAGGCAACTCACTTGCCACCGGCACGTCGACACCGCAGGAAAAGTAGATCGAGACCGGATTGCCCCAAGCCGCGGTTGATTGTGCGTCTGTCCACACCCGTTCAAGTGAGGCGTTGGCCTCGTTGGCGGCGATGGAATCGGGAAGATTCACCATGACGTTCGCACACAGCGGGTTATTGGCGTCCGCAGCCGGCTCAAGCGCGATAGTGGGTGAGCAACCGACGAGCAGGCTGGCGGCGAGACCGATGGCAGCAAGGGCCGCTGAGCGGCGGGGAATACTCACACCTCCAGCCTAAGCCCGATAGCGTGGAGGGGTGACCGAACTGATTGGCGACCTCACCGAGTCCGACATCCTGCGGCGGATTCTGGCGCGCACACCGGGCGCCAGTGGCGCGATCGTCGGCCCGGGGGATGACGCAGCCGTGCTCGCCCTGCGTGGTGACCTCGTTGCTACAACCGACACGCTGGTACACGGGCCCGATTTCCGTCTCGCGTGGTCAAGCGGGTTCGATCTCGGCTACAAGGCCGCAGCCGTGAACCTGGCCGACGTCGCCGCGATGGGGGCCCGTCCGACGGCGCTCTTGGTCGCTCTCGCGATCCCGGCGACCGTGCCCGTCAGCCTCGTCGAAGACATGGCAGACGGGTTCGCTGCCGCTTGCGCCGCGCTTGCGCCTGGTTGTGCTGTTGTCGGCGGCGACCTCACAGTGTCTGCAACGTTGACGATCGCCGTCACAGCGCTCGGCGACTTGGAAGGCCGGGCTGCGGTCCTCCGCTCCGGGGCGCGCCCAGGCGACACCGTGGCGCTTGCCGGCCAACAGGGCGTCGCCGCCCGCGGACTGTCGACCCTGTTTCGTCGATTCACCGATGCCGACGGTGTGCCGACACCCCTCGACCTTGACCAACTGACCGACGATGAACGGTCTGAGGTCATCGCCCAGTTGCGCCCGGAACCACCGGTTGGGTTGGGAATTGTCGCGGCGCTTGCCGGTGCGACGGCGATGATGGATGTCTCCGACGGTCTCGTTCTGGACGCGCGCCGCATGGCACGTGCCTCAGGAGTCACGATGGGGATTGACTCAAAAGCGTTCGAGAACCCGGCATCGGCGCTGGAGGGCGGGGAGGATCACCCGTTGCTCGCCACCTTCTCAGGTGCGGTACCCGACGGGTTTCGGCCTATTGGTCGGGTGACCGAGGTCGGCGACGAAGCTGTCCTGGTCGATGGCCGGCCATACGATCTGCCAGGCGGATGGGACCCTTACCGGGACTGGGACGCTCAGGCAGGCTGACCCCACCACACCGTGGTGTCGCCGTAGGTTTTCTCCCGCATTGCGTCCAAGCCGGCACCTGCCCAATCCGGGCCGGGGGAGCGTTTCGCGCGCTCAACGATGACGATGGCCTCTTCGCTGAGCCGATCGGCCAACAACACCAGCACCGCGTTGAGATCAGCATCTGCGATGTCGTACGGGGGGTCTAAGAAAACCAGATCCCATGGCGAGTGCGCACTTTTCAGAAAAGTGGCCGCGGCCACGGCATGGACGCGGGCGAGCGGGGCACCAGATTTGGCGACTTTGGCCGCATTGGTTGTGGCCACTTTGGCTGCCTGCCCGGCTTTTTCCACGAGGTCGACACTTGCGGCACCACGGCTTGCGCACTCGAGCCCGAGGGCACCGGACCCAGCGAACAGGTCAAGCACGCGCGCGCCAGCGATGGCGTCGACGGAGTCGAGGGCCCCCAGCAACGATTCGCGCACACGGTCAGACGTCGGACGGGTGCCGGAACCAGGAACGTCGAGTGAAAGTCCGCGTGCGGAACCGGCAATGATCCTGGTCATCTCACCAGCCTATCGCCGTGCCCAGTCCTGACGACCGCACCCACAGGTTCCGCTCTCTCCGAGGCAATGAGGGTGACCGCCATTAGGCTAAATGCGTGCGCTTCGTGATGGAATCTCGGTTGGATGGAGCCGTGGGCGGCAAAACCGCAACCGTGCTGCGGCGGGCCTTCGGCATGCACACCGTGGGTGACCTTCTCGCGCACTACCCGCGCCGATACGCGATGCACGGCGAGCTCACGCCAATCCGATCACTGCCTGTTGGTGAGCAGGTCACGATCATTGCCGAGGTGAAGCGCGTCACTGAGCGCCGCATGCAGGCGCGCAAAGGCATGATTCTTGAGGTTGTGATCGGCGACGGCAATGGGGAGATGAGCCTGACGTTCTTCAACCAGCAGTGGCGTGCAAAAGATCTCACTGTCGGCAGGCGCGGCATTTTTGCGGGCAAAGTCGGCATGTACAAGGGCGGGTTGCAGTTCTCGCACCCTGACTACGAACTTTTTGATTCTGCTGTCGAGATTGAGCCGGAACGGTGGGCAAATACACCGATTCCGATTTACCCGGCGACCTCAGCCATGGCGAGCTGGCAGATTCGGCGATCTATCGATCTCGTACTGGATGGCATTGACGAGAATGTGCCTGATCCGATTCCGGAACCACTGCGTACGTCAGAGGGTTTGCTGCCGGCGTATGACGCACTGATGGGGATTCACCGACCAGAATCTCTTGCGCAAGCCGAAAAGGCGCGCGAAACGCTTCGTCTTCAGGAGGCGCTGGTGCTCCAGACGGCGCTTGCGCAGCAGCGCGTCGCGGTGCGTGCGCTTGAAGCGACCCCGCGGCAGGCCGGCGCGCTTCTTGAGCGGTTTGACCGCGCGCTGCCGTTTGAGCTGACGCATGACCAGGAGGCCGTGGGGGAGCAGATCGCGCACAGTCTCGTGGCACCCTGGCCGATGAACCTGTTGGTACAGGGCGAAGTGGGGTCAGGCAAGACTCTCGTTGCATTGCGTGCCATGTTGCAGGTTGCGCAGTCGGGCGGGCAATCCGCCCTCATCGCACCCACCGAAGTGCTCGCCGCACAGCACCTGCGCTCGATCGCAAAGGCGCTGGGGCCGGAGCTTGCGCCACTTCTGATGCCAACGCTTTTGACGGGGCAGATGTCGGCGCCTGAGCGACGCAAAGCTGCGCTCCGGGTCGCGTCAGGGCAAGCGCTGATCGTAATCGGCACGCACGCGCTGCTGAGTGACAAGACCACGTTTGCAGACCTTGGGCTCGTCGTGGTGGACGAGCAACACCGGTTCGGGGTGGAACAACGAGAGACGCTGCGAGCCAAGGGCAGTGCGCCGCACGCGCTTGTGCTCACGGCAACCCCGATTCCGCGCACCGTCGCCATCACGGTTTTCGGAGACCTCGAGGTCGCGACGCTACGCACGATGCCCGCCGGTCGCGCGGGAATCTCAACGTTTGTCGCCCCGGTGGCAGAGAAACCTGCCTGGTTTGGTCGGGTGTGGGATCGCGCGACAGAAGAGGTCGCCAAGGGACACCAGGTGTTTGTGGTGTGTTCCGCAATCGATACCGAACAGGCGACGACGGAAGCCGAGGGGGAGGAGGCGCCGCCGCTGGAGGGCGAAGCGCAGCGTCCGCGGTGGGGAGTTGTGCAGGTGGCAGCCACGCTCGCGACGCTGCCCACCTTTGCCGGTGTGCGCGTCGAGATCCTGCACGGCAAAATGCCTTCGGAAGAGAAGGACGCGATCATGCGGTCGTTCGCGGCAGGCGACATCGATGTTCTCGTTGCCACAACCGTGATTGAGGTGGGCGTTGACGTGCCGAATGCCTCGACGATGATCATTTTGGATGCTGACCGGTTCGGTGTTTCACAGCTTCACCAGCTTCGTGGGCGCGTTGGCCGTGGCAGCGTCCCCGGGCTGTGCTTGCTCGTCACCGAGGCCAACCAGGGGACGCCAGCACGTGCGAGAGTCGATGCCGTTGCGGCAACGCTCGACGGCTTTGCGCTGGCTGAAGTCGACCTGGAACTGCGTGGTGAGGGTGACGTTCTCGGCGATGCGCAGTCAGGGGTGCGGTCATCGCTTCGCCTGTTGCGCGTTATGAAAGACCAGGCGGTCATCGAACTTGCTCGTGACGTGGCCGAGAAGATTCTCGCGGACGATCCGATGCTGACCAAGCACGCTGGGCTTGCCGATGCATTGAGCCGTCACATGACGCAGACGGAACGCGCGGCGCTGGCTAAGACGTAGTGTCGCTAGGCTAAAGACATGAGCTCACGTATCGCCGTCGTTCCGGGGTCGTTTGACCCGCCGACGCTCGGTCACCTAGACGTTATCCGCCGCGCAGCTGCGCTGTACGACGAACTGCACGTGCTTGTGGTCCACAACCCTGACAAAGAGGCTATGCTGCCCATCGCTCAGCGCCTCAGTCTGCTCGAACAGTCGATCAAAGAAGACGACATGGGTGGCAACGTCATTGTTGGGTCCTGGAGCATGGGTCTTCTCGTTGATTACGCCACCGATGTGGGAGCCGGGGTCCTGATTAAGGGCATCCGTTCTCAATTGGATGTCGCATATGAGACGCCGATGGCCATCGTGAACCGCCACCTCGCGCAGATTGAAACCGTGTTCTTACTTCCTGACCCGTCGCACGCGCTCGTTTCGAGTTCGTTGGTGCGCCAGGTCGCAGGTCTCGGCGGCGACGTGTCACCGTTCGTTCCGCCCGCGGTGGCGAAGTTCCTCGACACCGGTGCCCGCGACATCTGAGGCGCGGCGCCCGACCAACACACAGCCGCGCATCAGCGCGGCGCGATACGATTGACGATTGTGAAGACCAAGAAGCCAGGCCCGTTCGCGATTAATGTTCGAGACATCATCCACCACCCAGGGGAGATGCGCGAGCACGAGTTGACGATCCCGCTCACTGAAAAGTGGGGAGAGGGAATTGTCGCTATCGAAGCGGGCACTGACGTCGAAATTGACGTTCGGCTCGAGTCCGTTCACGAGGGGATTTTGGCAACAGCTGAGATCCACTCGGTGTTCGATGGAGTGTGTGGGCGATGCCTCACAGACCTGTCGGAGAGTGTCGAAGTCGAGATCCAGGAACTTTTCGCGTATTCTGGTGACGAAGCAACTGACTTTGAAGTTCAAGACGACCACGTGGATCTTGAAATTGCGGTCAGGGATGCGATTGTCCTATCGCTTCCGTTTCAACCGGTGTGTCAGCCGGATTGCCCCGGCCTTGATCCGGTCACGGGTGAGCGACTGACGGAAGCGCCGATTGAGCGTGCCGACGCGCCAACCGATCCTCGGTGGGCTGCGCTTCAAGGATTCACAGACCAGGCCAGCGGAGCACACTCTGCTGAGCAAAACACGGAAGAGAGCTAGTCATGGCAGGTAACCCCCCCAAGCGGAAGGTCTCCCGCTCAAATACTCGTTCACGTCGTGCGCAGTGGAAGGCAGCTCCCATCGCGCTCGTCAAGACGATTGAGAACGGCAAGGTTGTTTACAGCCGCCCGCACCAGGCCAAGGTTGTCACCGACTCGCAGGGCACTGAGCTGTTCCTCGAGTACAAGGGTCGCAAGGTCGCTGACGTTTAATTCGTCTCGGATGACTTGTGAGTGATTTGATCACCATCGCACAGAAGCTCGGCGTCGATATCGACGCCGAGCTTCTGTCGCTTGCACTGACACACCGTTCGTTCGCTTACGAGAACGGCGGCATTCCGCACAATGAGCGACTCGAGTTTCTCGGTGACTCTGTGCTGGGCCAGGCGACCACCGTGTTGCTTTACACTCGCCACCCCGACCTTGATGAGGGTGCGCTTGCGAAGCGCCGCGCATCGGTCGTGTCGACCGTCGCACTCGCCGAGGTTGCCCGTTCCATCGGTCTCGGCGAGTACATTCGCCTTGGTCGTGGTGAAGAGCAAACCGGCGGGCGTGACAAGGATTCAATCCTTGCCGACACCACCGAAGCGCTCATTGGTGCCACGTACCTTTCGGCTGGCCAAGACGCGGCAACCGCACTCGTGCACCGCCTCATCGAGCCGTTGCTGGCTGATCCCGATCGATACGGCGCCGCCATCGATCCGAAGACCGCGCTACAGGAAATGGCAGCGCGCGTCGCACAGTCGGTTCCTGTCTACACGATCGAAGGAACCGGACCTGACCACGACCGTCGCTTCTACGCGACCGTCACCGTTGGTGACGTGGTGTCATCGGGTGAGGGAACCAGCAAGAAGACAGCGGAGATGGCCGCGGCGCTCACCGCGTGGCACGTTCTGAACGACCGCTTGGCGAAGTAACGCGTTCCGTTGCCTGAACTTCCCGAAGTCGACGTCGTTCGCGCCGGACTCGCGCCTGCCGTCATTGGCGCCCGTGTGACCTCTGTCGAGGTGCGCGATGTGCGTGCTCTAACGCGCCATGTCGGAACCAGCGCTGACTTTGAAACGCAACTCACTGGTTCCGTCATTTCGGAAGCAGCCCGCCGCGGAAAGTTTCTCTGGCTGCCGATTTCTGATGATCGCGCCGTCGTAGGTCATCTCGGCATGAGTGGCCAGATTCTGCTCCGCGAGGCGGGAGCGCAGGCGGAGCGGCATGAGCGCGTGCGCATCATGATCGATCATCCGGTGCACGGGGAGCTAGCCGTGGTGTTTGCTGACCAGCGCACATTCGGATCCCTGGCGATCGACCACATGGTTCCGACCATCGATGGCGCTCCTGCCGGCTGGGGCACGACGCTGTCGATGATTCCCTCCCAGGTCGCGCATATTGCACGCGACCCGCTTGACGATGCGTTCGACGCGGGCGCGTTTCGTGCCGCACTTGCGAAGAAGGCCTCTGCTATCAAGCGGGTGCTGCTCGATCAGACCGTCGTGAGTGGCATCGGCAATATCTATGCAGACGAGTCGTTGTGGGCCACGCGCCTGCACCCCGAGCAGCCGGCGAACACGCTTTCTGCACGCAAAGTCACCGAGTTGCTTGGCGCCGTTCGCGCTGTGCTGCTGAAGGCGCTGGCGGAGGGCGGAACCAGCTTCGACGCCCAGTATGTCAACGTGAATGGGCAGGCTGGTTACTTTGCGCACTCGCTCAACGCTTATGGCCGGCAAGGGAAGCCATGTGACCGTTGCGGAAACGCGATCGTGCGCGAGAGCTTCATGAATCGCGGTTCGCACTTCTGTCCGCGGTGCCAGCGGCTGCGGTGAATATTATCAGGCGCGCTCGGGGCGAGTTCCTGCTGGAGCAGTCTGTGCAACATCGGTCCACACCTCGGTCATCACCGTGATGAGATCGTCTGCGGTCTCGACAAAGGTTGCGCATTCGAAGTGGTCGAGCCCGGTCTTGCCGATGGCTGTTACGTGTGAGCGACAGGCGGCTGCATGTGCGTCGCCGACAAGATCGTGAATGACGAGATGATCAAATCCTGGGTACTCGGCGTTCACGGCAATCCATTCGGCGCGGTTAAAGGACTCACCGGTGTGTACGTACCGACAAATGAAGTCGGGGTGAAGGAATTGACTGAGATCTGACCAGCGGCGCTCGTCAATAGCGCGCATGAGGTTTCTGAGTAATTCTGGCGCAGACATGCGCTTATTGTATTCGGGTCCGTTTTGATGAATCGTTCTTACGTGGTCGGATACAAGGGGCAGGTCAACGTCAGAAAGTGATGTAGACGGGGTGCTTCGCACGCTCGCTGCACACGTACGGTCGCGGGGGAGAACCATGTGCCCGCTGCAGGGCTACGATGAAGCGCATTCCGTTTGCGGGGCGATCCTCGACCTTCTGCCCTCAGTGCCAGCGCAAAAAAGTATGAGTTCAAATCGATTGATCTCGGGTCTTCGCTCATCGCGTTACAGTTTTGGCTGGTCCAATCGTACCCAGGTGCGTGTTCTGGAATGAATCGGAGTGTTTCAAGCCATAACCAAGCGCTCTGTCGACGCCAATATGGAATGCCCAGCTGCAAGCAAGAATCACAAGCCATGCGATGTGGTTTCCAGATGCCGCAAGCAATGCGTAGACAGCGCCGAGCGATGCCGGCACCAGGTACGTGTGCCCGAGATTGTAGAGATTCGCGCCCCAGGTGGTGTTCTTGAGGTATCCGATCATTGACGCGTCAAACAATAAGAACAATACGAGTGGCCACCACCAAGCGTGACCCTGCGTGATCAGCAACACTAAAGCGAAGATCGCGATGGAGCCTGACTCAACACGTTGAAATGTAGTGGGTGAGATCATGGTGATTTCCTATCGACTGAGTTTGGTAAGGAAAGTGCATGTCGGTCACCCCGGTACTGCACCGCATCGAGTGCTGCGTGCACCGACTGCCTGATTAGACGGTCATCTATACCTGGGAGCCCAGGAATGATCGCGCGCATCATGAGGGGCGCTGTGAGTAAATCAGTGACCCAATCGACATCGCGCGGGAGCTTGATTTCTCCGCGATTTGTGGCGCGCTGCAGGATGCTTTGGAGCGCTTCTCGGCGAGGTGCCTGGAACTGTTCGATGAACGGCATTGCGTGGTCTGGTGTCGAGCTAACCTCGGCAAGCCAGCCTGGGAGGCCGCGAGTTATGAGGGGCGCACTGAACAGTAAACGTTGACGTCGCTGGAACTCAGCGAGGTCTTTCACAAGTGATTCGGTGTCGATGTCGTCGAGGTCATGATCCAGAGCTTGGAGGGCGTGAGGCACGACATCCGCGAGTCGGCGGAAGCGCCGATAGAACGCGGGCTTGTTCGTTCCTGCGCGCTCGACGACTTGATCAACAGTCACTTGTGAATAGCCGTGCTCAACGACGAGCTCTGACGCTGCTTGGATGATGCGATCGTCGGTCTCGGTTCTTCGCGGGCGTCCTAGATTCGTCATAACGTTACTCAGAGTAACGTATATCTTAGGTTCCTGAAATCATGAGAGATGCTTTCCGCAGCTAGCGGCAGGCAGGAGCGCTCGGCGCATCTGAGGTTCGCGACACCTGAGACAGTTCAGCCAGCAGCGCCCGAACCATGCTCGCACTAGAGTGCGATGCGTTTGACAAAGTCGGACGAAATCGACACATGAGCGTAAGTAGGCGATCCGCGGATATCTTCGTGCGGGCGACAAATACAGCGCCCTTCGTGAACTCATCTAGCTCGGCGACAACCTCGCGTCCGAGCATGGCCTTGTGCGCGGTGTGCTCGGCCTCGCTGAACCGGAGCTGACTGGTGATCGTGCCTGGGATGCAGCGCTTACGGCTCTTGTGGACCTTCGTCTCGGTGAAGAGGGGCTCCCAGCTCCCGCGTGGGCTGTTGCCCCGAATCGGCGGCTCAGGACGCCTCGCACCCTGGATGTGGATCCTGCAGATCCGATTCCAGGACCCGACGATGTACCTGTCGAGTTCCTCGACCGTGGAGTTCTTGTTTGGCGCGACACTCTGGCAAGTGTCTGATGGCTGATGCACTCGATCGTGAGGACATCATCTCCAGGCTTCGCGATCTCGTGGCAAAGGCAACGGTCATCGAGTGCTTTTCATGATTTGAATGGCCCGGCTGATTCTTGTTGAGATCTGCCCACTTTTTGCAGGGAAGACGACGTTGCGCATGTGCCTCAGCGGCAGGCAACGCAGGTCCAGTACGCTGGGCGGATCAGCCACACGGATTGAAGAGGGAGCTACCAGTGCGAATCAAAGCGGTGCAGGATCCTCTCGGCGTTATGGAGAAGAACGACGCACGGTTTCGCCTGGTGCTCTTTGCCGATGAGACTCTCGCCATGACCGCCTACGACATTGCCGACACATCAATCGAGAACGCGCTGGAAGCGGCTTACGAGATTTCGCATGGACATCAGGTGATGTGGGGTTTGGCGCTGCTGGATGCTTCAGCTTCTGGTGGTCTCACCTGGATTTCCGGCACGAACTACACGCACAAGCCGACGACTACCCGCCAGTGGCAACATCGTCGCACGATGCAAGACCGATACCTGATGGCCAAGAGCGGGTCAGCCGCTCCTGTGCTTCTGCCGACCGGGCTACGTCTCATCCGTATGTTTGGCGAATGGGCGACGTGCTGGGGTATCTGGGAGAGTTTCACCGACAACTACCCTTGTGACCCTTGCGTCCTCGGTGTTTCCGCCGCTCTGACCGATGACCTGTTCGCCTGGAATGAGACGTACAACGGCCGGCAAATCGACGATCCCGTATCCCAAAGCTGGAGGACGACGGGGGAATTGCTTTATAAACGACTGCAAGCTGAACTCGACGGCGTCGCCGAAGTCCGGCCCGAGTTCTTGTTCTGAGGACAGTTCGTCGGCCGCGTTTCGGCGGAGGACGGCCTGCGCGCGACGAGCACGGATCACTGTTTGACTCGGCCACATGCCGAGCAAGCGACGGCCGCCGAGCCGGTGTGTGATCGTGCGTCCGCTCGGCGCGGCTGGCGTGCTCTCCTTGTCATTACCGATTTCGGCTCTCGCTATGCTGAAGCGATGGGGAGTGCGCGCGTATGACCAAGAGTGGGGAGAGTTCGCGGGGCGCTCATCGGGCGTCACGCATCAGTGCCGCAGGCAAACACGGTCTGCGAGTGTTCGGCGGGTTCTTCGCCGCGGCGGTGCTCTTCTTCGTTGTCACCTTCGGGCCGTACAAGTCCGTTAGCGGGAGCCGTGAGCTGCCGATGCCCGAGTGGATCATGCTCCTGCCGACATTGATTGCGCTCGGGGCGGGGGTCACTACGGCTCTGATCGTGATGGTCGTCGACCTCGTGCGTGATCGTCCGTTAACTCGAGAGTAAAGCTCCAAAGCGGTCCGGCGCTCGCTTGCAGGTGAGGAAACGACGTTTTGAGCGCACCGGTGGTGCCGCAGTCACGCAGCCTCCAGGTGATCGAGTAGCGCTGTGACGCTGATATATAAGGGATGACGTCTGGTGTGCGCGTCGGATGCTTCGCGCCCTGAATTTGTTCACGATTGCAGCGGCGATGAGCAGCGTCGGTAGCCCGATCAAGAACGCCAAAAACAGAGTGATCGGAGCGAAATAGAGCAAGCCGTAGACCTGGAAAGGCAAGCTCATCATGAACGAAATGCCGATGGCAAAGAGAACGAACCAGCCGCTTGCGCGACCTGTCCCCGATGGCGGCGGGCATCGGATGATGGGTCGCACGATCGGGAACCGGAACAACAAGAAGAAGGGCCGCGGGTACTCGTTCCTCCATCATGCTGTCGATGATCACTCCCGACTGGCCTACTCCGAGATCCTTGGCGACGAACGCAAAGAGACCGCGTCAGCGTTCTGGGAGAGAGCGAGCGCGTTCTTCGCCGACGCGGGCATCACCGTCCGAGAAGTCCTAACTGACAATGGCTCCTGCTACCGATCACGCGCGTTCGCGACAGCGCTCGGCCCCGATATCAAGCACCGCTTCACGAGGCCCTACCGGCCCCAGACGAACGGGAAAGTCGAACGCTTCAACCGCACCCTCGCCCAGGAATGGGCCTACGCCCGGACTTACGCCAGCGACGAAGCCCGAGCAGTGGCCTATGACACCTGGCTCCATCACTACAATCACCACAGACCCCATACCGGCATCGACGGCCAAACACCCTCAGACCGCGTTCACAACCTCACTGGGAACTACATCTAGCGCCACCCTAGGATGTCGCGGATCGTTGGGGGCAACGCCGTCGCGCCGCTCCCAACGATCCAATTACGAAAGAACTTTCTTCCACGCCCCGATGTGGGCGGCGGGATAAAAGCCGAGCTCTTCATTGATGGACAGCATCGGACGGTTCTCCTCCGCGTTCCACGTGATGATGCGGGGCGATTCGGGCGCCAGCTCGCGAAGGCGCAGAATGCCTGCCGACTTCACGAGCGCACCGAGACGGTGGCCACGGTGATCGCTCAGCACGAGAGTGTCGTTCTGGTGTGTGGTGAGCGTGTGATCCAACGGAATATTGAGTTCGTTGAACGCGCACAGTTCACCAGTCACGCGGTGGCGAGCAGCCGTCACGAGCTGGGTGCGTTCGCCATCGAGAATGCGTGATTCCATTTTGCGGAGGCGCGCGTCATCCCACGACTCTTCGTCGAACTCCATATCGGCGCTCGGCGCGTCGGTCACCATCCGTTCTTTCATGAGGCAGTAGCCCGCGACGAACTCCGCGGGTGTCGGCAGCATCCACTGCACAACCTCGTAATCAGACGCCGCGACGCGTGCTTCACCACCGATGCGGTGAACAGTCGACAGATCTCCCTGCAGATCGAACAGGCTTTTGCGCTCCACCTGCTCGAGCGAATAGCCATGCCGCATGTAGAACCGTGCGATGTGATCTTTCGGCACATATCCGAAGCCGGTCGGTGGCTCGATGCGTGGCTCATCGCTTGCGGGATGTTCCGCCCACGACTGCAGAGACGTACGACCCGCGTCGCGGGCGATCTGCTCCACGACTTCGTATGCCGCCGATCCGTAGCCCTGTCCCCAAACATCTTGGATCAACTCGATGATCCAGAAGGCAACGTGCGACTCGCCTTCGAGGGGGAGGTCGACGCCAGCGCGACCGACGACGACCCCGTCCACCTCGATGAGCAAGAAGTGACGCTTCGTATACTCGTCCGCCCAGAAGTTCGGCAGGAGTTCAGACGCGGTCATGGCTTCGTCGTCGCTGCCGGAGATTTCGCGGTAGATGCGGTTGCGCACGTCCACCATGGCGAGAAAATCGGTGGCATCGTCGTTGTCGACACTGGCGGGGATGATGTACGGGCGAACGGTGAGCCCGGCAATCTTTGTCTTCGTGTTCATGCTGTCTCCTCAAACGTGCAGCAGGTGCAGATAGTGGTCGGTGCGTGCGGCAACTTCACGGCGTTCGCGGTCATCGCGAAGTCGAAGCTGATGCGCACGAGCGGCGTGATCGATGGGAGTCGGGAGGTGCGAGAGCAACCAAATGGCTACCCGCACCGATGCCCGGCGGGTGAATGTGAGTTCGCGCAGAGGCGCGGTTGTGGTCGGCAACGCCTGCAGATGGGCAGTTTCGTGCACATCGAGGCGACGCGAAACGAGAGTCGTAGACACGACGGATCCTTACGGTTGATGGGAGCGAAATGCTCGAAGCGGAACCAGAAAGCAGGTTCCAGAGGGGAAGTGACGAGATATCGTCAGAGCGCACGAAATAGAATCGTGCGCAGAGTGGCCGGAGCGGGGGCAGAGCCCTCTCGCGTTAGTGAGCCGGACGCGGTGTGATTCCGCGAACGGGGGAGACCACTCCTGCAGATACAGGGGCCAATGCGGCGATGCCGGTGGTGTTCATAATCATGGGTCTCTCCTTTCATTCGTTGAACCGAGAATCGACACTAGCGTGATCTCTCAGGTTGCGCAATACCCCGGGCGTGTCGCGCATGTTTCCGCGGTTTCTACCCGGCCGAACCGTGCTCATCGGATAACGTAAATGAGGCACAATAACACGGGAGGACGAATGCACCTGAAGAGCGTCACGCTCAAGGGCTTTAAGTCGTTCGCGCAGCCGACCACTTTTGCCCTCGAACCGGGAGTGACCGCAATCGTCGGCCCCAATGGTTCCGGCAAATCCAACGTCGTCGATGCTCTCGCCTGGGTCATGGGTGAGCAGGGCGCGAAAACTCTTCGCGGCGGCAAGATGGAAGACGTCATCTTCGCCGGAACCTCGACGCGCGGCCCACTTGGTCGTGCCGAGGTGCAACTCACCATCGATAACTCCGATGGCGCGTTGCCGATCGAATACGCCGAAGTGACGATCAGTCGCACGCTGTTTCGCAACGGTTCGAGCGAGTACGCGATCAACGGTGACACGGTTCGCCTGCTTGATGTGCAAGAACTTCTGAGTGACTCGGGCCTTGGCCGTGAAATGCACGTGATCGTGGGGCAAGGCCGCCTGGACACTGTTTTGCAGGCCACGCCTGAAGACCGGCGCGGCTTCATTGAAGAAGCGGCAGGCATTCTGAAGCACCGCAGGCGCAAAGAAAAGACGCTCCGCAAGCTTGAGGCGATGGAAGCGAACCTCACCCGTTTGAGTGACCTCGCAGGTGAGATTCGGCGTCAGCTCAAACCTCTGGGTAAGCAAGCCGAGATTGCTAGGGAAGCGGCGACGATTGCTGCCATGGTGCGCGACGCGAAAGCGCGACTTTTCGCCGACGATCTGGTGACACTGCGCACCGCATTGGCCGATCACGCCCGCACCGAACAGGAGCGGTCGGCCGAGCGCATGGTGTTGCAGGATCAGGCCACCACAATGCGCACGCGCATGGAACATTTGGAGCGCGCTCAAAACACCGAGGCCGTCGACCGTGCCCGCAGTGTGCTGTTCGCACTCGAACAGGTTCAGGAACGACTGCGAGGTCTGTACAGCCTCGCCAACCAGCGACTGTCGTTACTCGGAGCGGAAGAAGACTCGGTCGGCACGCCGATCACGGTCACGCAGGCAGACGTCGATGAGGCCAAGAGCGAGATCGCGCGCATTTCATCTGGGCTCGGCGAAGCGAAAGATTTGGCGGCCGAAGCAGTCAAGGAGACCATTCGCGCTCGCGCTGAACTCGACGCTCTCGACGTTGATATTGCCGAGCAGAGCGCCCTGGTCAGCGAACACGATATGCGCATCACCAAACTCCGCGGCAAGGCAGACGCGGCAGCGTCCGCGCTCGCGGCGGTGCGCGGCGCGGTGCTGCGCCAGCAAAACGCGATGGATGCCGCCGAAGCCCGCCGCGTTGAGGCTGCCGAAGCCGCCGAACTCCTCGAAGACGCAGAAGCTCCCGATGGCTCCACCGCCGAGCACACCGCGCGCTACGAAGCCGCCCAGAAAGCAACCGTCGCCGCCGAAGCAGATCTGGAAGGTCTGCGCGAACGCCTGCACGCCGCTGAGCGTGAGAAGGACTCCCTGGCAGCCAAGGCGTCTGCGCTGGGGTCTGCCCTCGCAGTACGTGGTGGTGCTGCGGCCCTTGCCTCCCGCGGCGGGCACGGTGTTGTCGGCATTGTGGCAGACAGCATGAAGGTGAAGGCCGGGTACGAAGCGGCGATCGCTGCCGTGCTCGGTAGCGTTTCCGAAGGCTTGCTCGTGCATTCAACGCCCGATGCGGTGACGGCGGCAGAACAGGCTCGCACGGAATCGCTTGGCGTGGTCGACATCGTGATCGCCGATGCGCCGGTGGCTTTGCCCGCGCTGCCGAAGGTGAAAGGAATTACACACGCGCTCGATGTTGTGAAGGCACCTGACGGTGTTCGTGGCCTTCTCGCCTACGTCGTCATCGCCGAAGACCTCGACGCCGCGCTCGCGGCAGGTGGTGCGTTTGAAGCCAGTGTGACGGGGTTCCCCGTCACGATCGTGACTCGTGCGGGCGCGGTCTGCACCGAGCAGATGATCCGTGCCGGTAGTGGCGAAACATCGCGCCTCGAGCTTGCCGCCGAGCGAGACGCCGCCGTCGAACGTCTCTCCGAGGTGACCGTGATCGTCGACGCCCTGCGTGAGGGTCTGGAAGACGCTAAAGATGCCGTTGAGAAGGCGCGCCGCCATGCCAAAGATAGCCTGCGCACACTCCGCGAGTTTGATGCAGCGGTTGCAACCCATGCCGAACACGTGAACCGCATCACGATGCGGCACGAGGCCGCAGTCGCTGAGACCGAGCGCCTGCAGACGGGTCTAGCGCAGGCGCAATCGGCTGTTGCAGAAGCCGAGGGTAAGGCTATCGCTGCCACCAACGAGCTCAACGGCGCGCTGGAAGCTCCACGCCCGATTCTTGATGCTTCCGCGCGCGACGGATTGCTCGCGTCTTTGGATGAGGCGCGCGAAACGGAAGTACGCACGCGCCTTGAGGTAGAGACGCTGCGCGAGCGCGTGCGCGCCGCCGAAAGCCGCGTTTTAAACCTCGAGAATCAGCGCGATCGCGAGCGCGAGGCCGCGGCCGAAGCGGCGCGGCGTGCCGTGATCCGCCGTGCCCAGCGGGATGCAGCACAGGGCGTTGCGAGCGAGCTGCCAGACGTTCTTGACTCGGTCGACCGTTCCGTTTCCCAGGCGCGTGTAGCCCTGGCCACTGCCGAAGCGGAACGCGCGGCACAGTCACAAGAGCTTGTCGAGATTCGTACGCAAGAGAAGACGCTTCGCGATCGCCTCAGCGCCCTCACCGAAAGCGTGCATGGCATCGAGCTGCAAATGCATGAGAAGCGCCTCCACGTTACGAGCCTGCTGGAGCGGGTGCACAGCGAACTGAGCCTCAGCGAAGAAATTCTCATCGCCGAGTACGGGCCCGAAACGCTTGCTCCCAGCGACGATGCCGACGCCGAAGAAGGCATCGCGTTTGATCGCCGCCAGCAGCAGCGTCGTCTTCAAGAGGCCGAACGCAAACTGAACCAGTTGGGCCGAGTAAACCCGCTCGCCCTGGAAGAATTTGCGGCGCTTGAACAGCGCCACAGCTTTCTCAGCGACCAGTTGCACGACCTCACCGAGACCCGAAAAGACCTGCTTTCCATCAGCGAAGAGCTCGATGGTCGCATGCAGGTCATTTTCGCGGCAGCGTTCGAAGACACCAAGGTGGCCTTCGGTGAGGTCTTCCCCGTGCTGTTCCCGGGCGGAACTGGTTCCATCTCCCTCACCAATCCCGACGACATGCTGAACACGGGTATTGAAATCTCCATTCGCCCCGTCGGTAAGAAGATCGAGCGCCTTTCGCTGCTCTCTGGTGGCGAGCGCTCTTTGGCTGCGGTGGCGCTGTTGACCGCAATCTTCAAGGCGCGTCCCAGCCCGTTCTACATCCTCGATGAGGTAGAGGCGGCGCTTGACGATGCCAACCTGGGACGTCTCCTTGGCGTTTTTGAACAGCTTCGCGCTTCGTCTCAGCTCATCGTGATCACCCACCAAAAGCGCACGATGGAAATCGCCGACGCACTGTACGGCGTATCGATGCGCCAGGACGGTGTTTCCGCCGTCGTCGGCCAGCGCATCGTTCAGCCTGCCTAGACCTCGGTAGGCTGATCTCATGGCGGAAAGTAAGTGGTCACTCGGGCGCGCGCTGCGCAGCGTCTTTAGCAAGCCCACGATTGACGAATCGACCTGGGAAGATATGGAGACGGCGCTACTCACGGCCGACTTCGGCCCAGACGTCACCGAGCGCATCATTGACGAGTTGCACGAAAAGGTTGACCGGTTCCACACCACCGACCCCCGCGACCTCAAGCGCATGCTCGTCGAGACGCTGGAAGAGCACTTTGCCAAGTACGACACCACGCTGAAATTGACCGAGCGGCCCGCTGTCGTGCTTGTCGTTGGCGTGAACGGCGTGGGCAAGACCACAACGATCGGTAAGTTCGCTAAGTTCCTGGTGCGCTACGGTCGCTCCATCGTTGTCGGCGCCGCCGACACGTTCCGAGCCGCCGCCGTTGAACAATTGGCGACGTGGGCGGACCGCGCGGGTGTTGCCATCGTGAAGCCGCAGCAGGAGGGGCAAGACCCCGCATCGGTCGCCTTCCAGACCATCGAGTATGCGTTGCAGAACGGCACCGAGATCGTCATTGTCGACACCGCTGGGCGTCTGCACACCAAGGGTGGGTTGATGGACGAACTCGGCAAGATCCGACGCGTCATCGAGAAGCAAGCTCCCATTAGCGAGGTTCTTCTGGTGCTTGATGCGACGACGGGGCAGAACGGCGTTATGCAGGCAGAGGCATTCCTGCAGCATGCTGGCGTTACAGGCCTGGTGCTGAGCAAACTCGACGGTTCAGCCAAGGGCGGTTTTGTGCTTGCTGTGCAGGAGCGCACCGGAATCCCTGTGAAGCTTCTCGGGCAGGGAGAGGGAATCGATGACCTCACCGGTTTCACTCCGCACGTATTTGCGCAGTCACTGGTCGACTAATTCGACGGGCGTCATCCCGCGATACAGCGGGAGCGCCCTACATTTCTATGAGTTCCGTGGAGGGTCTTTTCTCCGCGCGCAGAGACTGGTTGTATAGCGATATGGCGATTGAGCACGACTTCTTCGGACTCCTGGAGTCCGGCCCCGACGGGTCAATCTTCTGGTCGGAAGCGCTTGAGTTCGGTGACCAGTACGTCACCATTGATCTCACCGCGCCCGATCAAGATGATGTCTCATCTGATGCCCTGGACGTCGCCGCCGCGATGATTCGCTCGCTTGAGTCGATAGATCTCACTGCCCGTGAGGCCATGATCTCCGAGCTCTCCGACCGCACAAGCGAGGTCACCGAGTTTCTGCTTCAGCAACAGGACGAACTCGGCGAGAGCCTGCACGAAGTGCTTATCGAGATGTCTGGTGATATTCACATCGACATGATTCGTTCGCTTCGCCTCATGAGTGTCACGATTCTTGCTGACGAACACGGCGGCAAAGACCCTTTCTGCGTGCTGGAGTATGCACTCGATCCAGACGCCATGGACGACGTGCTATTCGTCAACCTCGCAAGCGACGGTTCCATTCTGTCCGTCACCAGCGCGGAATAGCATCGGACGCGGCGTCGCTATCGGTGCGGCGCCTGACAACGTGCCCCAGCGTGGCGGTAGCGGTGCCGCGTTGTGACGCCCGCATGCATTAGGTTTGGTGCACGCCAAGACCCACTGTTATCTCATATACCAGCGGGTTCCGGTGATGAACGTTGTTCTGTAGCGGCTGCGTTGGGGGAACTAAGTATGAACGGTCTCGGGGGAGCGCGTGTCAGTAAGCGGGAATTCATCAAGCGCGTCGCGCGGCGCGCGGGCGTGCCGACGCGAGTCGCAGCGCTTGTTTATGAGGCTACCGTCGAGGAGATTCTCGACACAGTGTCAGACGGCAAGCGTCTGACACTGACCGGATTCGGTAAGTTCTTTCTGCAGCGTCACAAGGGGCATCGGGTGACGACGATTGGCGACCGGGCCGAGGGTGCGACAGATCTCGGTGAGATCGCCGACTATAGCGTCTTAAAGTTCTCCGCGACGCGCGCTGTCAACAAAGACGTTGGTTATCGGCTCAGTCGACGAACAGAGCGAATTGCGACTGACACTGAGCAACGCACGGCACCGACGGGGCCACACCCGCACGCAGCACCCTAGGGACATCGACTATTGAATCGGGTAAAGTGCCGAACCGATCTGGTTCAGAACAGCATCTGATGCGATGAGTTCGACGGGTGTCTCGGCATCAAGGAGTGTGTAGGAGACCGCGTTCGCGACGGTTTCTCCCTCGGCTATCACCGTCGATTGGTTATTGGCGAGGCTGCCGTCAGGAACCATGCCGAGTGTGAGTTCACTCGGCGCGCCCGTGCCCTGGTCTTGGATCACACGGAAGTGAGTGAACCAGGCGGTGAGCGGGTTCACTTCCTGTCCGGTGAGATTCGTTGTCTCATACCAGAAGGCGAGCACGGGGGCTTCGCCATACTCGTTGCCCGTCTCGCCGGGCAGGATCACTGAGGCGCTGGTAATCTGTATACGGAGATGCGGCGAAACGAGAGTTCCGTCTTGGAACGTCGTCGTACCTACTCCGAACTCAGCCTCGACTTCACTGACGGTATGTTCACCGTCTTGCGAGGCGTGTTCCGCAGGTGTGCACCCGGCGAGTGCCAAGAGCGCGATTCCGAGTGCAGCCACGCCGGTGGCGATCCTGGGTTTGCGAGTTCGCATATGCATCTCCTGCGACTAAAGGGTCAGTGCGGTCCATCTAGGTTACGTCGGAATGTTTATTTCCTGCTCGTAAACGAGCAGACTCCGCAGTCCAAAGTTACGCTGGATGGAACACATACTTGCGCACGTTCGGCGTGCGCGGCTATAAGAAGGGCATTTCGTGAATCTCACGCGGATCCTCACGGGATTTCTGGCGGGTTTCCTCGCCACCGCCATGATCGTCACTGATGTTGTCGCCACGAGCGACTTCGCAGTTGCGAACACCGGCCAGACTCCGTCAATCATGCTGAATGGCACGGTTGATGAAAACGCTCCGGGATTTCTGACGCCAAAGTCGGTCATGCTCTCGTCTGGTTCGGAAACGCGGGTGAACTACCGCGTGGTTCCGAGCTACTCGACGGGGCAGGCGTCCGGGGTGCGCGTGAGCCTGTTTATGCCCTCCCTCGAGCACGTCGACGGTGAGTACCGTGTCGTCAATCGCGACGAGGAACCCACTCCCATGGGTATCGAAGGCCGTGCGAGCAGCGGCGGTGAGTGGATTATTGTCTCTGACACCGTGGTCAAGGGCGGCCCGCTCGTGCTTGAGTACGAAGGAGACCTACGTGCGGGTGCAAACCCGGGCTTCGACGTCTTCATCAAGACGTATAACGACGGTACCGATGGCCCGTACGGCAGTGTGCCCGAGGGAACCGCGTTTGAGGTTAACGGTTTCGTTTCTTACGAGATGTTCGACCAGCAGGAGGGCACGAGCTGGTCGGCCCCTGGGTACCTCGATGACGAATCGCGCGTCGCCGTGGTCTCGTCGGATCTGCAATGGGAACCCACGATTGACCCGTACGTCGCTGACGGCGGTAGCCCAACGGTTCCGATGTGGGATCGCTACCAGTATTTCGACTATCTGTACACGCTGGAGAACACCTCCACGAATGCGGCATCAAACGTCGACGGCTACTCGGTGACGTTTGATATCGACACTACTGACAACATCAACGGCATCATCCCGAGCGACCTGAACGCCTTCATTTACGGTGAGGGCGGCACGCCGATTCCGAATGATAATCCGACTCTGACCGAGGGCCAGTTTGTCGGTGTGCCAGGCGAGGGTGGCGTGCTGATCTACGACGTCACCGACTGGGACGGTGAGAGCGAGCTCACCGACCCGATTCCTTACGCATACTCGGGTGCCGGAATGATCGTCATCGATCGCGAGCATGGCGACGACAAGCAGGGGCTCATTCCCGGTCAAAAGCGAACCTATATGGTTTCGCTCCCGATGAGCAGGCAGGGCTTCCCGAACCTGCCGACGAACTTCAAGGTTGTTGCGATCACGAACGTGCTGTTCGCGAAGACGGCGAACTGGACGAAGACTCGCACGGTTATTCGTGAGGTTGTGAACCCGACGTATGGCTTTGACTTCTCTCACAAGGCGAAGGAGTCTCCGACGATCTATGGTGTTGAGACCTACACCGAGATCAGCGACGTTAGGAACACCTCGAACGCGCCGATTTTCAACCCGTCGATGAAGTACTCCGTTCCTGAAGACTTCACCGCTGATCGTGTGGTTTTTGAGTTCAGCCCCGCAGAACTTAAGCGGTTCACGGACGTGGCCGCGGGTTACATCGTGCTCGAGGGTAAGGACCAGGTAGAGAAGCTGGTTCCGTTGACCGGTGTCGTGGGGGAAGCAGACGCGCTTACGCCTGGCAACACGACGGTGACCTTCGACGTGTCGAAGATGCCGGAGAATTGGAACCGAGAGCTCGTGTTCTTGGACTTTGCTCAGCAGATGAACGCTGGGGCGACGCTGCCACTGGAGATTCGCGTTTACGGCAAGCCGCTCGTCAAGGGGCAGATGACTGTTCCCGCGGTAGCGACGTACATCGAGCGTTACGCGAACAACGAAGATTACACGCAGGACACGACCTATGCGGAGGTCGAGCACCATGTGCAAAAGGACGCCGTGTTCACGGTGGTTTTGCCGAAGGAGCTGAACCCGTCGGTTGATGTCATCGGTATCTACGGTGATCGCCGCACGACCGGAACCACACAGGTTCCCTACGAAGCGCCGCTCCAGGCCGAGTACCAGCTGTCGACAGGTGATGTGGTTTCGCCGGAGTTCACGTACACAATTGACACGCTTGACCCCACGAAACCCGCGGGGGAGCTGGCTGAAGCCAAGATCACGCTGACGGATGCGCTGCTGGCAGCGGCAACCGATGTGACGATTGCTTTCGTTGACAAGGACGGCAACGAGGTTGTGTCCAATGACCGCGAGGTTGTTATCGAAGATATCGAGCTCGATAGCATCGCGAAGATCGTCATCTCGGGTACCGACCTGAATCTCGCATCGCTCGTGACGATTGCGGTTGTTGACTACAACAACGCGCTGGACATGGGCGCGAAGCAGACGCTGCGTGGCACGTTTGAGGGCAAGCAGAACCCGCCGTACACGGAGACCAAAAAGGCAACGAAGAACAACATCGTCGAGGTTCGCGAAGCCAAGACCACGACCGAGGTCGAAGGTCTGAACCAGCCGACCAATGGCGCCGGCGCTGGCAACAGCTACGACCAGTGGGTTGACCGCAACTGGTACTGCTCCACGTCCGGCTGTGGTTCCAAGGTGGACTACACGCTTGATCAGGGCTATAAGTCACTCGGTGGTTTCGCATCGTCGATCACCCGCCCCACTGCCGTGTACGACAACAACGACGAGACCACGGTCGTTGACGTTGCTGTTCCGCACGAGCAGTTCGACATGTACTACATGAAGATCCGCGAGGATCTGAAGCCGTTCATCCAGGACGTGCAGATTTTCCGCATGATCGATGGCGAAGAGACGCTGTGGAAGACGGTTCCGGGCACCGACTGGGTGGCGAACACCACAGAGGGGAACTTCTGGCGTATCGCGACTGCTCAGCCGGGTATGGCAGACGAGGATCTGTTCACGACCCAGGACGCTGCCGATGCGGCCGGTCACCCGTACTACAAGGATCCGTTCGCTTCAGACGTTGCCCCGGAACAGCCGGTCAGCAAGATCAGCGTGACGCTGAAGTTTGATCGCGAGGGCGCCAACGCTGCACCCCAGCTGCCTGGAACCACGAGCCGGGTGATTGAGTATATGGGCCGCTTCTACTCGACCTCGGAAGAAGGACGTGAGGCGACCTCGCAGACTTCAGCCGACACCATCGGTGTGAAGAACCCGATCACCCGCGTGCACACAGCGAACCCGATTTACTCGATGGTGAGCTACCCCTTCGCACAGTCCCGTACCGGGGCGGAAGACACGACTGGAACGGCCAAGAAAGTCATCCCGCTCGGTCAGGAAGGGCATTACCTCGCCAGCATCTGGAACGTGAACAACGCGTCCTGGTACATCTACAACGGCCACGGACCGGATGTTTACGCACCGGTCTGGACCGAGTTTGATGAGTGGTTGTACCACTACGACCCGTCATCGTTCCACGACAAGATGTCGTACGAGTTCGTTTATCCAGCGAACCCGAAGACGGACGCAGATTACAACTTCGAGGTCACTGACATCGAGTTGAAGTCCACCAGCACGATGCAGTACCTGACGGGCTTGAAGGTCGACTACAAGGCGGGCGGCAAGAACGAGTCCGTGACTCTCGCGGTCGACGATGTTCTGCGTGACCAGCTTCTCGCGCAGCCGCAGTTGCGCATTGTGTACGACAACTCTCGCGAGGTCGGTTTCCACCAGACCGACGCTGGCACCTTTGCGGTGTCGCTCGGGGAGGGGAACTACCCGACCAAGTTTGAGGCAACGTTTGACGAGATCAACGGCTTTGGTGACAACACGGCTGAACTGCAGGGTGTGAAGGGTGACAACCTCGGTCTGAACCTTAATGAGGTCGATGTTCGAGTCGGCGGCATCGTGAACGGCAACAAGGATCTCGTTGGCACGACGAACCTGTACCGAATGCCGAATGACTCGGACCGCAAGCTCATGCACACGTCGTCCGCCACCCTGTTGGGTTACACACCGAAGCTCGGTGCTGCCATGGACATGAAGTTCGACGCACTGTCGCTGCATGACTACCAACTTGATGGCATCACGTCGAACACGACGACGGTCGAAGCCGGCATGCGCAACGTGTCCGAGGCCGACATCTCTGGTTTCACGATGACCGTGAAGCCTGACGCCGCGATGCGTTCGGAGAAGCTGGAAATTCCGGCTGAGGTGTTCAACGGGCAGTGGGAGACCACAAAGGTCACCCTGAACGACACGAAGAGCGATGTCGAGATCGACCTATCGCTTTTCACGTTGAACGAGGATACGGGTCGGTATGAACTCGACATCCGTGCTCTATTTGACAACGGAACCCTCGAATCCGGCACGTTGGACGTCACCTTCGGTGGCAAATCAACACTGGTGGTTCGCGCGCTGGCGTCGGTGACGGTGGAGTTCGCTGCGAAGCTCGACGATGCAGGCAAGCCCGTCACGCGTATGTGGGGTTCGCTCGCGCGCGATCGTGACGAGACGCTTCCCGCACGCATGATTGACGGCAGCTACGTCTTTATTACCGGTGACTGGGTTGACGAGACCGCAACTGGTGCGGGACTGGACTCGAAGCCTTCGTTCCGGGACGAGGGCGTGAAGGTGGATGCTGGCACGGGTCGATACACGACGTTCGTGGCAAGCGGAGCTGATATCAAGACCCCGCAGCGTTTCACCACGCCCAACAGTGGCTCGAACTCGAACGCCAAACCGAGCTACACCGCGAACTACAGCAACGCTCCGTATCTGCGTCACCGGGTTGCATCGCTTGACCTACTTGGCATGCACCTGAACGAGGATCTGACCCAGGCGTCAGGCAACCTCTACTCGTTCGACGCAGACACGAACGGCCAGTTGTTGCGTACTGACCTCGTTGTCGGTGACACCACGAAGGTGCTGTACGAGTTGCGTAATGACGCCAACGTGGGTTCTGGGCTGAACCCGGTCTTCGACCCGAGTGCGCACTTCACGGCACCGGCCGGTTTGAACATCACGGGTGTGGAGGTTGTTGGCCCTGACAGCCAGGCGACCCTCAAGCAGCTGATCGCAGACGCCGGGAAGGCATTGGTTGAGGCTGACACCGACCAGTTCACCATTACGGAGGGCCCGAACCCGCTGAAGCTGAAGAGCGTCGTCTTCAACGACGTGATCCTCGCGGAGCAGGAGTCGGTGTTCGTGCTGGTGGAATACACCGCAGTCAACGACTACTCAGACAAGCTCACGGATACCCAGAACAAGGCGGTAGCGCCGTACTCGTACGCGCGCCCGGCGTTCCAGCACCACATCCAGAACTACGTAGTGGAGGGTGTTTCCGGCAGTGGGTTGACCGCTCACTCGAACGTGACAGCGGACTACGACAAAGACGGCACGGCTGAGAACCTGGCACGAGTTTCGGCTCCGTATAAGTACGCGCAGGTGGACGAGATTGCTGTCGTGAGCAAGTTCGACTTGGAGAGCGCTTCTGGCACCCCCATGACACTCACAATCGGCGAGATGAGTAACCAGACTCGTCACGACAACACCAACATGACCGTTGACGTGACGCTCGACACTCGCGCCCGCGGGTTTGTGCTCACTGAGCTTCCGGCCCCGACGTATCCGGAGGGTTTCGACGGAGAGTTCGCCGCGCCCAAGGTGCTCATCAAGGTCGGCACCGACTGGGTAACCTTCGACGCAGACAAGCACGATCTCGCAGATGTCAACGAGCTCCGGATCGACTATGGCATCGTGTCCGGCTCTGACGGCGATCCCAAGGATCCGACCTTCAACGTGCCCGCGTTCGAGATCCACGGTACTGGCTACTGGCAGAACTACGGTGGCGCAGCCACGAAGAGCTCGCAGATCACCACGAAGTCTGTCATCACGTTGACGCATCACGATGGTGCAACTGAGGGCAACCCGGCTGTCGCGACGTACACGCATAACACGTCGGCGACGAGCACGATCTTCAAACCGCTTCCGGTGGTGGAGTTCAACGTGCAGTCGTTTGACACCCGCGGTGAGGCGGAGGCTCCGTACACGACCCAGTCCGCGGCAGCCGTCGGCAAGGTGACTTATGAGCCGGGCGACCCTGTGCATCTCAAGTTGACCGCACGCAATAACTCGGCTGATGCGAAGACGAACACCGGCTACGGCAAGGCCCCGCTGGTTGACCCCGTCATCTTCGACAAGATTCCGGAGTACATCTCCACCGACCTGTCGACGTACATCACGGACGGCAAGCTTGACGTTGCGGCCGCGGTTGCCGCAGGCGATCTGATCGTCAACCACTACGACGAAAACGGCGACCTTGTCGAGCGTGCGAAGCTTCCGACGGTGACTGTGGAGTCCGTGAAGGGTCTTGACGTTGCAGGTGACCAGACTTTCAAGAACGATCGACCGAACGATCAGTACGGCCTATTGTCATCGAAGGAACCGCTCGATACGGGAGTGAACCCGGCCAGCGAGATTGAGTTCCAGGTGTTCGAGTACCAATTCGCTGATGACCTTGGTCGTGGCGAGCGAGTCGAGATTGTCTACTCGGGTCAGATCCGGGAAGAGAATCTGCCGTACGCGAAGTATGCAGACGGCCGCACGGTGTTCGCGCCGCTCCTGGGGTGGTATATCGGCAACGTTCCTACTGCGCCAAACTCACACCAGTACGACATGGATATGGCGTCACTTCTGCACGATGCGGGTATCTCCGGAACGCGGAGCTACGAGACCACGGCCGACGAGTTCTTGATGAACTCGGCAGCATGGCAGGCCGGAGGCGTGGACGCGCGCCGCAATCCGCGGAACTCGAGTGGTGCGCTTGACACGTACTACGACGCATCGGCGAACACGATGTACAGCCACAAGGCGTACATGCAAGAGAGCGCGGACAACGCGTTGTTCGAAGCGACGACGGGTACCGCACGTGATGACGTGTTCGGCTTCGTGAGCACGGCACGTGTGAACGACGGCACGGTCACGCACGACGAACGCATCATGTGGGCTCAGGATGCGTTGCATCTGACTCGCGCGTGGCTCTACGGTGCCAGCGAGATGCTCCCCGGGGTGGAACGCAAGGCTCCGACCGGACTGTCTGATGCGAACTTCTATGAGCACGACGGTTCTCTTGAGGCGCCGTACTATGTGACCCCTTACACGACGGACAACTACACCTACGCCGTGCAGCTGCACGAAGAGTTCACCGTGCGCATGCACGCAGCCAACCTCGGTGACCGTCCGATTGAAAGCGGTATCGAATACCTTGAGATACTTCCGATCGGAGTGAACCCGCTCGACGAGAACGGTGACCTCATCGGCATCACCGCATTCAACGGTGACGGCACCGAGATCGATCCGAGCCGCGTGACGGTGACGGTCGTGCAGACTCCTGAGAAGGACGCCGGCTATAAGGCTCCGGCGCAGTCGCAAGAGGCCGGCACGTTCGGTGAGGACGACATTGAAAACGCGGTCCCTTATGTTCTGAAGATTCAGGTCGCAGGGGAGCTCGGAGGGATGTTTAAGGCGTCTTCGTCGACGGAGAAGTCCAAGTACCAGCACGTTGACGTCTCCGTACGCGTGGACGGTGACGCTCCGAAGCTTGTAGACGGCAAGCGCTACTGGCACGACGAGCTGACGGTCACCACGATCGCTCCCGAGCGTCACCTGGCGATTTACAGCGAAGAGTATGGCGCGTTCGATGTTGCGCCCAACATCTACAACACCGCTAAGTTCCCGAACGACGGGATGCCCCAGGGCGTCGATGTGACGGATCTGCGTTGGAGCTACAACAGCCACAGCTCGTACTACTCGTTCGAGCCGTACGGCATGTACATTCGTGGCCTGAACGCTCAGGGTACGACGACCACCGTCGATGGTAAGCCGGCTCTCGTTACGGGTGACCAGATCGCGATGCGGGCGGCTTCGTTGCGTGTGTGGAACGACGTTCAGAAGGACGCCGACACCTACGTTCCGGGCTATCCGCAGTCAGTGCAGGACTTCACCGTCAATCTCGGCGAGCAGTTCACGGTGCATGCCACGGTGGAGAACCAGCAGGTCGAAACCGACGCGAGCTTCAACCTGACCAGCGGCACCTATGATCTGCTGTCGAACCAGACGCAGACCACCGGTGGTGCACGCGGTTCGTGGTTTGACCCGACGGTGACCGTCGCCCTGCCGTACGGCGTGGTTCCGGTGCTCGAGGACGGCACGATCGCCCGCTACCGCGGAGACGTTGCTGGCCAGCAGAACGTGCAGTTCGCGGCTGCGATCAATGACGTCACCTACAAGACCTCAGTCTTGGCTGCGGACGTATCGGAGCACCTTGATGTCAAGGTTGAGCGTGTCACGAGTGATGAGGGTGAGCGCTTCGTCCTGTACTTCACGGTGAAGGACACCGCGGAGGCGCAAGCTGCTCTGCACGAGATTCAGTTCGGCAAGGCGCTGGTCGTTTCGCCGCGCGTTGCTGTGATCGATGTACCCGCCTACGGCGAGAACGCTGACGTGATCGCTGACCACGAGAAGTACCAGCAGATCATCACCCTCGCACACAGCGAACGTGGGGCGTTTGACCCGGTGGTCACACCCCTCTACAAGACGGGTTCGACACCAGCCGGCCCGACAGCGGACCGTGCGCGACTGGACTCGACCGGTACGAACGGCGTTCTGAAGATCACCGAGCGACTGATCTCTGAGACGAAGCGTTTCCTGCAGACTGACGATGTTGCTTTGCACACCAACGGCGACTGGAATGTGGATGCGGCTTCGCTGCTTCCCCAGCAGGTTCCGGCGTCGGAAACGAACGCTGGAGCTTGGGGTGGTACGCAGCTTGCTGTGCGCCAGCCGACGATCGTCAACTCAACGAAGGTCGGCCCGTACGCAGACGGCCCGATGTCGGAGGTGTTCCTCGCGGATGCCGCTGGTCGATTCTGGATTTCGACGCAGATCGACAACCGTCCGGCGCCGAACAGCGATCCGTACGAGCGGTTCAAGGACGCCGGTGACGTGGTCAACTCGCGCTTGCTTGTGACCACGCAGCTCACGAGCTTCGCTGAGAAGACGAAGGCGGTTCGCCTGATCGTTGACGGCGAGGTGCTCGATCGCTCAGAGTTCGAAGCCCTCGGCTACACGGTGGAGGCCGTGACCTCCGATGAGCGTGAAGGTGCTGCTGAGCGTCAGACCGTCCAGTGGATGATCACCACGCCCGCAGGGGAGAATGGAACCAAGGGCCTGTTCACCTCTGGCAGCTCGATATCGATCGTGCACCAGTACGAGCTCGTTGACGGTTTCACCGATGACGACTTCGAGAACAAGGAGCCGTGGAACGACCCGTCGCTCACGATTGACGCGTACGTGTCGCTCCTCACCGACGACCGTACCCTCATCGAGGGTGGCCAGCACAAGGACGACTTCATTGTCCAGCCGGTCGAGGCGATGCACTATGAGACCAAGGTCGTAGAAGCCGACGGCTCGGTAGATATCGACCTTGACGGTGAACGGGTGAGCTATTTCGCTCATAACCCGGCTCGCATTGAGATCGCGAAGCCCTCGGGAGAAATCCGTGTGAACACGACACGTCCACGCATGGAGTACTCCAACGGTATGACCGGTGACACGTACTTCAACTCGGTCGACACGATCGAGTACCTCACCACGCTCGCGAAGAACACCGGCTCAGGTCTGAACGAGATGGTGGTCGAGCACATCCTGCCGACCAACGAATCCAACGACGACTCTGTGCAACTGTCGAAGGATCCGTCGACGACAACGCTGTTGTACGTGACCTCTGGTGTGTGGGAGCTTCCGGCTTCGACGCTTGAGCGTCTCACGTCGGCGGGTAAGTCTGTTGATGACGTCTTCGAGACGGAGGTCTTCATCTCGGCAGAACTGGCAGAGAACGGCTACGAGGGTGGCGAGTGGGTATCGCTCGGCACCAGCAGCATCACGACGAACACCAAGTACGACGTGCCCGCTGAGCACAAGATGGGCCAGCACAAGGTGCGCGTCGTTGTCCGTTCGCTTGACCGCGACTACCTGGTTCCGTCAGGTATCCGTTTGGCTGTCGATGCTGATCCGACCAAGGACGGATCGCAGGAGGTCACGGAAACAGACCCGGAAAACAAGAGCACCACGGCGTACCCGGCAGGTGTCACCGACAACTCGGTGAAGATCGGCATGCGTGCGACCTCCGACCGCAAGGCAACCCAGTTCATCTGGGACACCGCGCAACTGTGGGGCAACTACGTCGCTGACGCGCACCTCAAGCTCGACCAGAGCGATGCACGTGCGTACCTGACGCCGTCGCGCCCGGTGGTGAACGTTTACCACGATGCGCTCTATTACCGGTCGGACGCAAGCAAGCCGCAGAACGAGCGGTACGGCTGGTCGGAGAACACCGCGATCAAGCCGGACGTCTCGCCGCACTTGAAGTTCCGTGGCGAGCTCGTGAACGCCGATGAGTCGATGTGGGATGTTGACGCTGAGGGGGACACCTACTCGGAGGACGTTCTGATCAACCCGACGATGTCGTTTGAGCTGCCAGCGGTAATGAACGTGAGTGACAATTTCACGTACGTTCCGAACAAGGACGTCACCGCGGGGCACCCGTTGAACGATGCTCACCGCACGCGGTACCCGCTGACGGACGACAACGCGTACCTGTGGACGTGGAAGCTCGTGCGTGCAGACGGCATGGAGGCAAGTGCTGATTCCTACGTCGATCACACGCGGATTCACACCGGCTCGTGGAACGGTATGGACCGCAACGTTGTGACCGTTTGGTTCGACGGGCAGGTGTTCCCCGGCGACAAGATCGTTGTCGATTTCATCGGCAAGATCGATGCCTACACGCCAGGTGCTGCGTCGGACGACCTGAAGTCGAAGGTCTACGCGACCAACAACACCGGGCTCGTGCAGCCGTTGAACTCCATGTGGAACAACGGCAACCGCCTTGGTTACACGACGGACCGCTTCGACGTGGATGACAACAAGCTGCTGAACGACCGACTGGTGTTTGCCGAGCGTGTGCTGTTTGAGTACGAGACGTACGACAACTTTGGCAAGCGCAAGGTCGCATACTCCGACCTCAACAGGGCCGGAACCGTCTGGCCACAGATCACACCGGTCCGCGAGGGTGGCGAGTTCAACTTCCAGGTGTCGCTTGATAACACGAAGGAAGCGGCTGACACTCCGTACCCGTACCCGATCATGTATGACGTGCTGCCGTTCGAGGGCGACACCGCGATCATGAACGAGAACGTCGCGCGAAACTCCAAGCAGTCGGCGCTCCTGGACCTCGACAGCATCCAGCTGAGCGTTGAAGGTACTGAGAACCGCGTGTACAAGCCGAGCGAGTACACCGCGTATGTTGGTCCGTTCACGAAGCAGAGTGGAACCATCGTTCCGGCTGACATGGTGAAGCACGCTGACGCGGGCTCCGAGGCATTCTTCGATGCACTCGGCACACCGGGCAAGGCCTCTGCCGCTCGTGACGCGCATTTCGTCACCGTGGCTGACTTCAAGGCCGCGGCCGCGAAGGATCCGTCGCTGCTTGCACAGGCTCGTACGTTGCTGGTGATGTTCAACAGCTCGTCGGCGTCACTGCCTGGACAGAGCAAGCTGAAGCTGGATTACGACATGCAGGTTCCGTTGAACGCCCCGGCGTTCCTCGAAACTTGGGAACGGGGCGATTCGCCGAGCGACTACGCCCAGTGGAACTCGTTCGTGGGTACGCAGCGCAAGCCGAACTTCAAGCCGCAGGAATCCAATAACGCCGGTGCTTTTGTGACCGAGCGTGCCGGTTCCGTCTCGATCGGCAACTATGTCTGGCATGACGCGAACTACAACGCGAAGCAGGACGAGGGCGAACAGTTCGTGGACGGCAACGGCCGCACGCTGCTCCGCCCGTCGATGGATATTAACTTCGACGGCACGATCGACGACCCGGGTATCAACGGGGTCGAGGTCACCCTGCTGACGCCTAACGGCAACCTGGTTGACGTGCTTGGTAACGCGATTGTTCAGTCGGGCAAGGACTGGGTCGTTATTAACGACGAGACAGGTGAGATCTATGAGGACGACCTCGGTCAGACGACGATCTCGGAGGGGCCGCTGAAGACCACGACGCGCACGGACGTGAACGGCTTCGCTGGCTACTACGTGTTCTCTAACATCGCCCCCGGTGACTACCGCGTGATGTTTGAGTTCCCCGCAGAGTACGAGCGCTTCGGCGTTACGACGCTCGAGGTTCTCTCGGGCGCCGGTGTTGAGGTTTACGAACCCGGTGAGCAGGCGGGTATTCCCGCGGGTGACACCAAGGGTGCACTGGTAGCAATCACTGCCCCCGAGTCGGTTAAGACGAGCACGTCGGACGATGTCCGTATGGGCTTCGACCTGGGTGTCGCCGAGATGATTGATTTCGGAGGTAAGGTCTGGAACGACACGAACCGCAACGGAACCATCGACGCCGGTGAAGCAGGGATGGGTGGCTACAGCGTCTACCTGCAAGACATGGCGGGCAACCAGGTTCCTGATGAGAACGGTGACCCGTTTGTTGCGACAACGCAGGCTGACGGCTCGTACGTCTTCACGCTGCTGCCGCGTGAGCGCCAGTACCAAGTGCAGGTTGTGCACCCCGATGGCGTCTATGACACCGGTATCCCGGTCACGCCGATTACGCACAGTCACGACCCGTTTGAACTTGTCGATGACAACGACGGTGTCTTGACCAAGAAGGGCACTGAGCGTCTCGTCAAGACGAACCCGCTCGGTTTCGACCTCGAAGGTCTCTACGCGAGCTCCTTCGCTGAGCGCCTCTCGGTGAACGTCGGTTTCTACCACCGGCAGGAGACAGCGGTCATTGGTAACCGCGTCTGGGATGACCTGAACCGTGACGGCATCCAGGATGCGGGCGAACCCGGCATCGTGGGTCAGAAGCTCACGCTCGAGCAGTTCGAGCAGGCTGGCGACAAGTGGGTCAAGAACGAGGCCTTTACGGCCGAGATCGTTTCCGGCGCTGACGGGTACTACTTCTTCCGTGACGTGCCGGTATTCCGTGAGAACGGGAATGAGCTGATTGAGCTTCGCTACCAGGTGGTTGTTGGCGCTGACGACATGTCGGCGGGTTACACTTTCGCACCGACACATCAGGGTGGGCGCAAGGATCTCGATTCGGACTTCTTCTTCGAGACGGGCACCATGCACCAGTCGGCGACGACCGGGGAGAACTTGATCTCCCTTCTCGAAACCGAGGGTGACGAGAAGGTACCTGTCGACGACATCACCATCGATCTCGGACTGATGGCTCACGACACAGGTGTGGTTGCTGGCGAGGTCTTCATCGACAAGCTGAAGGATGGCATCAAGACTGACGACATGCTGGGTGACGAGCGATACAGCGTTACGCTCCAGCAGAGTGTGGACGGTGTGACCTGGTCTGACCTCGCCTCCCAGTCGACGGTGAACACTTACCGGTTCGAAGATCTAGCCATCTTCGACGATGCGTCGAAGCGGCCGTTCCAGTACCGCACCGTGGTGACCGAGATCCCGCTGTGGCTCACGATCACTGCGCACAACGCCGGCGATGATGACACGGTCGATAGCGACTTCGTCGAATCAGCCCGCGGTGCAACGTACACGGCTGTGTCGGACGCATACGTTCTCGGTGAACTGCTCCAGGGGCAGTTCTTCCCGATCGACACTCGAGAGTCGGTGGATCAGGAAGAGGTCGATCTTGGACTGGTCGAGCCGCTCTCCGTCGTAGGCGGCACGATGTGGAACGATGCGAACGCGAACGGTATCCAGGACGCTGGTGAAGCGCCTGTCGCTGGCAAGACGGTCACCCTGTGGGAGCTCGTCGACGCTGATTGGGTGAAGGTTGCTCACCAAAAGCTTGATATCGCTGGTCTGATCGGCAGTCGCCTCCAAGGTGGCGCTCTCACGACAACAACCGATGAGAACGGTGAGTACCGCTTCGAGGTCAGCCCGCTGCATTACGAGGATGACTCGGCCGCGAACTTCCTGGCTCCGCGCCTCTATCGTGTGACGGTAGAGCGTGAAGCTGGTCAGGAATGGTCACCTCTCAACATCGGCGACGACCGTAACGTGGATAGCGACGTCATCACACCGGCGACCGAGTTCGGTACCCAGATGACGGGTGTCACGAACGTGTTCTCGATCCTTGATCACGAGAACGGAATCGCTGACCCAACAACCAAGCGTGACGACGTCCAGATGGACATCGGTGTGACCGGCTACGAGACCGAGGTCTTGATCGGCGGCCGCGCTTGGGATGATGTGAACGCTAACGGCGTCCAGGAGGACGCCGAGGAGATCATCGCTGGTCAGGTCATCACCCTGTGGGAGAGGATCGACGGCGAGTGGGTCGTTGCTGAGGACGTGAACGGTCACAGCACGAAGACCACCGGCAAGGACGGCCGCTACGAGTTCACGGTGAACCCGACGCACTACGACGTTACGCACCCGGGCTTCCTGATAGCGCGCGAGTACCGCGTGAGCGCAGAGCGCCTCGGCAACCAGCAGTGGTCGCCGTTGAACGTCGGCGAAGACCGTGCACTCGATAGCGACGTGACTGGCAACGTGTTGGGTGACAACCCGCAGCTTCGTGGCCACTCGGGTCTGTTCTCAATCGTCGACCTCGACGTGAACACCGGCTGGGCGAATGCGGCCTCCTTCCGCGACGACCTCGAGATGGATCTGGGTCTCACGACCTACGCCACCTCGGTGATCGTCGGCGGCCGTGTCTGGGAGGACACGAACGTTGACGGCCTGCAGACGGAAGGTGAAGAAAGCACCGTTGGTCAGGTTGTCACCCTGTGGGAGAAGGTCGACGGCGAGTGGACGATCGTTGAAGACCTGCAGGGCGACAGCACGCAGGTGACTGATGCTGACGGTCGCTATGCGTTCGAGGTGGCGCCGACGTACTACGAGGAGGAGCACCCGCTGTTCCTGCAGCCCCGTGAGTACCAGGTGTCCACCGAGCGACTCGGTAACCAGGTGTGGACCCAGCTCCACGCGGGTGATGACCGCACGATTGACAGCGACGTACGTGGAAACGCGCTTGATGATACCCCGCAGCTGCGCGGTTACGCTGGCGAGTTCCAGATCATTGACACGGCGGGCACCCAGGTTGATGTCAGCACCGTGCGTGACGACGTTGAGGTAGATATGGGTCTCACGACCTACTCCAATGAGGTCGTTATTGGCGGCCGTGTTTGGGAAGACACGAACGTTGACGGCATCCAGGTGGACGGTGAAGCGAGCATCACCCACCAGGAGGTAACTCTCTGGGAGAAGATCGACGGCGAGTGGAGCATCGTTGAAGACCTCCATGGCGAAAGCTCACAGGTCACGGATGAGGATGGCCGTTACGAGTTCACCGTGGCGCCCACCTACTACGAAGAGGAGCACCCGCTGTTCCTGCAGGCTCGTGAGTACCGCGTCACCAGCGATCGTCTCGGATCGCAGGTGTGGTCGCCCTTGGGCGAAGGAGAGGACGTCACACTCGACAGCAACGTGCACCAGAACGTGGGTAAGCCCGAGCTGCTGGGCATGACGGACCAGTTCGTCATCATCGATCAGCCGGGTGCACAGGTGGACGTATCCACCACGCGCAACGACGTCGAGATGGATCTCGGTATCAAGTCCTACGCGGAATCGATCGTGATCGGTGGCCGCATTTGGGAGGACGCGAACGTCGACGGACTGCAAGATAATGGTGAGATCAACACAGTTGGTCAGACAGCGACGCTGTGGGAGAAGGTCGACGGCGAGTGGGTCGTTGCTGAGGACCTGAACGGCGTCAGCTCAACGGTCACCGGTGACGACGGCCGGTACCAGTTCACGGTTGCTCCGACGCACTATGACGAAGAGCACGCCGGTTTCATGACGCCGCGCGAGTACCGTGTCACGAGTGATCGCCTGGGTAACCAGGTGTGGTCGCCCGCCCTGGTCGGTGACGACGCGATGGTAGATAGCAACGTTTATGACAATGCACCGGGCGCCAAGCCCGTATTGCGAGGTGTCACCGACCAGTTTGTGGTCATGGACGCAACCGACGGTCGGGTTGACGTGAGCACCATCCGTGATGACGTGGAGATGGACATGGGTGTGAAGACCTATGGCACCTCGGTTGTCATTGGCGGTCGTATTTGGGACGATTCGAACCTTGATGGCCTCCAGGATGATGAAGAGCTCAGCATTGCTGAACAGGTCGTCACCCTGTGGGAGAAGATCGACGGCGAATGGGTCATCACGGAAGACCTGAACGGCGACAGCTCGAAGGTCACCGGCGGCGACGGCCGGTACGAGTTCACGGTTGCTCCGACGCACTATGACGAAGAGCACGCCGGGTTCATGAAGCCGCGTGAATACCGTGTCACGAGTGATCGTCTGGGCAGCCAGGTGTGGTCGCCCGCCCTCGTCGGTAACGACGCGATGGTGGACAGCAACGTTGTAGGCGACGGTGAGAATCCGGTGCTGCGTGGTTACTCGAACGAGTTCGTCATCATTGACGCGCCCGAGGGCGTTGTTGATGTAAGTACCATCCGTAATGACGTTGAGATGGATATGGGTCTCAAGACCTATGGCAGCTCGGTTGTCATCGGTGGTCGTGTCTGGGACGACGTCAACCTTGATGGCCTGCAGGACGAGATCGAAGAGAGCGTTGAGGGTCAGACGGTCACGCTGTGGGAGAAGGTTGACGGCGAGTGGGTCATTGCTGAGGACCTGAACGGCGACAGCTCGAAGGTCACCGGCGGCGACGGCCGGTACGAGTTCACGGTTGCTCCGACTCACTATGACGAAGAGCACGCCGGGTTCATGAAGCCGCGTGAATACCGTGTCACGAGTGATCGTCTGGGCTACCAGGTGTGGTCGCCCGCCCTGGTCGGTGACGACGCGACGATCGACAGCAATGTGACTGGCAACGGCAAGAAGCCGGTGCTGCGCGGATACTCGAACGAGTTCGTCATTATCGACGTGGTTGACGGTCAGGTCGACACCGGCACGCTCCGCGACGATGTCGAGATGGACATGGGGCTTACGACTCACGAGCACCTCGTGAAGATCGGCGGAATCGCTTGGGAAGACGCGAACGAGGACGGCGATCATGAGGACGCAGAGTCCCGGTTTGCTGACCGACAGGTCACGCTCTGGGAGCGCGTCAACAACGAATGGGTGATCGCCCAGGACGTCGATGGCGAATCTGTATGCATGACGGACGACCAGGGTCGTTACGAGTTCGTGGTCGCGCCGACCCACTACGACGAAGCGCACGAAGGCTTCATGAAGCCTCGCGAATACCGCACGACAATGGTCATGCCCGAGGGTTACCGCTTGAGTACTGGCGAGACCGTTACGACGGCGTGGATCGACAATGAGGCTGTGACAATCGCTGCGGTGCTCACGACGGTTGATGAGGCTGGCGAGATAATCATTACCGAGCTCACGGACGACATGGAGTTGAACTTCCCGTTCGTCTTCGTGCCGGAAGCATCCCTGCCCGCCACTGGTGCACAGGTGCTCACCTGGGGCGTTGGGGGAGGACTAGCAATCGCTGCCATCGGCATCCTGCTGCTGTTCGTCGCTCGTCGCCGTAAGCAACAGGAAGCGGAGCGCGTATGAACACGGAACAAAACCGCGACGCGTCGGTAGATGCTCGGGCTGCGGAGGCGACAGGCGCCCCCGCAGCCCGAGCGGGCGGCCGCCTGCCGCTTCTGCGGTGGGAGCCGCAGCTGGCAGCCTTTCTTGCCCTGTCGTTAGGCGCCATCGGCGTCACGATGGTTGGCCCAGCTGCATCAGATGGACTGACCTCATACGAAATCGCGGGCGAACAGATCACGTCAAATGTCGTGATCACAGACGAACCAGCCGGGATCTATCTGTATCTCCCGGTGAACGCCGACATCGACAATGTCGTGTTCGAATCCGAGAACCCTGCGTTCGCGCAGCAACTGCGAGAACGTCTCGCACATCTCGACACGTTTATACCTGGTGAGCACGTCGTCGAGCTTGGCGAGATCACCGTGCACGTCATTATCGACGGCATCGACGAAGACTAGACGGCCTGCACGAACTCGGCTTTGTCTGCGAGGTGACGCAACTGCTCCGGAATCTCGCGACCCTTCGACACCATCGAGCGCGCCCACAACCGCCCCGCACGGTACGAGGAACGCACGAGTGGTCCGGCGAGCACGCCGAGAAAGCCGATGCGTTCGGCTTCTTCTCGAAGCGCAATGAACTGCTCAGGCTTCACCCAACGGTCAATCGGCAGGTGTCGTGGCGATGGGCGAAGGTATTGCGTGAGAGTGAGGATGTCGCAGCCAGCCTCGTGAAGATCATGCATAGCCTGCACGATTTCCTCGTCGGTCTCGCCCATGCCCAGAATGAGGTTTGATTTTGTGATCAACCCCGCATCACGAGCCATGGTCAGCACCCCGAGGGAACGTTCGTATCGGAACGCCGGGCGGATGCGCTTGAATACGCGCGGAACCGTTTCGACGTTGTGAGCAAAAACTTCCGGACGCGAATCAAAGACCTCGGCAAGAAGATCCGGATTTCCGGAGAAGTCTGTGGCGAGAATCTCGACACCGGTGCCGGGATTCATCGCGTGGATCTGGCGCACTGTCTCCGCGTGCAACCACGCACCCTCATCGGGAAGATCATCGCGGGCAACACCGGTGACTGTCGCATACCGCAGCTGCATGCGCACGACGCTCTCCGCGACACGACGAGGTTCGTCTCGGTCGTAAGCGGCAGGCTTACCCGTGGCGATCTGACAGAAATCGCAGCGTCTGGTGCATTCCGCTCCACCAATGAGGAACGTCGCTTCGCGGTCTTCCCAGCACTCGTAAATATTGGGGCACCCTGCCTCCTGGCAGACGGTATGCAGATTCTCGTCTTTAACCAGGGCCCGTAGCGAGAGATATTCCGGCCCGGTGCGCGCCTTCGTCTTTATCCACTCAGGCTTGCGTTCGATCGGGGTCTCGGCGTTGCGTACCTCGAGGCGAAGGAGTTTGCGGCCGTCGGGGGCGGTGGTGGTCATGCCAGGACTCCTGTGAACTCACGCTCGAAGGCGCGTGTGATGGTTTCGGCGAAGTGAGCGGGGGAGAGCGTGACGCCGGTCTCGCGCTCGATGGTGGTGACGCCAGCGTCGCGAATGCCGCACGGCACGATGTTGTTGAAGCCGTCCAACGTGTTGGAGACGTTGATGGCGAACCCGTGCATGGTGACCCCGCGTTCGACGCGCACCCCAATGGCCGCAATCTTGTCTTCGCGACCATTGTCGGTGAGCCAGACTCCGCTACGACCAGGCACCGTGGTTCCGGCAACCCCCACGTCGGCAAGCGCATCAATCATCATCGTCTCCAAGCGCCGCACATACGCCACGACGTCGACCGGGTCATCTAACCGCAGGATCGGATAGCCCACGAGCTGGCCTGGTCCGTGCCACGTGATCTTGCCACCGCGGTCTACGTCGACGACGGGGGAGCCATCGCTCGGACGTTCCGATGGTTCCGTCCGCTTACCTGCGGTATAGACGCTCGCGTGCTCGAGCAAAAGAAGGGTGGCGGGCAGGTCGCCGGCGACCACGGCGGCGTGCGTGCGCCGCTGTAGCTCCCAGCCTGCGGTGTATTCGACGTAGTTCGGGGCAAACCCGGCATGCTGAACGCGCATATCTCCTCTTTGTTAGACTCGGTATAACAACTTCGAGGGAAACGTTACACGACAACGACGCGCGCGTGACGTTCAGCACAGTGGGTCGCTTCGTGTGTGCTTCGAGATGGCGTGCGCAATAATCTGGGGTTATGGAACCACTGAGCAAGCAGGGGCGCCCGAAGGCGTCATCGAGAGAAACGCTCTCCGAGGCTGCGTGCGAGCTGTTTCTCGAAAAGGGGTACGACGCCACGAGCGTGAGTGACATTACAGCCCGTGCGGGTGTGAGTCGCAGTAGCTTTTTCAACTACTTCGCGGCGAAGAGCGATGTCATCTGGTCAGGTTTTGACGAGCGTGTCGAGCGCCTGGTGTCCACGCTGTCAATGAGCGGCGGGGGAGATGCTTCGTCGGATATTCGTGAGGCCATTCTCGCTTTCGCCGATGGTTTCGCCCCTGATGCGCTCGCGCTCGTGATGTCCAATGCGACCGCGATGGATGCGGAGGCTGACCTCGAGCGCGAAGGATCTTTGCGCATGGTTCGCATCGCAACGGCCATGTCGATGCGACTTGCTCGTGCTAACCACACCGAACTTCAGGCGGCGATCCTGGGCGCTGCGTATGCCGGGGGAATGCTCGCTGCCACCCACAGGTGGGCGCTTGACGGCTCCGGCCGCGCGCTGTTGAGCGACCGTCTCGCTGAGGCTGTCGCCGCCGTTGAGGCGCTCGCTGCATAGCCGCGCGGTGCCGTGTCAGCGGAGTCGACTCGATCTCGCGTAAACTCGGATCATCATGGCTACATTTGGCACGCTGTCTGAGCGTCTCACCGAGACTTTCCGTAACCTCCGCACCAAGGGCAAGCTCACGCCCGCTGACGTTGACGGAACCGTTCGCGAGATTCGTCGCGCCCTGCTCGACGCTGACGTCGCGCTTGAGGTCGTGAAAGAGTTCACCGCGAAAATTCGCGAGCGTGCGCTCGGCGACGAAGTCAACCGCGCTCTCAACCCTGCACAGCAGGTCGTGCAGATTGTCAACGAGGAGCTGATTGGCATCCTCGGCGGCCAGCAGCGGCGCCTGGAGTTTGCGAAGACCCCGCCCACAGTCATCATGCTGGCCGGCCTGCAGGGTTCCGGTAAGACGACGTTCGCCGGAAAGCTTGCCAAGATGCTGGCGAAGGACGGCCACACGCCGTTGCTGATCGCCGCCGACCTGCAGCGTCCGAACGCCGTCGGTCAGCTGACGGTTGTCGCTGAGCGTGCCGGTGCGGCAATTTTTGCTCCGGAACCAGGCAATGGCGTGGGTAATCCCGTGAAGGTTTCGCGCGACGGTATCGAATACGCCAAGCGTCACCAGCACGACATCGTCATCGTGGACACCGCCGGTCGACTCGGTGTGGACGCTGAGTTGATGAAGCAGGCCGCTGACATCCGCAAAGAAGTGCAGCCAGATGAGGTGCTCTTCGTCATTGACGCGATGATCGGTCAAGACGCGGTCAATACGGCAAAGGCCTTCCAGGAGGGCGTTGACTTCACGGGTGTCGTGTTGTCGAAGCTTGATGGTGACGCCCGCGGTGGTGCCGCGCTGTCGGTGGCAAGTGTCACTGGCCGCCCGATCATCTTTGCGTCCACGGGTGAGGGCCTTGACGACCTCGAAGCTTTCCACCCCGACCGCATGGCGAGCCGCATCCTCGACCTCGGTGACATTCTCACCCTGATCGAACAGGCACAGCAGGCGTTCGACGAGGAAGAAGCGCTCAAGGTCGCGGAAAAGCTCGCGACCGACCAGTTCACCCTTGAAGACTTCCTTGAGCAGATGCAGCAGTTCAAGAAGATGGGCTCCATGAAGAAGATGCTGGGAATGCTTCCCGGCATGGGAAACATGAAGCAGCAGCTTGAAGACTTCGACGAGCGCGAGATTGACCGCACTGAGGCGATCATCCGCTCCATGACGCCTGCTGAACGTCGCACGCCCAAGTTGCTCAATGGTTCCAGGCGTCTGCGCATTGCCAAGGGTTCGGGCTCGACCGTTACCGACGTGAATGCGCTCGTGCAGCGCTTCGAGCAGGCCGCGAAGATGATGAAAACGGTTGCCCGCGGTGGCATGCCGAACATCCCCGGTATGGGCCCCGTGCCCGGTGCACGCCCTGGAGCTTCTGCCAAGCGTGGTAAGAAGGGCGCCAAGAAGCAGGCACCCCGTTCCGGAAACCCGGCAAAGCGCGCGGCAGAAGCAGCTGGCCTGGCACAGGGCGACACGCAACCGACCGGCTCCGGTTTCGGGCTTGGCGGCGCGGGCAAGATGCCTAGCGAAGCAGATCTCGCCGAGATTCAGAAACTTCTCGGCAAGAACTAATCTGCTCTCGTTCCTGCGGAAAGTGCGACACGGCCGGGCCCTGCGGGCGTCGCTGGTCGAAACTCCCGCTGGAGTCTGGCAGAATAGAACCTTGGATCACGCTCTCGACCCTCTATCCAGGGCGGCGATCCACCATAGAGCTTCCGCCGGGTGTGCACCCCACGCTCCGGGCGATCAGTTCGTCTTCCTCAAACACATCTCTGGAGAATCGTGTCTGTCAAGATTCGTCTCAAGCGCATGGGCAAGATCCGTGCGCCTTACTACCGCATCGTTGTCGCTGACTCGCGCACCAAGCGCGATGGCCGCGTCATCGAAGAAATCGGCAAGTACCACCCGACCGAGCAGCCTTCGTTCATCGAGGTCAACTCGGAGCGTGCGCAGTACTGGCTCTCTGTCGGCGCTCAGCCGACCGAGCAGGTCCTCGTGCTCCTGAAGCTCACGGGCGACTGGGGCAAGTTCAAGGGCGACAAGGACGCTAAGTCGACCGTTCAGGTTGCTGGCGAGAAGGCTGCTTTCGAGGCTCCGGCTGAGAAGAAGTCTGTCATCAAGCCCAAGGCTGAAAAGAAGGCTGAAGCTCCTGCTGAGGACGCTCCCGCCGCTGACGCTGACGCTGTAGAGGCCCCCGAGGCCGCAGCAGACGCCGAGTAATCGTCGTGCTGGCTGCCGCGCTCGAGCACATCGTCAAGGGGATCGTTGATCACCCAGATGAGGTGCGTATCAACGCCTCAACGTCGTCACGAGGAGACCTCCTCGAGGTGCATGTGCACCCTGACGACCGGGGCCGCGTAATCGGGCGCGGCGGCCGTACCGCGAAAGCGTTACGGACGCTCATTTCCGCTCTGGCCGACAACCGTCGCGTTCGCGTCGACGTTGCAGACGACTGATGTCTGAGGGTCAGAAAAACCAGCTTCGCGTCGGCCGCCTTGTTAAGGCACATGGCCTGAAGGGCGCTTTCAAGCTGGAGCTCTACACAGACAACCCTGATGCGCGTTTCGTTCCGGGTGCTGTCTTTACTCTTCAGGTGCCTGAGTCTTCGCCGTGGCACGGCAAGACCGTCACCGTCCGCGAGTTCCGTTGGATGAACTCGCATGCCGTCCTCTTCCTTGACGGGGTCGAAGACCGTAATTCTGCGGACGAACTCGTTCGTGCCATCCTGTGGATGGATGACTCGCAAGACGAGCAGGAAGACGACGCCTGGTATGACCACCAGCTCGTCGGACTCGACGTCGTGCGCGATGGTGCCGTCATCGGCCGCGTTGCCCGCCTCGAGCACATGCCAGCGCAAGACCTCCTCATCGTGAAGGTCCAAGACCGCGAGGTGATGGTTCCGTTCGTGACGGCCATCGTTCCTGAGGTGAACATCGCCGAGGGGCGCGTCACGGTGACGCCGCCTGCAGGCCTGTTCGAAGACATCGGTGACGACGCAGCGTCCGAGGGCGCGAGCGACAACGCCGCCGAAGCGCACGCAGAGGACTAATCATGCGGATCGACGTCGTTTCGATCTTCCCGTCGTTCTTTGACGTTCTTGACGTCTCGCTTTTGGGCAAGGCGCGTGCCGCAGGCATTATTGACGTGCGCGTGCATGACCTTCGTGACTGGACGTACGACCGGCATCGCACGGTCGACGACACTCCGTATGGCGGAGGTGCAGGCATGGTGATGAAGCCGGAACCATGGGGCGAAGCGCTCGATGCGATCGTCGCGGATTCTCAGGTGCGGCCGACCTTCATCTTCCCGTCACCCGCTGGCGAGGTTTTCACCCAGGCCAAGGCCAGGGAGCTCGCGACCGATGAGCACCTCGTATTCGGCTGCGGCCGCTATGAGGGCATCGATGAGCGCGTCTTTAACTACGCTGCCGAACTCGGCTCCGTGCGCCTGATGAGCCTTGGCGACTATGTGCTCAATGGCGGCGAGGTCGCGTCGATGGCCATGATTGAAGCAATCGGGCGCCTCATTCCCGGTGTTGTCGGCAACCCCGCCAGCCTGGTCGAAGAGTCGCACGAAGATGGTCTGCTTGAGTACCCGTCGTACACGAAGCCGTCCGTGTGGCGCGACCGCGAGGTTCCGCCGATTCTGCTGAGCGGCAACCACGGTGCCATCGCAACGTGGCGCCACGAGCAGCAGGTCGAGCGCACACGTCAGCGTCGCCCCGACCTGTTGAGCGACTAAACGCTTCTTCTCCTCGAGGAGATACGAAAAGCGGAACCACGCAGCTGCTGCCAGCGCATGGTTCCGCTTTCGTTTTTGTCTTAGTCGACGCCCAAGAAGGAACGGTCGGTGAGCACGATCGGGCCGTCGTCCGTCATCGCGACGGTGTGCTCGCAGTGCGCACCACGCGAGCCATCGGCTGAGCGCAGCGTCCAGCCATCCTGGTCGGTGTAGATCTCATCGGTGGTCTGCAAGAACCACGGCTCGAGCGCGAGCACGAGGCCAGCGCGCAGCGGGTAGCCGCGACCAGCCTTGCCCTTGTTAGCGACGTGCGGGTCGCCGTGCATCGTGCGGCCGACACCGTGGCCACCGAAGTCGGTGTTGACGCTCAGGCCCTCGGCGTGTGCGATTTCGCCGATGGCAGCCGAGATGTCACCGATGCGGTTCGTCGTCTGGGACGCCTCGATCGCGGCGGCGAGTGCGCGCTGCGTGGTGTCGATCAGCTTCAGGTCTTCTTCGCGCGGCGTACCAACGATGAAAGAGATCGCAGAGTCTGCAACCCAGCCATCAACGGCGACGGCGAAGTCCAGGCTCACCAGGTCGCCATCGCGGAGGACGTAGTCGTGGGGGAGTCCGTGCAGAACGGCATCGTTGATCGAGGTGCAGATGACCTTAGCGAAGGGGCTCGCACCAAACGACGGGTGGTAGTCGATGTAGCAAGATTCAGCGCCGGCCTTGCGGATCATGTCGTGTGCACGCTTGTCGATGCTGAGGAGGTTCGTGCCGACCTTCGTTTCGTCTCGGAGGGTCGCAAGAACCTCGGCTACGAAACGCCCCGCGGGGCGCATCTGCTCAATCTCGGCTGGCGTGCGCAATTCGATCATGCTTCTATTCTCTCGCGGAAACTGAGTAGTCGATGACGGTTACCCATGACTGGGCCCTATCACCACTAAGACCGGCGTACGATCTGGCTATGGCACTTCGTCGCGCGTTCTACCGGTGGCTCCTCCCGGCGGCCTTCGTGTTGCCGCTGTGGCTCCTCGTCGGCTATATGGTTTTCCAGGCCAATGTGTGGGCGATCCTGTGGCTACTGTTCCTGGCAATGCCAGCAGTGTTCGTCGGTCAGTTGATCTTCACCCTGATGGTGCGCTCACGGCCCTCTGTGCGGCGCAACCGTGCCGTCTCAACTCTTGATATCGCGGCATTCGGCACGTGGCATGTGCTCACGATTCTGGTTGGCCTGTACTCCGAATGGTTCCCGCTGTTCCTGACCCTCTCGATCATCGCGGGCATCGGCGTCTTCGTGTCGAGCATGTGGCAGCTCTGGCAAGAAGCCACCGGCGCACGGTACGAGACCCCGATCGACGGCATCTTCCCCGGCACCCGTTCAGCCGCTCCCAAACCTGCCCCAGCCACTGGTTCCGTTGACGGCGTCTTCATCGTCACCGAAAAGCGCGAACCCTAATTTCACTTGGCCGCTGATACGTGGCAGAATAAAGAGCTGTGCCGTGACCATGCACGTTTCGACGTGCCCACGCAGGTGCTCTGCCTCAGGGGAGTAGCCGGCCGTAAGGTGCACGAGAACGTAAATGAAAACCCCTTATGCAGGAGACCTGACGCGACTGCAGAATGTGATCTATCATGCAGATCCTTGACGCCGTTGACTCGGCATCGCTTCGCTCGGACATTCCCGAGTTCTTCCCCGGTGACACCGTAAAGGTTCACGTCAACATCACGGAAGGTTCGCGCTCGCGCGTTCAGATCTTCCAGGGTATTGTCCTTGGCCGCTCGGGTGACGGCATCCGCGAGACGTTCTGCGTCCGCAAGATCAGCTTCCAGGTTGGCGTCGAGCGTACCTTCCCGGTGCACTCGCCGGTTATCGAGCGCATCGAGGTTGTTACCCGCGGTGACGTTCGTCGCGCCAAGCTGTACTACCTGCGCGAACTGCGCGGTAAGAAGGCAAAGATCAAGGAGAAGCGCTCCAACTAAGCGCCTCTTTGAGGAAACCCCGCGGAACACTCCGTGGGGTTTTCTTTTTCCCAGTCAGGATGTGTCAGGCTGTCAGATACGGTCTGTCTGCAGAAGCCCCACCCGATAGGACACCATGACAAGCGAGTTTGCTGACGCGCATATGTCGCGCCGCGATGCTCGACGCCACCGCACCTCAACGAAGCGGAAGGGCGGTTGGGGAGTTTTCTTTCGCGACCTCGTCGTCATCATCCTGGTGGCGCTTTTGGTGTCATTTTTGGTGAAGACCTTCGTCGTGCGGTCGTTCTACATTCCGTCAGGTTCGATGGAGAACACGCTGCAGGTGCAAGACCGCATTCTGGTTGATGAACTCACGCCGCGTTTCACCGGATACGACCGCGGTGACGTTGTTGTCTTCCGCGATCCAGGTGGGTGGCTCCAGGGCGTGTCTGTGCCCAAGCCAGACCGCGGCCCGATTGCCGAGGGCGTGGACTGGGTGCTGTCTCTTGTCGGGCTCTCCGCACCGGACTCCTCCGAGCACCTCATCAAACGTGTGATCGGCTTGCCCGGGGACCATGTGGTGTGCTGCAACGAGTTGGGGCAGACGTCGGTGAACGGCGTACCGTTGGATGAGTCTTCCTACGTACGTATGACGCCGGGGCCCGATCGGCCCGAGTACAAATACGACGTTGTGGTTCCGGCTGGCTCGCTGTGGGTTTTGGGTGACAACCGGAACAACTCGCAAGACTCCCGTTTCCACCTCGATGAACCAGGGGCTGGCTTCGTGCCGCTTTCCGACGTTGTCGGCCGTGCGTTCTTGCGCACCTGGCCGTTTGACCGCTTCGGAGGGCTCGGCGCAAGCGATACCGCCTTCATCGGTGTGCCTGATCCGGTCGCAGAATGACCCCTGTGGTTCCAACTCTCGAGCGCGAAGCCTCTCTGCTCGAGCAGTACCCCTTCATCATCGCGTGCGACGAAGTCGGTCGCGGCGCAATCGCCGGACCAGTCGTCGTCGGCGCATCAATCGTGTATTCCTCGCACCTGGAGTCCGAGATCCCTGAGGGACTCCGCGATTCGAAGCTCATCGCCGAGAGCAAGCGCCACGATGTGGCCGAGCGGGCGCGGAACTGGGTGAGCGGCTCTGGGCTCGGCTGGTCCAGCGCGCTGGAGGTTGACCAGATCGGCATCATGCGCTCGCTCGGTACCGCAGCGCTGCGTGCCATGGAAGCGCTAGCCGCCGAGACTGGCGTCGACCCGCGTGATGGCGTCGTCTTGCTCGACGGTAACTATGACTACATTCAGCCGGCCGGTGGCTGGGGGATGACGGTCATTCCGGTGATTAAGGGTGACCGTGATTGCGCTTCTGCTGCCGCAGCCTCCGTGCTGGCCAAGGTCGCGCGCGATGACTACATGGTCGAAATTCATGCCGAAGCGCCCGCGTATCAGTGGGAGCGGAACAAGGGCTACGGTAGCGCTGAACACCGTGCCGCGATCGTGCAATTTGGCATCACGCCCCACCACCGCGCCTCGTGGGCGTTTGAAGGCAACACGCTCTTTTAGCCTCGGGGTGGTTCCGCTTCTCCGCACTCGTGCGCCCACTCAGTCGCCTCCTTCTCTGGTTAGATTCAACGAGCTTTTGACTTAACGCCTGATCCAATACTTATTTTTTGTCATGACATAAGTACTTAATTTCTGCCAGAATCAAAGTCGACTTGCCCACCACCTGGCGCAGAAAGGGGCCGCAATGCACGCGGCCGCTCGCACACGCCCCACCGCCGCTGACTGGAACGAGACTCTCGAAGCCGTCTGCGTTGCGGATGACAATACGGGCGTGCGAAAGCTCAGCATCCGTGACTTTCACTTCATCGGTGATGGTGGGGCTGACATTGGCGGCTGGGATTTGGGACCATCGTCACCCGAGTACCTGCTGGGCGTGATTTCGACGTGTCTGACTCACACCATGCTGTGCCTCGCGGCCTGGCGTGGCATCAGCCTCGATCGCGTCGAGGTTCGTGTCTCCGCAGATAACAACGACGCGCGCTTCTTCGGCATCGAGACAGACACGCCTCCGCCTCCGCACAATATTCGCATTCACGTGGACCTAGAGTCGTCCACGCTGTCGGAGCAGGCACGCGCCGACTTCATTCTCGAAGCCGAGGCAACGTGCCCCATCGTTCAGGCGCTGCGGCAACCGACCGATGTCACCGTCCATTTCTAGGCGAACGGGAGAGGCCCACACCAAAGCACAAGGTTTCGCTCTTCCGCGCCGCCCGGGCATAGGATGGGGGAACCATGGATGAGGATGCTTTCGACGACTACGACCGCGAACTAGAGCTCGCGCTGTACCGTGAGTACCGCGATGTCGTCGGTCAGTTTCAGTACGTCATTGAGACCGAGCGTCGCTTCTATCTCGCGAACGCCGTTGACGTCGTGCGGCGTGACTCTGCCAACGACTTCTACTTCGAGATCACGATGACCGACGTGTGGGTGTGGGACATTTACCGTGCCGATCGGTTTGTGAAGTCGGTGCGTGTGCTGACATTCAAGGACGTCAACATCGAAGAGCTGTCGCGTCACGACATTCAGATTCCTGACGACCTCGCCCTGGACGGCGAGAAGTAGAGTTCTTTCCCTAACAACGGGTGATTTTCGCTCGTTATCCACCGCGACTGGTTTGCGGTTCTTTGGAGTGCCCATGTGCCGCAGAGTCGGTGCATGGCAGCGAAAGATGATCTGGGTAGACGCGGTGAGCAGCTCGCGGTCGAATACCTGACCGAGCGGAACCATGTGGTTGTCGACCGCAATTGGCGGTGCGCAGAAGGAGAACTCGACGTCGTAACGGTCTCCGGCGACATGGTGGTCGTCGTCGAGGTGAAAACGCGCAGGAGTATGGCGTTCGGTGACCCGCTCGAGGCCGTTGACGCGCGGAAACGCTCGCGTCTGTGGCGTCTGGCACGGGCATGGGGCGTCGCCCACCCCGAGATCCTGCGGGGGCGCAGCGTCAGGCTCGACATCATCGGTATCACGGGTGGCGAGTCGACGGGATTCGATCTGGCACATTTGGAGGATGTGCGATGAGCGTCGTGCGTACGTGGGCAATCGCGTTGAACGGTATTACCGGTGCGATCGTCGAGGTGGAAGCCGACCTCTCGTCGCACACGCCAGGGTTCGATCTGATTGGTCTTGCAGACAAGGCTCTCGGTGAGGCCGTGCGGCGCGTCAGCAACGCGTGCGCGAACTCGGGGTTGCCGCTGCCCAGGCGGCGCATCACGGTGAATCTGTCACCTGCAGCATTGCCGAAACGCGGTTCCGGTTTTGACGTGGCGATTGCCATGGCAGCGATTGCTACAGAACACGAGGTGTCGTTGGAGTCGTTGCAGCGCACGGTGCACATCGGTGAGCTTGGCCTCGACGGTCGGCTCCGTCCGCTTCCTGGAGTGTTGCCTTGCGTCATAGCGGCGCGTGACGGTGGATTCGACCGCGTCATCGTCCCCTACGGAAATCGAGAAGAAGCGTTGCTTGTTCCCGGAATCGAGGTTGTCGGTGCTGTCGCATTGAGCGATGTCGCTGCCGCCCACGGCGTCGAATGTGAAACACACCTGTGGGAACCGATTGCCGCGCCAAGCCCGGAGCCCGCCGTTGCGGCGCCTGGAGATTTGAAAGACGTTGTTGGCCAACGCGATGCGGTGGAGGCGCTGATCGTGGCTGCGGCCGGCGCGCATCACGTGGTGATGAGTGGGCCACCCGGTGCGGGCAAGACCATGCTGGCGTCACGTCTGCCTGGCATACTTCCGGCACTGACGCATGAGCAAGCGATTGATGTCGCCTGTATCCGTTCGTTGACCGGAGCCCCGCTTTCAACCCTGCCCTCGATTGTGCCGTTTGAAGCTCCGCACCACACGGCAAGCGTGGTCGCACTTATTGGCGGCGGAAGCGGCATCATTCGCCCAGGGGCGATTGCACGAGCCGCCCACGGGGTGCTCTTTCTCGATGAGGCGGCGGAGTTCCCGACCGCCGTGCTCGACGGACTTCGCCAGCCATTGGAATCCGGGAGCATCACGATTCATCGTGCAGGGGCGACGGCAACATTTCCCGCACGATGTCAGCTCGTGCTCGCAATGAATCCCTGTCCGTGCGGCAACTACGGGGTGCGGGGCGCTGAGTGCGTATGCCCTCCACAGGCCATCAGGCGATATCAATCTCGGCTATCTGGCCCCGTTCGCGACCGCATCGATATCGAGTTGCCGATGCGGCGGGTGACGTCCACAACTTTGGCTCCCACGGTGACCACTGGTGAAGCGCGTGCGCGTGTCGCAGAGGCTCGCGACCGGGCTGCACACCGGTTACGGGAGACACCCTGGCGCGTCAACGCCGAAGTCGCCGGAACTTACTTACGACGTGAACCCGTTGTCGCGGGTGCACGCGACGCCCTCGATCGTGCGCTCGAGCGTGGCCAGATCACGCTGCGCGGGTATGACCGCTCGATGCGTTTGGCGTGGACTCTGGCTGACCTTGATGGGGCCGACAAACTGAGCGCCGCGCATGTTGGTCGCGCGCTTCTCTTAAAGCAGGGAATGGCAGCATGACGGATGAAAGACGACAGGAAGCCGCCGCGCGCGTGGCACTGAGCCTTTTGACGGAGCCGGGAGACGCCGACATGGGCGCCTTGGTGGCAACGTATGGGGCGTCCCAGACGATGGAGATCATCCGGTCAGGTACTGCGCCGGCAGAGATGCCCACCAGAACGTGGAAGGCGGCCATCGTGCGCTGGGCGCCTCGCCTATCCGTTCTCGATGGGCACGATCAACGCGAACGCGCGCGTCGAGCCAACGCACGATTGGTGATCCCGGGCGATGAAGAGTGGCCGGACGCACTCGCAGAACTCGGCGTTCACGCACCACTCCTGTTGTGGGTCAGGGGAGAGCCCGCACTGTTGTCGAGTGAACAGTCGGTCGCGCTCGTCGGGGCACGCGCAGCTACCGGTTATGGCGAACACGTTGCCAGCGAGTTTGCGGATGCCCTCGCCGGACGCGGCGCGTCCGTCGTTTCTGGCGGTGCCTACGGAATCGACGGCGCGGCACATCGTGCGGCGCTCGGAGCAGGCGGGCACACGGTCGCCATCATGGCGGGTGGTGTGGATCGTCCGTATCCGGCTGGGCACGCGCACTTGCTCGCGCAGATCGCGCGTACCGGCGCAGTCGTGAGCGAGCTACCGCTGGGCGTCACGCCTTCGCGTTGGCGGTTTTTGAGCCGAAACCGTGTGATCGCCGCGCTGTCCGACGTCACGGTTGTGGTTGAGGCGGGGTGGCGCAGTGGCTCCCTCAATACAGCCGGGCACGCGGCGAGCCTCGGACGCCCGTTAGGTGCGGTTCCGGGACCAATTACCTCACCCGCGTCGATGGGGTGTCATCGGCTCCTTCGTGAGTTCGATGCGGTGTGCGTCACGACGCCAGAAGAGGTACGTGAGCTTGCGGGGTGGGAAGACCCGGTCGAAACCCGCGAGCGCGGCGCGGATGGTGATGCGGGAAGCGCCACGAATCGCCTCATTGATGCACTCAGCGTTCGCGCGGTACGGGATATCGACACCATCGCGCGCCGCACGGGGCAAGCTCGCGATGAGGTACAGGCTGCAATCGGCCTGCTCTTGCTCGATGGAACCGTGATTGCTGCAGACGGCGGCTACCTTTTGGCCACCGTTCCGCAGGGCAGGGACGCCACTGCACGAGACCACAGCTGACGGTCCGCCCGAGCTGCTGCCGGTGCCGCGTCGCAGTTTCGACCGCGTCGTTGGCCTGCGCGTCATTGACGGCGTCGGCGCAAGAGCAACACCGGGTAAGGAGGTTCCCGTTCGGGTCGGTCAGCCAGGCACGCTGCACGGGCTGACGACAGCCCAGATCGTGCGAAGGGAAGAAAGACGATGGGAGGGTCCTCCGCTAGGGTGGGGAGACCAATGAAATGGTGCCTGACCCACCCAGGAGAATCTGACGCTTATGTCTTTGCAGGACCCTTCGACCTATTCGCCCGCAGATATCGCGAACCCTGCGCTTGATGACGCCACGCTGCGCCATATCGCGCAGTACCGTCCCGACCTGCGTGGCGTCGTTTTGCAACACCCGTCGTGCTCGCCTGCACTGGCGCAGTTGATCCACGCGAGCGCCGCACCGCAGCAAGCTCAAGCGGCTCCCGGGGTGCCCGCGGTTCCGCAGGCACCCGCCGGGTTCAACCTTGGCCAGGCAGCCGTCTCGACTCCGCCACAGCAGTTCGGTGGTCATCCGCAGCAGTTCGGCCAGCACACGCCCCAGACCCCTCAGCCTGCCTACGGCCAACCCTCTTACGGGCAGCCCGGCTACGCTCAGGCGCAGTACGCGCAAGGTCAGCCTGCCCAACATCCGCAAGCTGTCGCATGGGCGCAGTGGTTCCAGCAGACGACCGGGCGCCAGCCCGCGGCGGCTGACTACCGAAGCGCTGTGGCCGCTGGTCATTTGCCCCACGATGCGCTGCGAGGCCTGTCTGGTGCCGCACTACCGGCCGGACTGCCCGCACACCTCGGTGCCCTCGGAAAAATGCTCCTCCTGGTTCCGCTTGGCGCGCTCATCGCAATCATCGGGACGTTCCTGCCCGTAGTAAGTATCTCGGCATTCGGAGAGAGTTTCAGCTTCAACTACTGGGTGGCAGACGCGGATGGTCCGATCATTCTGGTCTGCTCGGTGCTCGCGGTCGTCGCGGCAGCCGTGGCCATCGTGAAGCCAGCGAAATGGTCGTACATTCTCGCTGGTGTCATCGCTATTGTCAGTCAACTGCTGCTGTTTGTCTCGGCGTTTGCGGCGTTCGTCAATGCCGCTGACCTGGATATTCCGCTCGGCCCTGCACCCTTCATCGTCTTGCTCGGTGCCATCATCGTGACAATCGGTGCCATCTTTACGCTGGTGTCGGCGCGCAAGCTCTGACACCGGCGCCCTCGGCCTGGCGCCACGCGGCGCCCCGTCCTGTGCCGCATCATAGAGTCATGAGGCTCGATGATGCGGCACAGGCGTTCGACGAGCACCTCACCAGGGTGCGACGACTATCTCCTGCGACGACCCGTGCGTACGCTGCCGACCTGCGCGATCTGCGAGCGCACCTCGACGACGACGACATCACGCTGATCGACGTCGATACCCTTCGCGACTGGCTTTGGAGCGCCACCCAGCGGGGCGATGCTCGCTCCACGATTGCGAGACGGACAGCGACGGTGCGTACCTTTTTTGCCTGGGCGCTGGAAAATGGGCATGTCGCAACTGATCCCACACTGCGACTTGTCACGCCAAAGAAGGCGAAGACGCTGCCAGCCGTCGCGACAGCGGCGAGCCTCGACGACGTTCTGACTGGCTTACGCATCGCGGCCGCCGACGGTGATGCGATCGCTTTGCGTGACCACGCCATGCTTGAGCTGCTGTATGCAGCAGGTATCCGCGTGTCCGAGCTATGCAACCTCGATGTCGACAGTATTGATCGGGAACGCGCCACGGTGCGCGTCTTGGGCAAGGGATCGAAGGAGCGCGTTGTGCCTTTTGGCCTGCCAGCGCGTGATGCGATTGACGCATATCTGACACGCGCGCGGCCCACCTTGGTGGCGCGGGGGAGCGGAACCTCTGCACTATTTCTCGGGGCGCGCGGCGGAAGACTTTCGCCACGCGCGGTGTATGCGGTCGTCTCGCGGGAGATCGCACCGGTAACCGGTCGCGAGCACGTTGGTCCGCACACCCTGCGTCACTCGGCGGCGACTCACCTCATTGATGGCGGCGCGGATTTGCGCGCAGTGCAGGAGATCCTCGGCCACGCGAGCCTGGGCACAACCCAGATCTACACGCATGTCTCCAGCGAGCGCCTTGCCGCCGTGTACAAGCTCGCCCACCCGCGCGCTTAAAAGGCAAGCGGCTCTCGGCGGCTGGCTCTCCTGGTTCCAACTCTGTGCCGCATTCACAGCCATCGAACCGATTCGATAGAATGTCGGACGGCGCCGCATTCGACGCCTCACACCCGCTGCACCCGTGAGAGTTTTTGCATGGCTACTCCGTTGACGACCGGCCGCCCTTGGCGCGTCATCCTTGCGTTTTCTGTACCGCTATTGCTCGGCAATATCGTGCAACAGCTGTACCAATTCGCTGATGCTGTTGTCGTCGGCCGCTATCTCGGCGTTAACGCTCTCGCAGCCGTGGGAGCGACGGGTGCTCTGCTGTTCCTTCTGCTTGGTTTTGCGTGGGGCATGACGAGTGGTTTTGCCATTCCCACTGCCCAGGCGTTCGGTGCGGGTGATGCCCGTGCGGTGCGACGTTCCGTCGCCGCAGGCGCGCTCCTGACTGCCGTCGTGAGCCTCATCATTTCGGTGGCAGGACCGCTGACGGCGGAGCCAATACTCGTGCTTCTGCAGACGCCACCCGAGCTTCTCGCCGAAGCCACGATTTTCACCCAGATCAGCTTCCTCGGTGGGGCAGCGACCATGTTCTTCAACTTCCTCGCCGCGATCATCCGGGCCATTGGCGACTCTCGCACACCCCTGGTTTTTCTCACACTGGCGTGCGCACTCAATGTCGGCCTCGTCATTGTGATGGTGGGGCCGCTTGGGTGGGGCGTAGGCGGCGCAGCCATGGCGACAGTGATCGCGCAGGCGATTTCGGTCGTGCTCTGTATTGACTACGTGCGCCGCCGCGTTCCTGATCTCCGCGTGCAACGAGACGACTGGCGCGTGACCCGCGCAGAGCTCGCCGAGCACTTGCGCCTTGGACTGCCCATGGGGTTCCAGGCGTCGATTATCGCGATCGGCACACTGACCGTTCAGGTAGCGCTGAACACGCTGGGCACGGATGCGGTTGCCGCGTATACGACGGCCGCACGCGTTGACGGTCTTGCCTCAGCGCTCCTGGCTTCGCTCGGCCTTGCCGTGTCGATGTACACCGCACAAAACATCGGGGCGCGGCGTCCCGACCGCATTCGCCGCGGCATCACGCAAGCGGTGTGGATGGCAATTATCGCCTCTCTCGTGCTGGGTGCCGTTGTGATCGCATTCGGTGTGCCGCTCGTGCGCCTGTTCGTCGGCGATGGCTCAGAAGAGGTCGTAGAAATGGCCCACCTGATGCTCATCGTGAATGGCACGACGTACTCCATCCTCGGAGTGTTGTTCGTCGTGCGCGGCGCGCTACAGGGCTTGGGTCAAGCGCTCATTCCGACGATCACCGGCATGATCGAACTCGTCATGCGCGTCGTCGCCGCTCTCGTGTTCGGCTCCTGGTTCGGCTACCTCGGTGTCACTTTGAGTAACCCGATGGCGTGGATCGGTGCTGTCGTTGTGCTGGTACCTGCCTACATGGTGGCGCATCGCAAGCTCGCCGATATGAAGGTCGACCCGGTAGAAATGACGTTGACAACGCCGATCCCGGTAATTGGTCCGACCGACAGTTCGCTCGTCGTTGACGCCGTCGTCACTCAGCCTGTGATGGTAGTGCGGCCGCGGGTCGGCCGCCGCTCAAGATAGCGCCGGAAAGACCAGTAACGGGCGATCGCTCCCTGGTCGATTGACGATATCCAGATCAATATCCCAGACGTCCGCGATGATCTCCGCGGTGAGAACATCGCGCACCGCTCCCGCCGCGGCGACCTGGCCGTTAGCGAGGACGACAACGTGGTCGGCAAACGCGGCCGCGTGATTGAGATCGTGCAACGCGGCGATGATTGTCGTGCCTGTTTGCGACAGCTCATGGAGCAGACGCATGGTGTCCCACTGCGCGCGAACATCGAGGTGATTTGTCGGCTCGTCTGCCAGCAGAAGCGTCGGCTGTTGTGCGAGTGCACGCGCGAGGTTCACCCGTTGCCGCTCACCGCCTGAGAGCGTGGCCACATCGCGGTCGGCGAGTTCCATCGCGCCAGCGGCGACGAGACTTGCGGCGATCACGGCGTCATCGTCAGCGGTGGTCGCGAGCCACCCCTGATGCGGTACGCGGCCAAGAGCGACGACATCGCGGCCAGTCAGCCCCTGAGCCGCTGCCCACTCCTGCTCAATGAGTGCGATGCGTTGAGCCCGTTGGCGACGACGCATCGCACTCAATGGTTCCGCACCCAATGCCATCTCGCCGCTGTCCTGCCGCAGGGCGCCAGCGATGAGACGCAGCAGGGTACTCTTTCCGGAACCATTAGGGCCGAGCAGCGCCGTCACCGCACCAGAAGGCGCCGTAATGTCGACGCCGTCGACGATGAGACGATGCGAGCGCGTGAACGTCACGCGCTGTGTGTGCAGGGCACTCATCGCCGCTGACCTCGCATTCGCATCATCAGAATCGCGAACACCGGGCCGCCGATCAGCGCCGTCACGATGCCAACCGGAAGCTCCCGCGGATCAAACATCGTGCGTGCCACCGTGTCTGCCCAAACCATGAACACGGCGCCAGCGAGAAAAGACAGCGGTAAGACGATGCGGTGAGCGGCACCGACGACGGCTCGTACCGCGTGCGGCAGGATCAGGCCGATGAACCCGATGGAACCACTGGCTGACACGAGCGCACCGGTCAAGAGCGCGGTGACGACGAAGAGCGTGAGACGTAAGCGTGGCACCGCAACTCCCAACGCGGTTGCCGCCGTATCGCCGAGTACCAGGGCGTCAAGCGATCGTGCTGAGGCGAGCAGAGGCACCGCACATATCGCGACCGCGAGGCCAACGAGCGCGGCATCTGCCCAGTTTGCGCCTGCCATTGAGCCGAGCAACCACGCGAGCATCTCGCGGTAGGTGTCGTTGCCCGCGCTCCAAAAGATGACAAGGCTGGTGAGCGCGGAGAGCACTGCAGAGACGGCGAGGCCGGCGAGAATGATCGTGGTGGGGGAGAACGCGCCCGCTGCGCGAGCCAGTGCGAGCGTGAGCAACAGTGCGAGAAGGGCGCCGGCAAACGCCGCGAAGGGGAGGGCTATGCTCGCGCCCAGCACCAGCACGAGCACCGCGCCTGTGGAGGCACCGGACGAGAGGCCAAGCAGGTACGGGTCGGCGAGCGGGTTGCGCGTCAGCGACTGCATCACCGCACCCGCCACGGCGAGCCCGCCGCCCACAGCTGCGGCGGTGAGAACGCGCGGCATGCGAGATTCCCAAACGATGGCGTCTCTGGTGAGGGAAAGGACGGGATCGCCACCGGTGAGGTGAGCCCAAATCGTCCCCATAACTTCACTCGGTTGCAGGTCAGCAGGGCCAAACAACACCGCGGCGACGATGGAGACAGGCAGGGCCAGCACCAACACGATTGCCGTCAGAAGTGTCGCAGCGCGGCGGGTTGCTTGCGGCTGAGGTGGCGCGGGCGTAACGCCTGCGGTGGTGAGTGCCGACGTCATAGTGCGTCAAGCTGCGCCACGATCGACGCCACCGCATCGACGTTGCGCACGCCCGCCTCCGCGGCCGCAAAATCCAGCGTCACAAAGCGCTCGTTGATAACGGCATCGAGCGTTGACATCACTGGATCAGCTTTCAGTAGTGTGATCTTGTCTTCGATCGTGTTCCCTGGGGAGGCGATCAGAATAATGACATCGGGGTTCTTTTCGGCGACCGCTTCCCACGACGTTGAGGTCCACGTGTCTTTAACATCGGCGAAGATATTCGCGACACCCGCAGCCTTCATCAGCATGGCTGGCGCGCCGATTCCCGCACCGACGTATGGTTGCTCGCGGCCAGACGAGTACCAGAGCGCCGTGAGCCCCTCACCGTTCGGCACGATCGCGTCGAGTTGCGCTCGCTGGCGGGCGACTAACGTCTGGGCTGCTTGTTCGGCGCCGAAGATGTCGCCAGCCTCCAGAAAGGAATCAAACACCACATCAAACGTCAGCGGGTTCGGCATGTACTCGACTGCCTTGCAAGCGGAAGGCGCCACATAGGTTCCGATACCGAGCTGCTCAAGTGCCGCACGCTCGCCAACGCCATCAGCCGAAAAGTTTGACTCCCAGCCCGCAAAAACGAAGTCTGGCTCCAGATTGAGAACAGCCTCATGCGACGGTAGCCCCTTCGACAACACCGGAACCTCGGAGGCTGCGGCTGCGTATGCTGCGGGCACGTCGCCATCGAGGTAGGCAGTTGCGATCATTCGATCTTCGAGCCCCAAAGCCAGCAGGAGCTCGAACGTTGTCGACTTGATCGTCAGAATCCGCTCCGGCTCGGTGCCTTCGGCAACCGTGGTCCCGCAGTTGTCAACCGTAGTCGCGGCGGACGCACTCGCGGTGGGCGATGCGGTGATTGGCGTCTCTGTCGAGGAGCACCCCACCACGGTCATGCCCATGATTACGAGAGCGGCGACGGATGCGGCACGACGGGAGCGCGGGAACATGATTCTCCTGAGAACGAACTCGAGTGAGCGCACGACAAGCGCCGGTGTCGTCGTTCAATGCAGAACCACTGGTCAGCCAAGGCGGGCTGATGATTCCATTCTATGAACGCTCGCGCGTGGTGGGGCGTGAACGCAGGCAACAAACCGAACCAATCGCAACGGTTGCCCTACGCTGAGATCGACACATCTGTGCGCGACGACGCCGTGCGCAGGGGAGAAGGAGCCATGCCAAAGACGACACGCGCTCACTTCGTCGCCGCGCTCGAGCAGCTCGCACCCGCAGAGGCGGTAGCTGTTGCCGCGCTTGCAGACGATTCGGGCTTCGCCGGTGCCGTTGTCTTTGACCGTTATCAGCCATGGCTGCCTCAACAGGGCGAAGCATCGTTCTGCTGGACGGTCGCTGGCGCGATCGCGACGCAGATTTCCGGTGCCGTGACGGTATCCGCTGTGCCCGGCTACCGCATGCATCCCGCGGTCGTTGCGCAAGCCAGCGCCACGGTGGCGGCGCTGGTGCCTGGTCGCCACACCCTGCAGTTATCGTCTGGCGACGCGATTGATGAACACATCACCGGAACCTACTGGCCAGAAGCGCACGAACGTGCGGCCCGTCTTTTTGAATCTGCCGATATCGTTCGAAAGCTGTTTGCCGGTTCCGGTCGTGGCGGCGATATTCGGCACGCTGGCGCACACTACCGCGTGGAATCCGCGCGCCTGTGGACGATGCCTGCCATCGCGCCCAGAGTTCAGGTGTGGGCAGGCGGGCCCGTGACCGCGCGGCGAGCCGGACGCGAGGGTCTCGGAATTGTGATGCAAGCGGGCCCCGCAGATCGCATGATGACCCTGCTCCGCGCTTTTCGTGACGGACAGCGTGAGGGACGGCACACCGACACGGAGGCAACCGTCTACGCCCAACTGTCGTGGGGCGCAACCGACGATGAAGCGATGGCCAACGCACTGGCGGACTGGCCGATGGCGGGCCTGCGGTTTCCGCGAGGCGACATTCGCTCACCTTTTGATGTGGCACAACTGGCGCGCACGGTGACGGCCGCCGACATTGCCGAGCGGATTCCTGTTTCTGCCTCGCCAGATGTGCACAGGCGGCACCTGGAGTCGCTGCGTGACATGGGCTTCGATAACCTGCACGTGCACAACGTAGGCCGCAATCAGCGCGAGTGGATCGCGACCTTCGCCGAACACATCGCACCATCCCTGCAGGGGTAGCGGGATGCGGGGCAGATTGATCGCCGTGAACTCAATGAAGAGATGGAGCAGAACATGGTGAAACTCGGATACAAGGCGTCCGCCGAACAGTTTGGGCCGCGACAGCTGGTTGACTACGCCGTTATGGCCGAGCGATACGGTTTCGAATCGGTCGCCGTCAGCGATCATTTTCAGCCTTGGCGATACACCGGTGGCCACGCACCGTTCGCGATCGCGTGGGCGGCTGCTGTTGGTGAGAACACCTCGACGATTCGAATCGGAACCAGTGTCACGACGCCGACTTTCCGGTACAACCCCGCGGTTCTTGCGCAAGCATTCGCGACTCTCGGTGTTTTGAATCCAGATCGCGTCTGGCTCGGCGTGGGTAGCGGTGAGGCTCTCAACGAGATCGCCACGGGCTGGAGCGGTACGGGGGAGCCTCAATGGCCCGAGTTTCGGGAGCGATTCGCCCGCCTCCGCGAATCAGTGCGACTGATGCGCGCGCTGTGGACAGGAGAACGCGTGAGTTTCGCGGGCGACTACTACTCGACAAATGACGCCTCGATTTACGACGTACCTGCCGACGGTATTCCGGTCTACATCGCGGCAGGCGGTCCGACCGTCGCGAAGTACGCTGGCCGAGCGGGGGACGGCTTCATCGTCACCTCGGGCAAGGGTCGTGAACTGTACACTGACCAGCTCGTTCCAGCGATGAAAGAAGGGCTGAGCCTCTCAGGTCGCACGATGAACGATATCGATCGCATGATCGAGATCAAGATCTCGTACGAAGAGACAGCGCAGAAGGCCTTGGAGAACACGAAGTTTTGGGCGCCCTTGTCGCTATCGAAGGAACAGAAGCACGACATCACCGACCCGGTCGAGATGGAACGGGCGGCTGACGCGCTTCCGATAGATCAGGTCGCGAAGCGATGGATCGTCGGCACCGACCCGGAACAGATCGTCGCGCAGGTCAAGGACTATGTCGGCTGGGGCTTCAACCACCTCGTGTTTCATGCGCCCGGTCATGATCAGGAGCGTTTTATGCAGCTCTTTGCCCGCGACCTTGCGCCACGCCTGCGTGAGCTTCAGACGCCTGCGGCGTAACGAAAAGTGGGGAGGAAACTATCGATCCCTCCCCACTTGTCTGGCAGAGCGCTACCCGCGTACCTCGTCAGGCAGCAGGTTGAAGTTGTCCCGGAACACATTGGTCGGGTCGTACTGCCGTTTCAGCTTTCGCAGACGCTCGAGATGCGCAGGCGGGAATGCGTCGTTGAGCCGCGCGGTCTTGATCGGTCTCGAAGCTCAGGTAGATGCCCGCAAACATATGCCGCATGGCATCCCATATCGGATCAATCCGCTCGCTGGACGATGACATGGCGAGCACCGAGAACTGCGCAGTGCGATGCGCGAATGCCGTCTCCTCGGGGGCGAGATCGGCCGTCGCGCCGCCAAGCGCTCGAATCTGGAAGAACGATGTGGCACCGCGCAACAGGAGTTGCTCGGCGGCCGTCGCGAACTCTGGCGTGATGTGTTCCAGCAGGCCAGAGCGTCCGGTGGGTTCGCCTCGGCCACGGTGCCCGATCCGCGGCTGGGCACTGACGAGCGCGTCATAGTCAAGCAACATGGCCTGTTGACCTACGAGCGGCGCGACATCCGCGAGACGTTGTAAGCGCTCCAGAATCGTGTTCGGGTCATCCGAAGCCACCACATTTGAGGTCTGCGCAATGACCCGCCCGTCCTGGGGCGGCCCCATCATGAGGAAGCTCGTGGTGTCGCGCGGTGAAGCTTCCACGGCGGCGCCCCATCGCACTAGAAAACCGGCGACGTCATCCGTCACGTCGTATTGCAGCTGACCGAAGCCAATGGTTGTGATCTCATCCACCTGAAATTCAAACGCCGTCACGACGCCAAACGCGAATCCGGCGCCGCGCATCGCCCAAAAGAGGTCGGGATGCTCTGTCGCACTGGCGCCGAGGATGTTGCCGTTCGCGGTGACCACATCGACCGCGCGCACGTGGTCAATCGTGAGTCCGTGCGCCCTGCTCAAGAATCCGATGCCCCCTGCCGTTGACAAGCCGCCCACGCCCACGCCGCCGAAGTCGCCGGAGGACAGCGCCCAGCCGTGTGTGCGCAGAACGGCGGTGACCTCGCCCCAGCGGGCACCGGGTTCAACACGAACGAGACGCTCCGCCTCGTTCAGAACGTCGATGGCGCCCATCCGACTGAGATCGATCACAATGCCACCGTCGTTCGTCGATCGGCCGCTGAAACCGTGACCGCCGCTACGCACGGATAGCGCGACGGACTGCTGCTGAGCCCACAGCACAGCGTCGGCCACCTGTGCCGCGTTCTCCGGGTGAAGGACGAGTCCTGGCGTGCCGCCGCGCAAGTATGTTGAGCGCACATTGCCGTACGAAACATCGCCAGGCTCCACAGCGCCTGGCAGGAGGGAGTCAGGGATTTTTCCGTATGCGATGCCGCTACGACGCTTGGCACGCACAGCCAGCGGCACAACGGGCTGAAGAGAGGTCTCCCGAGCCGCACGCTCGGCGGCGACGGCAGTCGTGACGGCCGGAACCACGTGGGTGGCGAAAAGCTCGAGCCTCACCGGGTCATCGCTCGACAGCAAGAACGTGGAAACGCCATCATCGAGCGCAAGGGTTGTCATTCGCTCGACCCACGACTCCCACTGACCAGAGAATGGTTCCGTTTCGACCCCGGCGAACGTGTCGCCAAGGTTGACGATGCGACGAATCTCACGGGGATCCCGGCCGACGCTACGTGCCGCCTCATCAATGACATGGTTGCCTTTGGCGAGCAGGGGGATGCCGTTCTCTCCTCCTGGCACAATCCATCCATCTCCCAGTCGTCCGGTGAGATCAAGCATGCGCTGCTTACCAGCGCCGACGGCAATGGGGATGCGGTGCGCGGGTGCTGGCCCTGGCTCAATGCCGGTCACCGCGTGATGCTTGCCCCTCAGATACAGCGGGCGGCCGGTGCTGAGATCCCAGACGCCGCGCATGACCTCGATCGCCTCCTCCAACGCCGCTACGGATTCGCCGGCGGAGAGCCGCTCGACACCCATCGCGACCATGGCATCCCAGAAGGCGCCTGCGCCTACCGCGAGTTGTGCGCGGCCTTGCGATAGCAGGTCCAGGCTCGCGGCCGACCGTGCCATGACGGAGGCCACGCGCATCGGCACATTCAGCACGTGGGGGGAGAGGGAGATGCGGGAGGTGGCACCCGCGATCCAGCTCAACAGCGTCCACGTTTCGTGAAAGCGCGGCTGGTAGGGGTGATCTTGCACCGTGACGATGTCTAAGCCGAGCGCTTCTGCCTGCTTTGCCAGGGCGACGGGGGCGAGCGGGTCGTCATTCAGCGGCGTGATGCTGACCCCGAACTGCAGCGGGTGACCGTAATCCACGACGCCCCTTACAAACCGCAGGTGTTGGATGACGAACGCTCGGCGGCGACAAGGTCTCGTGTCATCGGAGCGACTTCTTGACCGAACTGCGCGATCGCCCGCGGGTCGTCGCCAGCCAGGATGAACCCGCTCATCCCATACTGCAGGGCCATGGCGGCGAGTTGTTCCGCCCACTGTGATGGCGGGCCGACGAGCAGTTTTCCGGAACCCTGATCAGCAAACTGCCCATTGATATTGATTAGGCGCCGGATGTCATTCGGGTGTCGTCCCGCTTTCACCGCAGCCTCGTCGATCACCGCATTTGAATCGGTGAGTTCGTCGAGGCTACGCATGTAGCCAAGTGACGGCAACCAGCCATCAGCCTTACGGCCAACCAGACGCAGCATGCGCGGCTTGAGCGCCCCAATCCAGATCCCGATGTTGTGGGCGGGTGCCGGACCGCGCTTTGCGCCAACCACGCGGTGGTGGTTGCCTTCGACAACGAGTCGGTTTGGGTTCGTGGCATCCCACACACCGCGAATGATGTCGATGCCCTCCTCCAATGCGGTGACGGACTCACCGGGGGTGAGTCGTTCGCCGCCCATCGCGACAATCGGATCCCAGAAACCACCAGCACCAAGCCCCAGTTCAACGCGACCGCCGCTCAACAGGTCGAGGCTGGCTGCGGCGCGCGCCAATACAGCAGGGCCACGCAGCGGCAGGTTGATCACATTGCCAGAAACATGAATGCGCTCGGTTTGCGCCGCCACATAGCTCAACAGTGTCCAGGTGTCCAGAAACGAGGCCTGATAGGGGTGGTCCTGGAAGGTGGCAAGATCGAGCCCCGCTTGTTCCGCAAGCTGGGCCAGTTGCACGGCGCGGTGCGGCACCTGATTGGTCGGCGTTAAGAAGGTGCCGAACAGGAGATCGTGTCCGTAGTCGCTCATGAGATTGTCGCCGCTTTCGATCCGAGGAAGTGTATTCACAAGAATTGAACGCATTTGCCGGAGAAATTTTCCCGCTTCGTGCCGACTCAGCCTAATCCTCACAACACGGCAGCAGAATGGGGCGCGTGATCCGGCGAAGTAGCGACGCCGGATTGACATACTCGCCATCGACGCGCACGCCCCAGTGCACGGACCCGACCGGCGTGTGCCCGCCCGTGGTGAGCGTGCCAACCTGATCCCCAGCGCGCACCACGTTGCCAATGTCCACGTTCGCGAGCACAGGTTCCAATGTTGAGACGTATCCGTTGCCATGGCTGATGGTCAGGAGCGGGCGATCAGCCACCGTGCCAACCCAGGCAATGGTTCCGCTCATGGGGGCAAAGACCTGGCCGTCGGCGTCGCTCACATCGATGCCGCGGTGTCCGGGCGCATAGTCATGTTCGGGCTGTACATACGGGGCCGTCACGGAAACCGGTGGCGCGACCGGCCATTGCCAGCCGGCAGCCGATAATGATGAGTGCGGAACCAGGGAAAGCGCGGAAGCGCTGGCGGGCGGCCCCGCGACAGTAACCATGAGCAGGACGGCGAGAGCCAGTCCGCCTCCGGGACGTGCGTGCAAGCGTGACGTGGGTGTTGCGGTGGTCATGTCATCACAATGCGTCGTTTCTGGGTGCGGGGGAGAGGCCCTGCTTGATTGGGAACAATTTCGCCCAATCAAGCGGGTGTGGAGGAATCCTGCTGAGCCACGCCCTGCTATGCTGGTTGAGCACCTCGCTTTGTCGGGGTGACTTCGCGTGCCCAGTGCGTTTTTACGTGGCACATTCCCAACGGTCCTTTTCAAGGTGGGAGTGTGTGCAGGGCGCCAGGAATTGAGCATCCGCTCGCATAACCGCAATCGGCGCTTCTGCGCCATAAACAAGGGAGAACGGCATGGCCGTTGTAACCATTCGCCAGCTGCTTGACGCTGGTGTGCACTTCGGACACCAGACGCGTCGGTGGAACCCGAAGGTAAAGCGCTTCATCCTGACGGAGCGCTCGGGCATCCACATCATCGACCTTCAGCAGTCGCTGGCCTACATTGACCGCGCATACGACTTCGTCAAGGAGACGGTCGCACACGGCGGCACCATCCTCTTCGTTGGTACGAAGAAGCAGGCTCAGGAAGTTATCGCTGAGCAGGCATCGCGCGTTGGCCAGCCCTACGTGAACCAGCGCTGGCTGGGTGGTCTGCTGACCAACTTCCAGACGGTTTCCAAGCGCCTCGCTCGCATGAAGGAGCTCGAAGAGCTCGACTACGAGACCCCGGCTGCATCGGGCTTCACCAAGAAGGAACTCCTTCTCAAGAAGCGTGAGCTCGACAAGCTGCACAAGTCGCTCGGTGGTATCCGTAACCTCACCAAGACGCCTTCGGCGATGTGGGTTGTTGACGCAAAGCGCGAGCGCCTTGCAATCGACGAGGCCAAGAAGCTTGGCATCCCCGTGATCGGTATCCTCGACACGAACGCTGACCCTGACGACCTGCAGTACCCGATCCCGGGTAACGACGACGCGATCCGTTCGGTTGGCCTGCTCACGCGCATCATCGCCGACGCTGCTGCTGAGGGTCTGATCCAGAAGCACCAGCCGGCTGACGCACAGGGCGACGCTGAGCCCCTCGCTGAGTGGGAGCGCGAGCTTCTCGAGCAGGGCACCGAAGCTGAAGCTTCGGCTGCTGTTGTTGCTGAGCCCGCCGCTGAGGCTGAGCCGGCCGCTGAGGTCGCTGCAGAAGCAACCGAAGAGTCCAAGTAACTTTCCGCCTACACGAAACAGAAGGAGCCACACACATGGCCAACATTTCTATTGCGGACATCAAGGCGCTGCGCGAACAGCTCGGCACCGGCATGGTCGACACCAAGAAGGCTCTCGAAGAAGCTGAGGGTGACCTCGAAAAGGCGACGGAGATCCTGCGCCTCAAGGGCGCCAAGGGTAACGCGAAGCGTGCTGACCGCTCGACGAGCGAAGGCCTCGTGGCTTCGCGCGAAGTAAACGGCAAGGTCACGCTGATCGAGCTCGCTTGCGAGACCGACTTCGTCGCAAAGAACGAGAAGTTCATCGCACTGGCTGACACCGTCGTTGACGCTGTTGCCGCTGCTGGTTCGGAATCGCTTGAGGCGGCTCAGGCAGTGACCATCGACGGCAAGACCGTTGCTGACGTCATCTCTGAGGCTGCCGCCATCATCGGCGAGAAGATCGAGCTGCGCCAGGTGCGTACCCTCTCGGGCGACAAGTTCGAGGTTTACCTGCACAAGACCAGCAAAGACCTGCCTCCGCAGATCGGTGTTGTTGTCGCCTACTCGGGTGACGACGCTGACACCGCCCGTTCGATCGCTCAGCACATTTCGTTCGCGAACCCGTCGTTCCTTTCCAAGGATGACGTTCCCGTCGACGAGATCGAGAAGGAGCGCGAGATCGTTACCAAGATCTCGCTCGAAGAGGGCAAGCCTGAGGCTGCTCTCCCGAAGATCGTTGAGGGTCGCGTTAACGCCTTCATCAAGCAGGTCGCACTGCTTGAGCAGGACTACGCAAAGGACAACAAGCTGTCTGTTGCAGCGGTTGCGAAGGACGCCGGCATCACGGTGACCGACTTCGCCCGCTTCAAGGTCGGCGCGTAACACCTATTCAAGGGCCCGGATCGATATATTCGATCCGGGCCCTTCTTCACGCGTCCAACCGGGCGTTAGAGATTCGAAGCGATGAAAGGAGCCGACATGGCTACCGAAGAAACCGGACGCCGTCGCGTCCTGCTGAAACTTTCTGGCGAAGCCTTTGGTGGTGGCCAGCTCGGTGTTAACCCCGACGTGGTGAGCCAGATCGCTCGTGAGATCGCTGAGGTCGTAGATACCGTTGAAGTCGCCATTGTGGTCGGCGGCGGCAACTTCTTCCGCGGCGCTGAGCTCAGCCAACGCGGAATGGACCGCGGTCGTGCTGACTACATGGGCATGCTCGGAACCGTCATGAACGCGCTCGCGCTGCAAGACTTCTTGGAGCAGGCGGGCGCCGCCACGCGCGTGCAGTCGGCTATTCAGATGACGCAGGTGGCGGAGAGCTATATTCCGCTGCGTGCCGAGCGTCACATGCAGAAGGGCCGTGTTGTGGTCTTCGGTGCGGGCGCAGGCCTCCCGTACTTCTCGACCGACACGGTCGCCGCGCAGCGTGCGCTCGAAATCGGTGCCGACGAGGTTCTCGTTGCTAAGAACGGTGTGGACGGCGTGTACTCCGCCGACCCGCGCATTGACCCGACCGCCATCAAGCTTGACCGCGTCACCTACCAGGACGCCCTGAAACAGGGCCTCAAGGTCGTCGACTCCACCGCGTTCAGCCTCTGCATGGACAACAAAATGGACATGCGCGTGTTCGGCATGGAGCCGGCAGGCAACGTCACTCGCGCGTTGCTCGGCGAGCCCATCGGCACTTTGGTCACAAGCTGACCTTTCCACGACCACTAGACTGAGAACTTGATTCTTCCTATCCGATTGGAGCACGCATGATCGCCGACGTGATTGCTGAAACCCGTGGCCGCATGGAGCGCGCTGTCGAATCAGCGAAGGAAGACTTCGCCACAGTCCGAACAGGCCGCGCTAACCCGCAACTGTTCCAGAAGATCCTTGTGGACTACTACGGAACCCCGACGCCGTTGGCGCAGCTTGCCTCGCTCAACAACCCGGAAGCGCGCACGATCATCGTGACGCCCTACGACAAGTCGGCGCTGAAGGCCATCGAAGATGCCATCAGCTCCATGCCGAACCTGGGAGCAAACCCCAGCAACGACGGAAGCATTGTGCGTGTCACGATGCCTGAGCTGACTGAAGACCGCCGCAAGGAGTTCGTCAAGCTCGTGAAGTCGAAGGGCGAAGACGCGAAGGTACACGTTCGCGGCATCCGCCGTAAGGCGAAGGACGAACTGGACGCGCTGAAGAGCGAGGTCGGTGAAGATGAGGTCGCCCGTGGCGAAAAGGAGCTTGATGCTCTCACGCGCGCACACACCGACCTCATCGACGAAGCGCTGAAGCGCAAAGAGGCCGAGCTTCTCGAGGTCTGACGTGATGAGCGCCGATCCGCAGGGCGATGCGCTCGAGTCACCGCTCGACGCACAGCACGATGCCCCATCAGGTTCCGAAAGCAAGCTCGGAGCCCCGCTTGAGGCGCGTCGTGCTGAGTTTCGCGATCAGGTCGCGATCGCGCGTGAGCATTTCGAAGAGGTAAACGAAAAGATCAAGCAGCGGACCGGTCGCGATCTCATCCTCGCGGTCCTGTCCGGGCTTGTGCTCGCCGGCGTCGTGCTTGGTGCGTTGCTCTTTGTGCCAACGGTGTTTGCGGCGATCGTGATCGTTGTCAGCGGTTTGGCAACGTTCGAACTCGCGCGTGCCTTTGAAACCGGTGGACGCAAGGTCGATGTGTGGGTGCAGATCGTCGCTGCCGTCGCCCTGGCCGCAACCGGATACTTCGGCACCGCGCTCTGGCAGCTCTGGGTGATGACCTTCGCGGTCGTCGCTGTTTTGATTGTGTGGCGCATGGTCGCACAGATGGCGGCGCGTGATGGCCGCACATACGGCGACGTTCTTGCCGATATTGCTGCCGCCGGCTTCATTCCGATTTACGTTCCTTTCCTGCTCGCTCTCGTCCTCGTACTGCAACACCAGACGAACGGTGCTGCCTGGATCCTCACGTTCATCATTGTCGTGGTCTCTGCTGACACCGGGGCATACGCCGTCGGTGTTTGGATCGGTAAGCACCCGATGGTTCCGCGTGTCAGCCCCAAGAAGACCTGGGAAGGTTTTGCCGGTGCGGCAACTGCGGCGGTCATTGCCGCGACATTGCTCGCCTACTTCGTGCTGGATCTGCCCCTGTGGGCAGGCATCGTTATGGGCCTCGTCATTCTGATCACGGCGACGCTGGGTGATTTGGGGGAGTCGCTCATCAAACGTGACCTCGGAATCAAAGACATGAGTTCGTGGATTCCCGGACACGGCGGGCTGCTTGATCGGCTTGACTCGTTGTTGCCATCTGCCGTCGCAACTCTTGCGCTGTGCTATTGGTTGACACCCCTGGTAGGTGCGTGATGGCTGGTTCCGTTTTTCCTGTGACGGCTGGTCGTGAAAAGGGCTATGAGCAGCGCGCGGTTGATGCCTTCCTTGCGCAGGCTCGAGCCGCTTTCGAGCGCCGAGAAGGCGCGCCCGAGGTCACTTCGCAAGCAATCCGTGAGGTCGCGTTTCCGCTGGCCAAAGAGGGCTACTCGATTGCCCACGTAGACGGCGCACTCGGACGTATTGAAGATGCCTTCGCCGCCCGTGAACGCGAAGCTGCGATGCGACGCGAAGGCGCACGGGTGTGGGTGGATCAGGCGCGGGAAGCCGCGCAGGACATTCTGGTGCATCTCGCGCGTCCCAAGAAGCAACGTTTCGCACGCACGTCCGTGCTCACCTACGGTTACCGGGTCGATGAGGTCGACATTGTGATGGACAAGCTGACGGCGTTCTTGGAGCGCGGGCATCTTGTCACCGTGGAGCAGGTGCGCGCGGCGGCATTCCGCATGCAGCGACGTGGATATCGCGAAGAGCAGGTCGATGCTCTGCTTGATGCCGTTGTCGACGTCATGCTGGCGGTCACGCCCACACGCTGATGGCTTGTTCAGGTAGGCGTGGGTAGACTGAGAACACTGTGACCCATCGCAAAGACCTCCGAACGAACCGCGCTTCCCAGAGTGTTGACGTGCAGTTCACGCCGCGGCCTCGCCCAACGACGGCCGTGAAGCCCTCCCGTAAGCGCGCCCTTGCGTCGATGTTTGCGGTTATGGGTGTCGTCGCCTTTGGCGGCGCATTCGCGATTCCCGCAGGCGCAGCTCTCGCCGGTTCCGCACCCGTAGCGCAACCCGCAGACTCGTCGCTTTACGATGCCGCTGTCGCCGGTGCGCAACAGATGACCGTTGATGACGTGGTGGTTGTCGCCGCGATGGATCGCTCCAGCAGCTCTTATGAGGCGTACGTCACACCAACGCCAACCCCGACACCGACCCCCACGAAGTCCGAGTCTCGGAGCTCGTCATCGGACTCGGGCTCAAGTTATTCGCCGCCGTCATACTCCGGTGGTGGCTCGAAGGAAGACTGGCTGGCAGCCGCAGGCATCGCATCAGGCGACTGGGGCTACGTCGACTACATTGTGAGCCGCGAGAGCGGATGGAACCCCAACGCCACGAACTCAAGCTCGGGCGCATGTGGTCTCGTGCAGATTTATCCGTGCAGCAAGGTAGACAACGGGTACGACCCTGTCCAGAACCTCTCATGGGCCAACGGCTACGCTACCGGCCGCTACGGTAGCTGGGCTGGCGCCTACGAGTTCTGGATCAACAACCACTGGTGGTAATCGGCCACTATGCCTCGCTCTAATCGCCGTCGTCGCGAAAACACGGACGACGATTCATTCGAACGCTTTCTTGGCGGTATGAAACGCACCGAAAGCCGGCGCGGCCTGGAATATTACGTACAGCCGGTATCACCGGCCAAAGCGCTCAAGGAATACACCTGCCCTGGGTGTTCGCAGACGGTTCCGCTGGGCATCGCCCACCTGGTTGTGTGGCGCGCGGATGGCATCATGGGCGATGCGGCAGACCTCGCTGCACGCCGACACTGGCACACCCACTGTTGGAGGATGAGTTGACCGAAATTCGGGGCCCACGGGAGCTTCCTGCCCGCCGAGAAGACATTGAGCTGCACACGGCTGATGGTCTTACTCTCGTTGGCGAACTCGCGCTTCCGCTGTACGCCGAGCCGGTCGCGACGCTTGTGACGCTGCACCCGTTGCCCACGCACGGCGGCTTCATGGATTCGCATATCCTCCGCAAGGCAGCCGCGCGGCTTCCCGCACTCGCTGACCTCGCCGTACTGCGGTTTAACACCCGCGGAACCACGTCGCCGCGTGGAACCAGTGAGGGTGCGTTCGATGGTGGTGTGGCTGAAGAACATGATGTCGCTGCGGCGATGCAGTTTGTCGCAGATCGCGCTCTTCCTAACCCCTGGCTCGTTGGCTGGTCTTTCGGTACGGAACTTGCGCTGAAGTATGGCCGCTCGCACGCGATCAACGGCGCCATTTTGCTTTCGCCTCCGCTGCACCGTGCCAGGGCAGATGAGGTGGCGATGTGGGCAGGAGATCAGCGCCGGCTGGTCGCCCTCATTCCTGAGCACGACGACTACCTCAAGCCCGCTGAGGCTGCCGAACGTTTCGCATCGGTTCCGACGATCGAACTGATCAATGTCGCCGAAGGCAAACACCTGTGGGTGGGTGAGACGCAGACCAGGCGCGTCCTCGATGAGATCGTTCGCACCGTGAATCCGGCCGCACTGCCGCTGCCGACCGAGTGGACTGAGTAAGCTCAGCGCTCGTTTTGTTGCGGGATGATCACCTGGCGGTAGATGATCAGGATGCTCGCCGCCACCGGGATAGCGATCAGCGCACCAAGCAGGCCGAGGAGTGCGGCGCCAGCAAGCGCGGCGATCACGACGACCGCACCGGGCACAGACACCGCGCGGTTCATGATGCGTGGTGAGAGGAAGTACGCTTCCACCTGCATGTAGATGAAGTAATAGATCGCCGCCGCGATCGCCGCTTGCACGGAGCCAACCTCGGGGATGAGGCAAGCGAGAACGATCAGGATCGATCCGGTCAGGGTACCCACGAGCGGAATCAGGCTGGAGAAGAAGGCGACAACGGCAAGCACCGTGGCGAATGGCGCTTCAATGATGTTGAGATAGATGAACGACAGAATGCCGTTGATCATGCCGAGGCTGACCTGTCCGATGACGTAGTAGCCCACCGAGTCGGTGATCTGGTCGCTGAGGTCGGCGAAGCGTTCGCGCTTGGACGCCGGAACCAGCTGGTTGACGGCTGCCTTGAGATGTGGGGTTGAGGCGGTCAGATAGATCGTCAATATGAGCACGATGAACGCGCCGGTCACACCGCCCAAGATATTGAGACTGAACTGCCACACTTCGCTCGCGTAGTCCTGAATGTTGCTGAGGACGAAGCTCTGCGCCTCTTTGAAGACGAGCTCCACGTCGAAGTTCGGCAGGCGCTCCTTTGCCCACGCGAGGAAGTCCTCGTAGGCACCCTGCTGGTTGAGCTGGTTAATGAGGCTCGTGACCTGTTTTACGAGCTGAGAGATCTGCTCGACGATGATCGGCAAGACGATCAACACGACGCCGACGAAGAGGCCGAGAATTCCCATCACCGTCAGCGTGACGGCCAGCCAACGGGGGAGGCCGCGGCGTTCGAAGAACGACACCACGGGGTCAAGACCAAGGCTCAAGAACAGCGCGGTGCCCACATAGAGCAGGATCGTCGAGAGCCCCTGCACCGCCAAGATAATGAGCAGGCCAACGCCGACGCCCAAGGTGGCAACCAGGGCAGTGCGGAAGGGATTGTGAATCTTCACCGGACTCCTCATAGAACTCAGCCAAGAGTAGCCCGATCAGCACTCTTCAGCCGGATGCTTGCGCATGTCGGGGCAACTTTCAGTCATGTTCGCTAACCTGAAATGTCGAGAATGAAGCGGCCGGCGTTTGGCGTGGCCGCGGAGGAGTCCATTTCGTGCGATTTTTATTGGCCGTTGTGTCGTTCTGCCTGGCGCTTTTGTGCGCCGCGGTTGGAGTCGGCCAGCGCACCCTGTGGCTCGGCCCGAACAGCCACCAAGAGCAGTTTCCTGTCGAAGCGAGTGAGAAGTACACCCTGGTTGACGCTGCGGTGCTTGGATACCTCCCCGGCGGGCAGACGCTCATCGCGCGTGGCGAAGGCGATCTGTTTGCGGCATACGGTCGTACAAGCGACATGGTTGCGTGGCTTGCCGATGCGTCGTACAACCACGTTGTGATTGACAAGGTTGACGGAGAGAAGAAGATCGTCTCGACCGTTGTCGACGCGGTTGTCGTCCCGGAAGAAGAAGCCGAGCCCACCGAGGAAGTGCCCGCAGAAGAGGCACCCGCAGAGGGCGAAACCCAGGACGTGCCTGGGCGCAACCCAGCTGGTTCCGACCTCTGGATAGCCGAGTTCGTCGACACTGACTCCCTCATCCAGACCTTCAACCTGCCGAGCGACATGAGCGTTCTCATCTCGGCAGACGGAACCAAACCAGCGCCAGCTGACATCTCGGCCAAATGGACTCTCGACAACACGACGCCGATGGCAGGACCTCTCATGGTGGCGGGCGGCATCTTCGCGCTGATTGGTGTTGTGCTTTACATCCTCGGTATCCGTCACATGCGACGTAAGCGCGGCCCGCGTCGTCGCGGACTCCCGCCGCTCCCCGTCACGGAACCACTGAGCCTGGCCGAAATTGAAGAGGCGGAAGGTAAGGGTGTGATTTCTTCGACTCCGGAGAAGACCGAGCGTCGCGCGCTCGTGGCGCTGCCGCTTTTCCTCGTTTCTGCGCTCGTGCTCTCCGGGTGCTCGCCCGATGTATGGCCGCAAACCGGAGACCAAACTCCGACTCCGACACCGACCCCGACGGTGATCGCTCCTGAGGGTCAGAAAGCACCGGTCTTGTTGGAATCGCAAGCTACTCGCGTTCTGACCGAAATTTCGGAGGCAGCAGCTGCTGCTGACAGCAGCCTCGACGCCGCGGTCGCCGGTGAGCGCCTGAGTGGACCCGTGCTTGAGGCGCGCTCGGTTAATTACACGCTTCGTGCGGCGATCGCTGAGTACGCCGCACCGTCGGCTGTTCCCGCAAACTGGACCATCCTGCTGCCACAGGCTGCTGACACCTGGCCACGCTCCTTCCTGGCGATCTATAAGGATGATGCCGACACGACGATTCCGCCTGTCATCATGATGGCGACACAGGCCACACCGTGGGACAACTACAAGCTCATATATGCCGGTCAGATGGAGGCGGCAGCGGTGGTTCCCGGGCTTGCCCCGGCAAACATTGGTGCCACCCTTGTAAACCCTGACAACCAGTTCCTGCTGGTTCCGCCGCAGGATCTCGCCGCCATGTACGTCGACATCATCGAGAACGGTGAAAACAGCGAATACGCCGAAATCTACGATCTTGCTGGCGACCAGTTCCGCGGCCAGCTTCTGACGAAGCGCCAGGAGAGCCTCGACGCGTTTAACCAGACCGCCGCAGGAACCGGTGAGATGACGTTTGCTTCCGAACCGGGTGCGGAAGCCCCCGTCGCGTTGGCAACACTGGACAGCGGCGCCATCGTCGCGGTCACCGTCAATGACACCGAGTCGCCGCGGTCGATCAACACGGACGCCGTGATTCGCATCGGTGAAAACCCGGTGCTGACCACGCTCACCGGCGTCACCGAGGCCGCAACAGGCTTCAAGACGACGTACGGCAACCAGCTCTTCTTCTACGTTCCTGCACAGGGTTCTACCGAGCAGATTCGTCTGCTCGGCTACTCCTCGTCCATCCTGAAGTCTGAGGTTCTTCCATGAGTGATCAAGCCCCCGGAGCCGTCTTGCGCGGAGCCGTCGACCTGTCCAGCCTCCGTAACCGCTCGAACCAGCCTGCGACGTCTGCAGCGGAAAACTCCGGTGCGCCCTCGTACATCGTGGATATCACGGATGCGACGTTCCAACAGGTTTTGGAGATTAGCCGCGGAGTCCCCGTTGTCGTCGACATGTGGGCCGGTCGCAGTGAGGCAAGCACGGAGCTCAGCGCGATCCTCGACAAGGTTGTCACCGAGCTTGCCGGACGTTTGCTATTGGCCAAGGTCGAGATCGAGCGCAACCCGCAGATTGCTCAGGCCTTCCGTGCCCAGTCGGTTCCGCTCGTCGTTGCCCTCATCAACGGACAGCCGGTACCGCTGTTTTCCGGCGCGACCACTGAAGAGCAGGTACGCGCCACGTTTAACCAGCTGTTTGAGCTCGCCACTCAGCAGGGTGTGACTCAGGTCTTGGGCGGCGCGAAGGCCGATGATGAAGAGCAAACGGAACCAGAGCTTCCGCCCCTGCATCAGGAGGCTTTCGTCGCGATCGAAGCGGGCGACTACGCCGTCGCCATCGAGGCATACGAGAAGGCGCTCGCTGAGAACCCGCGTGATGAAGAAGCGCGTGCTGGCCTTGGCCAGGTGAAGCTTCTGCACCGTGCACAGAGCCTCAACCTGCAGGAAGCTCGTGCTGCTGCTGCCGCGAACCGGCTTGACGTGCAGGCGCAGTTGAACATCGCCGATCTTGATCTCGCCGGTGGACACGTTGACGACGCTTTTGGGCGCCTGCTCGACCTGTTCGCTGAACTGCCAGCCGATGAGCGAACTCCGGTGCGCGAGCGCCTCCTCGAGCTGTTTGGCCTTGTCGGGGATGCGGACGCCCGCGTCATCCGCGCACGCAGCCGGTTGACGTCGCTTCTGTTCTAAGGCTCTGGGGCCGGTCACGGCCTGTCACCGCGGGCGCTCTCCTCTCGAGGGGAGCGCCCGACTGGTTTTGGCCGTGAAACGCTTCAGGCGAAACGCGTCGGCTGAAGCCTACTTCTCCGGTCGCTTTCCGCCGTAGCGCAACCAAAGGGTTCCGAGCGGTGGCAATGTCACGTACGCGCGCCCATTCTCATCAGCGCCAACGGCACCGAAGTTGCCGATCCCGTCGCCGCCGTACGTCGTCGCATCGGAGTTCAGCACTTCGTACCACGCGCCACCGTGGGGCAGGTCAAGGGCGAGCTGCGCAATAGTCACTCCGGAGAAGTTGGAAACGCTCACGACCGTGCCATGCGTCGTGATGCGGGCGAACGCGATGACATCAGGGTTCTCGCTCGGCGCTCCCAGCAACCGAAACGCTGTGGCATCGCTATCGCGAAGCCACAGCGCGTCGAGCTCGCGGTACGTGCGGTTCAGATCGCCGATGAAGCCGGCGAGCTTTTGGTGCGCGGGCTGCTCGAGCAAATACCAATCAATCGCACGCGCCTCAGACCACTCCGACATCTGCCCGAATTCTTGCCCCATGAACAGGAGCTGTTTGCCAGGGTGTGCCCACATGTAGGCCAGGTAGCCGCGGGTTCCGGCGAGCTGTTGTTCGTGCGAGCCTGGCATGCGTGTCAGAAGCGTGCCTTTGCCGTGCACAACTTCATCGTGGCTAATGGGCAGGACGAAGTTCTCGCTGAACGCGTAGGCGAACGAGAAGGTCATATCGCTGTGATGGTGACTGCGGTACATCGGATCAACGCCTACGTAACGTAGCGAGTCGTTCATCCAGCCCATGTTCCACTTGAACCCGAAGCCGAGACCGCCCCGGCTTGTGGGGGCGGTAACGCCGGGGAAACTGGTGGACTCTTCCGCGATCATCGCAATGCCCGGGTGCTTCTTGTAAGCGGTCGCGTTGACCTCCTGCAGAAACTGAATGGCCTCGAGATTCTCCCTGCCACCATGAACGTTGGGCTCCCACTCGCCGTCTTCGCGGGAGTAGTCGAGGTACAACATCGAGGCCACGGCGTCGACGCGGAGACCATCAACGTGGAACTCCTCGATCCAGTACAGCGCGTTTGCGACCAGAAAGCCGCGCACCTCACGGCGACCGTAGTCGAAGATGTACGTGCCCCAGTCTTTGTGCTCACCTCGACGCGGGTCGGGGTGCTCGTAGAGGGCTTCTCCGTCGAAACGGCCGAGCGCAAAGGCATCCTTAGGGAAGTGCCCGGGTACCCAGTCCATGATCACGCCGATGTCGGCCTGGTGCAGGCGGTCAATAAGGTATCTCAGGTCGTCAGGGCTACCGAACCGACTGGTCGGCGCGTAGTAGCCAGACACCTGGTATCCCCAGGAGCCGCCGAACGGGTGCTCAGCGAGCGGCATGAACTCAACGTGGGTAAAGCCGAGCGACGTCACATAGGGAATGAGTTCGTCGGCCAGGGTGCGGTAGGTGAGTCCTGGGCGCCAGGAACCAACGTGCAGTTCGTAAATTGCCATGGGTTGCTGAGACGGTTCGCGGCGCGCTCGAGCGTTCATCCAATCGCTGTCATGCCATGCGTACGCCGTGTCGGTCACGACGGAGGCGGTGGATGGCGGAACCTCGGCAGCGCGAGCCATCGGGTCTGCTTTCAGCGCCCAATCGCCACGTTGCGACTGAATCTCGAACTTATACGTGGTTCCGACGCCGAGCGCGGGAATGAACAGCTCCCAGACGCCGCTGGAGCCGAGCGAACGCATTGCGTGCAGGCGGCCGTCCCAGTGGTTGAACGAACCCACGACGCGCACTGCCCGCGCGCGCGGTGCCCATACGGTGAATGAGACACCGTCCACTCCGCCACTGTGCGTAACGTGAGCGCCAAGCACGCGCCACAGTTCTTCGTGCCTGCCTTCGCCAATCAGATGCAGGTCGAGCTCACCAATTGTCGGCGCGTGTCTGTAGGGGTCATCGGCGCGTGACGTATGACCCGCGTACGTGGATTCGAGCTGGTATGCCGTGGTGCCTGCGGGAACGACGCCGTGCCAAATGCCATCGCTCCAGTGGCTGAGCGCAACGCGTGCGCCGTCGTTTAGGACGACAGCGACGGCATCAGCGAGCGGGCGGAGGGCGCGCACGACAGGCGTGGAACCATTGGTGTGCAGGCCGAGAACCTCATGCGGCGCGTGCCAACGGCCCTCGCCGACGGCCTGGAGAATTTCACTTTCATTCATCGTTTCACCCACAAAACATGTGCCGGCTGCGTGAACGCGTCAAGCCGGACGTAGTTATGGTCGCTCCAAGTCCACGTGGCTCCGGTGAGCAAGTCAACGACCGGAAACTGCTCCCCAGGCGCAATGTCGAACGCGGTGGTGTCGAGGTGCACCATGGTCTCACGTACCGAGTGCGGGTCGACGTTGACGACGACGATGATGGTGTCGTCTTTTCCGTTGGGGCTGAGTGCAGCGTCGATGTGCTTTGAGTACACCAGGATGGCGTCATCGTCAGACGCGTGTGCCCGGAACGAGCGCAACTGACTCAGCGCAGGATGAGCATCCCGGATACCGTTCAGCGTGCGCAGGAGCGGTGCCAACGAATCACCAGACGCTTCGGCAGCATCGAAATCGCGGAGCTTGTACTCGTATTTCTCGCTGTCGATGTTTTCTTCCGCTCCCGGGCGCGCCACCGACTCGAAGAGTTCGAATCCGGCGTACACGCCCCAAGTGGGCGCCGCGGTCGCAGCGATGATTGCGCGAATCGCGAATGCTGCCCGACCGCCGAACTGGAGGTACTCGGTAAGGATATCGGGGGTGTTCACGAACAGGTTGGGCCGCAGATAGTCCGCGGTTTCGGTAGCCAGCCCGGTGAGAAACTCTTCCAGCTCGGTCTTGGTATTGCGCCATGTGAAGTAGGTATAGCTCTGCTGGAAACCAGCGGCTGCGAGCGCCCGCAACGGTGCAGGACGGGTAAACGCCTCGGCAAGAAACACGACGTCAGGGTTCTGCCGAAGCACCTCGGCAATGAGCCACTCCCAAAACTGCAGCGGCTTCGTGTGCGGGTTGTCGACACGGAAGATCGTCACGCCCTGCGCAATCCAGTGCCGAACCACGCGGAGCACTTCGGCACGGATGCCATCTGGATCGTTGTCGAAGTTGATCGGGTAAATGTCCTGGTACTTCTTTGGCGGATTCTCCGCGTACGCGATGGTTCCGTCAGGCAACGTGGTGAACCATTCCGGGTGCTCAGTGACCCACGGGTGGTCGGGCGCAGCCTGGAGGGCGAGGTCGAGGGCAACGTCGATGCCTTCGCCTCTTGCCGCCGCAACAAAAGCACGGAAGTCAGCCATGGTTCCGAGATCCGGATGCACGGCGTCGTGGCCGCCTGCGGCTGATCCGATCGCCCAGGGCGAGCCGGGATCCGCTTCAGTCGCAACGAGGGTGTTGTTCGGCCCCTTGCGGTTGATCGTGCCGATCGGGTGGATCGGGGGCAGGTAGACGACATCGAAACCCATTCCGGCGACGGCAGGAAGCCGCTTTTGAGCGGTTGCGAAGGTTCCGGAGGCGATTGATCCGTCGGCGCGTCTGGTAGCGCCCTCGGAGCGCGGAAAGAATTCATACCAGCTGCCCACGCCTGCGCGTGCCCGCTCAACGAGGAGCGTGCGGGGAGCGTCAACGGTGATGAGGGACATCACCGGGCGAGCAAAGAGCATGGCAGCCAGGTCGGGATCATCGACGACGCCGAGAGCGGCAGTCGTATCGGCATCGCTTGATCGCAGAGTTTTGATGGCCGCTGTGAGAAGCGCCTTCTCGGGTGCGGGGTGTTTGCCCTTCGCGACCGCACGTTCCAGGACGAGGGCGCCGGACTCCCGCATCACGGCAATATCGACGCCCGCGGCCAGCTTGAGGTGCGCGGCGTGCTGCCAGGTTAAGAAGTCATCGGCGAACGATTCAAACTGAAACGTCCACACGCCCTGCTCAAGCGGGGCGAGAAGAACCTGCCAGCGGTCAAGACCTGTTCCGGTGTTCTGCAAGCGATGCAAGCTCTGCGCGCCGCTCGGCGACGTGAGCCGCACCTGCACGCCGATGAGATCGTGGCCCTCACGGAAAGCGGTGGCGCCGAAGGGAATGACTTCACCCACATAGCCCTTGGGGCGGTACGCACCGGGTGCAGCGGGAACGACGTCACTGAGCGGAATGCGACCGCTGACCGTGTTGCGCTTTTTCTGCCACGCTGAGGCGGGCCGAAGGGGAATCGGTCGGGAACTACGGATGGGAGTAACGCTCTCAAGTGCGGACACGCCTTGAATCTACCGCCCGAATGCATCGCGTGGGTATGCCCGGTGTTACGTGCGTGTCACTGCGTTGCAAACACTGGTGTCACTCTGCGGCGAACAGGTGCATGGCGGTACCGCGCAACGGAACCAGGTCGCCTGCCACGAAAGTTGTGCGGTCAGTCAGAGGCGATTCTTCCTCGCTCGACCACAGCGAGCGGAAACGCGTCACACCAGCCACCGTGGGCAGCACGACGTCGATGGGCGACTCCTTGCCATGCACGATCAGCAGAATGCGGTTGTGTGGTTTGCCCGCGACCGGAGTCTCTGCAGCGAAATATTGCAGGGTGCGGTGCTCTGGATCATGCCAACGGTCGCTTGCCATGGTTTCGCCGTGTTCGTCATACCAGTCCATCTCGCTGGATCCGGGTACGTGCCTGCCGAGCTCGGCAAAGCGCGCCGGTCGCAGCGCGGCATTTTCGCGACGAAGGCGGATGAGGGTGGCCACATGCGCACGCAGATCAATCTGCCACTGCGCCAACTGCCACGACAGCCACGTGAGTTCTGAATCATGGCAGTAGGCGTTGTTGTTTCCGCGTTGGGTACGCCCCGTCTCGTCGCCCGCGGTAATCATGGGAGTGCCAGCCGAGAGCAGGAGCGTGCCGAACAGGTTCCGCATGGCTTTGCGGCGCAGCGCGCGAATCGTGGGGTCATCGGTGATGCCTTCAGCGCCATGGTTGAACGAACGATTCGTATCGGCGCCGTCGCGGTTGTGTTCGCCATTGTCGAGGTTGTTCTTTGTCGAAAACGACACCAGATCGCGCATCGTGAATCCATCGTGTGCGGTGACGAAATTCACGCCAGCGAGGGGGCCACGATCCGGAGCGAAAGTGTTCGACGAGCCGGCGAGACGGGTCGCGAACCCTCCAATACCGGCCGGAGCGACGCTGGCACGGCGGGCGTAGTCGATGTCGCTCAGCCAAAAGTTGCGGACACGGTCGCGGTAGCGGTCATTCCACTCTTGCCAACCGTCACCAAATGCACCGGTCTTCCATCCGTCAATACCCACGTCCCATGGTTCCGCGATGAGCTTCGTGGTCTTCAGTACCGGGTCAGCCAGGATCGCCTGCAGGAGGGGATGCTCCGCCGTGAAGGCGTGTGTCTCGTCGCGGCCGAGGGAGGTAGCCAGGTCAAAGCGGAACCCGTCGACCTGAACCTCCTCTGCCCAGTACCGCAGCGAGTCCAGCACGAGGCGTGCGGCGGCCGGAGTCGCGGTGTTGAGGGTATTGCCGCACCCGGTGGTGTCGACGTACTCACCGCTGTCGGGGAGCTGTCGATAGTAGGCCGCATCATCCAGGCCACGCAGACTCGACGTCGGTCCGCCAGGGCCTTCTTCCGATGTGTGGTTGTAGACGACGTCGAGAATCACTTCGAGACCCGCCTCATGCAGTGACTTCACCATCTGCTTGAACTCTCGCAGCACAGCGGATGGCCCCTCGCGCCGTGCCGCAATCGTCGCGTACGGCGCATGCGGGGTGAAGAAGTTCAGTGTGTTGTAACCCCAGTAGTTCGCCAACCCCAACTGCAGCAGTCGTGGTTCCGACATGAACTGATGCACGGGAAGGAGCTCAACGGTCGTGATGCCGAGCGAGTGGAAGTGTTCGATCATCGCCGGATGCCCAAGACCCGCATACGTTCCGTGCAGAGCCGCAGGAACATCAGGGTGACGCTTACTCAAACCTTTCAGATGCCCCTCGTAGATGATGGTCTCGTCGAGGGGAATGAGCGGCTTCACCGCGTGGCCCCAGTCAAATGCGGTATCCACCACAACGCTGCGAAAATCGTCGTACCCGTGACCCTGAACGAGACCGCGCGAGTACGGATCAATCAGAAATTGGTTCTTGTCGAAGCGGGAGGTGTCGGAACCATCGGCACGGAAGGCATAGTGGGTGCCGACAGTGAGGGCATCCGTCGTGACTTGCCACACATCATCATCGCCACGCTGTAACGGAATCGCCTGCGTCACCCAGTCGAGGTCGGCCTCGTTGAAGATGACGAGCTCAACAGCCGTCGCGTTCTGCGACCAGACGCGTACCGTCGCGCCGCCTGCGGCGAGCGTCACTCCGAGTGCGTTGAGCTTGGGGGAGAGGAGGCCCGGTGGGGGCACGTCGGTCGCCATGCGATACAGCATAGGTGCAAGCGCTTGCCGCACCGCGTCACCTGACGGGTAGGTTCGCGCCGTGGGGGTCAGACAGTGACAACATAGAAGGATGACGGTGTACCTCGATCACGCGGCGACAACGCCGCTCCGCTCAGAAGCTCGCGACGCGTGGCTGGCGGCGATCGATACCGTTGGTAATCCCTCGTCGATTCACCGCTCAGGCCAGGCAGCGCGCCGGTTACTGGAAGACGCGCGTGAGCGTCTGGCAGCCGTGCTGGGGTGTGACGCGATTGAGGTGGTGTTTACTTCGGGCGGAACCGAAGCCATCAACCTTGCGGTCAAGGGGCTGTGGTTTTCGCGCGCCGCTGAACGCAACGTCGTTGTCCTTCCCGATGGCGAACATCACGCGACGCTTGACGCCGTGGAGTGGCTACGCACGGGAGAAGGAGCCACCGTGCGCCCTGTCGCCCTGGATCGGGTCGCCCGGATTCCGGTCGATACGTTTGCGAAGGCGCTCGCGGCAGATGTTGCGGTAGCAACCGCAATGGTCGCCAACAATGAGGCCGGAACCATTAACGATGCCGTGGCGCTCGCGGCGGCTGCCACCGATGCTGGCGTGCCGCTTCATCTCGACGCTGTCGCCTCTTTCGGGCACTGTGATCTTCCTTTTTCATCACTGGCACGTTCGGCCGCAGGCGGCGCGCACCTCATGAGTATCTCCGCGCACAAGATTGGCGGGCCGCCCTCGATTGGTGCGCTCGTGGTGTCTCGCAAGGCGACTATTACGGCGTTGCATCACGGCGGGTCGGCCCAACGCGGGTTGCGGGCAGGCACGCCCGATGCCCCGTCGGCTGCGGCCTTTGCCGCGGCTGCTGAGGCCACATTTGACGAGCGGGTGAAGGAAGATTTCCGACTCCGCGAGCTTCGAGACGCACTCATCTCCGGCATCGGCTCCGTGGTTCCGGAATCTGAGCTCCTCGGCGACCCCGACGATCGACTTCCTGGCAACGCGCATTTCCTGTTTCCCGGCGCCGCGGGGGAGTCCATGCTTTACCTCCTGGACGCGGCCGACATTGCCGTTTCTACCGGGTCGGCGTGCCAAGCCGGAATTGCGGAACCATCGCATGTCGTGCAGGCGATGGGTCGGACCGAGGCGGAAGCGCGGAGCGTTTTGCGGATGACCGTTGGCCGCACCACGACGCCTGCCGATGTCGATGCCGTCATCGCGGCCGTTGGTGACGCATACCGGCGGGCATCCGGTAGGCGATAGCCGCGTCACAGTCGTCCGTGTTTGGCGTTCCTGCGCCTCCCAGGTTCATCGGTCGTAAACTGGTACCTATGCGTATTTTGGCTGCCATGAGTGGTGGAGTGGACTCTGCCGTTGCTGCGGCTCGTGCGGTAGAAGCCGGACACGAGGTTGTTGGCGTACACCTGGCGCTTTCGCGTGCAGGCGGCACGCTACGCACCGGCTCTCGCGGGTGCTGCACTATTGAGGATGCGATGGACGCGCGTCGCGCTGCCGACAAACTCGGCATCCCGTTCTACGTGTGGGATTTCTCCGAGCGTTTTCGCGAAGACGTGATCGCCGACTTCGTTTCTGAGTACCAGGCCGGGCGCACACCGAACCCGTGCATGCGCTGCAACGAGAAGATTAAGTTTGCGGCGCTGTTGGAGCGTGCCATTGAGCTCGGCTTCGATGCGGTCTGCACCGGCCACTACGCCAATCTCGTTGAGGGGCCAGGCGGCCTGGAACTGCACCGCGCAGCCGACAACGCGAAGGACCAGTCGTATGTGCTAGGCGTGCTGACTACCGAGCAGCTGGCGCACACGTACTTCCCGCTGGGCTCGACGCCGACGAAGGCTCTGGTGCGCGCGGAAGCTGCCGAACGCGGGCTCACCGTCGCGCAGAAGCCCGACAGCCATGACATTTGCTTCATCCCTGATGGTGACACGAAGGGCTGGTTGGCCGAGAAGGTCGGCACCGCCACCGGCGACATCGTTGACCGCGAAGGCAACGTTGTTGGCTCGCACGAGGGCGCGCACGCGTACACCGTTGGTCAGCGCCGAGGCTTGCACCTGGGCGTGCCCGCCGCCGATGGCAAGCCGCGCTTTGTGCTTGAGGTTCGACCGGTGTCGAACACGGTCGTGGTTGGCCCGAAGGCTGCTCTCGCGACGGCGCTGATCGCCGGTGCGCGCTACTCATGGGCGGGTGCAGCGCCGGTTGAGAGCCAGTTCCGTTGTCACGTGCAGATTCGCGCGCATGCGGAACCTGTTCCCGCGCTCGCTGTCGTCACCGATGGTTCCGTCACCGTCACGCCGGATGAGCCGCTTGACGGTGTCGCTCCCGGGCAGACCGCCGTGCTGTACCTCGGTACCCGTGTGCTCGGTCAGTTCACAATTGACCGCACCGAGTCTGCCGTTCCCGTCGGTTAACGCCGCCTGCTCACACGAGTCGCGCGTGCGTCACGAGCGTCGAGACGGAGCTGTCGAATTGCCGTTCGCTCAGCGCCACGAGCGTCACTCTCGCCCAGTGTCCGATGCACGGCCTATCGTTGATGTGTGAATGGTTCTGAGCACACGACGCCCACTGACCTCGCCACGGCTCGCACCGAGGCGGAGCGGCTCACGACGCTGATCCTCGACGCGCGCGACCAGTACTACGGCGCCGACCGGTCGCTCGTGGCCGATGAGACGTACGACGCGTGGATGCATGCGCTCGAGGCCATCGAACGCGCGTTCCCCGAGCTTGCGGGGCAGGACTCGCCTACGCAGACGGTCGGAGCGGCAGAGAACAGTATGCTTACGCCGGTCGAGCACGCCGAGCGCATGCTGAGCCTGGACAACGTCTTCTCGCTTGATGAGCTTTCTGACTGGATGACCAAGACGAAAGCCGCAGCTGCCGGTTCCGTTCGTTGGCTGACTGAGCTGAAAATCGACGGCCTCGCGATCGCTCTGCGATACGAAAACGGCGTGCTGACGTCAGCGGCCACCCGCGGGGACGGTCGCGTCGGTGAAGATGTCACGGTGAATGCCTTGCGGGTTGCGGGCATCCCTGCGCGTTTGGCGGGCACCGGACACCCGCCGATTCTCGAAGTGCGCGGCGAGGTCTTCCTTCCGGTCGTCGAGTTTGAAGCGCTCAATGCGCTGCAAGCTCGCATGCGTGAGACCGTTATCGCCGACCTTATCGAGCGCCGCGGGTTCACGACCGAGGCCGCCGAAAAGTCTGCGGAACGTCGATTTGCCGCGTTCGCCAACCCCCGCAATGCGGCGAGCGGCGGCTTGCGCCAGCAGCTGGAGAAGAAGGAGGGCCTCGAACTCGAGGCCGGTGAAGCGCGGTTGAAGTCGCTCCGCCTGTACGTGCACGGCATTGGCGCGTGGCCGGAACCGCCGGTTGCGTCGCAGAGCGAAGTGTATGAACTGCTCGCCACCTGGGGCTTGCCGACGAGCCCGCACTACCGCACCTTCGACTCCAACGCTGACGTCGCGGCCTTCGTCGCAAACCACGGTGCCAATCGGCACGCCATCGAACACGAGATCGACGGCATTGTTGTCAAGGTTGATGATCTCGCGATGCATGCTGAGCTCGGTATGACGAGCCGCGCCCCGCGCTGGGCGATCGCCTACAAGTACCCGCCAGAAGAGGTGCAGACCCGCCTCCTCGACATCGTGGTCTCAGTCGGACGCACTGGCCGTGCAACGCCCTTCGCGGTGATGGAGCCGGCGCATGTTGCCGGTTCGGTGGTGCGTCAAGCGACATTGCACAACCAGGACGTCGTGAAATCCAAGGGTGTGCTGATCGGCGACATGGTCGTCTTGCGTAAGGCGGGTGATGTCATTCCCGAAGTTCTCGGCCCGGTGGCAGAACTTCGCGACGGTACCGAGCGCGCATTCGTGATGCCGCGCGAATGTCCTGAGTGTGGCGCCGAACTTCGCCCGGCCAAGGAGGGTGACATTGATCTTCGTTGCCCGAACTCGCGCTCATGTCCGGCGCAGGTTCGCGGTCGCGTTGAGCACATCGGATCCCGTGGTGCCCTTGATGTCGAGGGTCTTGGGGAGGTATCTGCAGCCGCGCTGACTCAACCTATTCGCCCAGAGCATCCTCCGCTTGACACTGAAGCTGCTCTGTTCGATCTCACGTTGCGTGATCTTTTCCCGATCGATCTGGTCGTGCGAGACAGCGAAACTGGTCTCGTGAAACTCAAAGACGATGGCACCGAAGACACCCGGTCGCCCTTCCGTCGTCAGCGCAAGAAGAATGATCCGATATTCGATCCTCACGGAAAGTTCGACGGCACCGCAGACTACATCGTTTCGGCAGCAGCCACCCAGTTGCTGGCAGAACTCGAGAAAGCCAAGACAAAAGACTTCTGGCGCTTCCTCGTCTCACTCAATATCCGCCATGTCGGCCCGGTGGCAGCACGCGCTTTGGCGCAGTGGTTTGGCTCGATCGAGGCGATCCGCGCAGCCACGCGTGAAGAATTGGCGTCTGTCGAGGGCGTGGGTGGCATCATCGCCGACTCGCTGATCGACTGGTTTGCCGTCGACTGGCATGCTGACATCGTCGCGCGCTGGCAGGCCGCTGGAGCCCAGCTCTTCATTCCTGGACATGCCGGTCCTGGTGCCGCCGTTGTGGAAGACGGGGTGCTTTCTGGGTTCACGGTGGTCGCGACGGGTTCACTCGACGGGTACACCCGTGACGGCGCGCAGGAGGCAATCATCAAGGCTGGGGGCAAAGCCGCATCAAGCGTCTCGAAGAAGACTGACTTCGTCGCGGCAGGTCCTGGAGCTGGCTCAAAGCTTGCGAAGGCTGAGGAACTGGGGCTTCGAATTCTCGACGCCGCACAATTCCACATTTTGGTGACACAAGGTCCCGCGGCTCTTGACGCGTAGGAGGCCACAGCAGGCATAACCCCACACCTAGTATAGAGTTAGTGAAAACATGGACTCTATTTAGGTTTGATGAGATAATTGTCGTTCTATCCTGCTGCTTCCTCCCGCGGTCACCGCGCGATCGCACTGCTTGTTGCTTCCTCACTATTTCTTGCAGTGACGGCATCGATACCTGTTGCTTCTGCGGCACCCCAGCCGCTCGCCTTTGACGTCGAAGGCGGTGAATCAACGAGCTTCGTGGTTCCCGAAGGTGTCACGTCGCTGACGTTCACGGTGGCAGGCGCTGCCGGTGGCTCCGGAGGTTCCGGATGGTCGACCATGCTCAGTGAGGGCGGTGCCGGAGCCGAAGTGAGTGGCACGATCGCGGTCCGCCCCGGAAACGTCGTGACCCTCCAGTCGGCCGAAGCTGGTCAAGAAGGCACCGGACGCATAACCGGTGTGAACGGATCGGGTGGAGCCGGTTACTCTCCTGGCGGATCGGGTGGCCAACCTCTGACCAGCCAAGCATCGGGTTCCGGCGGTGGTGGTGGCGGATCAAGCGCGCTCGTTATTGACGGCGTACCCGTGGCAGTCGCGGGTGGCGGTGGCGGTGGTGGTGGCACCGGATACGAGTCCCGGATGTGGCAGGCGCCCGATCTGCAACGCGGAGGCAATGGCGGGAGCCAGTCTGGCGGTGTGAGTGCAGACGGCTCGGGTGGTGGCGCTGGTGGGGCTTTCGGGGGTGCCTCGTCTGCAAACGGAACGGACGGCTCGGGCGCGTCAGTGGGCGCTACCAATGGCGGTGGAGGCGGCGGTGGGGGCGGCCATGTTGGCGGTGTCGGGGGTGCTCACGGCTTTGGACGCTGGTCGAATGGCTTCGAAGAGCATAATTGGGCGGCTGGCGGAGGCGGCGGCGGTGCCGGAACCTCGATGATCGCACCAGAGGTCACCGCCGTAAACCGGACGCTCAGCACCGCACACGAGGGAGCTGTATCAGTTACCTTGAACGCACGCGCGGCACTGGACGTCACCGTGCCCGAGACGATCCATCGGCACGAGCCCTTTACGGTCGACGTCAAGGTTGATTTCATCGAGCAGCCTCGGAGTTACGCCGGGCGCTTCGAGGTCGTCTGGGAGGGCGGTGCAACTCAGACATTCGAAACAAGCGATGCCCGCGCGACAACGAGCGTAACTCTCACCCCGAGTGGAGCGACCGCAGCGCCGCTGTCGATTGTCTATGTTCCAACCGATGCGTCTGATAGCCGCGCCAGCTACGCTGCCGACATGCCCGTGACGCTGTATCCGGTGCAGGTCAATCTCAGTATCGCGGATATTGAATCCGGGTGGCTGTTCTTGCAGCGTGATCATGATCTGACCGCCACCCTCATAGCCGACAGCCCCGCTCCGTTGGTAGGAACGATGCAGTACCGCGTCGACGGAAACGTGGTCGGTTCGCTTCCCGTTGAGGGGCCGGGCGAATATTCCTTGGCGTGGCGGCCCACCCAGAAATCGCACACCTATAGCCTGACGGCATCGTTCGTGCCGCACGCGGATAGTGCATACGCGGCCGCGTCTGGCTCCTTGCTGGCAAGCTTTCAGGCGGCATTTCCGACGGTCAACGTTTCTGTACCCACCATGATTCGCATGGGGCAACGGCCGATGCAGAGTGCCTACGTCGCGCACGCCGACGGCACGACTCCCGGCGGCAGGTTCACCACGACATTTACGAACACGTCAACACAACGTGGGTACGAAGTATCGGTTCCTGTCAGCGGCAACAACGTTGCGTTCGAGACGCCACAACTTCCCGTTGGTGAGTACTCCGTATTCGCGTATTACGCATCCGGGTATGAGCTCTCGCAACCCGGGTGGGCCTATGCCAACATGCGGGTAGAAAAGGTGCCCACCTCAGTATCGATCGCTACGACCGAGACCTGGTATCCGGTTCCGACGGCGGAGATTCGCGCCGTTGTCACAAACGATGACTCGGATGATGGGCGCTCGCCCGCGGGATCGATATCGTTCGACGTCACAGCTTCTGGGACCACAACAACGGTCCAGGGCTCTCCGTTGCCTGGCGGCGACCCCGGAACGACGGTCTACCTCGCGCGTTTTCCGAGCCCCGCCACCGATGAGATCATCGTGACCGCTGACTTTGTGGGTGACGCCATATTCGCGTCGTCGGAGAGCGGAGAAACAACGCTTCACGGTGGTGTGTGGCCGATGTCAGCATTTGGTGCGCTTTCACAGCAGAGTTCGACGTCGAACTCTCGCGGCGTGACCTATACCGTGATGGTCGAACAAATCATCTCGGATGCGCCGCCATTTTCCGGAACCGCGCGACTGCTCATCGACGGTGTGCTTACCGGACATACTTTGCCAATCACGAACGGCAAAGCCACCCTTAACCTCCCGAGCGCGCTCTCCGTGGGAAGCTACCGCGTCGCGGCCCAGGTGGACTTGTCGGCAAGCGGATATGGAATCACCACGCTTGATGCGTCGGTATTCACCGTCAACCCGATTGGCACGACAACGTCGCTCAGCTTGCCCGCCACGTTCACGGAAGGCGTTCAGACAACAGTAGGAGCTTCCGTGACAACACGTGATGGCTCCGAACCCGACGGCAGCGTTGTCTTCGAAGCCGCTGGGTGGAGAGACACGGTTCTCGTGGTCGATGGTCGTGCGACGACCACCCTTGTGCCGGTCGTCGGCATGACCTCGATCACGGCAACATTCGTGCCGAGTTCGGAAGGATGGGGAGGCAGTACCGCATGGACTGCAGTTGACGTCATACCGGATGACACGGGGGCCAATAGCAACGCCGACGCAGACTCCGAGGCAAACGTGGATGCGGGCGCTGACGGTGGTACACAAGCCGGCGCCGACGGCGCTTCCAGTGAGGCTGATGCAGATGTTGACGATGGGGCCGCTGCTGGCGCGGGCGCTGATGTGAATGGGAGTGCGGAGGCGGATGTTATGGCTGGCGCCGACGCTAACGCGGGTGCTGAGGCGGATGTTACGGCTGGCGCCGACGCTAACGCGGCGACCGAGGCGAACGCCGGCGCTGACGCTGATGCTGATGTGGACGCAGGCAGCAGCGTAGAGGCCGACTCGAGTGCCGGCGTAGAAGCGAACGCGAACGTAGATGCGAATGCGAACGTAGAAGCCGACTCCAGTGGCAGCGCAGAAGCGAACGCGAACGCGAACGCGAATGCGAACGTGGAAGCCGACTCCAGTGCCGGCGTGGAAGCGAACTCAGACTCCACCGCCAGCGTAGAGGCGAACGCCAACGCCGATGCGAACGCAAACGTGAACGCGAACGCAAATGCAAACGCGAACGCGAACGCGAACGCGAACGCGAACGCAAACGCGAACGCAAACGCAAACGCGAACGCAAACGCAAACTCGAACGTCGAGGGCAACGCCGATGCCGATGTGAACGCCAGCGCCGGAGCCGATGGCGCCGCGAGCGACGCACACACCGACGCCGATGGTTCCGCTGGAGGATCGGTTCCGGGTACGCCCGATGCTGACGTCGATACCGCGGCCGACAGCTCCTCAGAAGACACCGCGGCGAGCTCCGACGGCTCACAATCTCTGTCGGGTGCATCGGCTGATTCGGCTGCATCACCAGGGCCGACTGACACCGAAGCTAGCGGGTCAGATGCCGCGCAGCTCGCCACGACGGGGCAGTCGCTCTCGTCAGGTTGGTGGGCCGCCGCGCTGTTGCTCCTGCTCGCTGGGTCGCTTGTGCTCACGCGATCACGACGACAGCACCAGTCATAGCGAACAAACGACGGGTGGGTGTGTGACTCTCATCACGCACCCACCCGTCATTTGTCTTACGGGGCTAAGAAGCTAGCTGCTCAAGAATTGTCTGCTTGACCTGTCGACGCAGGACCTTGCCAATCATCGACTTTGGCAGCTCCTCCACAATGAAGTACTGGCGCGGAACCTTGTAAGGCGTCAAGATCGTGCGGCCGAAATCACGCAGCACTTCGGTATCGATGAGCGCGCCCGGCTCCAGCACGATGGCCGCGACAACCTCTTCACCCGAATGGCTACTGGGCAGACCCACAACGGCGACGTCGGCGATGCCGGGGTACTGGCGAAGGACGTTTTCCACCTCGGTTGGCGCGACATTGAACCCGCCAGTGATGATGAGTTCTTTGATGCGATCAACGACCGTCACAAAGCCGTCTTCGTCCATGCGCACGATGTCGCCGGTGCGGAACCAGCCGTCAACAAATACGGCTTCCGTTTCCTCCGGCTTGCCGTAGTAGCCGCTGAAAACCTGCGGGCCGCGCACGATGAGTTCACCTTCGGAGCCCGCAGGAACATCGACCATAGGGTTCTCCGGGTCGACGATGCGCACTTCCGTACCTGGCAACGGCAACCCGATGGTTCCGGTCTTCCGGTTCTCGGCAACCGGGTTGACCATGAGTACGGGGGAGCACTCGCTCAGGCCGTATCCCTCACACAGGTACCCGCCTGAGGCCGCTTCAAATGGTTCCACCAGCTCCACACTCAGTGGCATCGCGCCCGAGACGCCGATGGCGACGCCCTCAAGTGACACGCCCTTCTCCTTGGCTCGAGCCAGGAGGCGTTCTGCGATCGGCGGAACCAGCGGGAAGAGGGTTGCGGGGCGCTTTTTCACGACGTCGAGCACCATGTCGGCGTCAAACTTCGGGAAGAGCACGAGGCGTGCGCCCATTGACATCGCGAACGTGACACACAGGGTGAGGCCGTACGCGTGGAACATTGGCAGAACGGCGTAGAAAACGCAGCCCTCGCCGCGGGGCACCGAGGGCGTCCAAGCCTGCGCCTGCATTGCGTTCGCAATCATGTTGCGGTGCGAGAGCGCTGCCCCCTTCGGGGAGCCGGTTGTTCCGGACGTGTACTGGATGATCGCGAGATCATCCGTCTGTGGGCGCGTCCACGAGCTCTGCAGGCGGCCAGACGAGGCCAGCACATCCCACGAAATGGTGTCTTCGACGGGGGAGAAGAGGGCATCACGTGACTGGCGAGCCTTCGCAATCGGCAGCCGAAGCAACGCGCGAGTCTTCAGCGGCATCGACTTAGTGATGTCGACCGAGATGAGCGTTTGTACCGCGATGTCATCAGGGAAGTCTTGGACGGTAGCGACGACCTTATTCCACACGATGGCGGTCTTCGCGCCGTGATCTTCAAACTGCTTGCGCAACTCGCGCGGCGTGTACAGCGGGTTGTGCTCGATAACGACCGCGCCGAGACGCAACACCGCGTAGAACGCGACGATGTGCTGAGGGCAATTCGGCAAGATCAACGCCACGGGGTCTCCCGCGCTCACACCCTGCTCACGTAAGCCTTCGGCCGCGCGTTCGATCGCTTCCAGCATCTCCGCGTACGTGATCGACTTGCCGAAAAACTCCAGTGCGGGCGCGTTGGGGTACTCGCGCGCGGATCGTTCGACAACGTCGAAGAGCGATCCGGTGACGTCTCCGAGGTCTTCGGGAACGCCTTCAGCGTAGCTAGCGGTCCACGGACGAGGGGGATTAAATGTGTTTGACACGAAAACAGCCTAAACGCCGACGGGGACGGCGCTCTAAACGAACTAGACTGGCGGGGTGTCTGAAATCACTCCCGATCTTGTCCGCCACCTCGGCGTGCTCGCCCGGATCCAGCTGACCGACGAAGAAGTAGAGCGCCTCACCGGCCAGCTCGATGTCATCGTTGACAACATTGCTAAGGTGTCGGAGGTTGCTACCCCCGACGTCCCCGCAACGAGTCACCCGATTCCGCTCGAGAACGTCTTCCGCCCCGATGTGCCGCAGGCGCCGCTGACGCAGCAGCAAACACTGCAGAATGCCCCTGACGCCGAAGACGGCCGATTCGTCGTGACCGCGATTTTGGGAGAAGAACAGTGAGCGATCTGATTCGCCTGACCGCGGCAGATCTCGCAACGAAGCTCGCCGCTGGCGAGGTTTCGGCTGTTGAGGCTACCCGCGCACACCTTGACCGCATCGCCGCCGTTGATGGCGATGTTCACGCGTTCCTGCACGTCAACGAAAACGCGGAAGCAATCGCCGCTGACATTGACCGCCGCCGCGCTGCCGGTGAGCAGCTGCATGAGCTGGCCGGTGTGCCGCTCGCGGTGAAAGACGTGCTGGTCACCACCGACATGCCGTCGACCTCAGGATCCAAGATCCTTGAGGGCTACATGTCGCCGTACGACGCCACGGTCGTCGCACGTGCACGTGCGGCTGGTCTCGTCGCCATTGGTAAGACCAATATGGACGAATTCGCGATGGGCTCCTCGACTGAACACTCGGCATACGGACCGACGCGGAACCCGTGGGATCTGGAGCGCATTCCTGGCGGTTCCGGTGGTGGCTCCGCTGCTGCCGTTGCCGCATTCGAAGCGCCCCTGGCTCTTGGTTCCGACACGGGTGGTTCCATCCGCCAGCCCGCACACGTCACCGGAACCGTTGGCCTCAAGCCCACCTACGGTGGCGTGAGTCGCTACGGTGCAATCGCGCTGGCGTCCAGCCTCGACCAGATCGGCCCGGTCACCCGTACCGTGCTCGACTCTGGTCTGCTGCACGACGTCATCGGTGGCCACGACTTCAACGACTCCACGTCGCTGACCACCGAGTGGCCGTCGTTTGCCGCTGCCGCGCGCGAAGGCGCGACCGGTCAGGTTCTCAAGGGCCTCAAGGTCGGCGTCATCAAGGAGCTTCCGGACAGCGGCTTCCAGGCCGGTGTCTCGCAGTCGTTCCGTGAGTCGCTGGCGCTGATGGAGGCGCAGGGCGCCGAGATCGTTGAGATCAGTGCCCCGCACTTCGAATACGGTGTTGCTGCTTACTATCTGATTCTTCCGGCTGAGGCATCGAGCAACCTGGCGAAGTTCGACTCCGTGCGCTTCGGCATGCGGGTCACGCCTGAGGGCGGCGCAACGGTTGAGAACGTGATGGCTGCCACCCGTGCTGCCGGCTTCGGTGATGAGGTTAAGCGCCGCATCATCCTCGGCACCTACGCGCTGAGCTCGGGCTACTACGACGCCTACTATGGCTCGGCACAGAAGGTTCGCACGCTCATCCAGCGAGACTTCGACAACGCATTCGCGCAGGTCGACATCATTGCGACCCCGACGGCTCCCACCACGGCGTTTAAGTTTGGCGAGAAGGTCGGAGACCCGATTCAGATGTATCTGAACGACGTCGCCACGATTCCGGCAAACCTGGCGGGCGTACCAGGCATGACACTGCCAAGCGGTCTGGCGTCAGATGACGGTCTGCCCGTTGGTATCCAGTTCTTGGCTCCGGCGTTTGAAGACGCCCGCCTGTACCGCGTTGGCGCGGCGCTGGAAGCGCTGCTCGTCGACCAGTGGGGCGGCCCGCTGCTTGACCGCGCACCCGAGCTGAACGGAGGCGCACGATAATGGCTGCTGAAGCGCTGATGGATTTCAACAAGGCTCTCGAGCTGTACGAACCGGTTCTCGGTTTCGAAGTTCACGTTGAGTTGAACACCGCGACGAAGATGTTCTCCTCGGCCCCGAACCCGGCCAACGAGGCCAACCACGACGCCGCCCCCAACACCCTGGTGGCGCCCGTCGACATGGGTCTGCCTGGAGCGTTGCCGGTCGTGAACGCCGAGGCCGTTGTCTCATCGATCAAGCTGGGCCTGGCGCTCGGCTGTTCGATTGCCGAGACCTCGAGCTTCGCGCGTAAGAACTACTTCTACCCCGACCTCGGGAAGAACTACCAGATCTCGCAGTTCGACGAGCCGATCGCCTTCGAAGGCTCGGTTCAGGTTGAACTGGGCGACGGCACGCTTGTCGACATTCCGATTGAGCGCGCCCACATGGAAGAAGACGCCGGGAAGCTGACGCACGTCGGCGGTTCCACCGGTCGCATCCAGGGTGCAGACCACTCGCTGGTTGATTACAACCGCGCTGGCGTGCCGCTCGTCGAGATCGTCACGAAGGTCATCTACGGTGCGGAACACCGTGCGCCAGAACTCGCGAAGGCGTACGTCGCGACGATCCGCGACATCGTGCTGTCGCTGGGTATTTCGGAAGCTCGCCTCGAGCGCGGAAACCTGCGTTGCGATGCCAACGTCTCACTGCGCCCGCGCGGCCAGGAGAAGCTGGGCACCCGCACCGAGACGAAGAACGTCAACTCAATGCGTTCGGTCGAGCGTGCGGTTCGCTACGAGATCCAGCGTCAGGCTGCGATTCTCGCCGCGGGCGGAACCATCATCCAGGAGACGCGTCACTGGCACGAAGACACCGGTGAGACCTCGCCCGGTCGCCCCAAGTCTGATGCCGACGACTACCGCTACTTCCCGGAGCCGGACCTGGTTCCGGTCGCTCCGTCGCGTGAGCAGGTCGAAGAGCTGCGTGCCACGCTGCCCGAGGCTCCTGTTGCGCGTCGCCGTCGCCTGAAGAACGAATGGGGCTTCACCGACCTTGAGTTCCAGGATGTCGCCAACGGTGGCATTGTGGCCGAGGTGGAAGCCACGATTGCTGCCGGTACGACGCCCGCCGCAGCCCGCAAGTGGTGGACGGGCGAGATTGCTCGCCTGGCCAACGCCCAGGAGCGTGACATCGCCGACATCGTGACGCCGGCAAACGTCGCCGCGCTTCAGGCGCTCGTCGACGCTGGCACCCTCACCGACAAGCTCGCCCGCCAGGTGCTCGAAGGTGTTATCGCCGGCGAAGGCACCCCGCAGGAGGTTGTCGACGCTCGTGGCCTCGCCGTTGTCTCTGACGACGGCGCGCTGATTGCCGCGATCGATGAGGCGCTCGCGTCGCAGCCTGACGTGCTCGCGAAGATCCGCGATGGCAAGGTGCAGGCAGCCGGCGCTGTGATCGGTGCCGTCATGAAGGCAATGAAGGGCCAGGCCGACGCCGCGCGTGTGCGCGAACTCGTGCTGGAGCGCGCCGCACAGGCGTAATCCTTTCGGCAAGCGGGGCGTCTGGGTGACGCCCCGCTTGTTGTTTGTACCGCAGTGTCGGTGGCGTAACGGAGAATGGAACCATGGGCAGGGGAGACGGATCAAACCGGGTGTTTTCGCTCCCGGGCGATGATGACTCCGGAACATCGATCCTGCACGTCGACATGGATGCGTTTTATGCGTCCGTCGCGATTCTTGATGATCCATCGCTCGCGGGCAAAGCGATCATTATCGGCGCCCCTGAGGGCCGTTCGGTCGTCTCTAGCGCCTCCTATGAGGCCCGTCGCTTCGGCGTGCGGGCGGCGATGCCCATGGGGCAAGCGATTCGGCTGTGTCCGCACGGCGTGATCGTCACGCCGTCTTTTCATCGTTACGTTGAGGTCTCAAAACAGGTGATGGAGATCTTCCAGCGGTTTACTCCGTTGGTCGAGCCGCTATCAATCGACGAGGCTTTTCTTGACGTGTCTGGTGCGCGCCGGCTGTGGGGGAGCCCTGGGCAGATCGCGGCGCTGATTCGAGAGACGGTAGAGCGCGAGGTCGGGATCACCTGCAGCGTGGGGGTCGCGGCGACGAAGCACGTGGCGAAGATGGCATCGACGCTGTGCAAACCCGATGGCATGCTGTTTGTGCCTGAGGCACAGACGCTGAGCTTCCTCGGCCCGCGTTCGGTTCGTCAGATGTGGGGAGTCGGGCCGAAGGCCGCAGAAGCGCTGGAGAACCGCGGCATCCGTACCATTGCAGATGTCCGCGCGACACGGACAGCAGCGTTGAATCGCGCGCTTGGGCCCGCCATGGGCAACCGCGTGCGTGAGCTTGCGCATGGCGTCGACGAGCGCATCGTGGTGACGGAGCACGCCGAGAAGAGCATCGGTCATGAAGAGACGTTCGAGCGTGACGTTGCCGATAAAGAACAGCTGCGCAGCGAGCTCTTGCGGCTGGCAGATCGCGTCGGTATTCGTCTCCGCAAGGCCGGTGTTGAATCACGCACGATCGCGATCAAGGTGCGGTTTAACGACTTCAGCACACTCAGTCGTTCGCAGACGCTTCCCGAGCCCACCGACGTCGGCATGCGCATCGCAGATGCGGCACGCGACCTGTTTGAGACGATCGATCTGGTAGCCCCGGTACGACTCATCGGAGTGCGCGCTGAGAAGCTGCAACCCAAGGGCGGTTCCGCGCTCGCGCTGTGGGACGACGATAAAGACTGGCGGCGCGTTGACGATGCCCTGGACGACGCGGCGGAACGCTTTGGATCCGGGGCGGTCACCCGAGCTGCGTTCTTGGGGCGCGGCGACCGGTACGCAGCCCCGCGCGCTCCCAAACTGGATGAGCGCGGATAGTCCGGCAACCAACCTGTTCTGCAGCGCGTGAGCGCGCTACGGTGGTCATATGCCTAACATCGCACTTGAACTCGGCAAACTGTCCTCCTCGATCGGCGTGAAGAGCGTCTACGGCGAGCAACAGGACGTCGATGGCGTGAAGATCATTCCCGTCGCTATGACGTGGCACGGTTTCGGTGGCGGCTCCGACGACACGGGCTCTGAGGGCGGTGGCGGTGGTGGTACCGCGATTCCGGTCGGGGCATACGTGCGCTCCGGTGACTCCATTCGTTTCGAACCGAACATTATCGCGCTTCTCGCCGTTGCGGTTCCGTTCGTCTGCGTAGCCGGACGCGCCCTGGCCCGCATTATTCGTGCTCTCAAGAAGTAGCGACGCCGTCGACGTTGTGCTGAGCCGCGCCGTTGACGAAATCCTTCGCTGGCCGGGAGTCCAGTCCGGATCTGCGGTGATCCTGATCGATGGGAGATCCGGGGCAGGAAAGACCTCACTCAGTATGCGGTTGCGAGATGCATTACCAGGAGCGAGCGTGCTCGCGTTGGACAGTGTGTATCCAGGGTGGGACGGACTCCGTGCCGGCGCCGATCAGGTTCTCGACCGCGTGCTGCGTCCGCGTGCGGCGGGGCGAGATGGAACCTACACCGGGTGGGACTGGAACCGTGACGTTCCTGCCGATGACCACGTGGTTCCGGCTTCGGGTCCGCTCATTGTGGAGGGTGCGGGGCTTCTCACTGAGGAATCTGCTGGGCTTGCCGATGTGCGGGTCTGGGTTGAAGCGAGTGATGAAGAACGCAAACGCCGGGCTCTCGATCGTGATGGCGAAGCATATGCGCCGCACTGGGAGCGCTGGTCACGCCAAGAAGAGCGACACATCGCCGACCATAGTCCGCACCGTCTTGCAGACATCGTGATCGAGGTTCCGGCGGGTTAGGAGTCGGTGGCCTCGACGAGCATCTCAAGCCGGTATGCCAGCCAGTCGTATATCGCTAGGGTCGGATTCTCGTCGTCGTGCTCAGCGTTGTGCTCGTCAGCGGTGTCGAGGCCGAGTCGAGTAGCGAGGACGAGGCGCAGCGCCGCCAGCGTGCGCATCCACGCCAACACATCGTCATCGCTCAGGGAGACCTCGAGCGTGCCGCGAGGATCTTCATCCACCGCAACTGATGTGTCTGAAGGACCTGCCGAAAGCGTTGCAAGCACGGCGGTTGCGTCCCGTGTGCGCTGGGAGAGGAGATCGTCGGAGGTTAGTCGCCGAAACTCGGCGGCGGCGGCAGCATCGCCGCGGTAGGCGATCGGCGAAAGTCGCTCCATCGCCGGGTCGGCCAGATCGGATTCCTCGTAGAGCGCGATGAGTTGCGTCACGAGGTCGGTGAGGACGTGCACCTCGCCGTCAAAGAAGGTGATTGTCGTGCTCATACCTGCGCCTGGTCTACCGTCGCCCACAGCCCGTAGCCGTGCATCGCCTGCACATGAAGCTCCATCTGCTCACGAGCGCCAGAAGCGACCACAGCGCGACCTTCATGATGAACAGCGAGCATGAGTTCGTCCGCTTTTTCCCTGGAGTATCCGAAGTAGTCGCGAAAGACGCGAGAGACGTACGACATCAGATTGACCGGGTCATCCCATACCACCGTTTGCCATGGCGCCACCGGCTCGACCGCAATGTCGCGATCAAGGTCAATATCGGGAAGGGCGATGGCACTCATCATGCCCAGCCTAGTTCGTGAAGGCGCGCATCATCGATGCCGTAGAAGTGTGCAATTTCGTGCACAAGTGTGGTGTGTACCTCATCGCGCAATTCGTCTTCGGTCTCGCACGCAAGCAAATGCGCCATGCGATAGACGATGATGCGGTCTGGAAGGTCTCCCATGCCGTAGCGGTCGCGTTCGGTGAGCGCGAGGCCGTCGTACAAGCCAAGCAAATCCGTTGAGCCGTCTTCGCTGTAGTCCTCCACCACGAAGATGACGTTATCGAGGCCATTGACCATGTCTTCGGGGAGACGATCGAGTTCGTCGCTGACGAGTTCGTCGAACGCATCAGCGTCCATCTCCATCATGATTCCGTTCTCTCACTTGATAGCCAGTATGTCAGCGACCAGCCCGTCGCGGACGCGCAGCTGGGGATCAGTGGACGATGGCGAGAAGTGCCGCAACGGCGATGAAGAGGGCTCCGAAGATGCGGTTGAGGAGTTTCTGGCCCGATGCGGTGGCGGTGAGACGCCGGAACGGACGAGCGGCGACGGCGAAGAAGAACCACATCACGAGAACATCAACCACGATCACCGTGATGATTAAGACCAGATACTGGGGGAGCGGGTCGCGGTCAAGGCGAATGAACTGCGGAACGAACGCGAGGAAAAAGACGATGGCCTTCGGGTTGAGGATGTTCACCCAAAAGCCGCGCCGCAGCATCGACCAGCCGCTTTCGCGCGTGCGACGCGACTCGACGCTGGCGTCTTCGTCTGCAACGCGAGCAAAGATCAGGCGCAGACCCAGGTAGACAAGGTAGGCGGCGCCAGCGTAGCGAACTATCTCGAAGAGCACGGGGGAGTTGGCAATGAAGACACCGACTCCGGCCGCGACGATAACGACATGAACGATGAGCGCGAGCTGCTGGCCGGCGATGCCCCAGATGGAGCGGCGCCATCCTTCGTTGATCGAGTTCGTCATCGTGTTCACGGCCCCGGCTCCGGGTGTGAGACTAATAACGATCGTCGCAAAGAGCAGCGTTGCCCAGAGCGTCCATGTCATGCGTAGCCCTGCAATCTCGAGAGAGAAAGAGGATGCCGCACGTCGTCTGACGTGCGGCATCCCTTGGGGTGAGTAACGGGGCTCGAACCCGCGACCTCCTGGACCACAACCAAGCGCTCTACCAACTGAGCTATACCCACCATGTGTTCCGAACAAGCGGAAGCAACCTGACTATTCTGTCATAGATTTTGAGTGAACTTTGCCACGACGGCTTCGGAAGCCTCGCGCGCCTCGACACTTGTCGGACCGGGGTCAGCAACGAAGACGGCGCGACGGTAATACTCAAGCTCGCGGATCGATTCCAGAATGTCAGCAAGTGCCCGGTGGCCGCCATCTTTTGCAGGAGCCTGGAAATATGCGCGCGGGTACCAGCGTCGCGAAAGCTCCTTGATGCTCGACACGTCAACATTTCGATAATGCAGAAAAGAATCGAGCTGCGGCATGTACTTTGCAAGGAACATGCGGTCAGTGCCGATGGTGTTTCCGGCGAGCGGAGCCTTCATTTCCTGGGGCACGAACTGACGGATGTAGGCCAGTGCGCGCTCTTCTGCCTCGGCAACAGAGATTCCATCCGGGATTTCTGTGATCAGCCCACTCGTGGTGTGCATGTTGGTGACGAACTCACCCATGTTCTCAAGCGCAGCATCGCTCGGTTTGATGACGAGCGAAAGACCCGGGTCGAGAATGTTGAGATCGAAGTCTGTGACGACGATCGCGATCTCGGCAAGCTCATCGATGCTCAGATCAAGACCGGTCATTTCGCAGTCGATCCATACGAGGCGGTCGTTCTCGCTTGAACTCACCCTGGCTACCTTCAATCCGTGAGGGCGGCGCTGATATGGCACCGCCGTTTATTTGGGCGGAAGCTGGTGCGCGGAGGGTCCGCAGCGCCGTCAGTCGCTTGCGCTCGCTCAGCCCCCCAGACACGATTCGAACGTGTGACCGGCGGATTAGAAGGCCGCTGCTCTATCCACTGAGCTACTGAGGGAAGTACTTCTAGACTACCGGTCATCGCGAGTGCCGCAGGCAAATGAGAGCCTCATCGGGCGACCAGAACGCGCCAATGCTTCGGAACGTCGCCGTCGGAACGTGGAATCGCATGGCGTGATATCGCACGCCGAGAGACTCAGGCAGCGCTTGGATGTTGCCGAGTACGAAGTTTCGTGTGTCCGTGACCCGCCACAGTCCGGCGCCGACGCCGCGAATGATCTCCAGGTGATGCACGGTGATTTCGAGCGGCTGAGTGATGAGTGCGTTCATGTCTTCCTCCTGATCTGGGTGCACCGGCCTGCGCTTGATTGCGACTGTACGGTGGGCCTCGGACATTGGCCCTAACAGCGCAGAATCGGCGTAGCGTTAGAGCAACACAACGGAAGGGTGTTTCGTGGAAACGTATGTTTTGGCCGGCGGTTGCTTTTGGTGTCTCGACGCGGCCTATCGCGCGCTGAACGGTATTTCGGAGGTCGTTTCCGGCTACATCGGCGGCCAGACTGTCAACCCGACCTACGAGCAGGTGTGTACGGGTGCGACGGGGCACGCGGAAGCCGTCGCGGTGACCTTTGATCCGGAAGTCATTCCTGGTTCCGTCATTCTCGATGCGTTTTTCACGATGCATGACCCGCGTCAGCTGAACCGCCAGGGCAATGACATCGGCACTCAATACCGTTCTGCAATGTTCCCGACGTCGCCGGAACAAAAGGCTGTTTTCGATGAGGCCCGCATCCGCGCTGCCGGTCTGTGGGATGGCGAGATCCAAACGACCATGGAAGAGGCCACGGAGTTTTACCGGGCAGAGGACTACCACCAGGATTTCTTCGCGAAGAATCCCACCCAGGGCTACTGCCTCGCCGTTGCGGTACCCAAGGTGAACAAGGTGCGCGCCGGGTTTAGTCAGTACATCAAGCGATAACTCTCCACAGCTGACGCCTTCGCTCGGGTTTTCCCCAGCGGAGGCGTTTGCTGTTTCCCGATGGTGCAAGCGGGGCACAGTAGCCATTGATCCGGCGCCGTTTCGGGCACGTGGGCGCCGGATCCCCACTACACAGAGGAGAAACAATGTCAGACACCATCACCGTCATCGGCAACCTCGCCGAAGACCCCATCCTGAAGAACATGGCGACAGGAATAGATGTCGTCAATCTTCGAGTCGCGAGTGCGCAACGCTGGTACGACAAAGCGAATGAGAAGTGGGTTGAGGGTGAGCCCAACTGGTTCACCGTTGCTGCGTATCGTTCGCTGGCCGTGCATGCGGCCGCGTCGCTGCACAAGGGCGACCGCGTCATCGTGCACGGAAAGCTTCGCGTGCGGCACTGGAAAGACGGAGAGCGTCGCGGGGTCAACGTCGAAGTGGACGCCGACGCGCTGGGGCCTGATCTGCGCTGGGGCCAGAGCACGTTCGTGCGTGAAACACGGCCAGAAAACGCTGAGGCATCGGCTGCACCTGATGTGCAGGCAGAAGAGTCATTTCCGGATTCCGTCCCACAGGACGAACTGGAACCGGCACCGTTCTGAGCTGCCGCGAGAGACCCATTCGCGGATATCGGGCAGAGAATCGGGCGTCGGGGGAGTCGTACCCAGCAAATCTGTGGCCTCGGGCCATAGACTCGGCGTGTGAAATCCCTGGCGCTCCGATCCCGCACGACCGTCGCCGTTGCCGTCATGGCTGCCAGCGCCTTTATGCTGACCGCGTGCACAAGCAGTACCGCTCCTGGCGACTCAACATCGGCGGCACCGACGCGCACACCCGATGTCGGAGCCCAGCATCCGGTGGTCCCTCCGGTGGTACCCACGCCTGACCCGGCTGCCGTGTTCGTGCCTGGCGGCACGGCTGAGGAGAACCTGCCCATCTTCACGAAGGTTGTTCTCGATCAGTGGGCGGCAGGTAGCGGAACCCGCAGCGCGGCATATATTGATGCGCTCGTTGCCACCGGATTCGATCTTGCCGCGATGGAAACGACGGCGAGCAAGACGACGCTCGGCAACGACGTCGAGAGCCTACAGTTCTCGGTTCTGATCCAGGGCACTTGTCTGGTCGGTCAGGTTGGCGCGTCCACGGGCGACCCGGTCGCGGTGCTGCTTCCTGAGCTGAAAGACGGCGGCTGTCTTGTGGCGGTCACGCCGCAACCCGGAACCTGACATCACGTGGTCGCGGCCACCACACGCTCAGACACCAGCCGGTAGGCTAGAGGCAGACTTCGCCTCGCATTCGAGGCACATCCCATCCCTTTTAGAACGGGAGCCTCATGGCTGAATATATCTACTCGATGGTTCGCGCACGCAAGGCGGTGGGCGAGAAGCTCATCCTGGACGACGTGACCATGTCGTTCTTGCCTGGCGCCAAGATCGGTATGGTCGGCCCGAACGGCGCCGGTAAGTCCACGATCCTCAAGATCATGGCAGGTCTTGACACTCCCTCCAACGGTGAGGCAGTTCTCACGCCTGGGTACACCGTCGGCATCCTGATGCAGGAGCCCGAGCTCGACGAGACGAAGACCGTGCTCGAGAACATCGAGGCCGGTGTCGCGATCAAGGGCAAGCTCAACCGCTTCAACGAAATCTCAGCGCAGATGGCTGACCCTGATGCCGACTTCGACGCATTGCTTGCCGAAATGGGGTCGCTCCAGGAAGAGATCGACGCTGCAGACGGTTGGGACATCGATTCCCAGCTTGAGCAGGCTATGGACGCCCTGCGCACGCCGCCGTCTGACGCTGAAATCAAGCACCTTTCCGGTGGTGAAAAGCGCCGTGTTGCACTGGCCAAGCTCCTCCTGCAGAAGCCTGACCTGCTGCTTCTTGACGAGCCCACAAACCACCTGGACGCGGAGAGCGTGCAGTGGCTCGAGCAACACCTGCAGAAGTACCCAGGCGCTGTTATCGCGATTACACACGACCGGTACTTCCTTGACCACGTCGCCGAGTGGATCGCTGAGGTCGACCGTGGTCGCCTGATCGGCTACGAAGGTAACTACTCGACCTATCTCGAGAAGAAGCGTGAGCGTCTTGAGGTTCAGGGTAAGAAGGACGCGAAGCTTGCGAAGCGCCTTTCTGAAGAACTCGACTGGGTTCGCTCGAACGCGAAGGGCCGCCAGGCAAAGTCGAAGGCACGTTTGGCTCGCTACGAAGAGATGGCGACGGAGGCTGAGCGCACCCGCAAACTCGACTTCGAAGAAATCCAGATTCCGGCTGGTCCCCGCCTCGGATCGATCGTGATCGAGGCGAAGAACCTTCAGAAGGGATTCGACGGCCGCTCGCTCATCTCGAACCTGTCGTTTAGCCTTCCGCCGAACGGCATCGTCGGCATCATTGGCCCGAACGGCGTCGGTAAGACCACCCTGTTCAAGACGATTGTCGGCCTCGAGCCGCTGGACGGCGGCGAGCTGAAGATCGGTGAAACGGTCAAGCTGAGCTACGTTGACCAGTCACGCGCCAACATCGACCCGAACAAGACGCTGTGGGAGGTCGTATCTGACGGTCTTGACATCATCACCGTCGGCAAGACCGAGATTCCGTCGCGCGCCTACGTTTCGAAGTTCGGTTTCAAGGGGCCGGACCAGCAGAAGAAGGCCGGCGTTCTCTCCGGTGGTGAACGTAACCGCCTGAACCTCGCGCTGACGCTGAAGGAGGGCGGCAACGTCCTGCTTCTTGACGAGCCGACAAACGACCTGGACGTTGAAACCCTGTCGAGCCTCGAAAACGCCCTGCTCGAGTTCCCCGGTTGTGCTGTGGTCATCACGCACGACCGTTGGTTCCTCGACCGCATCGCAACGCACATCCTTGCGTACGAAGGCACCGACGAAAACCCGGACCAGTGGTACTGGTTCGAGGGCAACTTCGACTCCTACGAACAGAACAAGGTGGAACGCCTTGGCGCTGATGCTGCCGCTCCTCACCGTTCGACGCACCGCAAGCTGACTCGTGACTGATCAGCAGCGTTTGCACATCCCCATCCATGTGCGGTGGGGCGATCTTGACGCGTACAACCACGTCAACAATGCGGCGATGCTTAAGCTCCTCGAAGAAGCACGAGTACGTGCGTTCTGGGAGCCGCTGCCCGGTGAGGACGGCCCGACAACGGCTGTCCTCACGCCGGGCATTGACACGGGCCTACTCACCCTCATCGCACGGCAGGAGATCGAGTATCTGCTGCCCGTTCCATACCAGCGTCGTCCGCTCGACGTGCAGATGTGGTTCGGCCACATCGGCGGCTCCAGCCTCGAGGTCTGCTACGAAGTGTGGTCACCCCGTGGCGATGAGAACCAGGTGATGTACGCCAAATCGACAGCCATCATTGTGCTCGTTGACGCGGGAAGCGGACGCCCGCTGCGCCTGACTGATCAGATGCGTGAGGCCTGGGAACCGTACGTCGGCGAACCGATCGCCTACAAGCACCGTCGGTAACGATAAACACGAGAGGGCACTGTCATCATGACAGTGCCCTCTCGTGTTTGTGGCCTAGTTCCAGCTGATATCCGGAGTACCATCGGGCACCCGGATCATGATTTCTTGCGCGACGCTCGCGACGAGGGCGCCATCGCGACTGTAAATGCGGCCCTGAGCGAGTCCTCGGCTATTGATCGCATTGGGGGAGTGCTGCACATACAGCAGCCACTCGTCGACGCGGGCATCACGATGCCACCACATGGCGTGGTCAAGGCTCGCAATCTTGAGTCCCTTCGTCATCCACGGAACCCCGTGTGCACGCAACACGGAATCCTGAATAGATGAATCGCTCAAGAACGCGAGGCCGGCACGGTGTAACCACGGGTCATCAGGCAGGCGCTTGCGTGTTTTCACCCAGACCGCGTTCGTCGCGGTGCGTTCGCCCGTCACCGCAATCTGAATAGGGGATGTGACATAACGCTGCTCCAGCGGCGTCGCCATGAAGAAGTCGCTCCAGCTACGGCCGAGCTGCGCGGCGATCACGTCAGCCGAGTTGGGAAGATCTTCCGGGTCCGGAATTCCCGCAGGCATCGGATCTTGGTGTTCCACTCCGCGATCTTCATCTTGGAATGAGGAGATCATGGAGAAGATCGGAACCCCCTCCTGAAACGCCTGCACGCGTCGCGTTGAAAACGAACGGCCATCGTGAATGCGATCGACCGAGAGCGTGACGTTGGAGGTGGCATCGCCTGGACGCAGAAAGTATCCGTGCATCGAGTGCACGTGTCGTGTGTCTGGCAGTGTGCGAGACGCAGCGACGATCGCCTGCGCAAGCACCTGGCCGCCGTAGATGCGGCCGTGCGGCATCGGAAGCGTCGTGCCCGTGAAGATGTCTTCTGTAGTGCGCGCTGACATATCGGTGAGGTCGAGAGCTTCGACCATCGCCGTTACCGGGTCGGTCGCGGGTGTTGTATTCGTCACGCGTCTCCTTCTGCATCGATCCCGCCCGAGGCGTGAGACCATCTTGATAGTTTAGAGGGGTGGCCCAATTTCTCTCACTCGTTGACGCAGCTTCGGCGAAGGATCTGCTCATTTTTGCGGGCCGAGCCGCGCGTGTCGGCGCCGACGGAGTGCGCATGGCAGCACGCAATGGTGTCATGACCGTTCAGACCGCAACGCTTTCTGCGCAGGGACTGCTTGATGCCACACCGACAGTTCTGGCGATGCGTGTCATGGCGGTTGACCCCGAACTTGTCTGTGACTTCGTTGTCGCACCCGACGCTCTCAGCGCAGGGGCTGCGCCAGAAGATATCGCCCTCCCCGAGAGCGCTCTGTCATTACCGTGGGCAGGAATCGCGCCACCGGCAACGGGGTGGGAGTACGTCGGCGACGTATCCCCGCTTGTCATGCGCAGGCTCGCCACCGATGGCATCGCCGACGTCGCTGACCTGGTGCCAGCCGACTCCGGCGAAGACGTCGTGCGCAAGGTTCGCGCAGCGGTGTGGGGGCCGATGAGCGACGAACTTTTCGATGCGCCCCGAGGCGTCGCCTTCACCGCCGATGCCCTCGGTTTCTTGCGCGACGACGACCCCGTCCACGTTTTCCGCGTCGAACGTTGGACCCGTTTCAGCATGTCGCGCGGCCACGTCCTCAGCCGCGGTCCCGCTCGTGTCGGACTCACTCCTGTGCGAACGACCGGTTCGGCAACGGCATCCGCCGCATCTGGGTCACTCGGTTAGCGACTCGAATCTGCTGCCGCACGGCCAGCCTGGCGTCCTGAGAATAGGCAACCACCGACAAACGTGCCCTCAAGCGCGCGATAGCCGTGCACGCCGCCGCCACCGAAGCCGCTCGCCTCGCCTGCCGCGAACAAACCGGGAATAGGGTTCCCATCCGCAGACAACGCCTGCCCATTGAGATCGGTTTCAATGCCGCCAAGCGACTTACGCGTCAAAATGTGCAGTTTCACTGCAATCATCGGGCCCGCCGCCGGATCCTGTAGGCGGTGCGGTGCCGCGGTACGAATGAGCTTGTCACCGCGGTATGCGCGTGTCGCGCGCAACATCGCAATTTGTGAGTCCTTCGTGAAGTCGTTCTCCATTTCGCGGTCGCGCGCTTCGACTTCGGCGATCACGCGCGCCGGGTCAAGCGCCTCGCCGCCAGGCAGAGCTTGCATGCCCGCAACGAGACGCTCCAGCGTCGGCTCCACGACGAAATCCGCGCCCTGATCCATGAACGCCTGCACGGGACCGGTCGCGCCCTTTGCGAGGCGCGACTTGAGCAACAGACTGATGTCTTTTCCGGTGAGATCCGGGTTTTGCTCCGACCCGCTGAGTGCGAACTCTTTCTCGATGATGGACTGCGACAACACAAACCAGCTGTGATCGTGACCCGTGGTGCGCAGGTGCGCGAGGGTTCCGAGGGTGTCAAAGCCAGGGTAGAGCGGAACAGGCAACCGGCGACCGGTGGCATCCAGCCAGAGCGATGAGGGTCCAGGCAGGATGCGAATGCCGTGCGACGGCCACACCGGATTCCAATTCTGGATGCCTTCGACGTAGTGCCACATGCGGTCGGAGTTGATGAGGTGCGCGCCGACATCGGCTGAGACACCGTGCATGGAACCATCAACGTAGGCGGGGACGCCGGTGATCATGTGCTCGGGGGCGGTACCGAGACGTGCGGGCCAGTTGCGGCGCACGAGGTCGTGATTGCCGCCGATCCCGCCAGAAGCGATGACAGTTGCGCGTGCCTCGATTTCGAACTGCCCGACGACATCACGGTTTGTCGCCATACCGCGTTCGGCATCGGAGGCCAACAACACATCGCCGCGTGCACCTGTCACAGCACCGTTGGTGGTGACGAGTTCGGTGACCTTGTGGCGGGGGAGGACGGTCACGAGCCCATCCTGTTCCGCATCCTGCACGGCAGCCTCAAACGGTGCGACGATCCCTGGCCCTGTTCCCCAGGTGATGTGAAAGCGCGGTACCGAGTTGCCTGGCCCGAGCGCGCCGTAACCGCCCCGTTCCGCCCAGCCCACCACAGGGAAGAAGCCGACCCCGAGAGACTTCAACCACGAGCGTTTCTCACCGGCAGCGAACTGGAGGTATGCCTCCGCCCACGCCCGCGGCCACTGGTCTTCTGCGCGGTCAAAACCCGCGGTTCCGAACCAGTCCTGCCTGGCAAGTTCCAGGCTGTCCTTAATCCCCATACGGCGCTGTTCAGGTGAATCGACGAAGAAGAGTCCGCCGAAAGACCACCAGGCTTGACCACCGAGGTTGGTGAGCGGCTCCTGATCGATGATCGTCACACGGCGTCGCTGCAAAAGTGCTTCGCGAGCTGCGACGAGACCGGACAGGCCCCAACCAACAATCAGGACGTCGGTTTCGTGGATGCGTGCGTCGGGCACGGCGCCTCCTCTTTGAGTCGATCCGTCTATCACGGGTGCTGGTGTTGACGTTATCGTGCCGTTGTCACCATGTCACCACGCGACGCGCAGATCTCGTGACGGTTGCACCGGACGCAACACGGTGTGCAGGAATAGGATTGTGGGTGGTGCCGGGCCTACCGGCCATGAGTGCACCGTGTCCCGTTAAACTCTCAAAAAGAGGTGGCAATGAAGGCCCTTCGCAAAACCGCGCCTGGCGCAGGTTTCGAACTTCTCGACATTCCTGACCCTGAAGTGGGTCCGGCCGACGTCAAGATCCGGGTGCTTCGCACCGGAATCTGCGGCACTGACCTGCACATTCTGAAGTGGGATGAGTGGGCGGCTGATAACATCGCTGCGCCGCTTACTGCCGGCCATGAGTTTGCGGGCGAAGTGGTCGAAATCGGCCCTCTTGTCCACGACATTCAGGTCGGTGATCTGGTCTCAGGTGAGGGACACATCGTGTGCGGAATGTGCCGCAATTGCCGTGCGGGCCGTGCACACATGTGTATTCGTACGAAGGGCGTCGGACTCCACCGCGATGGCGCTTTCGCCGAGTACATCGTCATCCCAGGCAAGAACGTCTGGGTTCACCGCACCGACATCGACCCAAATATTGCCGCGATTTTCGACCCGCTCGGCAACGCGGTACACACCGCACTCAAGTTCGGTGTGGTCGGTGAAGACGTGCTTGTCACGGGGTGTGGCCCCATTGGGTTGATGTCGATCGCCGTTGCCCGCCATGTTGGTGCCCGCTTCATTACTGCGACCGACGTCTCGCCCGCGCGGCTTGAGATGGCGCTGGCGATGGGTGCTGACGCGGCAGTCAATGTCGCCAACGACCGCGTGAAAGACACGCAGAAGTCGCTCGGTATGCGCGAAGGCTTCGACGTCGGCTTCGAAATGTCTGGCTCGCCCGCCGCACTGCAAGAAATGATCGACAACATGAACCACGGCGGCCGCATTTCGATGCTGGGTCTGCCGTCATCGCCTTTTCCCATTGACTGGGGCAAGGTTGTCACGCACATGCTGACGCTGCAGGGTATCTACGGTCGAGAAATGTTCGAGACCTGGAACTCTATGAGCGCGATGCTGCAGACCAGCGAGGTGCTGCGCGAACGCATCGCCTCCATCATCACCGAGCAGTTCCCGGCCTCCGAGTGGCAGGCAGGTTTTGACGCCGCAGCCTCGGGCGGCGTTGGCAAGGTCATCCTCGACTGGACGGAAATCTAAACATGTACACGACAGTTCGCGACCAGTTCCGTGCCGAGCTCGATGAGATCGACGCGGCTGGCCTCACCAAGCACGAGCGGGGTATCCGCGGCCCGCAGGGCGCCACGGTCGACGTCAATGGTTCCGCCATTCTCAACTTCTGTGCCAACAATTATCTCGGCCTCGCCAACGACCCGCGCATTGTCGCAGCCGCACGTACGGGCCTCGATGAGTGGGGCTACGGCCTCGCCAGCGTGCGCTTCATTTGCGGCACGCAGGAACAGCATTTGGCCCTCGAAGCGAAGCTCAGTTCGTTCCTCGGCTACGACGACACCATCCTGTTTTCGTCGTGCTTCGACGCGAACGGTGGCGTGTTCGAGTCGCTGTTTGGTGCAGAAGACGCCATCATCTCCGACGAGTTGAACCACGCGTCGATTATTGACGGCATCCGGCTGTCGAAGGCCCAGCGCTTCCGCTACAAGAACCGCGACATGGCTGACCTTGAGGCGCAGCTGCAGCAAGCCTCGTCTGCCCGCCGCACCATCATCGTCACCGACGGTGTGTTCTCGATGGACGGCTACATTGCGCCGCTCGCTGACATTTGCGACCTCGCAGACAAGTACGGCGCACTCGTGTTCGTCGACGACTCGCACGCCGTGGGATTCGTCGGAGCCAATGGTCGCGGCACGCCGGAGTACTGCGGTGTTGAGGGTCGTATCGACATCACGACCGGAACCTTCGGTAAGGCACTCGGCGGAGCATCAGGCGGTTATGTATCGGCTCGCCAGGAGATCGTTGACCTGCTGCGTCAGAAGGCACGCCCATACCTGTTCTCCAACACTCTCGCTCCTGCGATTGTTGCCGGAACCATGACGGCGCTGGATCTGCTCGCCGAGTCTGGCGAACTGCGCGAGACGCTCGTGCACAACTCCGAACGGTTCCGCACGGCGATGACTGACGCTGGCTTTGACCTGCTTCCTGGTGAGCACGCGATTGTTCCGGTCATGTTTGGCGACGCTGTCGTTACGGCGAAGATTGCCGCGGCTCTGCAGGAGCGTGGCGTGTACGTCACAGCGTTCAGCTTCCCCGTGGTTCCGCGTGGTGCCGCACGTATCCGTGTGCAGCTGTCGGCAGCGCACACCGACGATGAAATCGACCGCTGCGTTGCTGCGTTCGTCGCAGCGCGCGATGAGGTTCTCGGCGCTTAGAGTGCAAAAAATATCCCCCGAACGCGTCCGACGCGTCCGGGGGATATTTATTTGGCTGGTTCAGCCGTTTGACACGAGCCCGCCGAGCGAGCCGGTCTCACGGATTCCGGCATTCGGCCCGATCTGCGCGGGCGGGGTGTCTTCAAACGTGTTGACCATCGCGTGTGCGGCGCGGGAGAAGTAGTCCCACATCATTTCGTCGTGCATGGGGGAGAGCTGCACCTCATCCATTGCCGCGCGCATGTGCTTCAGCCAGCGGTCGCGGGCATCGGGGTTCACATGGAACGGGATGTGACGCATGCGCAGGCGCGGGTGGCCACGCGTCTCGCTGTACGTTGAGGGGCCGCCCCAGTACTGCTCGAGAAACATGCGCAGACGGTCTGTCGCTGGCCCGAGGTCTTCCTCCGGGTACATCGGCTTCAGCACCTCGTCACCCGCAATACCGCGATAGAACGCGTCAACGAGCCGCTGAAAAACGTCGTGACCGCCGACCTGATCGTAGAAGCTGGTGTCGTCGGTCATGATGTTCCATCCTGCGGGGGATCTTGGCGCTCGGCGGGAGGCGAAGAAGGGCGTTCTGGTTTCGCCTTAGGGCCGGCTGTCGGGTTGGGTTTGGTGATCGGCTGCTGCGGCGTCGCGTCTGCGGCCTTCTGCTTCTTGCGGGCGCGCCAGGTGGGGCGAGCGGAACCAGCGTGCGGTATCGGGGTAGGACGCGTCTTGGGCGGATTCGCGCCACGCACCCGGTGTGCGCCATCCGCGCCTTCAAGGAGCACAGCATCAAGAGCAGGCATGGAAACGTCCATGTCTGCCATGGCCGTCTGGAGCCGCCGCAGCAACTCCTGAGCGACGTCATCGCGTGCAGCCGCGCGTGTCCGGATCACAAGACGAAGCACTTGCGATTCGGCACCGACCGATTCCAGCCCCCATGTCTCTGGGCGCTCCAGGATGCGGGAGCGCCACTTCGGATCCTTCATCAGATCTGTGGCAACTTCGAGCATGCGGGACTCAACAGCATCGACGTCGGCATCAAGGCCGATTGCGAGGTCAACGACAACGCGAGCCCAGCCCATCGACATATTGCCGATCCGAAGAATTTCACCGTTACGCACGTACCAGAGGGTTCCGTTCACATCGCGTACGTGGGTGACACGCACGCTGACGTGCTCAACGACGCCGGTAGCGAGCCCGAGGTCGACGACGTCGCCGATACCGAGTTGGTCGCCTGCGACGATAAAGATGCCGTTGAGGACGTCACGGACGATATTCTGTGCGCCAAAACCGAGGCCAGCGCCGACGGCTGCGGTGAGGAGCGTGAGCGACCCCAGAATGTCTGGGTTGACGGCCTGCACGATAAGCACAAGGGCAACGACGAAAATCGTGACGTTGACGATCCCGTGCAAGATGGTGCCGAGCGTACGGGTGCGCTGCACGACACGCATTGCGACGACGGGGGAGCGATCCAATGCCTGAGTGTCGTCAACATTGGCCTTTGTTTTTGCTCCCACCACAATGTGGCGTACGACGCGACGAATCACGAACTTCAGGAGCCAGGCGGCAACGAGACAGCTGACGATGATGATGGCGATGGCAATCGCATCTGCGCCCGCTTCGACGAACCACGCGCCAATCTTTCCCCACACATCGGTCGGTTCCGGCGCGGGGTCTGCGAAGGGGCGGATCATGGACACATTCTATCCAGCGCGGCTTTGATGCGCCTGGAAGCGGGGGAGCCAGAAATGACGAAGGGGCCAGCCACATGGCCCGCCCCTTCGCACATGAGGTGTTACTCGGCGTCGCGCTCCTGCACGGCGAGCGCCCGCTCGACACCAGCGAGGTTCTCCTGGACGAGACGGCGCAGGGCCGGAGCCGCTGACGCGTTCTCCTTCAGCCAGTTGCGCGTCGCCGTCAACAGCTCTTCGTTTGCGAGAGCCGACGGGTACAGGCCCGTGATCAGGTAGTTCGCGATCTGGTACGTGCGTGACTCCCAAATCGGGAGCAGGCTCTCGAAGTACGCGGGGATGAACGCGACAAGGTCCTCACGCGTCGTCGGGTTGTTGAATCCGACGGCCGCTGCCCGAACGATCGTGTTCGGCAGGTCGGCGTTGGCGACAAGCGAGTCCCATGCGGTCTGCTTGGCCACGTGACCGGGGAGGGACGCCTTCGCCTGGGCAGCGAACTCGCCACCCTTGGCGGTGTTGTCGGCTGCCAGCGCCTCGTCAATCACGGCGGCATCGACGGCGCCGCCGGAAGCGAGCGCGACGAGCAACGCCCACGACAGGTCGGTGTCGATCTCGAGACCTTCGAAAGCGATCTCGCCCGCACGGATCTGCGCAACGCGAGCGAACTGTTCCGGTGTCGCGGCAGCCGATGCCGTCGCCTGGACAAACTGCAGCTGATTGTCAGAACCGGCTGCGGCTTCCTGCGCGAGGGCAAACAGTCCGTCGCCGACGCGGGCGCGCGTGGCGTCGCGGTCTTCCGGCGTGACGTAGCTGTTTGCCGTCAGAAGGAGCTGCTGCAACGTGGTGCGAATCGTCGTCGACTCGGTCTCGCGACCGATGTTCTTCAGCACGAGGTCGATGTAGTCGCTTGCCGCGGATTCGGCGTCGCGGGTCATGTCCCACGCCGCGCCCCAGACAAGCGAGCGGGCCAGCGGGTCACGAATCTCGCCGAGGTGGTCGATCGCCGTCTTCAGCGAGCGCTCGTCCAGGCGAATCTTCGCGTAGGCGAGGTCATTGTCGTTCAGCAACACGAGGTCAGGCTGCGCCAGTCCCTTGAGCTCTTCCACCTCGGTGCGGTCGCCGTCAACGTCGAGCTCGGCGTAGTGCACGCGCTCGAGGCCGTTCGTCGTCAGATCGTAGAATCCGACGCCCAGACGGTGCGGGCGAATCGTCGGGTAGTCAGCAGGAGCGGTCTGCGTAATCGCAAAGCGGGTGATGGTTCCGGTGCTGTTGGTCTCAATCAGCGGCGTCAATGTGTTGACGCCAGCCGTCTCCAGCCACTTCTTCGCCCATGTGCCCAGCTCGCGACCGCTCGTGGCCTCAAGCTCAGTCAGGAGGTCGGGCAACTCGGTGTTGGAGTACTCGTGCTTCTTGAAGTAGGCGGCAACACCGGCGAAGAACGCTTCAATACCGACCCAGGCAGCGAGCTGCTTGAGTACGGAACCACCCTTGGCGTAGGTGATGCCATCAAAGTTGACCTGAACATCTTCCAGGTCGTTGATGTCGGCGACAATCGGGTGCGTCGACGGCAGCTGGTCCTGACGGTACGCCCACGTCTTTTCCATCGCGTTGAACGTGGTCCACGCTTCGGTCCACTCGGTGGCCTCAGCGGTGGCGATCGTCGATGCCCACTCGGCAAACGATTCGTTCAACCACAGGTCGTTCCACCACTTCATGGTGACCAGGTCGCCGAACCACATGTGTGCGAGCTCGTGCAGGATCGTGACGACGCGACGCTCCTTGATGGCGTCGGTGACCTTGGAACGGAACACGTACGTTTCGGTGAACGTCACGGCGCCGATGTTCTCCATCGCGCCAGCGTTGTACTCCGGAACGAAAAGCTGGTCGTACTTTGCGAACGGGTACGGGTAGTCGAACTTCTCCTCGAAGTATGCGAATCCCTCGCGCGTCTTGTCGAAAATGTAGTCGGCGTCCATGAACGGCCACAGCGACTTACGGGCGTACACGCCGAGCGGAATGACGCGACCAGCCGCGTTCGTGAGCTCGGAGTGCGTCGACTCGTACGGTCCAGCGATCAGCGCGGTGATGTACGACGACATCTTCGGCGTCGGCTCGAAAGTCCACGTTGCGACGCCATCGCCTGCGGGAACGGGCTCGGGAGTGGGGGAGTTGGAGATGACCTTCCACGCAGCAGGGGCGGTCACGGTGAACGTGAACACGGCCTTGAGGTCGGGCTGCTCGAAGACGGCGAAGACGCGGCGGGAGTCCGGAACCTCGAACTGCGAGTAGAGGTACACCTCGTTGTCGACGGGGTCAACGAAGCGGTGCAGACCCTCACCCGTGTTGGTGTACAGGCAGTCAGCGACGATGCGAAGCTCGTTGTCTGCGGCCAGGTTGTCGAGGGCGATCCGTGAATCTGCGAACGCGGTGGCCGGGTCAATCGATGCACCGTTCAGGGTGATCTCCAGCACATCGCGTGCGATCAGGTCGATGAAGGTCGAGGCGCCTTCTGTCGCGGTGAAACGAACGACGCTCGTGGAGCGGAAGACCTCGGCTCCTGTCGTCAGATCCAGCGCAATGTCGTACGACTGGGTGTCGACGACCGCGCGGCGCTCCTGTGCTTCGATCCGTGTGAGGTTCTCTCCAGGCACTGAATGGCTCCCGTGGTTTGGATGATGGGGGAACGAGTCATTTCTGCTCGCAGCACCGACGCTGCTGGCGGCGGCACCAAAAAGTCAGCCTACGCCAGCGTCGCGTTTCGTGCGGGAAAGACGGGCGGAAGGCTTCGAGACGTGGGCAGAATGAATAGACTTGACCAATGCGCATTCACATCGCCACCGATCACGCCGGTCTCGACTTTTCTACCCAGTTGCAGGAGCACCTGCGCAGCCTCGGTCACGACGTGATCGATCACGGTCCGATCGAGTATGACGCCGTCGATGACTACCCCGCGTTCTGCATTCGTGCTGCCCAGGGCGTCGTAGCCGACCAGCAGGCTGGCGTTGAGGCGCTCGGTGTCGTCTTCGGTGGTTCCGGCAACGGAGAGCAGATCGCCGCCAACAAGGTGGAAGGCATTCGTGCGGCGCTGGTGTGGAACCTTTCCACGGCAGAACTGGCGCGCGAACACAACAACGCAAACGTCATCTCCATCGGCGCCCGCCAGCACTCGTTTGACGAGGTCGTGTCGTTCATTGAGCTCTTCATTAACACGCCGTTCCCTGGCGACGAGCGCCACGTGCGCCGTATTGCGCAGATCGCAGACTTCGAGCGCGACGGCTCACTTCTTCCTGACCCGCGCGCGTAATGCCCGAGGGCCATTCCGTTCACCGCATCGCGCGGCAGATCGAACGCAACTTCGTCGGAAGCACCGTCACGGCTTCCAGCCCACAGGGGCGCTTTCATGAAGGCGCCATGGTGCTCAATGGGCGCGAAGTGCGGGCAGCCAAAGCGGTAGGCAAGCAGATGTTTGTCGAGTTCGACGATGCGATCTGGTTGCGCGTCCACCTCGGCCTTTACGGTGCGTGGGATTTTGCCGGCGAGATTCTGATGGACGCCACCATCGCGTCAGCAAATGGTCGCATGGGTCAGACCAATCAGCGCGGCACCGATATCGACAGCACGATCTTCGACGACGCAGGCGAGAACTCTCTGGCCTCGATCGGCGCACCCCGCAAGACGCGGGTCAATGTGCGCATGAGCGAGCAAACGAAGGGGCTTGGTGACGACGAGCTGGCTGAATGGCCGCCCCCGATCGTTGGCACGGTTCGCCTGCGGTTGCTCACCGAGAGCGTCTGTGCCGATCTGCGCGGCCCGACGGCGTGTGAAATTCAGACACCCGATGAGGTCGCGGCGTCGATCGCGAAGCTTGGGCCCGACCCGCTGGTGGGAGACACCGGTGAGGGCGAAGAGCGTTTTGTGGCCGCCGTCAAGCGGCGCAATGTCGCCATTGGTCAGCTACTGATGGACCAGAGCATTGTCAGTGGCATCGGCAATGTGTACCGTGCAGAGATGCTGTTTCGCGCGGCGCTTAACCCGCACACGCCTGGCAAAGCCGTGCGCGAAGACACGCTACGCGCCATGTGGCGCGACTGGGTCAATTTGCTCAGCATCGGCGTTGAAACCGGCCAGATGATGACGATGGACGATTTAGACCCGGAGGCGTATCGTCGAGCGATGGCCCACCGTGATGACCGGCACTGGGTCTATCACCGCGCGGGGTTGCCTTGTCGCGAATGCGGAACGGAAATCGTGTTGGAAGAGATGCAGGCCCGCAAGCTTTACTGGTGCCCGCGCTGCCAGGCCTGAGGAGAGCCATGCGTCAAAACCCGAGCTTTGCGATGGCTGACATCGCCGAAATGCGCCGCATCATCGCGCGCAACCCCTGGGCGACGCTGGTGAGCGCAACCGACGATGGCGTCGTGGCTTCTCACTACGCCGTGCTCCTGGATGACGAGCGAGATAACCTCACTGTCGTCGGACACGTCGGCAAGCCCGATGACTTCATTCATGGTCTCGGTGAGCGCGAACTGACCATCATCTTTCAAGGGCCGCACGGATATATCACGCCACGGTGGTACGGCGAGGTGGCAGCTGTTCCAACCTGGAACTACGTCGCAGTACACCTCACCGGTGTGCCAGAGCTGCTGACCACGGAGGAGAACCTGGTCGTGCTCGACAAGCTCGTCACCCATTTCGAGAGCGCGGAACCGGACCCCCGCCTGATGTGGGAAGCGCCGAACGACGCCGGCTTCGTGACCCGGATGGAGCGCGGAACCATGGGCTTTCGATTGACGCCGACGAAGATTGTCGCGAAGCGCAAGCTGAGCCAAAACAAACCAGATGAAGCCGTCGACACCATCATTGCTGAGCTTTCTGGTTCCGGCGCCTACGCCAATCGCCCGCTCGCTGCCGAAATGAAGCGCGCACACGACGCCATTCGAGAGGCACGCGCATGATCGCTTTGGGAACGCACCCCGTCGCCGTGCGCAACGTTCGTATCGCCGGTCCCACCCGTCAGTATGTCCCATTTGATGATGTCTGCGATGTGGTTATCAACGGCGGAAAGATTGTGGACTTCGCCCCCGTTGGCGCACTGAAGCACCATGGGCCGGTATGGGATGCCGAGGGATCCTGGGTGATGCCTGGCTTGTGGGATCACCACATTCACTCCACGCCGACTGCGTTAGCGGCCATGCGTACCGATGTTATGTCGGCCATGACGGCCGGTGAGGCAGCCGCCATCATGAGTAAGGTCGTCCCGGCAGCGGATGGGCGCCGCATCGGCGTGCGGATGCGTGACGGATTGTGGCACGACCGGCCCACCTTGGCGGTTCTGGACGAGGCGAGTGGGCACGTTCCGACGTACATCGTCAATATGGACCTGCATAGCGTCTGGATGAACTCCGCTGCTTTCCTGCGCGAAGGAATGATCGCCACGGAAAGCGGTCTGGTGCGCGAAGATGTCGCTTTTGACGTCAGTCGTCGGCTTGGTGAGCTCGACGCTGATGTGCTTGACGCCGCCGTTTCTGAGGTCGCTGATCGTGCCGCTTCGCGCGGTGTTGTCGGAATGATCGACTACGACTTCGGGTGGAACCTGGCGCCGTGGGTGCGCCGAGCGGCAGACGGATTCGACGCCGTACGCGTGCAGTTTGGCGTGTACCCGCAAGATCTCGCGCGTGCGATCGCGCATGGTATCGCGACGGGTGATGCCATTGACGAACTCGGACTCATCACCGTCGGGTCGCTCAAAGCGATCTCCGATGGTTCCCTTGGTACCCGCACGGCAGCGTGTTCGCACCCGTATCCAGACGAGACATCCGGCCACATGGCGATCACGCCAGCGGATCTTGTTGAGCTGATGATGATTGCGACCGGGAGCGGGTTCGCGTGTGCAATTCACGCGATTGGCGACGTGGCGAACTCGCACGCGCTTGACGCTTTCATGACGACAGGCGCGTGGGGCTCCATCGAACACGCGCAATTGGTGTCACGGGTCGACCTACCCCGCTTTGCTCGCGCAGGTGTCTCCGCGAGCGTCCAGCCAACGCATGCCGTTGATGATCGCGATCTCGCTGATCGTGAGTGGGCAGGGCAGCCGAGTGCCGCCTACCCGTTGCGATCCCTGCACGATGCCGGCGCCAACCTGCTTTTTGGTTCCGATTCTCCGGTCGCGCCGCTGGATCCGTGGCTGGCGATGGCGAATGCCGTGGACCGTACGGCCGACGAGCGTGAGCCCTGGCTGGAATATGAGCGTCTCGATGTTGCGACGGCGGTGGCAGCGTCAGTCGGCGGGTCACAGCACGAACCGCTGATGGAGATTGGCGCAGACGCTGACCTGGTGTTTTGTGCCCAGGATCCGTACGCTGCCAGTGGCAAGGAGCTACGCAGCATGGTCGTGAATGCGACCCTGCTCGGAGGTCGGTTTACGCACCTCGGCTAGCGCGCCACACCACCCCGCTCACCCTCATTACCCGCCTCCCTGGTTCCGCCCCCGCGCGACCGGGCGAAACACATTTTGGTCGGCGAGAAACATGCGGCGCGTTTGTGTTTCGCCGACCAAATTGAGTTTCGCGAGGTGGGGGTATGCGAAAGCGGGCGCCTCCTGGAGGAAGCGCCCGCTTTCGATGCGTCAGATTAGGCTGCGACGTGTGCCGTGAGGAACCAGCGGTCCTTTTCGAGGCCGCGGCGAATCTCGATCGCAACGTCCTGGCTGGTCAGGTCGACCTCGTCGAGGCCATCGATGGCTTCCTGGGTCTGAGCCAGAATCACATCGATGTCCGCGACAACAGCGTGGATCATGTCGACGGAGTTGGCGAACGCGGCAGGAACAGCCGTCTCGCCCGCTTCGGCAGCGACGACGCTGGCGCGAGCGTCGACCGGGAGGCCAAGCGACACGATGCGCTCAGCGGCGGTGTCAGCCCACTCCATGGCGTGAGCAACGACCGTGTCAAGCAGTTCGTGAACGCCGACAAAGTTCGCGCCACGGACGTGCCAGTGCGCTTGCTTGCCGTTCAGTACGAGCGCCTGCAGGCTGTGCACGAGCGGCGTGAGGAACTGTGCGGAACCTGCGGCAACCGTCGGGTCGCTGGCGGTCGTTGCGATGGTCTTCGACGTGGTCATGAGGTCCTCCTCGGAGCGGTTGGTCTGTGTAACAACATCTAAATTACTCTTCTCATTCCCGGGCGCAAGCAAGCTGAGGCTGGGCTAACTCCCTGATAAAACGCGATAATTAGGTGAGGCTAAGCGAAGAAAGTTCGTTAACCGAGGGCGGGCGGCCAGACACCGATGATGAGGGCCATCACGACGACGGTGACAAGTTCGTGGGCAATGTTCATGATCGTCAGTGCACTCGGGCGTCCTTCGAAGGCGTCGTGCGTGATGAAGCGAGCCGCGGTGAATCCGGCCCACAGGAGGATGCCGGTGACAAGCGCCGCGATCAGGTAGCTTCCCTGGTAGAAATGATGCGCGATGGTGGTTGCGCCGGCGAGTACCCAGGCCGACAGAAAGCTCACCACGAGGGTGACCAGAATCGGAACGACGGCGCTGGCTCCGGAACCGAGGGTTACCTTCGCGAGTTTCATCCACTTGTCGCCAAAAACTTTTGGGGTGTACCAAACGGTGCCGACGACCATCGTCGACAGCGTCGCAAGGATGACGGCCCAGTAGTTAATTTCCGGAACCATAGTGTGCTCCTTTTTCGTAGCGTTGAGTGAATGATGGCGTACGCATGCCGTCGCCAACAAGAGGCCCGCTTGGGTAGATTCGCCCGCTCGCCATAGAGTCAGGGCATGACGATTTCACCTGATGCTTCGGTTCTGCCCGTCTCTGGCATGACTCCCACGATTGCTGAGTCAGCATTTGTTGCTGCCGGAGCGCGCCTGATCGGCGACGTGCGGTTGGCGGCAGGCTCGAGCGCCTGGTTCAACGCGGTCCTTCGTGGTGACAGCGCGTCGATTACCGTCGGCGCTCGAAGCAACCTGCAAGACAACGTCTCGGTCCACGTCGATGCGGGTCACCCCGTCATCATCGGCGAAGACGTGTCAGTTGGTCACAACGCGGTTGTGCACGGCTGCACGGTGGAGGACGGTTCGCTCATCGGCATGGGGTCCGTCATCCTGTCGGGAGCGGTGATTGGTGCGGCCAGCCTGGTCGCCGGGGGAGCAGTGGTGCTGGAGGGAACCATCGTGCCGCCCGGATCCCTCGTAGCTGGTGTGCCCGCTAAGGTTCGTCGAGAGCTGAGTGATGAAGAAAAGGAGCGGCTCCTGAAGAACGCAGCCGTGTACCTTGTCCACTCCGCCAATCACGCAGAAACCGTCAACGACGCCTGATCCCACGAGAACGATAGAAGGCGGGCCCGACGAGATCGGGCCCGCCTTCATCACGTCTACGCGTCGTCCTGAATTGCCCTCACGCTCGCGGTGTCGCGGGACACTTCAACGTGCGTCGGGTCGAGCACGCGGCGCAGGAAGTCTTGTGTGCGTGGCTCCCGCGGATTACCGATCAGGTCGTTCGGGTGGCCCTGCTCGACGACGACGCCGCCGTCCATAAACACCACGTGATCGGCAACCTCGCGAGCGAACGCCATTTCGTGCGTCACGACCACCATGGTCATGCCATCGCGAGCAAGCCCACGCATGATCGCGAGCACGTCGCCAACGGTTTCTGGGTCAAGTGCCGACGTCGGCTCATCAAACAGCATGAGCTTCGGATCCATCGAAAGCGCGCGCGCAATGGCAACGCGCTGCTGCTGACCGCCGGAGAGCTCGACAGGGTAGCGCGACTCAAGGGAAGCGAGGCCGACGGCGGCGAGGTGCTGGCGTGCCACTTTTTCGGCCTCGGCGCGTGAGCGCTTCAGCACCTTTTCCTGTGCGACGGTGCAGTTCTGTAGCACTGTCAGGTGCGGGAACAGGTTGAACTGCTGAAACACCATGCCGACCTGTGCGCGCATCGCGTCAACGTCGACATCTGCATCCGTGGCGTCGAAGCCGGCGACGTGAATGGTTCCGCCGTTGGGTTGTTCTAACAGGTTGATGCAGCGCAGCAGCGTGGATTTACCGGACCCAGACGGGCCGATGAGACACACGACCTGGCCCTGACGGACGTTGAGATCAATACCCTTGAGGACTTCGTTTGATCCGTAGGCCTTGCGCAGGCCAGTGATCTGCACACCGGCTGGGGCGATAACGGGGATGGTCATCACTTTTCCTTTCGCGACAGGCGCTGGGAGTTCTGTTCGCTGCGGCGCTCGAACCAGCGAGCGAGCATGCTGAGCGGAACCGTAATAACCAAATACAGCAAACCGGCGACTACGAAGGCGGTCGCGCCACCACCGTATGTAATCATGCCGTCGCGGCCGATCTTGGTGATGTCATAGTTGATTGCCTGCATGCCGAGCACGTAAACCAGCGACGAGTCCTTCGTGAGCAGAATGACTTCGTTGGTGAGCGGCGGCAACACGATTCGGAACGCCTGCGGGATCACAATCGTGATCATCGCGCGTGTGTGAGACATGCCGAGGCTGCGCGCGGCTTCGATCTGTCCCTTGGGAACAGCCTGCAAGCCGGCACGCAGGGTTTCTGCCATGTAGGCGGCGGAGACCATGCCGAGCGCGACCATGACGGTCGCCCAGAGGGGGAGCTTTAGTCCCTGGAAAGCGATCGGCAGCAGGAAGCCTGCGCCAATCAGAACGAGCAGGGCGGGAATTCCGCGGAAGAACTCGATGTAGACGGTAGCAATCCACTGATACGGCTTAAACGTTGCCATCTTCATCAGCGCGAGAATCAAGCCCAGGGTGAGGCCGAATATGAACGATGTCACCGTGTACAGCAACGTGTTGAACAGGCCCGGGAACAGAATCGTCGGGAACAGTTTCGGGATGACGTCGAAGCGGAGGAACGAGTCGGCCACGCCTGCCCAGTTGATGGTGAACGCGAGCCCGAGGATGACGGCAACGCCAATCGCGCCCTGAATCCAGAGGCTCCGTCGCCTCCGCTGAGTGGCGGTTAATGCCATGAGGGCACCTTTCGATGAGTGGGCCGGCCCGCATGTCGCGAGCCGGCCCGAAACAACTTACTTACCCTCGAACCACTTTGCTTCGAGCTTGGCGAGTTCTCCGCTGTCCTTGAGCTTCTTGATCGTCTTGTTGACCTCAGCCAGGATTTCCGCGTTCTTGCCCTTCGGTACAATAATGCCGAGGTTCTCTTCCGTCGGAATATCTTCGACGACGAAGAAGTTGTCGTTGCCCTTGATAGCGAACTTCAGAACGGACTGGTTGCCGAGCGAGGCAACCGTGTCGCCCGCCGTCAGCGCCAGGATCTGCTGACCCGAGTCTTCGTACTCGGTCGGGTCCAGACCCTTGTCACGGGCGTAGGTTGCGCCGGTCGTTGCCGCCTGCACACCGACGGTCTTGCCCTTGGCATCGTCGAAGGACTTAATTCCGGAGTCCTTCGACGCCACGAGAACCAAAGCGTCGTTGTAGTACGGCTCCGAGAAGTCGACGTTCTGCTTGCGCTCATCGTTAATCGTGATCGACGATGCAGCAATGTCGCAGTCGGTACCGAACAGACCCGACGTGATTGCTTCGAACGAGGAGTCGACGACAGCCAGTTCGAGGCCCATGTCATCGGCCACTTGGCGCGCGATGTCAATGTCGAAACCGACCGGCTCGCCGGTTGCTTCGTCAAGCATTTCGAACGGCTCGTAGGGAATGTCGGAGCAGACGGTCAGCTTGCCGTCAGTCACGGTCTTGATGGCGCCGTCGACGTCGCCACCATTGGCGTCACCCGCGGTGCCACCACAAGCGGACAGGGTCAGGGCTGCGGTAGCGGTCAAGCCCAACAGCGCGATTCGGGAAATACGGCTCTTCATAAGAACACCCATCTGTGCACGAGTCATGTGTTGCGTAAGTGTATCCGCACGTCGTCTCGAACTCATTACGCCACGTGGCTCGTGTGTTCTGTTTGTGATAATCGCCTGATTTACCCGCATCTGAGTGAGTTCACGATGGTGATATGTACAACCTCAGCATCGACGTGAGTGTGTGAGTGAGCGGCCTGCCATTCTGAGTCGGGGAGCCGAGGGTACCGAGGTGAGACCCGGGCTGCGTTACGGTAGCGGCATGACCACTACGGAGATCCCCACCATCGCCGTCACCGGTGCCGCCGGTCAGATCGGCTACAGCCTGCTGTTTCGGATTGCCGCCGGCGGCATCTTCCGTCACCGTCCTTTCCGTCTGCGTCTGCTGGAGATTGAGCCCGCACTGCCCACGCTCGAAGGCGTCGTGATGGAGCTTCAAGACGGCGCATTCCCTCTCCTGGCTGGTATTGAGATCGGCTCAGACCCGCGCCAGGTTTTCGATGGCGCGAACCTCGCGTTACTGGTGGGTGCGCGACCGCGCGGGCCCGGCATGGAGCGTGCCGATCTGCTCCAGGCAAACGGTGCGATCTTCACCGAGCAGGGGCGCGCGTTGAACGAGGTCGCCGCCGATGATGTGCGTGTGATCGTGACCGGTAACCCGGCGAACACAAACGCGTTGATTGCCCAGCGAAATGCCCCCGACATTCCAGCGGAGCGGTTCTCAGCGCTCACCCGACTCGACCACAACCGCGCGATTTCCCAGGTGGCTGCTAAGACCGGGGCGGCGGTGCGCGATATTTCTCGCGTCACCATCTGGGGTAACCACTCGGCATCGCAGTTTCCCGACCTCGCGCATGCTCGCATCGGCGACGAGATGGCGACCACCGTTATCGGTGACGACGCGTGGATCGAAAACGATTTCATCCCCACCGTTGCCCAGCGCGGCGCGGCCATTATCCAAGCACGGGGCTCGTCTTCCGCCGCATCCGCAGCCTCAGCAACTGTTGATGCCGCACGCGACCTGATTCATGGTTCCGCTGTCGACGACTGGGTCTCTATGGCGGTTCCCTCTGACGGTTCGTACGGCGTTCCGCCCGGCCTCGTGTCGTCGTTCCCGGTAACCACGGCGGATGGCGACTGGACGATTGTTCCCGACTTGGAGATTAGCGATTTCGGACGTCGGCGCATTGATGCGTCAGTCGCCGAGCTTCGTGACGAGTACGAGGCGGTTTCGAGCCTCGGTCTCATCTAGTCGGTCACCGGTTGGCGTCTTGTGCACGGAGATCTTTTCGCAAGATCTTTCCGGCACTGGACTTCGGTACAGCGTCGATAAACTCAACGGCGCGCACCTTCTTGTGCGGCGCAACGTTCGCGGCGACGAAAGCCATCACGTCATCGGCGGTCAGGGCGCTGTCTGCACTTCGCACGACGAACGCTTTCGGCACTTCCTGGCCATCAGCCGCATTGACACCGATGACGGCCGCGTCGCTAATCTCCGGGTGCTGCAGAAGGAGCGCCTCGAGTTCGGCCGGAGCGATCTGGAATCCGTTGTATTTGATGAGCTCTTTCAACCGATCGATGATCGTGTAGTAGCCGTCACGGTGGACCGTGGCAATGTCGCCGGTGTGTAGAAAGCCGTCTTGATCCAAGACTGCCGCTGTCTCATCCGGGCGATTGAGGTATCCGAGCATGACGTTCGGTCCACGTAGCCACATCTCGCCGGGGTCAGTGAACCCATCGGCATTGAACTCTGTAAGTTCAGCACCGGTTTCTGGATCGATGAGCTTACACTCCATGTTCGGCACGAGTGTGCCGATTGAGCTGACCGGGCTCGTGGCGTCTTGAGCGGAAATCATATGCGAGACCGGGCTCATCTCCGTCATGAAACGATACCCGCCGCGTCGGCCGCCGCTTGAGCTTGGGGGAGGAGTGGTGAGATCGTCAATAGCCAGTCAGCGCCCGCGTCAGTCAGCTGAGACGTAATCTCCCGTTCGGTATATGTAGCGTTGATCGTGGTAACCGTGGCACCAGCGCGTAGAGCGCCATGAAATGCGGTCACGAATCCGGTGGTGTTCGGGCACAGAAGCCCGATGACCGTGCTCGTGGTGACGCCGCGTACAGCGAGGGCGCCAGCAAACGCGTCGATATTGGCCGCCAGCTCAGCAAAGGTTATTTCCGTTCCGGTCGACGGATCAATAAGCGCGATTCGTTCACGATCGGTGGGCGTCAGGTTCGCAAAGAGAAAGTCGTACAACCTGACAGCGGGCACGTCGACAGGGGGCAGAGGGCTGACAAACACAGAATCTCCGTTTCGCAACGCGGCATCACCGCTCCCAGCGTCGTTGCCGGTGACACCATCACATCACGATTTGGCCCTCAACAGGGTGTGATGAAAGCACATATGCCACTGTCTGCAATGTGCACGCAGACAGTGGCATATGGCGGTAGCTGTGCTAGCTGTTCAGGGCGAGTTCGCGTTCTGAATCGGGGTCGTTCGCCTCGTCATCGGCGTCGGTCTTCGGCGCTGAGTGGGTGCGTTCCAGCGAAGCGCCCTCAACATCGACATCCGGCATGATGCGGTCGAGCCAGCGCGGCAGCCACCAGGCCGACTTGCCGAGCGCCGTCATGATGGCGGGCACGATCACCATACGCACCACGAAGGCGTCGAAGAGTACGCCGATCGCCAGGCCAAAGCCGAGCGGGCGCACCATCGTGAGGTGGCTGAACACGAAGCCGCCGAACACCGAGATCATGATGATCGCGGCAGCGGTGACGACGGCACGGCCATTGCGAAGACCGGCAACGACGGCTTCGCGTGCGGGCACGCCGTGCACGAAGGCCTCACGCATGCCGGAAACCAGGAACAGCTGGTAGTCCATGGCAAGACCAAACAGCACGCCCATGATGATGATCGGCGCGAAGCTGAGCACGGGGGCGGGGGAGTGCACATCGAAGATCGAAGCCAGCCATCCCCACTGGTAGATCGCGGTGACGGCACCCAGCGCTGCGAATAGCGAGAGCACGTATCCGGCGGTTGCGATCACCGGAACCAGGATGGAGCGGAACACCAGGATCATGATGATGAGCGACAGACCAATCACCACGACAAGGTAAACAGGCAGCGCGTCCTGGAGCTTCTCCGAGACGTCGATGTTTCCGGTCGCCTGGCCGGCGACGCCGAGCGTTGCATCTTCGGTGAGGTCGAGTCCTCGCAGAGTGTGAACGAGGGTTTCAGTTGCTTCGCTCGTGGGGCCATCGGTCGGAATGACCTGGAATGCGAAGACCGTGCTGTCGGTGGAAACGGCCACCGGGGCGACAGCGGCAACGTCGTCTTGCGCGCCGAGCTGCGTTCCGATGCTGGCCTGCGTTGCGAGCTGAGCAGCCTCATCGATGGGCTCATCAAACGTGGCGACAACCAGGAGGGTGCCGTTCTGTCCTGCTCCAAATTCGTCGGCGACGATGTTGTACGCCTGGTACTGGGTCGATTCCACGGGCTCCGAGGAACCATCCGGCAGGCCAAGACGCATCGAGAGGGCCGGGATGGCAATCATGAGCAGGGCGGCGACACCCACCGTGGCGGCCACGAGCGAGCGGCCAACGCGCATGGCCTTGAGCGGTCGCTGCGTCGTCGTTTCTACGCCAATCAGCGCGCGCTTGCGCTTGGAGAGCACACGCAACTTCATGAGGCCGAGGAGTGCGGGGGTAAAGGTGATCGACACGAGCACTGCGATGGCAACGCAGGCTGCGGCGACAATTCCCATGACACCAAGGAAGGGGATGCCCGTGACAAGCAACGCGGCAAGGGCAACGATCACCGTGGTGCCGGCAAAGACAACCGCGTTACCTGCGGTTCCGTTGGCCAGACCGATCGACTCTTCGACGTCGATGCCCTGCATCAGCTGGCGGCGGTGTCGGTTGAGTATAAACAGTGAGTAGTCGATGCCAACGGCAAGACCGAGCATGACGCCAAGAACCGGGGTGACCGATGCCATGTCAACGACGCCGGAGAACGCGAGGGATCCGGCAACGCCAACACCGACACCGACGATGGAGCTCAACAGTGGGGTCACGGCGGGAAGGAACGCCCGCATCATGATGATCAGAACGAGCGCAGCGATCAGCACGCCCACGATCTCACCGACACCGATCAAACCGTCCACGCTCATGGTGATCGTTGCCGAGTAGTCGATTGACACACCGCTAATGGTGGCGCCATCGAGAGCTTCGCGCACGTCGGCCTTCAGCTCGTCAGGAAGCGTGTAAACCATTTCGTCGAACTGGACCGCGCCCATCGCGGTCGTCCCACTCTCCGACACCATCGACAAGTTTGCGCTCAGATCGACGAGCGTCTGCCCATCAGCGACGGTGGACTGCTGAGCTGCCAGCTCCGTGGTTCCGGTCTCAATCTGCGCGCGACCCGCATCAATCTTTGCCTGCTCTTCGGCAAGCCCCGCGAGCTGCGCGTCGAAGACCGGCTGCGCCGCGGGATACGTGCCGTCTGCCTGCGCCGCGGCAATGGCGGCCTCGAGCTGCGCGCGACCCGCATCGAGCTGTGCTTGGCCCGCATCGAGTTGCGTGGTGGAGGCATCGAGCTGAGCCTTGCCCGCATCGATTTGTGTCTGGCCGTCGGCCAGCGCGGCCGCCTGTTGCGCCCGGAGCTGTTCCACCGCGAACGGGTCGGTGACGCCGGCAACACCCTCGAAGCTCGCAATGTTGCTCAGCAGTGCGGCAATGTCGGCCTGCTGGGTTTCGGTGAATGCGGAACCATCGTCGGTCGCGAAGACCACGGTCGCCGATGCTCCGGTGAGCTCTGGGAATGTGTCTGCGAGCTGGTCGCTGACGCGTTCGGTTTCGGTATTGGGGATCGAGAAACTGGTGGCGAGCGCGCCACCGAATGCGAGGAATGCCCCGCCTGCGAGGCCCAAAATAACCAGCCAGCCAACAATGACAGCCCACGCCCGGCGCGCGCTGAAGCGCCCGAGTCGGTAGAGCAATTCCGCCATGAGTGATCCTTCGTGTGAGTGGACGACACAGGTGCTTCCTCGAACCCAGAATCAACACTATCCAACAGTTGTCGGAAAAGTTTTGTCGAGGCGAGACATTTGAGCAAACTCCCGGTTTCGGCGGATGACTCTGCGAAGATCGAGGGTATGGACCCCCGGATCGCACGTAGTCGCGCGGTGCTGCACGATGCCATCATTCAGCTCGCGGGGGAGCGCTCGCTCGATGAGATCACCGTCGCGGACATCACGACGCTGGCTGGCGTTAACCGCTCCACGTTCTACCAGCACTACTCCGACAAGGGCGCGCTGCTCGCTGATGCTCTGCAGGTTGCTGTTGACGAAGCAACCCAGGCGCTACGTGAGATGGAGCTTGCCGAACCCACCGATCCCATGCCGCCCGCGCTACTGACCTACCTCACGCACATTCGCGATCACGCGCAGCTATATCGTCGCGTGCTCGGTGATCACGGCTCGGGTGTTGTGGCTGCACAGTTGCGTAGCCACATTGGCGGGATCGCGATTGAGGTGGTCACGCGCGTTGTGCCGGCCGGTGCCTTCACCATTCCCACCGATGTCGTCGGTGAGGCTTACGGAGGCACAGCGCTCGGTGTCGTCACCGCGTGGCTGCGGCACGATCCGTTGCCGGATGTTGACGTTGCCGCCGAATGGCTCTGGGCAATGGTCGTTGGCACGTTTGTTGCTGACCCACCACCGCAGCGGCCGTAACCGGTGTTGCACACCCGAATGCGCTGACAGCGGAATTGACCACGACTGTGCGTTCGGCGATTGCCAGCCAAAGGGCGTCGATGGCTGCGTGACGCAGGCGGCTGACCTTGCGGACGTAGACGGCGTTGCCAACGACACGCGCGACGCCGCTCACGCACGCGAGGCCGCTCACGCACGCGACGTCGCTCACGCACGCGGAGATTCAGTTATGCATGAGCCACTTCAGTTATGCATGAGCCAAACGCCCAAACAGCGTGAAAACACGGTGTGTCGAGGGTAAATCGCCGGTTCACTCATGCAGAACTGAAAACGCTCATGCATAACTCGGCAGCGGGGCCGGCGATGCGGCGGAACGTCTGGCATGCGGCTTCGATGGCGAGTCGTTGGACTGTTCTTCCTGCGACATGAGACCCCGATCGACACGTGCGGCGGGCGGAACCAGTGCCGAGAATGAGAAAAACTCCCGTGTTGAGGCGGGAGTTTTTGTGGAGGGGCTGACGAGAATCGAACTCGCGTCATCTGTTTGGAAGACAGAGGCTTTACCATTAAGCTACAGCCCCGAACGGCGAATTTACGCGGTTTTTCAAGCTTATCGCGTTCGGTGTTCATTGGAATGAACGTGTCTACACTAGCGGATAATTTCGGATGCCAATGACGCTTTGGGGATTTTTTTACCCACCGCGTGTCGACGCGGCACAGAAGACCAAATACTTCGGTTAGACTTTCGGGGGTCGTTTCCGTGCGTTTGTGCGCAATAGTTCCGGGGCGTAGCTCAGCTTGGTAGAGCGCCCGCTTTGGGAGCGGGAGGTCGCAGGTTCAACTCCTGTCGCCCCGACCAACGACCATCCAGAATCTTCACCAGCGCATCTGCGCGTGAAGAACCAACAAGGAGAACGAACAAGCATGGTGAACAGCACCGTCGAGAAGCTGAGCCCCACGCGGGTCAAGCTGCGCATCACGGTCACGCCGGAAGAGCTCAAGCCTTCCGTTGCACACGCGTACGAGCACATCGCTCAGGACATCCAGATCCCCGGCTTCCGCAAGGGCAAGGTTCCGGCTCCCATCATCGACCAGCGCGTTGGCCGCGGTGCTGTTATCGAGCACGCCGTTAACGAGGGTCTTGACGGTTTCTACCGTCAGGCTGTCAACGACAACGAGGTTCGCGTTCTTGGCCGCCCGTCGGCTGACATCGTCGAATGGCCGTCGGAGAAGGACTTCTCTGGCGACCTGGTTGTCGAGGTCGAGGTTGACGTGCGCCCCGAGTTCGAGCTGCCGGCACTTGCCGACATCAAGCTCGTTGTCGACGCTGTTGCTGTCAATGAGAACGCTGTTAACGAAGAGCTCGACCGCCTGCGCGGCCGCTTCGGCACGCTGGTCACCGTTGACCGCGCTGCGAAGAAGGGTGACTTCGTTGAGCTGAACCTGGTCGCAACGATCGACGGCAACGAGATCGACCGCGCCGAGGGTGTTTCTTACGAGGTTGGCTCGGGCGAACTGCTTGAGGGAACCGACGAGGCTGTTGAGACGCTGACCGCTGGTGAAGACACCACGTTCCGCTCGAAGTTGGTCGGCGGCGAGCACGCTGGCGAAGAGGCAGAGGTTGCTGTCACCGTTGTTGCTGTCAAGGAGCGCGAGCTTCCGGCAGCAGATGACGACTTCGCTCAGATGGCTTCGGAGTTCGACACCATCGCTGAACTGCGCGACAGCCTGCAGGCACGCGTTGCCGAGCAGGGCGTCTTCACTCAGGGTGCTGCCGCTCGCGACAAGCTCATCGAGGCTCTCCTCGAGAAGGTCGAGATCCCGGTTCCGGCCGCTCTCATCGAAGACGAGGTGCACCAGCACCTCGAGGGCGAGAACCGCCTCGAAGACGACGCACACCGTGCAGAGGTTACCGAAGCAAGCGAGAAGCAGTTCCGCACGCAGATGGTTCTCGACGCTGTTGCGGAGCAGTCCAACGTTCAGGTTGGTCAGGACGAGCTGACGCAGTACGTCGTGCAGTCGGCTGGCCAGTACGGTATGGCTCCGCAGGAGTTCGCCGACATTCTGCAGCAGAACGGTCAGATTCCGGCACTCGTTGCTGAGGTTGCTCGTAACAAGGCACTCGCGATTGCTCTTGGCAAGGTCTCGGTCGTCGACACCGACGGCAAGGCTGTTGACCTGAGCGGCTTCGCTGCCGTTGAGGACGACGCTGACGAGGCTGAGGCCGAGGCTGAGAAGCCCGCGAAGAAGGCTCCTGCAAAGAAGCCCGCCGCGAAGAAGTCGGCCGCGAAGAAGGACGAAGCGGCTGACGCAGACGAGAAGCCTGCGAAGAAGCCCGCTGCAAAGAAGGCTCCTGCCAAGAAGGCTGAGTAATTTTGAGCGAAGGGCCGACGATCTTGTATCGTCGGCCCTTCGTGGTTTCGGAACATCGGAAGAAGTGAGCACATGGCAATCGATAAATGGGATGAGCAGATCGCTGCCGTCTGGGAAGATGACGCTCTAACCGACGAACAGCGGATCCGCGTGATCGACGAGATGGCTGCGGCGCTTCCCTTCAACGATCCCCGCGGCCTGTTTGAACGCGGTGGCGCCCGTGACGCGGCGGGCCACGAGAACGATGCGATTCCGCTCTATCTTGCGGCGCTTCGCGGCGGTCTTCCCGAGTTTGAACGCGCGCAAGCGATCATCCAACTCGCCAGTTCATACCGCAACGTTGGAACCCCGGAAGAAGCCGTGCGATTGCTTGAATTGGAACTCGCCAATCCGGAAGCGATTCTGCGCCCGGAGACGGCCGTTTTTCTCGCGCTTTCCTACGCTTCGGTCGGCGAATCGCATCGGGGCTTGGCGCTGCTCATGCGAACGATTGCGCCGACGCTGACGATGTATCAACGTTCCGTCAACGCGTACGCCGATCATCTCGACGCGACACCTGATATGCCGACGGCGAACACGGGCGAGACGGGCCTGTGACGCCGGTAGATTCGAATCACCATCAAGGAATTGGGAGCACTCATGGCTGAACCCCTCATGGCGACCAGCGTCTTCGACCGGCTGCTGAAGGATCGCATTATTTGGCTCGGATCCGAAGTTCGCGACGACAACGCAAACGAGATCTGCGCCAAGATTCTGCTTCTTGCTGCGGAAGACTCGCAGAAAGACATTTACCTCTACATCAACTCGCCGGGTGGTTCCATTACCGCTGGCATGGCGATCTACGACACGATGCAGTTCGTGCCGAACGACATCGTCACGGTGGGCATCGGCATGGCCGCCTCAATGGGCCAGCTGCTCCTCACGAGCGGAACCAAGGGCAAGCGTTACATCACGCCGAACGCCCGCGTTCTGCTGCACCAGCCGCACGGTGGCTTCGGCGGAACCGCCAGCGACATCCAGACGCAGGCTGCGCTCATCCTCAACATGAAGAAGCGCCTGGCAGAGATCACCGCGGCTCAGACCGGCAAGTCCGTTGAGCAGATCAACGAAGACGGTGACCGGGACCGCTGGTTCACGGCAGAAGAGGCCCTCGAATACGGCTTTGTCGACCACATCCGCGAGCACGCGACCGATGTGGCTGGCGGCGGCGGCACCGAGAAGTAACGGCTGAGAGACGAAGGAATCGAGTAATGAACACTCCCTCATACGGTGGCCACTCCGGCCTGCAGATGCCGTCGAGCCGCTACATTCTGCCGCAGTTCGAAGAGCGCACGGCCTACGGTTACAAGCGCCAAGATCCCTACAACAAGCTGTTTGAAGACCGCGTGATCTTCCTCGGTGTGCAGGTTGACGATGCGTCGGCAGACGACGTTATGGCGCAGCTGCTTGTGCTGGAGAGCCAAGACACCGACCGTGACATCACGATGTACATCAACTCGCCCGGTGGCTCGTTCACGGCGATGACCGCGATCTACGACACCATGCAGTACGTGGCACCCGACATTCAGACGGTCGTGCTCGGTCAGGCCGCATCGGCCGCATCCGTGCTGTTGGCAGGTGGCGCACCGGGTAAGCGACTGGCTCTGCCCAACGCTCGCATCCTGATGCACCAGCCCGCTGTCGGTGAAGCCGGACACGGTCAGGCCTCCGACATCGAGATTCAGGCTGCTGAGATCATGCGTATGCGCACGTGGCTCGAAGAGACCATGGCTAAGCACACGGGTCGCTCGGTCGAGCAGGTTCACAAAGACATTGACCGCGACAAGATCCTGTCGGCTCAGGAGGCGTTGGACTACGGCCTGGTTGACCAGGTGCTGACGACGCGCAAGCGCAAGCCGCAGGCGCTCACCGCGTAATCATCGTGCATGATGGCCTCGAGATTTTCTTCTCGGGGCCATCATCATTTCGACGGGTTGCGCGTTACACGCCGAATATCCGACCCGATGTCGGTTGTAGCGTTTAGGCTCGAAGTGTCAGTAAACGAAGGAGAATTCGATGACACGTCTCGGTGAGAGCGCCGATCTGTTTAAGTGCTCCTTCTGCGGCAAGAGCCAGAAGCAAGTGCAACAGCTGATTGCTGGCCCCGGCGTCTACATTTGCGATGAGTGCATCGAGCTCTGTAACGAGATCGTCGAAGAGCGCATGGCCGAAGCGGCCAACGGCGAAGTGGTCGAGTTTGACCTGCCCAAGCCGCGGGAGATCTTCTCCTTCCTAGAGGAGTACGTCGTCGGGCAAGAGCCCGCGAAGCGTGCTCTGGCCGTCGCCGTCTACAACCACTACAAGCGGGTGCGCGCACGCGGAACCTTGCAGGCGGCAGAAGACAAAGCTGAAGATATCGAGATTGCCAAGAGCAACATCTTGATGATCGGCCCGACCGGCTGCGGAAAGACCTACCTGGCGCAAACTCTCGCAAAGCGGCTCAACGTGCCGTTTGCTGTCGCAGACGCGACCTCGCTCACGGAAGCCGGCTACGTCGGCGAAGACGTCGAGAACATTCTCCTCAAGCTGCTGCAGGCCGCCGACTATGACGTGAAGCGTGCCGAGACGGGCATCATCTACATTGATGAGATCGACAAGATTGCCCGCAAGGCAGAGAACCCCTCGATCACGCGTGATGTCTCGGGCGAAGGCGTGCAACAGGCGCTACTGAAGATTTTGGAAGGAACCGTCGCATCGGTTCCGCCGCAGGGCGGCCGTAAGCACCCGCACCAAGAGTTCATCCAGATCGACACCACCAACGTGTTGTTTATCGTGGCTGGCGCATTTGCCGGTCTGGAAGACATCGTGTCGTCGCGTGTCGGCAAGCACGGTGTCGGCTTTGGTGCACCGCTGCACCACAAGGGCGAAGACATGGATTTGTTCGCCGAAGTGTTGCCAGAAGACCTGCACCGCTTTGGGCTCATTCCCGAGTTCATCGGCCGACTGCCGGTTGTCGCATCGGTCGCACCGCTCGACCAGCGCGCGTTGATGGAGATCCTCACGGTGCCACGCAACGCCCTGGTGAAGCAGTATCAGCGCATGTTTGAGCTCGATGGTGTTGCTCTCGAGTTTGAAGAAGACGCACTGTTGGCGATCGCCGACCTCGCGGTTGACCGTAAGACCGGTGCCCGTGGCTTGCGCGCAATCCTCGAAGACGTTCTCGGACCCATCATGTTTGAGATTCCGTCAGCCGACAATGTGCAGAAGGTGATCGTCACCCATGCTGCCGTCGTTAACGGAGACGCGCCGACACTGGTGATGAAGCAGAAGCGTAAGAGCGCGTAATCAGGTGACCACGTCACCCGAGGCAACGAAGCCTCTCGTGCTCGCGCCGGTGCTTGCTGGCATCAGCGGTGCCCTGGCCGGGTTTGCGTCGTCGTTCGCGATCGTGATGGCCGGTGCTGTCGCGGTGGGTGCGACGCCAGTACAGGCGGCCTCAGGCTTGCTCGTGGTCAGTCTCGTACAGGGCATACTCGCCATCGTCTTGTCGTCGACGTCACGTTGGCCGATCTCCATCGCATGGTCGACGTCCGGCGCCGCTGTGCTCGTCAGCGCTGGTGCTGTGACGCAAGACTTTGCCACCGCGATCGCGGCGTTCATCGTGGTCGGCATCATGATTGCCCTCACCGGGTTCTGGCCCTGGCTGTCTCGCGTCATGACCAGCATTCCGGCACCGATTGGTTCCGCCATGCTCGCGGGCATTCTGCTGCCGATCTGTCTCGCTCCTGTGCACGCTTCGATGGCGTACCCCGCCCTCGCGTTGCCGCCCATCATTCTCTGGCTGGTGCTGTCGCGCTTTGCACCCCGCTGGGCGGTCGCCGCAGCCGTGCTCCTCACCGTGGTGCTCGTCGTGATCAACGCGGGCCCAACGTGGGCAGAGGGGGCGAGTCTCGCACCTCGCCTGGAATGGCTCCTGCCGTCGTTTGCCGACCCGCTCGCGATTATTTCGCTTGCGATTCCGATGTATATCGTGACGATGGCGGGGCAGAATATTCCCGGATTCACCGTGTTGCACACATATGGCTACGCTCCGGCGCCTGCGCGCCAGATCATGCTGACAACAGGAATCGCGAGTGCGCTGTCGGCCCCGTTCGGCGCGCAAACGGTGAACCTGTCGGCGCTGTCTGCCGCGATCATGGTGGGCGACGAGCATACACCCCGTGAGCGGCGCTGGATCGCGACGGTCACCGCCGGTGTGGTTTACATCCTGCTGGGGCTCCTGGCGAGCGTTGCGGGTGCACTGATCGCCGCGAGCCCCTCGATTCTCATTGAGTCGGTTGCCGGGCTGGCGCTTCTGACGGTACTGGTCACCGCAATGATGAGTGCCCTCGAAGATGCGCGCGGCCGGTTAGTTGCGATCGGAACCTTTGCCGTTGTCGCGTCAGGCATGACCGCTTTCGGCTTTGGTTCGGCCGTGTGGGGTCTCCTCGTCGGCGCCACCATGTGGCTCGTTTTCGTCACGAGCGCACGTCGGGCCCACACCGCTGAGCGGGGCCCGACGCACCCCGGCGACGATTAGGGCTTGAGCGGCAGGATCAGGTCCGTTCGCATACTTTCTGGTGCGGTGGTGCTGGGGTCGCTCACGTACGCCTCGATCCAGACTCCGCGCGGCTCCGCTCCGGCACCAGACAGGAGCTTTTGCCAGCTCGCCCCCATTCCCTCGTAATTGCCGACGTGGCTGAGTACGGCCGCCGGGCCTGCGGGAAGGGCCGACGTGTGAATGCGTCCGGCGGGGGAGTCGATCGCGTTTGTCGGGGCACCCATCGCGGGAAAACCCACCTCAAGATCGAACTCGCCCTGTGGGTCGCCGTAGTACACGGCGTAGGCCGGACCGACCGCGATAAACTGGCCCGCCGACATTGCGCGCCCGAGAGCGGCGAACGAGCTGTCAAAGATCGTGCGCAGGTCGGCGATCGTGGCACCGTTATGGCGGATCACGACCATCAGCTCAGCTTCGAGTACTTCCTGCGTGATGTCTGCATACCCGGTGGGGGACAGCGGCGGAATAGACATCTGTTGCTCCTTCGTGTGTGGGGTGTGAGTACTCGCGCGCTCACACCCCAGGGGATTACTCGGTGTCGAGCCCGCGGCGCTTCAGCAACGGGGCAATGTCGGCGTCACGGCCACGGAAATCGCGATAGGCCTCGAGCGGGTCCTTCGACCCGCCGACGCCCAGCAGGCGCTCACGGAACCGGTCACCGTTGGCGCGGGTGAGGCCACCGTTCTCCTTGAACCACTCGACGGTGTCGGCATCGAGCACCTCGCTCCAAATGTAGGAGTAGTAGCCAGCGCTGTAGCCGCCGGAGAAGACGTGCGCAAAGTACGTCGACGCGTAGCGCGGCGGAACCACGGGGTTGTCGAGCCCGATATCGGCCAGCGCCGCTGCCTGGAAGGCAGCAACATCCGTGACAGCCTCGGCGTCGGCGGCCGACAGCGAGTGCCACGCCTGGTCAAGCCACGCGGCCGCGAGGTATTCGCTGGTCGCGAAGCCCTGGTTGAACGTCTCCGACTCCGCCATGCGCGCGACAACCCCCGCGTCCAGCGGTTCGCCAGTCTCGATGTGGCGAGCGTAGTTGTTCAGCACTTCGGGCCACATGATCCACATTTCGTTGACCTGGCTGGGGAACTCAACGAAGTCGCGGAACACATTCGTGCCAGCAAAGTGCGGGTACGTGGCGACGGCAAACAGTCCGTGCAGGGCGTGCCCGAACTCGTGGAACAGCGTGTTGACCTCGTCGAGCGTCAGCAGCGTCGGGCCCGACGCGGGCTTGGGCACATTGAGGTTGTTCAACACGACCGGCTTCGTGCCACGCAAGTGCGACTGCGACACGAGGTGGTTCATCCACGCGCCGCCGCGCTTCGAGTCGCGCGTGTAGAGGTCAAGGATGAACAGGCCGAGGGCGGAACCATCCTCGTTGAAGACCTCGAAAGTGCGGGCGCCTGGGTGGTACGTCGGAAGATCCGGACGCTCGGTAAACGTGATGCCGTACAGCTTCGTGGCCGCGTAGAACACGCCGTCGTTGAGCACGCGCTCCGCCTCAAACCAGGGGCGGAGCGCGGCGGTGTCAACGTCGTACTTCTCTGCACGCACCTTTTCGGTGTAAAACGCCCAGTCGTGCGCTTGCAGGGCGAATGGTTCCGCTTCGCTCTTATCGATGATTTCTTGCAGCGCCTTTTGCTCCGCCCGTGCGTTGCGCGCTGCCGGAACAGCCAGCTCGCGGAGGCGGGTGTGCACAGCTTCGGGGGAACCGGCGGTTTCGTCCGACGTGATGTAGGCGGCGTGCGAGGCGTAGCCGAGAAGCTCGGCGCGCTCAGCACGCAAGCGCACGATCTCGAGGAGAACGTCGTTGTTGCTGTTTTCGCCCGTCGTCGCGCGTGCCCGGGACGCGGCCATAATGCGCTCTCGTGACGTGCGATCAGTCAGCGTCTCCAACAGCGGATGACCCGTGAACAGCGGCAGGGAGAGCAAGAAGCCCTCTTCGCCACGCTCCGCAGCCGCAGCTCGGGCAGCTTCCAGCTCACCTGCGGACGCGCCAGCGAGAGCGGACGAATCGGTAAAGTGCGGGGCGAGCGCGTTGGTGTCGTTGAGGAGGTTCTTTTCGAACGCCGTCGTCAGCGAAGCCAAGCGAGCGTTGAGCTCTTTCAGTCGTGTCTTGGCGTTGTCGTCGAGGCCGGCACCCGAGTGCGTCATTTCGGCGTAGCGACGCTCGATGAGGTAGCGCTGTTCTGGTGTGTACTCCCGCTCGTCGCTCGACTCCCACACGGTCTTAACTCGCGAGTACAGAAACGCGTCGAGCATGATGGCGTCGTTGTGGGCGGCGTACAGCGGCGCCAATTCTTCTTCGACCGCCTGAATTTCAGCGGTCGCGTCTGCTGAGCTCACGGTGTAGAACGCGTTGGTCACATACTCGAGAAGCTCGCCCGCGCGTTCCCATGCTTCGAGCGTGTTCTCGAACGTGGGCATCGAGCGCACGCGTGTGATCGCGCTGATCTGCTGGAGCTGTTCGGCAAAGGCCGCCTGGAACGCGGGAATGTAGTGTTCCGGCTTGATGGCCGAATAGTCAGGAATCCCGTAGGGGAGTGATGACGGAGTCAAAAGCGGGTTGTCAGTACCTGTCATGGCGAAAGCCTATCGAGGGTGCGGTCTGGTGTGCAGTAAACATGCAAAGAAAATATTGCAAAGAAATGCTTGCAAAGGTTTCCTTGCAAGTGCATACTGGACGCATGACCTCGAATGAACAGCCCCAGCGCGAAGAGCGCGTCCTTGATGCTTCGGCACTGAAGGCGCTGTCGCACCCGCTGCGGTTGGAGATCTATGACCTCCTCAGCCAGTACGGCGCGCAGACCGCGAGCTCTCTCGCCGAGCACGTCGGCGAGAGTTCAGGAGTGACCAGCTACCACCTCCGTGAGCTCGCGAAGCACGATCTCATTCGTGAGGTTCCGGGTCACGGAACGGCGCGCGAGCGCTGGTGGGAGCGCCCGCGCGGTGCTGTGGCGATGGGTTCTCCCGAGGCCAGCGTCACGCCGGCAGGCAAGCTGGCCACCTCGATCGTTATCGAGGAGTTCTATCGCCGCCGTCACGAGCAGCTCATCGCCTTTCTCCGCGAGACCGCGGACGTCAAAGACGACGACGAGCTCACGGCGCTTTTGACAACATCGACTGCCGCTCTCACAGACGCTCAGTTCTTCGAGATGGCAGAAGCGGTATCGAATGTGATCTCCGAGTATGTGGAGAAATACCGCGACCAAACAGGTGACGGCGTGCGGCGATTCGCGATCCGCGCTGACATCTTCCCGCTTCCCGCTTTTGATTCCTCGGAGCACTCATGACCACCATGATCTCGCCGCGCGCTGTGCCGCGTGCGGCGAGCACCTTTGACCGTTTTCTTCTCGCTTCTTCGGCAGCCCTGGTCGCCATGGTCGAGCACCGTCACGACCGCGCGCGCCTGATGCGCCTTGAGGCTGCTGTTCAGGCCAGACGCGACGGCGCTGCTTTCCGCCATGTCGGACTGCTGCCACGATGAGCCGCAATCCCGATGAGGGCGGAACCGCAGCTCACGCGGTGAAGCCGCCGCTTGGTTCCGCCTTCGCACGGCTCTGGACGGCTGCGGCCTTCTCCAACCTTGCCGACGGCCTCGGCCGCACCGCTGTTCCGCTGATCGCCACCACGCTCACGCGCGACCCGCTGGCCATCGCCGCGCTCGGAGCGGTCGCGTTCTTGCCGTGGCTGATCTTCGGATTGCCCGCTGGCATGATCGTTGACCGCTTTGACCGGCGCTACATTATGGCGTTCGCCAATACGCTGCGTGGCGGTGTTGCGCTCGTGCTGGCGATTTTGGCCACCACCGGAACCTTGAGCATCGTGAGCCTTTTGGTGGCGACGCTGGTCTTTGGGCTGGGGGAGACTCTGTTCGATAACGCGACGAATGCCGTCGTTCCCGCTGTGACACCGCCGAAAGCGCTGGATCGCGCGAACGGTTTCATGCAGGCAGCGCAGATCACGATTGACAGCTTTTTGGCCGCCCCGATCGCCGGCATTCTGTTTGCGGTGTCGCTTGCGTTGCCCGTCTGGCTCGGTGCCGCAGCCTTCATCATTCCGGTGGTGCTTGCGGTGTTCTTGCCCATCAGCGCGGCGCGGCCGCTGATCGCTGATCACGAAGACGCCCCCACAGGCGCTGGCGCTGGTGAAGCGCTGCGCTACCTATGGCACACGAAGTACCTGCGCACCATGACGCTGTACACGACGGTTGTTGGTTCCAGCCTGTCGTTCGCGCAGGCCGCAACCTTTCTCTACTTTCTCGACGAACAACACGTGCCAGAAGCTGTCATCGGTTTTGTGATGAGCGGCATCGGGTTGGGTGCACTGTTTGGCTCAATCGTTTCGCCGCGACTCGTCGCGCGATTCGGCCGCGGCGCCGTCATGTTCTGGACGAACATTGCGTGCGTCGTCGCGATGGCTGGCGTCTGGATTGCGCCGGAGCTGATCACCGCGATGGTCTCGTACGCCGCGTTTGCCGCCTGCGTGTCGATCTGGAACGTGCCGTGGGGTGCGTTGCGTCAGACCATCATTCCGAACCGTCTGTTCGGGCGGGTACTCGGTATCATCCGCTCGGTGACGTGGGGCGTCATGCCGATTGCGACCCTGATCGGGGGCCTTGTGGCACGGGAAGATCTGCGTCTGCCGCTGATCATTGGCGCGGGCATTCAGCTCGTCGCCACGCTGCTGTGGTCGCGAGTGATCCTGCGCGCGACAGACTACAACGAGCCTATTCCGGGGCCGAAACGTCAGACGCTTAGCTCCACGGCTGGGTGACGCTTAGCTCCACGGCTGGGTAATGACCTCGTCATCCGCAGTGATGAGCACTTCGTAGCCGCTGTCAATCTCGGCGCACGGACGACCCTCAAGCCACGTCAACGTCCACATCGCTCCGGCCGGCGCTCCAGCGTCGACCGCGGCGATGGCGCCGCGCAGGGCGTCAGGAACGGAACGCGGAGGTTCCGAGCCTGACGCCCAACGCGTGCCGAGCTGCATTACGCGTCTTCCGCCGGGGTGAGCTCGATCGAAACGATGGCGAGTTCTTCGCCTTCGACGACCTCAAGCTCAGCGATGCGGCCCACAGCGCGCAGATCTTCAACAGCAGCGGTGAGCGCCGGCAGAGTGGCGGCCGGGGCCGCGATAACCGCACGGTCAACGGTCGTCTTCTGCGAGGCCTTCGCTTCGGTCTTCGCGCGGCGAATACCGATCAGCGCGGCAGACGCTGTCTCTAGAACGCTCGGGTCGCCTGCCGTCTCACGCGAGAGCGGCCAGGTGGCAGCGTGCACGGAACCCTCGTTGAACCACGACCATGCCTCTTCGCTGGCGAAGGCGAGAACCGGTGCGAGCAAACGCAGCAGCGTCGACAGTGCGATGCGCAGAGCAGCAACCGCTGAGGCGCCGGCGGCGCCACCGGCGTACGCGCGCTCCTTCACGAGCTCTAGGTAGTCATCGCAGAACACCCAGAAGAAGCTCTCGGTCACTTCGAGCGCACGGGCGTGGTCGTATGACTCCAGTGCCTTCGTTGCCTCGGTGACAACGCCGTCAAGCGTAGCCAGCATCGACAGGTCCAGGGCCTCGGTCACGGCGTCTTCAGCAGCGTCACCAAACGACAGCACGAACTTCGCAGCGTTGAGAACCTTAATCGCCAGGCGGCGACCGATCTTCACCTGCGTCGGGTTCTGCGGGTCGAACGCGGCATCCGCACCCAGACGGCTGGACGCGGCCCAGTAGCGCACAGCGTCGGTTCCGTGCTGGTTGAGGATGTCTGCCGGGGTGACAACGTTGCCCTTCGACTTCGACATCTTCTTGCGGTCGGGATCGACGATGAAGCCGGAAATAGCGGCATCAGACCACGGCGAGCGGCTGTCTTCGAGCGCCGAACGCAGCATGGTCGAGAAGAGCCACGTGCGAATGATGTCTTGACCCTGCGGACGCAGATCAAACGGAGCCACGAGGTTCCACAATTCGTCGTCGCGCTCCCAACCGCCAGCAAGCTGCGGGGTGAGCGACGACGTCGCCCACGTGTCGAATATATCGATTTCGCCCTCGAAGCCGTTCGGCTGGCCGCGCAGGCTCTCGTCGTAGCCGGCCGGAGCGTCGCTTGACGGGTCAACAGGCAGCTGGTCAGCGGTCGGCACGATGACGCTGTCGTAGTCGCGCTCACCGTTTTCGTCGAGGCCGTACCAGACCGGAATCGGCACGCCGAAGAAGCGCTGACGTGAAACGAGCCAGTCGCCCGTGAGTCCGCCGACCCAGTTTTCGTAGCGCACGCGCATGAAGTCGGGGTGCCAATTCAGCTCTTTGCCGAGCTCAACGAGGCGGTCGCGCAGATCAGCGTCACGAGCGCCATTGCGCAGGTACCACTGGCGCGTCGACACGATCTCAAGCGGGCGGTCGCCCTTTTCGAAGAACTTCACGGGGTGCGTGAAGGGCTTGGAAACCTCGAGCAGTTCGCCGGTCTCCTGCAGCTTCTCCACGATCGCCTTGCGACCAGAGAAGACCGTCTTGCCAGCAACCTGCTCGGTGTAGAACGCGATGGCGTCAGCCGACTCGATGCCTGCGGGTGCCTCGGGCAGGAAGCGGCCGTCAAGACCGAGAACGGTGCGGTTCGGCAGGCTCTCGCCATCGTTGGTGCGAAGCTCGCGCCACCAGATGATGTCGGTGATGTCACCAAACGTACACACCATGGCGATACCGGAACCCTTGTCCTGCTTGGCCAAGTGGTGGGGGAGAACCGGAACCTCGACGTCGAAGAACGGGGAGCGTACGGTCGTGCCGAAGAACGGCTGGTACCGCTCATCGTCGGGGTGAGCCACGAGGGCGATGCACGCGGGGAGGAGTTCAGGACGCGTGGATTCGATCACAATGTCGCCGGCCGGGCCGTGGAAAGCGATCTTGTGGAACGACGCCTGCTGGTCGCGGTCTTCGAGCTCGGCCTGGGCGATCGCCGAGCGGAAGTCAACGTCCCACAGGGTGGGGGCCAGGTCTTGATAAGCCTCGCCGCGTTCCAGGTTCTTGAGGAAGGCGAGCTGCGATGTGCGGATCGTTTCGTCGGAGATGGTGCGGTAGGTCTGCGTCCAGTCAACGCTGAGACCGACCTGACGGAAGAGCGATTCGAACTGCTTCTCGTCTTCGATCGTGAGCTCTTCGCACAGCTCGATGAAGTTGCGACGGCTGATCGGCAGCTGGGCAGCTGCCTTCGACGACTTGTTGTCGCCACCGCGGAACGGCGGCTCAAAGCCCGCTTCGTAGGGGAGTGAAGGGTCGCACCGCACACCGTAGTAGTTCTGCACGCGGCGCTCGGTGGGCAGGCCATTGTCGTCCCAGCCCATCGGGTAGAAGACGTTCTTGCCCTGCATGCGCTCGAAGCGTGCCTTGACGTCGGTGTGCGTAAAAGAGAACACGTGACCGATGTGCAGGCTGCCAGATGCGGTGGGCGGCGGCGTGTCGATCGAGTAGACACTGTCGCGGCCGTTGGCGACGGCGGCGGTGCGGTCAAAGCGGTAGACGCCGGAGTTTTCCCAGGCTTCACCCCATTTCGCTTCGAGGCCTTCGAGGGCGGGCTTGTCGGGAATCTGCGCGTCAGCCATGGGCATCTCCAAGCGATATAGGCGGCACCGTGTGAGCGTGCCTGATGTGAACTGATCTCCAGGATACCAGCGCGGCACATGTCGGCTTCGCCGTGGTCGCCGGCTGTTGGCTTCGCAGTGACCGCCGGCATCGGCTTCGCAGTGACCGCCGGCATCGGCTTCGCCGTGGCCGCCCCAGTTGACGCGGGAATTCTCAGTCGGAGACGCGAATACCTGCCGCCGTCGCGAGGGCGATGGCCGCGTTTTGGGCTTGAGCCAGTGAGATCGTCATGCCACGCAGCGCGGCCATGTCGGTGACTCTGGCAAAGTCGAGTCCTCGCAAATCAACATGCTGCGCGGTGCACTCTCGCGGGTCAAGTTCGCCTGCGGTGCTTTCGACAAAGCGCAGGCGGTTGATCTTGGCGACGGGAAGATCAAGGGTGTCGATGTGGCAGCCGCGGATGTCAACGTCGCGCACCGACGCGCGACCAAACGTCAGATAGTCGATACGCACGCCATCAAATTCGACAGCATCGAGCCCCGCTTCCGTGAGATCGAGGGTGCCAATGCGCCCGCCCACGAAGCGCACTCGGCCAAGGTGGGCGCCGCGCAATTGCATCGAGCCCACGCGCACGTCGCGAAACTCAACGTCCGTGATGTCCGCAAACTTCAACGTCACGACATCGCAACTCACACCGCGGAACACGGATTCGCGAATGGTGCTGCTGGTTCCGTCGACCGCCTCAAGCGTTGTGAACTCGACTTGCTCGTAGAGCCCGTGCGGACGCAACTCGGTGGCCTCAGCAAAGGTGTGAGGCAGATCAGGTGCATCCGCGCGTGGGGGAGTGAGAGCAGAACGTTGAGCCACCGTTCCACGCTACCCGGAAGGGCCGACGGTGCGGCCACGGCCTAGTCTGGCGGCATGGCTTTTCGCATCGTGATCCTCGGCAACGGTAACCTCGCTCGGCACCTTGCCGACGACCCGACGCTGGACATCGTTGGCGTTATCGGGCGCGGTGACGAGTTGCCGCCGGTCGCCGACTATGACCTGCTCGTCGAAGTTGCCGCTCCTGATGCGGTCGTGGAACGCGTCGTTCCTGCGGTTGAAGCCGGTGCGACAGCGTTGATTGTCAGCGTGGGGGCACTGGCTGACGCCGATATTCGTGACCGCATTCGTCGGGCTGCTGGCCGTGCCGTGGTGACATCGGGTGCCGTTGGCGGGCTGGATTTTGTGCGTGCGCTCGCTTTGAGCGGTCGGGTAGGCGCCGCGCACATCGCGTCAAGCAAGCTACCAGGCACGCTTATCCAGCCGTGGATGGGCGCCGAACTCGTGGCGCGACTTCGGCGGGGGGATGAGCGGATCGTGCTGGCGAGCGGAACCGCGGAGCATGTCGCCTCGCTCTTCCCGCGTTCCGCAAACGTTGCGGTTGCCGTCGCGCTGAGCGCAGACGCGTGGGAGCGCACAACGGCCGAGATGATCGCTGATCCGGCGGCCACGAACACAACGCACGTGATCACCGCCACCGGCACCGCTGGTTCCATCACGTGCGAAGTCTCGAACCTGCCCTCGCCTGCCCAGCCGCGCTCCAGCATGGTGGTTGCCTCCGCGATCATGAGGTCGATTGCTGCTATTGCCGCTCTTCGTGGTGACACGACTCGACCTGTGCGCGACCTCCTATCGATCATCTAGGACTTTGTGAACGGCGTCTAACAACGGAAAACTCCGGTACGCTTTTATGTATCCCGCTCTTTCCGCAAAGGATCCCCTATGTCTCTTCGCCGTGCCCGCCGTGCGCTGATCGCCACCGCAGCTATTTCTCTTTTCGGGCTGACGCTCAGCGCATGCGCCTCTGGCGACGCGGGTAATGGTTCCGCATCTGGCGGTGAAGTGGTCTGGGCAATCGAAGGTGCAAACCTCTCAGACAGCCACATGGACCCGCACACCAGCCAGCTCGATGTCAGCTCAATGGTGCAGCGCCAGATTCTCGACTCCCTTGTGTGGCAGAACGCCGATGGATCTTTCTCGCCCTGGCTCGCGAAGGAATGGACGGTGTCGGACGACGGCCTGACCTACACGTTTACGCTTCGTGATGACGTGACGTTCCACGATGGTGAGAAGTTCACCGCGGAGTCGGTCGAGGCCAACTTCGAGCACATCGTTGACCCGGAAACCAACTCGGCGCAGGCGGCAAGCATGTTGGGCGGTGAATGGTACGCAGGCACGAAGGTGATCGACGAATACACCGTCGAAGTCAGCTTTACGCAGCCGTATGCGCCATTCCTGTCGGCGGCCAGCACGCCTCTGCTCGGCTTCTATTCGACGAAGGCGCTGGAAGCCGGAACCGAGAAGCTGAAGGCGGGCGCGCCAGACGTCAACATCGGAACCGGGCCGTTCGTGCTGACCGAGTTCATCCCGAATCAGGAGATTGTCTACAGCCGCAACGACGACTACGCGTGGGGGCCGCAGGGTCAGAATGCGCCGAATATCGAGACGTTGCGCGTTGCGCTTGTCTTGGAGTCGAGTGTACGAACGGGCATGCTGAATTCGGGCGAAGCGCAGATCGCGAGCGACCTGCCGCCGAGCGCCGTGGCAAACCTCGCAGACACCGTGACGGTCGAATCGAAGCCGGTGCCTGGGCTGCCATACTCGCTGTACCTGAACGAGAAGTACGGCGTCCTCGCCGACCAGCAGGTTCGAGAGGCGATCTCGATCGGCATCGACATCGACACCGCCGTTGACACCATTTTTGACGGACAGTTTGAACGCGCTTGGAGCATTCTGAGCCCATCGAGCCCTGGGTACGATGCGTCGCTCGAAAACACGTGGGCGTTCGACCCCGAGGCCGCCGCCGCCCTCCTCGACGACGCCGGTTGGGCCACGATGGACGCCGACGGCTATCGCACGAAGGACGGCAAGCGCCTGTCGGTGCGGTGGATCGCGTGGACTCCGATCGCCGATGAGAATAAGGCTCTTGCCGTTGCCTTCCAAGCGGACCTGAAGAAGATCGGCGTCGAACTGATTCGCGGAGAGTTGGAACCCGCCGCCTATAACGAGCAGTACGGCCCGAAGACTTTCGACATCACTGACTGGGGCTTCTCCGGCCCCGATTCCGACCTACTGCGTAACCACCTGCACACTGATGGCTTCCAGAATGCGTCGCAGGTCAGTGACCCGGCACTGGACGCTCTGTTTGAGCAGGCCATCGCGACGAGCGATACCGACGAACGCAACGACGTCTACACGCAGGTTCAGCAGTGGAACGCCGCAGACAACGCGATCATCCCGATCTATGTCCCTGCGCTGATCTCGGCAACAGACCCGTCGATCAGTGGCTTGGCATTTGACGTGTACGGTCGGCCGCTCTTCTACGACGTCACGCTGAACTAGGTTCGGGCAGCGCTTCGGCGCACCAGAATGATTCGTATGACATCGCCACGCAACGCCATCGCCGCGGGTGTTCTTCGGGCACTCCTGATGGCGTTGTTTGGTGTTCTCATTGTGTGGGCGGCGGCGACACTGGCGTTTGTCGTCACCAACGTCTTGCCAGGCGATCCGGTTGGCGTCATGCTCGGCCCGCAGGCGCAGATCTCGGAGGAAGCAAAAGCTGCCCTGCGTGAGGAGCTCGGTCTCACGCAGCCGATATGGAACCAGTACCTCACGTATATCTCTGCGCTATTGCGGGGGGATATGGGGGAGTCGCTGCAACTGCGTATGCCCGTTGTCGATGTCATCGGCCGCCAATTTGGTGCCACCCTGCAGTTGACGGGTCTCGCGCTTGCGTTCGCACTCGCCATCGCGGGCATGGTCACTTTCTTCGCGCGTGGCAGCCGTTCGCGCAGGATTGCGGCTACTGCCGAACTCATCGTGTTGTCCGCGCCCGTCTTTTGGATCGGCTTGCTCCTGCTGACCATCTTCGCCTTTGGATTGGGATGGTTTCCGGTCGCAGGCTCCCGCGGGCTCGCGTCTCTCGTCTTGCCTGCGCTGACACTGGCACTGCCATGCGCCGCGCTCATCGGGCAGCTTGTGCGCGACGGCGTTGAAGAGGCAGAACAACAGCCCTTTGCACTCACCGTGCGTGCCCGCGGCGCAAGCGACGTGCGTCTCCTGGCGCGCCACACCCTCCGACACGGGTCGCTCGGTGCCCTGACGATGGCTGGCTACCTTGTCGGCTCGCTGCTCGGTGGAGCCGTGCTCGTCGAGACGGTGTTCGCGCGTCAGGGCGTCGGCCGCGTCGCGCTGACCGCGATCATCAACCGCGACCTGCCCGTGATCGCAGGAGTCATTGTGCTGAGCGCGTTGATTTTCACAGTGATTGCGATCCTCTCCGACGTCGTGATGACGGTTCTTGACCCGCGCCTGCGCGGCGGAGGCCCGCGTTCATGATTCTCCTTCGGAAACCCACCGCGCTCCTTTCCGTCGTGTTTCTTGCGGTTGTGCTCCTCGCGATGGTGGCGCCGCAGCTGCTTACCGACCGAGATCCGCTCGCGGTTGATCTCGCTGTCGCCCTGCAGCCGCCGTCCCTTGAGCACCTGTTCGGGACAGACCAGACCGGCCGAGACGTGTTCACCCGTGTCATCTATGCGGCCCGGACATCCGTCGGCGTCGGACTCATCGCGACCGGCACCGCCCTCGTCGTTGGACTCATCGTCGGCACACTGATTGGGCTCGCGCCGCGCTGGTTGGACGCCGTGTTGATGCGTGCCGTCGATCTACTCCTGGCCGTTCCTGAGTTCGTGCTCGCGCTGATCATTGTGGCGGTGCTTGGCCCGGGCCCCGTCAACATTGCTTTCGCTGTCACCCTCTCCGTGGTTCCGGTCTATATCCGCCTCGCCCGCGTACACACGCGTAGTCTCCGTCACGCAGAACACGTGACGTCCGCGCGGTTGCTTGGCATCGGTTCCGTGCGCGTGCTGTCGCGTCACGTTCTGCCTACGGTGCTGGCACGATTGTCGGTGCTGGCCACGATCGGCGTCGGCACGGCGATTCTTTCTGCCGCCGGGCTGAGCTTTCTCGGCCTTGGCGTAACCGAACCGACTCCGGAGTGGGGACTCATCCTCTCCGGCGGCCGCAACGAACTGGCGACCGCCTGGTGGATCGCCGTCTTCCCTGGCCTTGCGATCACCGCTGTCGTCATCGCGACGAGCGTGCTCGGTCGCACGCTACGCCGCCTGACAGAAGGGGGTGCAGAATGAGGGCCGTTGATGTGCAGAACCTGACCGTGAGGTTCGGTGACATCACGCGTGTTCGCAACGTTGACCTCCACGTGGAGTCAGGAGAGATTCTCGCCGTTGTGGGCGAATCGGGTGCAGGCAAGTCTCTGCTTGTCTCGGCGCTGCTGGGGCTGACGCCGGCAACAGCGGTCACGACGGCCACAGCCCTCTCCATCGGCGGCGTCGACCTGACCCGCGCATCGGAGGCAACGTGGCGCGCCGTGCGAGGCAAGCAGGTTGGTTTGGTTTCGCAAGACGCGCTCAGCTCATTGGACCCGTTGCGCCGCATCGGCGCAGAGCTCGCTGAGCCGCTTGAGATTCACCGCATGGGTTCGCGTGCTCAGCGGCGTACCCGGGTGCTGACGGCGCTGAATGATGTGGTGATGCCGGAACCATCTGTGCGGGCGCGGCAGTATCCGCATGAGTTGTCTGGTGGGTTGCGTCAGCGCGCTCTCATCGCATCGGCCCTCGTCGCCGACCCGCCCCTCCTGATCGCGGATGAGCCCACGACCGCGCTCGATGCGACCGTGCAACGCCACATCCTCACGCTGCTGCGCACCCTCGCCGACCAGGGCCGCGCGATCATCTTCGTGAGTCACGACCTGAGTGCGGTCGCCCACATCGCCGACCGCATCATGGTGATGCGTGCGGGCGCAGTCGTGGAACAGGGACGAGCGGGTGAGCTGATGGCATCACCGCAACACGAGTACACGCGCGAACTGATCGCCGCGTCGACATTTGCCGTCGAAAGCGCGGCCCCTGAACGCGGCGACGTTGTGCTCGAGGCTCGCGGACTGTCCGTCGCTTTTGGCGGTCGGGTGGCGGTTAACGACGTGAGTTTTGTATTGCGGGCCGGAACCACGCTGGGCATTGCGGGGGAGTCAGGCTCAGGCAAGTCCACGGTCGCGAATGTGGTGATGGGCTCGCTCTCGCCAGCCCAGGGCCAGGTGACCCTGCTTGATCGTGGGTGGACGGCCGGTTCGGAAGCATCGCGTCGGTCGCGTCGCGGGCTAATTCAGCTCGTGGCGCAGAACTCGCGCGCTTCGCTCAATCCGCGCTGGAGCGTGCGGCGTACATTGGCTGAAGCATTGCGCGCCGCGGGAACGCCCGTCAATGACGCGGCGATTGCCGGGCTGCTTGTCGATGTTGACCTGCCAGCCGACGTGGCGAAGCGGCGACCGCGCCAGCTATCTGGTGGGCAAGCGCAACGCGTGGCGATTGCTCGCGCCCTCGCCATGAACCCGCGCATTCTCGTGTTGGATGAGCCGCTCAGCGCGCTCGACGTGTCCGTGCAGGCGCGCATTCTCGAGCTGCTGCGCCGCCTGCAACAGCAACGCGGCCTTGCCATGATCTTCATCTCGCATGACCTGCGCGTTGTCGCCGGCCTCGCGCACGACCTGATTGTGATGAAAGACGGCGCTGTCGTCGAACACGGTGACACCCGCACAATTTTCCAGAACCCTGCGCACCCCTTCACCCGCGAGCTCCTCGCCGCAGCCGCCCTCACCCCGCGTCACCCCTAGCCCCGCGCCCCGCCCCGTGGTTCCGCCCCGTCCCGGCGTCGCCCCTTCACGCCGTGTCGCCCCAAAATCCTGTTCTGCACGATGAAATGGGGGTGCACGCGCGACACGCCGGTGTTTCAAGCGCCGCACTGACGCTCATCGTGCAGAACAGGAAAAGGCACAGGGGGAGCGGCTCGGAACCACGGGGGCGGGCGCCGGGATCAGGGCAGGAGGAGGGTGCGGGCGAACGCGTCCCACCGCCCGAAAGATTCCGCGTTAGAATGGCTGAACACACTGTGAGCCGGCTATCACCGGGGAGTGCTCGGAAGAACAGGCGCAAGTCTCAGTAGAACCGAGCGGGGCAGGCCCGTCATCGCCGTAGACGAGTGGTTCGTTGCCCTCCGGGTATGCGAGCAATGCGGGGTGGTACCGCGGTCGCCAGATCGTCCCTGCAGGAGCCAAACTTCAAGCCCTGCGAGAGACCATGACCTATCCTCGTTCCTCATTCGGACCCGCGGCCGACGCCGTTGTGCCCAGCCCACGCTTTCCTGAGATCGAAACGTCGATCCTGGAGTTCTGGGAGCGTGACCAGACGTTCCGCGCCAGCATCGAGCAGCGCGAGGGCCAAGAGGAGTGGGTCTTCTACGACGGCCCGCCGTTTGCCAACGGCCTGCCGCACTATGGCCACCTTCTCACCGGGTATGCAAAAGACCTCTTCCCGCGCTTCCAGACGATGCGCGGTAAGAAGGTTGATCGCGTCTTCGGTTGGGACACCCACGGTCTGCCGGCCGAACTCGAAGCGATGAAGCAGCTCGGGATCACCGAGAAGAGCGAGATCGAGTCGATGGGCATCTCGCAGTTCAACGCGAAGGCCCGTGAATCGGTTCTGGCCTACACGCAGGAGTGGCAGAACTACGTCACCCGCCAGGCGCGTTGGGTCGACTTCGATAATGGCTACAAGACGCTTGACACCTCCTACATGGAGTCGGTCATGTGGGCGTTCAACACCCTGTACGACAAGGGGCTCGCGTACGAGGGCTACCGCGTTTTGCCGTACTGCTGGCGCGATGAAACGCCGCTGTCTGCACACGAACTGCGCATGGACGATGACGTTTACAAAGACCGTCAGGATCCCTCCGTCACCGTCACTTTCCCGCTGGTAGGGGAGAAGGCGGAACGATTGGGTCTCGCTGGTGTGCGAGTGCTCGCGTGGACGACGACCCCCTGGACCCTGCCGACCAACCTGGCACTCGCTGTCGGCCCGGAGATCGACTACGTCGTGGTTCCAGCCGGCCCAAACGGCGCAGCCGACTCCGAAGGCGGCACGTACCTCATCGCCGATGCGTTGCTGGGCAACTACGCGAAGGACCTCGGCTACGAATCGGCCGATGACGCCCGCGCCGCTATCTCCCGCACCGTTGTTGGTTCCGACCTCGCCGACGTGCACTACGAGCGCCTCTTCGACTACTACGCCGACGCCGAGACGTACGGCACCGAGAACGCTTGGCGCATTCTCGTCGACGACTATGTTTCGACGGCAGACGGTACCGGAATCGTTCACCAGGCTCCGGCCTACGGTGAAGATGACAAGCGGCTCGCTGATGCAGCCGGCATTCCGACGATCCTTTCGCTCGATGACGGTGGCAAGTTCTTGCCCGCCGTTACCGACGTTGCCGGTGAACTCTGGATGGAGGCGAATACGCCGCTTATTCGCCTGCTGCGTGCGGCCGGTCGTATGATGCGCGAGCAGAGCTACGTGCACAGCTACCCGCACTGCTGGCGCTGCCGCAACCCTCTCATCTACAAGGCTGTCTCGAGCTGGTTCGTGCGCGTCACCGACTTCCGCGACCGTGCAATCGAGCTGAACGAGGACATCACGTGGGTGCCTGACAACGTCAAGCACGGCCAGTTCGGTAAGTGGCTTGAGGGCGCGCGCGACTGGTCGATCAGCCGCAACCGCTACTGGGGTTCGCCGATTCCGGTGTGGAAGAGCGACAACCCGGAGTACCCGCGCGTCGACTCGTATGGTTCGTTCGCGGAGCTGGAGCGCGACTTCGGCCGTCTACCGCTCAACGAAAAGGGCGAGGTCGACATGCACCGCCCGTACATCGATGAGCTGACGCGCCCGAACCCCGATGACCCGACCGGGAAGTCGACGATGCGCCGCATCGAAGACGTGCTTGACGTCTGGTTTGACTCCGGCTCAATGCCGTTCGCGCAGGTGCACTACCCGTTTGAGAACCAGGAATGGTTCGATGAGCACTCGCCTGCTGACTTCATCGTCGAGTACATCGGCCAAACGCGTGGCTGGTTCTATGTCATGCACATCCTGTCGACCGCGCTGTTTGACCGCCCGGCCTTCACCGGCGTGAGCTGCCACGGTATCGTGCTCGGCTCCGACGGGCAGAAGATGTCCAAGTCGCTGCGCAACTACCCGGATGTCTCCGAGGTCTTCGACCGTGATGGTTCCGACGCTATGCGCTGGTTCCTGATGTCCTCGTCTGTGCTGCGCGGCGGCAACCTCGTCGTCACGGAGGAGGGCATCCGTGCCGGCGTGCGCGAATTCATGTTGCCGCTGTGGAGCTCGTGGTACTTCTTCGCCACCTACGCTAACGCGGCGCAGACCGGCGGTTACGAAGCATCATGGCGCACCGACTCAACCGACGTGCTCGACCGCTACATCCTCGCCCTGACCGGTGACCTCGTGCGCGGCGTTGCCGAAGATCTTGAGGGTCTGGACTCGACAAGCGCGACCGAAAAGCTTCGCGACTTCAGCGACGCGTTGACCAACTGGTACATCCGCCGCTCACGCGATCGCTTCTGGGTTGGCACCACCGACGATGCGACGTCGCGCGAGGCATTCGACACGCTGTACACCGTGCTCGAAACACTCACCCGCGTCGCCGCTCCGCTCATCCCGCTCGTTTCCGAGCAGGTATGGCAGGGTCTCACCGGCGGACGCAGCGTGCACCTGCAGGACTACCCTGACGCCGACGTCTTCCCGGCAGCCGAAGACATTCGCGCCGCGATGGATGCCGTGCGCGATATTTCATCGACAGCCAACGCGCTGCGCAAGCAGCACAAGCTGCGCGTGCGTCTGCCCTTGCAGTCGCTGACGGTGGTGACAAGCGGAACCACGGGGCTGGCACAGTTTGAGTCGATTCTGCGAGAAGAACTCAACGTCAAGACCGTGCAACTTGTCGAAGCCGTTGAAGGCATCGGTGCACAGTACGGCATCACGCAACGCCTCGTTGTGAATGCTCGCGCTGCCGGGCCGCGTCTCGGCAAGCAGGTGCAGCAGGCCATCATGGGTGCAAAGAACGGTGACTGGAGCGAAACTAACGGTGTCGTCACCGCTGGTGGCCTCGCTCTGGTCGAGGGCGAGTACGAGCTCGCGCTGGAAGCCGGCGGCGTCGCAGAAGGCACAGCGATCGCGCTCCTTCCCGGTGGCGGTTTCGTGCTGCTTGACACCGTCACGACGCCTGAGCTGGAAGCCGAAGGAGTCGCACGCGACGCCATCCGCGTCGTGCAGGAGGCGCGCAAGAATGCTGGCCTCGAGGTCAGCGACCGCATTGTGCTCGCGCTGAACGTCGCTCCTGCGCTGGCCGATGCGCTGACCACGCACGCCGAACTGATTGCCGCAGAAACGCTGGCCGTCGGTTTCGCTGTGCAGCCGACTGAGAACATCGGCGAGCTGGTGAAGACGGTGACCAGCCCCGGCGACGGCGTGTTCCGTAGCGGAACCATGGCCCTTGGTTCCGACAAGGCGGCCATCGTCGTGACCATCGACAAGAATCTGCAGGGAGATGCTGCGTGAGTGACATCAAACGCGCTGACCGCGTGTACGCCGAACTGCTCACTCGTCAGGGGGAGCAGTGGGTGCAACCGCGTGTCGAGCGCACCCGCCGAGTGCTCGAACTCATGAATGACCCACAAAAGACCTACCGGGTCATTCACCTGACCGGAACCAACGGCAAGACATCGACTGCGCGCATCGCTGAGAGCCTATTGCGTGCGCACGGTCTGCGAACCGGCCTGTTCACCAGCCCGCACCTTGTGCGGTTCACGGAGCGCATGATGGTCGATGGCGAGCCAGCCAACGACGGTGCCGTGGCTGACGCCTGGGACGAGATCGAACCGTTCGTTGACATGGTGGACGCCGAATTGGCAGCCGTTGGCGACGCGCCACTCACGTTCTTCGAACTGCTGACGATCCTCGCTTTTGTGGTCTTTGCAGACGCCCCCGTGGACGTCGCCGTGATCGAAGTAGGTATGGGCGGTGCATGGGATTCCACGAACACCGCCGATGGCGATGTGGCTGTGATCACGCCGATCGACGTTGATCACGCTGCGCGCCTTGGCAACACGATTGCAGAGATTGCCACGGTCAAGGCCGGAATCATCAAGGAGGGCGCAGCTGTTGTCTCGGCGCGCCAGACTCCGGAAGCCGAGGCCGTGATTCGTGCTGTGGCCGCGGAGAAGGGTGCCACCGTCGCATTTGAAGGCGCGGACTTTGCTCTGGTTTCGCAGCGCCTTGCTGTGGGTGGGCAACAGATCACCGTGCGCGGACGCGCAGGCAACTACCAAGACGAATACCTGACCCTCTACGGCGCTCACCAGGGCTTCAACGCCGCGCTCGCGATTGCCGCCGTCGAGTCACTCATTGGTGACGCAACGAACCCCATTGCCGAAGACATCGTCGCCGAAAGCCTGCAGGAGGTGACCTCACCGGGACGCCTGCAACTGATTGGGGTCGAACCGACCGTCCTCGTCGATGCCGGCCACAACCCGCACGGTGCCCGCGCGCTCGCGACAGCGTTGCGCGAGTATTTCGACTTCGATGAGTGGGGTCTCGTGATCGGTGTTCTCGAAGACAAGGATGCGGTGGGCATCGTCGACGCACTGCGGGAGATTCCCGCGCATGTGTTCGTGACAGCGCCGACGTCTGACCGTGCTGCCGACGCCGATCGCCTCGCGGACGTCGTCGAAAACGCCGACCTTCCGGCAACCGTTCACGCCACGCTTGACGATGCGGCCGAGGCTGCCCGCGACTGGGCGGCGCTTTCGCCCCGTCGTGCCGTCATCATTGTTGGTTCCGTTGTGCTCGCAGGCGAAGCCATTGCCCTCGCCGAAGAGCAAAACTGGAAGCCGTCTGCGGGAGGTGCCACCTCATGAAGAAGAGCTACCCCCTTGCCGCACGCCTTGGCGCCGTGATTCTGGGCTTCGAGTCGATCATCATGTTCCTCGGTGGCCTCTTCATCTTTGGAATGAAGGCCACTCCCGACGGCATTGAGCCGTGGTGGGGAATCGTCGCTGGCGGTGTTATGACCATCGTCATGATCGTCGCCGCCGGGCTTTGCCGTTTCCAGTTCGGCATCGTGCTGGGCTGGATTCTCCAACTTGTCGTCCTCGCGGGCGCATTCCTCAACCTCGCGTTCGTCATTGTGGCCGCCGTATTCGGCGGCCTGTGGGCGTATGCGATGATCACGTCGGCACGAATCGCCCGCCAGGCTCCCCGTGCCGCTCAACATACAGAAGGTGACTGATATGGCAACCGAAGAGACACTCGTCCTCGTTAAGCCCGATGGTGTCGCACGCGGCCTGACCGGTGCAATCCTTGCTCGCATCGAATCAAAGGGCTACGCACTCGTCGACCTCAAGCTCGTCGAGCCCGACCGTGCGCTGCTCGAGCAACACTACGCAGAACACGAGGGCAAGCCCTTCTACGAGCCGCTGCTCGAGTTCATGATGTCCGGACCGTCTGTGGCAATCCGCCTTGCAGGTAACCGCGTCATCGAGGGCTTCCGCTCGCTGGCCGGAACCACGGACCCCACCACCGCTGCCCCCGGAACCATCCGTGGCGATTTCGGTCGCGACTGGGGACTGAAGGTTCAGCAGAACCTCGTGCACGGCTCCGACTCGGTTGAGTCGGCACAGCGTGAACTGGGTATCTGGTTCTCGTAAGGAGACGCGAAAGGCGCCGCACCCTGATGGGGCGGCGCCTTTCGCTTTGGGTTGCCGACTAAACGAACAACACGTTGAGCAGGTCGAGGCGCACCTGCGCCATGACGGCGACGGCGACGTAGCTGACGACGGTGAACAGGGGAGTCCAGCTCATCAGCTTGTCGCCGAGGTCTTTCAGACCGTCGCCGAACACACCGATTCGCATGACGTGGAATGTGACAGCCCAGAACGATGGAATGACAACCGCCCACGTCACCATGCACCAAGGGCACAGCGTGCCGAGTTCAAAGATGCTCTGCGTCATGAGCCAGATAACAAAGCCCTGAGCGAAGACGAATCCGGTCCAGAACAGGAACCAGAACCACTTTGCAAAACGTGCACCCGCCAGGATGGCGACGCCAACAACGATGGGCGCAAACCACATGGTGAGACCGAGGAGCGGGTTTGCGAAGCCGAATACGGAACCTTGTGCAGACTCCAGGTTTGCCTTGCACTGCACGAGGGGTGAGATGTCGCAGTTCAGAATGGCGTCTGGGTTTTGGAGCAGATGGAAGCGCTCCAAAGTGAGCTGGAACGCGGCCCACCACCCAATGATTCCCGCGACGATAAGCCACAAGGCGAACACGGTCGGACGGTTGCGCTGTTCGGTCATGTGACCAGTATTCCATTTGCGTAATTGGTCCCGGCCGTGAAAACTACGCACGAATACTGCACACTGGCCCTGTTAGTGCGATAATGGACTCAGAACTGCATCTCGGCCGCGCCGAGACCGTGGTCCAAGAAGACTTTGGGGGCACATGATGCCCTCGCGATCCGAGCCTAGAGCCGATCGCATGCCGATAGAGTTCGCGGTACCGCAGGTGCGGAGCCGCACGAGAGAATTGCCGGGCAGCGCGCGGAGTTGCCCGCAGGGAGTGCGCCAGCAATGGCTGATCAGAATAATGAAGACCACGCTACCCACAACGACGATGCACCTCTCGAGCCGACCACGGCTCCTGAAGGTGCAGGCACGGTCGTAGACGAGACGTCTGGCGAGGCAGCACCTGCCGCCGACACGCCGACCGCCGAAGCACCTGCCGCCGACACGCCGACCGCCGAAGCACCTGCCGCCGACATTGTCGTGCCGCCGATGCCGCCGTTGCCGGAGATTGCCGACGATGCTGCTGCCAAGGTAACCAACACTCCCGAGAGCCCTGCTGATGCTGGTGTCTCGACCGTGGTTCCGGAACCATCAGCTGACGATGCCCAAGCCGGGGGCGTAGCAACTCCCGCTGACGGCACGCTCGACGACTCGCTGGCTGAACAGGCACCCACAGATTCACGGGCCGAGGAGAACGCAGCCGAGGCTCCCGCTCCGACCGCCGACGCTCCCGCTGAACAGATGCCCGCCGATGCTCCGGCCGACAAGACGACCGTTGAGGCCGCGGCTGATGACGCGCCGGCCGACGGAACCGCGGGAGACGCCGCGGGGGAGAAGAACGCCGACGCGTCCGAGGCTGCTCAGACGCCTGAAGAGCCTGCAGCACCCGCTAAACCGGAACCCGTAACCGCGGTATCGCTGGGATTGTTGCCTGAGACGTTCGTGTCGCAGGTGTCGACGGCATTGCACTTTTATGCTCCTGAGTTCGTCGTGTTGCCCGCGTTGCCGACTCCGCACCACGACGAAGAATCGTCGAACTCGCGTCGTCGCCGCCGCCGTGGCGGTTCGAGTGACGTCGAAGAGGCACAGGTGACGCCGCCTGCTCGTCGTCAGCGTGCCGTTGAAGTGATCACCGAACCGCAGCGCATTAAGGGCTCGACCCGTCTTGAGGCGAAGAAGCAGCGCCGCCGGGATGGTCGCGAGGCCGGTCGCCGTCGCACTGTTGTGACAGAAGCCGAGTTCCTCGCACGTCGTGAGGCCGTTGACCGTCAGATGATCGTGCGCTCGAAGTCGGGTCGCATTCAGATCGCTGTTCTGGAAGACAACGTGCTTGTTGAGCACTACGTTGCCCGCAACCAAGATGCATCGCTGATCGGTAACGTCTACATCGGTCGCGTGCAGAACGTGTTGCCGTCGATGGAAGCCGCATTCGTTGACATCGGCCGCGGCCGAAACGCCGTGCTGTACTCCGGCGAGGTGGACTGGGACTCGGTTGAGACCGGCAACCAGCCACGTCGCATCGAACTTGCCCTGAAGACCGGCGACAAGGTTCTCGTGCAGGTCACGAAAGACCCGGTCGGTCACAAGGGTGCTCGTCTGACGAGCCAGATCTCATTGCCTGGCCGCTACCTGGTGTACGTGCCCGGTGGCGCCATGAACGGCATCTCTCGCAAGCTTCCTGACACGGAGCGTGCACGCCTGAAGCGCATTCTCAAGGAGGTTCTCCCGGAGTCGAGCGGCGTCATCGTGCGTACCGCTGCTGAGGGAGCAACCGAAGAGCAGCTGACCGTTGACGTGCAGCGACTCACCGCGCAGTGGGAGCACATCGCGAAGGTTTCCGAATCGGGCCAGGCCCCGCAGCTGTTGCACTCCGAGCCTGACCTGCTCGTCAAGATTGTTCGTGACGTCTTCAACGAAGACTTCACGAAGATGATCATTCAGGGCGATGAAGCGCAGCGCACGATCGAAAACTACCTTGCAGGCGTCGCTCCTGACCTGCTGGAGCGTGTGGAACGCTACGACGGCGACGCAGACCCGTTCGACTCGTTCCGCATCACGGAGCAGATCGAAAAGGCTCTTGATCGTAAGGTGTGGTTGCCTTCCGGCGGTTCGCTTGTGATCGACCGCACCGAAGCGATGACGGTCGTTGACGTTAACACCGGCAAGTTTGTCGGCTCGGGCGGAAACCTCGAAGAAACCGTCACCAAGAACAACCTTGAGGCCGCAGAAGAAATCGTTCGCCAGCTTCGACTGCGCGACATCGGTGGCATCATCGTCATCGACTTCATCGATATGGTTCTCGAGACCAACCGTGATCTCGTCTTGCGCCGTCTCGTTGAATGCTTGAGCCGCGACCGTACGAAGCACCAGGTCGCCGAGGTTACCTCGCTCGGCCTCGTGCAGATGACGCGAAAGAAGCTCGGCCTCGGCCTGCTGGAGACCTTCAGCGAGCCGTGCGAGGTATGTGCTGGCCGCGGCGTGGTCGTGCACCACGACCCGGTCGTGAAGCACCGCTCCAACTCGTCGAGTGGCAGCAACTCGAACCAGAACCGTCGTCAGCGCGGGAATAACAACGCCAACCAGAACGCTGGCGGCAACCCCGGTGCCGCCAGCTCTCCTGCAGCGGCAAGCTCGTCGGCCGCGCCCGTGACCGGCACCCACATCATTCCTGAGGGTGCTAAGACAGCCCTGGCGCAGATTGCTGCCTCGACGAAGGTACCGAGCGCCACGGAACCGGCCAATGACACTCAGACGGATGCTCCCGTCGAGCGTGCGAAGAAACCGCGCAAGAAGAAGCCGGCCGCTGACACCCAGCGTGACACGCGCACGAAGTCGGAGAAGGAGCAGCTTCTCGAGTCGGTGCTTGACGCATTGCCTGAACCAAAGGCACCAGGACAGGGCCGTTCCCGGTCGCGTCGCGTGACGACGGCAGCACTTACAGGCACACCGGTGTCCACGACCCCGGTCATTGACGCCGCGCCCGAATCTGTAGCGGAGTAATCCGTTCCACACACAGAACCGCCCATCGGCCTTCGAAGCCGGTGGGCGGTTCTGTGTTTCTCCTCAGCGGCCGCGTCGTTCGCGCATCGTCACACGCAAGCCGGAGGCGATGAGACGGCGAGTCAGCTCATGACTGTCGACAAGCGACGCGCCGTCATCGATGAGCTGCTGCCAAATTTCTTCCGGAATGTCGTAATGGTCAAAATCGAACCCTCGTCGGGGAATTCTGTGACGCGCGGCGAACTCGTGGAGCTCGTCCAGATTGTCATCACTGATCAAATGTGCCCATAACCGGCCGTGTGCAGGCCAACGGGGCGTATCGACGAGTATGCTCACTGTTAGATGTTAGGTCTCACACTGTGAGATCGAGCATTCGTCTACCGGCGTTGCGGTGGTTCCCGTGTGGGTGCCGCTGGGAGTCGCCTGCGACACGCCACCCTGGTTTTGCTGGGTGGGGCATGTATCAGGTAAAGTAGACCCTTGGTGCGCATACCGCGTCGTCCGCCCAGGCGGCGTCGAAAGACTTGCAGCCGCACCACCTCCTTGTGAGGGCCTGATTTTCGGGTGATGCAAGCAGAGTCTTTTACGACATTTCGGAGCAATTCAGCTCCCTAACGAAACAAGGTGTGAAGTGGTTTACGCAGTTGTGCGCGCCGGCGGACGTCAGGAGAAGGTGGAAGTTGGCACCATCGTGCAGCTCGACCGTCTCAAGGCAGCTCAGGGTGAGAAGATCGAACTGCCCGCTGTCCTGCTCGTTGACGGCGAAGCCGTAACGACCGACGCGGACAAGCTCGCGAAGGTTAAGGTCACCGCTGAGGTTCTTGGCAACCTCCGTGGCCCGAAGATCGTCATCCAGAAGTACAAGAACAAGACCGGCTACAAGAAGCGCCAGGGTCACCGTCAGGACCTGACTCGCGTCAAGGTCACCGGCATCAAGTAAGCCAAGGAGAAACACGAGATGGCACACAAAAAGGGCGCAAGCTCCACCCGTAACGGTCGTGACTCCAACGCACAGCGCCTCGGCGTGAAGCGTTTCGGCGGCCAGACTGTCAACGCAGGCGAGATCCTCGTCCGTCAGCGCGGCACGCACTTCCACCCCGGCGCAAACGTCGGCCGTGGTGGCGATGACACGCTCTTCGCTCTTGCAGCGGGCGCTGTCGAGTTCGGCACGAAGGGCGGCCGCAAGGTCGTCAATATCGTCGCTGAGTAACACTCAAGCTTCAGGACAGGGGCGGGCTTCGGCTCGTCCCTTTCCATTTACCCGGAGGAAATAATGGTTTCGTTTGTCGACCAAGTAACGCTGCACCTGCGCGCGGGCAAGGGCGGTAACGGCTGCGTCTCCGTTCGCCGGGAAAAGTTCAAGCCGCTCGCAGGCCCTGATGGCGGCAACGGTGGTGACGGCGGTGAGATCGTCTTGGTCGCTGACCCGCAGACCACCACACTGCTTTCGTATCACCACGGCCCACACCGCAACGCTGGAAACGGCGGATTCGGAATGGGCGACCACCGTTCCGGCGCCGCAGGGGAGAGCCTCGAGCTTCTCGTTCCTGTCGGCACGGTTGTCAAAGACCCCTCGGGCGAAGTTCTCGTTGACCTGGTTGAGCCCGGAATGCGATTTATCGCTGCCCCCGGCGGCCAGGGCGGTCTCGGCAACGCGGCGCTTGCGACGCAGAAGCGCAAGGCGCCTGGCTTTGCGCTCCTCGGAACCCCTGGCTGGGACGGCGACGTCGTTCTCGAGCTCAAGACGGTTGCTGATGTGGCACTCGTTGGCTACCCGAGTGCAGGAAAGTCAAGCCTGATCGCCGCACTGTCTGCAGCACGGCCCAAGATTGCTGATTACCCCTTCACGACGCTGCACCCGAACCTGGGCGTCGTGCAGGCAGGCGAGTCGCGCTACACCGTGGCCGATGTTCCCGGCCTCATCGAAGGTGCCAGCGAGGGCCGCGGACTCGGTCTCGAGTTTCTACGTCACGTTGAGCGGTGCTCCGTGCTCGTCCACGTTCTCGACTGCGCCACGCTCGACCCGGGCCGCGACCCGCTCAGCGACCTCGACATCATCCTCGCCGAGCTCGAGGCCTACCCGGTGCCAGACGGACAGGTGCCGCTGCTCGAGCGCCCACAGCTGATTGCCCTGAACAAGGTTGACGTCCCCGACGCCAAGGAGCTTGCGGAGTTTGTGCGCGGCGATCTGGAAGAGCGCGGATTCCGCGTCTTCGAGATCTCGACGATTGCCCACACGGGTTTGCGCGAACTGTCCTTCGCGATCGCCGAGCTGGTCGGAGCGCACCGCGCATCTGTCGCTGAAGAGCCGACTCCGCAGCGTGTCGTATTGCGGCCCCGAGCCAAGGGCCAAGGCGATTTCCACGTTCGTATCGACGGTGGTAGCTACGGCAACTTCTACCGCATCATCGGCGAGAAGCCCGAGCGCTGGGTCATGCAGACCGACTTCCAGAACGACGAGGCCGTGGGCTACCTTGCCGAGCGCCTCGACAAGCTGGGCATCGATAACGCGCTGTTCCGTGCAGGTGCGGTGCCAGGTGCAACCGTGATCATTGGCGAAGGCGATGGCATCGTCTTTGACTGGGATCCCTCGATCTCATCCGCAGCCGAGGTCATGGTCTCGCCGCGTGGTTCCGACCCCCGTGTCGACCCGAACACACGCCGCACGACGTCGCAGCGCCGTGAGCAGTACAAGAAGACGATGGACGCGCGTACGTTCGAGCGTGCTCTGGAAGAGGAGCGACGCTTGGCACGTGAGGAGGACGAAACCGAATGACCGCACAGACGCGAGCAGACATCGCCACAGTACGTCGCGTTGTCGTTAAGGTCGGTTCGTCTTCGATCTCTGGTGAAGAGTCGTGGCGCATCCCCATGCTCGTGCATGCGCTTGCCGACGCTCACCGCGCAGGCATTGAGGTCACGCTGGTTTCTTCCGGTGCTATCGCCACCGGCATGCCCTACCTGAACCTGGAGAGCCGTCCTTCAGATCTGGCGACTCAGCAGGCAGCTGCTGCCGTCGGCCAGAACGTCTTGGTCTTCCGCTACCAGGAAGCACTGCGCCCGTTCCACATCGTGGCCGGGCAGGTTCTTCTCACCGCTCATGACCTGGAGAATCCGACGCCGCGGTCCAACGCACGCCGCGCGATGGAACGCCTGCTGAGCCTGCGCATTATGCCGATCGTCAACGAGAACGACACGGTGGCAACGCACGAGATTCGGTTCGGTGACAACGATCGTCTTGCGGCCCTCGTTGCGCGATTGATTGGTGCGGACGCGCTCATTCTGCTGAGCGATATCGAGTCGCTCTACACGAAGCCGCCGCAGGAGGAGGGTGCTGAGCCCATCGACACCATCCTGCCGACGGACGATCTGTCGCAACTGCAGTTTGGTTCCGCGGTCGTCAACACGGTCGGAACCGGTGGTGCGGCCACGAAAGTATCGGCAGCCCGGTTGGCGGCGGCGTCCGGCATCGGGGTGCTCGTGACGAGCGCTGACAACGTTGCCGCCGCGCTCAAGGGCGAGGCCGTTGGTACGTGGTTCGCGCCAGCGGATGTTGAGAGCACGCCACTCACTGGCGCAATCGATATGGTTGAGGCGTGACCGAAAACTTCCCGCAGGAGCTGGTACAGCGCCTGGTTGCCGCCAAGGATGCCTCCCGTGAGGTTGCTCGCCTGACGAGTGGCCAAAAGACGACGGTATTGAACGCCATCGCTGATGCGTTGGAGTCGTCGAGCGCGCGTATCGTTGCCGCGAACAAGAACGATCTCGACAGGGGCGTGGCCGATGGTATCGGCGATGGCCTTCTTGATCGTCTCCGTCTCGACGAGGGGCGCATTGCGAACCTCGCAGCCGCCGTTCGCGATGTCGCGAAGCTGCCCGATCCCGTCGGCCAGATTGTTGGCGGGCACCGTTTGCCTAACGGCGTCGCCCTCGAGCAGGTGCGCGTGCCGTTTGGCGTCGTTGGTGCCATTTATGAGGCGCGTCCGAATGTGACCGTTGACATTGCTTCCCTCGCACTGCGCTCAGGCAACGCTGTGCTGTTGCGCGGTGGTTCCGCCGCGCGCGACAGCAACACCGTGCTCGTCGCCATCATGCGTGAGGCACTCGCATCGGCTGGAGTGACGGCCGACGCGATTGGTTCCGTCGATGACTTTGGCCGTGAGGGTGCTCGTGCCCTGATGAAGGGGCGCGGCTACGTCGACGTTCTCGTGCCCCGTGGTTCCGCTTCGCTGATCGAAACCGTCGTTACGGAATCGACGGTTCCGGTTATCGAGACGGGGGCTGGCAACGTGCACATTGTGCTCGACGAGTCGGCGCCGCTGGACTGGGCGCGCGACATCGTGGCAAACGCGAAGACCCAGCGTCCGAGTGTGTGCAACGCCGTCGAGACCGTGCTTGTTCATCAAGCGGCAGCGGAGCGCCTGATTCCCACGGTGGTCACGGCACTGCAGAGCAATGGCGTGACGGTGCACGGCGATGATCGCGTGCGGAACCTGGCCGCAGACGTTGTGCCTGCCACCGCGGAGGATTGGGGCACCGAATACCTCAGCCTCGACCTCGCGATGAAGGTTGTTGACTCGCTTGATGAAGCGCTTGCGCACATCCGTCAGTACTCGACCGGTCACACCGAATCGATCATCACGACCGACCTGCACAACTCCGAGCGCTTCCTCGCGGAAGTCGATTCGGCCGTTGTCATGGTGAACGCGTCAACTCGTTTCACCGATGGTGGCGAGTTCGGCTTCGGAGCCGAGGTCGGAATTTCAACCCAGAAACTTCACGCTCGTGGCCCCATGGGGCTCAGCGAGCTGACCAGCACGAAGTGGCTCGCGCGCGGCGCGGGACAGGTTCGCGCATAACGAACTAGACTGAGAATAACCTCTCAGAGATCACCTGATCGGAGTTATCAATGACCATCGCATCCGCGATCCTCACGACCGCCGCAGAAGGCGGCCACGACCCGCTCGCCGTCATGATGCAGACCTTCCCGGCCTTCATCATCGCGATCGGCATTTTCGGACTGCTGGCGCTCGTCGTCGCTTCCTACCGCAACGTCTCAAACCGTCACGCACCGAAGGCAGAACAGTACGCTGCTCGCCACGGTGGCGACGCGCACGGAGCAGGTCACTAGGTTTTCTTGATGACGCAGACGCGGCCTCCTCGTATCGGGGTGATGGGTGGGACATTCGATCCCATTCATCATGGTCACCTGGTAGCAGCGAGTGAGGCCGCTCACTCTTTTGACCTCGATGAGGTCGTTTTCGTGCCAACCGGGCAACCGTGGCAGAAATCTGGAGTGAGCAATCGCGAGCACCGGTATGAAATGACCGTCATCTCGACCGCGTCGAATCCTCGATTTACCGTGAGCCGCGTTGATGTTGATCGTGAAGGCCCGACCTACACGATCGACACGCTGCGCGACCTCAAGGCACAGCGCCCTGACGCCGATCTGTTCTTCATCACCGGAGCAGACGCCGTCGCACAAATTCTCAGTTGGCGCGATCACGACGAACTGTGGGATCTTGCCCACTTCGTCGCGGTCTCACGTCCAGGGCATGTCCTCAGCACCGAAGGACTTCCCAGCGAACGTGTGAGTCAATTAGAGATCCCCGCAATGGCAATTTCATCGACAGACTGTCGCGAACGAGTACAAAGAGGACACCCTGTGTGGTACCTCGTTCCTGACGGTGTCGTGCAATACATTGCAAAGCATCACCTTTATCGGAGCACCGAATGACCCCCAGCGACCAGTCTGCAGACCAGCAGCTGACGCGCCGTCAGCTACGCGAAATCCGGATGACCGGCGCTACGCCTATCGTCACGGCAGAGGCTGCCGCCGAAGCGTTGGCACAGTCTGCGCCGACGCCGGAACCAGCAGAGAATGCTGAGACAGCTCCGGCTGTTGAACAGGCGGCACCTCAAGAAGTAACCCCGGTCGTCGAGACGCCCGCAGAGCCGCCGTTACACCTACCACGCGCGGCTGAACCCATTGCCGAGACCCCTGCGCCCATCGCCGATGCGGCTGTCGATCTCGGCGTTCGTGCACGCACGAGGCGGCAGGCGCGCGCTCAAGAGCGTATCCGCACGAACTCGATTCCTGTGCTCACGCCCGAAGCCGCAACCCCGCCGGCATCCGAGGATGAGCCGCCAGTAACCACTCAGGCTCCTTCAGAAGCAACACCTGCGGCTACAGACAGTGCACCTGCGGTTTCTGAAGCGGAACCCGTGGTTCCAGACGCCGCACCTGCGGTTTCTGAAGCGGAACCCGTGGTTCCGGAGGCCGCACCTGCGGTTTCTGAAGCGGAACCCGTGGTTCCGGAGTCGGAACCCGTGGCAGAAGTAGAGCCTGTAGTTCCGGAATCCGCACCTGCGGTTCCTGAAACAGAACCTGCGGCAGAAGCAGAGCCCGTGGTTTCGGAATCCGCACAGGCGGTTCCGGAAGCAGAGTCGGTGACCATGGATGCGGAATCTGCAGCAGACGCAGAAGACGCACAATCACAGTGGGCACCGCGCGCGGCTACGGGTGCAGCATCGATTCCGATGTCTGACCCCGCCGAAGCGAGTGACTCATCGCTGTCGGCAGCGACGACCGCGGCGGCTGACGAAGCCCCGGTTGTTCGAGCTGACTTTGGTTCCGAGATGCTGTCACAGGCCGAAAGCTTCGACGATCTGCTGGTGCGCAGTTCGACGTCGTCAGGTAGCGCGGGCTCAGCAAGCATGCTGATTCTGCCGGTAGATGTTTCGCTTTCGCCGCTGACGGCACCGGTAACGTCGACAGGTCAGGTGATTCTGACCGGCACGTTCGCGTTGCCAGAAGGGCTCGGTTCGCAGGGCCACGCGCCCGGCGTCGCGGACGGAAAAGATGTTGACGCTGTTCTAATTGACGGCGAGCTCGCACCCCAATCTTCCCCCACCCCCATTGCCGCCACAGCGGCTGTGAGTCAAGCAAAGACGCCGGTCGAGATGATTCGCCCGCCGTCCCCTGAAAAGAGCAGCAAATTGGTCGTGGCACTCGCCATTACCGCCGGCCTGCTCTCATTGGCTGCTATTGGCTTCACCATCTATGTCGTAACGACCGGAAAGTTCTAATGACGACCTCCCAGACCACGATCGACATGGTGTCGATCGCAGCCCGTGCCGCCGATGCAAAGGGCGGCGTCGACATCGTCGCGCTCGACGTATCTGAGCCGTTGCCGTTCGTCGACGGTTTCGTAATTGTCACTGGCCGCAACGAGCGCCAGGTTGCCGCTATCGCGGACGAAGTTGAAGAGAAGATGCTTGAAGCTGGCTACAAGCGCCTGCGCCGCGAGGGCCGTGCTGACGCTCGCTGGGTGCTGGAAGACTTCGGCGACATTGTCGTGCACGTCTTCCACGAGGAGGAGCGTATGTACTACTCGCTCGAGCGTCTCTGGAGCGATTGCCCGACCATCCCATTTGAATTACCGACTCCTGTCGAAAATTCCTAATTTGGTCATAACCACCATTCAGCATGTAGTAGGCTGGATGAGTTGCCTCACAAGGGCAACAGAGGGTCTGTGGCGCAGCTGGTAGCGCACCTGCATGGCATGCAGGGGGTCAGGGGTTCGAGTCCCCTCAGATCCACAACAACAAGAAGAGCGTCTCGCACGAGGCGCTCTTCTTCGTTTCTCGCACGCGTAAGGTAGGGACGATTGCTGAGGGTCGCCCTGCTCGCAGGTCGCCGCGCGACCACGCTCGATGACGTCGGCGTCGCCGCTCACTCATACCGCGTGGCGTCGTGAGACGCGCGCTCAATCGGCGAACGCCACACGAGTACCGCCACCACGCCCACGAGAATCCCGGTGGTAACGGCGAAGGGCACGGGGAGCAGGGGATCCGCCAGAATGAGAACGACGGCGAGCGGAACCACGGTATTGACCCAGACGTCCGCATTGCGGCGGATAGCGAGCAGCCACACGCCAAGAACGAAGACCGCGAGCGGGATCGTGTACGCATAGGCGGCCCAGGGGGTCCCGACCTCACTGTGTCCGGTCAGGACATCGATCTCGAGCTCAATGCCAGCGGAAAACGCTCCCGCTGCGGCGAAGATGAAGTAATGGCCGTAGCCATAGATCAGTGAGTTGCGCATGCCCCCGATCGCGTGATGGTGCGGCGGCCAGAAATAGATCCACCACAGTGCCGCCGTTGCAATCAGTGTCAGCAACGCCGTTCCGACGAGCGATCCGAGTCGCTCGCCGCTCTGCAATGCGGCAATGATCGCGTTGGACGAAGCCAGCAGACTTTCGCCGAGCAAGATCAGCGTAAACAAGCCGTATCGCTCGGTGATGTGATGCGGATGCCACGGCGTGGTTCCATTTTTCTCTGCCACAACAGGTACAGACACCTCCGCGAGGATCAGGACCACGACGACGATGGGGAAGATTGCAGTCGGCAACAGAAGAGACGCTAGCCAGAGGAGCTGCACGACGGCGATGCCCGCCGCATACGCGAGCGTCGTGCGCCGTAGGATCGGGGTGCCGCGAGACGCGCGGAGCCATTGGACGAGCATCGCTGCACGCATGACAACGTACGCGTAGATCGAGATCGTAAAGTTGCCCTCGTTGAATGCTGGGCCGATGCCGGCGGCGAGCACGAGAACGCCACTCATCTGCACGATCGTGATGAGCCGATAGAGCCAATCGTCAGTGTCGAAGGAGGTCGCGAACCACGTGAAGTTCATCCACGCCCACCAGATCGCGAAGAACACGACGGCATAACTCATGATGCCGTCGAGCACATGCGCAGCAGCGAGCGCGTGATGCAGGTTCGCGGAGGCGATGCTGACGGCGACAACGAACACCAGGTCGAAGAACAACTCAAGGCTTGATGCCGGGCGGAACGCCTCATGTGGATCACGTGGGCGCATTGGCGTGAGACGGAATCGCGGTGATCCTTGCATCGTTTTCCCCTTGTTCCGGCTAACCACCGTGCGAGTCGCCGGAGGCGAGCATAGTCCTGTGCAGGACTCGGAACCAAGGGGCCCTGTGGCAAAAGCGCGGCGCGACATCCGTCGCGCCGCGCAAAACGCGATCGACTAGAGGTGCTTGCCGCCTGTCACCGCGAGTACGGCTCCGGAAACGTACGATGCGTCCTCTGATGCCAGATAGACGTAAGCTCCCGCGAGTTCAGCGGGCTGGCCGGCGCGGCCTAGCGGCGTATCTTGCCCGAAGGAAGGAAGTTTATCTGGCCAATCGGTGGCGGGAATGAGCGGTGTCCAGATGGGGCCAGGAGCGACAGCATTGACTCGAATTCCTGACGCGCCCTGCTCGCTGGCCAGTGCTCGGACGAAGGCGACCTGAGCCGCCTTCGTCATCGCATAATCGAGGAGCTCAGGAGACGGGGAAGCGGATTGGATTGAAGAAGTCACAATGACGGAACTACCGGGCGGCATGAGCGGAAGGGCGGTACGTGCCATCCAGAACGGTGCATAAAGGTTCGTCTTCATCACTCGATCGAACTCGATGGTGCTGAAGGCAGCTTGCTCATCGCGGCTGCGTTGGTACCCGGCGTTGAGCACGAGAATATCGAGGCCGCCCAATGCATCGAATGCGTCCCGCACCACCTTCTCGCTCGTCGCTTCATCAGTGATGTCGCCGGGCAACGATACTGCAGTGCGCCCGGTGGCCCTCAGCACCTCAAGGGTGTCGTCAGCGTCGTCTTGCTCTTGCGGCAAATGGCTAATCGCAACATCCGCCCCCTCTCGCGCATACGCGATAGCGACCGCGCGGCCGATGCCGGAGTCGCCACCGGTGATCAGCGCTCGGCGGCCGGTCAGGCGGCGCGCGCCCCGATAAGAATCTTCACCGTGATCGGGCCGTGGGTTTGTTTCACTGACAAGCCCGGGTTGGGTGCCGGTATCACGGGGGAAACCGTCGGAGTAGTACTTCGTGCGGGGGTCCACGATCGATTCAGTCATACCCCGACGTTAGGGGCGGGCGAGATTAGTGGCGAGGGGGTTGACAGCTCTCGAGAGCGATGCGAGGACTACGCTTCGAGAAGTTTTCGTAGGCCGGTCACGCCGGCCCGCCGACCACCAGCGATCACTTCGCCCCGTTCGTACGCCTCAAAGAGCCGTGGATCTATGTAGCTCGAGCGTGCGACGCTCTCGGTATTTCCTAACGCCGTGGCGGCCGCTCGCACGGCCTCGTGGATGGCTGCTGCGTGCGCTTTGGCGTCATCCTGAGCGCCATATTCCGCCAAGGAACGCGCTGCTTCTAACGTGCCATGCAACGTGCGAAAATCTTTTGCGGTGAACTCACCGCCGGTCCGTTCCCGCACATCGGCGTTAACCTCGGGTGCCCGCAAAGGATGCCAGCCGGCATCATCATGCCACGCGAGGAGCCGCCGACCGGGGCCGCGAGCCGTCAGCAGACGGAGCACGGCGGCAAGATCCGGGTCGTGGAGCTCGGAGTCCCACCGCAGGCCTCCCTTTGCCCGAAACCTCAGCCCGATATCAGCGTCAGCAAGGCGAACATGGCGACAGCGAAGGGTTGAGACACCGACGGTCTTGTGGGTGTGCTCGTACGCTTCCGATCCGATGCGGACGAGCGCAGAATCAAGAATTCTAAATGCCGCAGCGAGGACAACCCGCCGTTCGGTGGTTCCGCGGCGCAAATCCTTGGTCACGCCCTGTCTCGCCCTTGGCAATACATCGGCGAGATCCAGTGCACGCGCGAACTTTTCTTCTGCCGCAGCCGCAATCCACGACGGGTGGTATCGGTATTGGGTGCGACCATCGGCGTCGACGCCGATGGCCAACACCTTGGCATCAGGGGAGTGAGCGATGTAGACATCGTTCCACGCGGGCGGAATCACGAGATCCCGGAACCGTTGAAGTTGCGTTTCTGAGGTGATGCGGGTGCCGTCGGCGGCACGGTATTCGAAACCGCGCCCGCGCCGGATTCGCCGTATCGCGTCCGCACCGACCGCGGTCATGTGTTGTTCCGTGACTAATCGTCCTGGACTTCCCACCCAGCACGTGGCTGTGTGGTTCCGTCACTGTAGTCGGGCCGTTTCGGCTGCGGCGGCTGGTCTGACAATTCGCCACCCACGCGCCCGCCAAACGGGCGGCCATGGTCGGCATATTCGTCGCGTTGAAAGACGAATCGCCACGCTCCGGCCGTGAAATGCGCACCGTGGCGCAGGGTTTCGGTGTTGTCTCCAGGCGCGGTGGCGCTTGACGTCGGGTTGGCGTTCATTTCGCCTTCGCCATGGAGGGTCACGACATACTCGTCACGATCGTCGTGCGTAATCGTCGCGTGCAGCGATTCCATGTCAGGAAGCGTCAACGTACACGTCGGTGAGGAGCCGATCGTCGTTACTTCGTCGACGAGCTCATAGGTCATTCTTTCTGGCTCATTGGTGATGAGAAGCCGCGGGTGTCCTGCACCACGTTCGGCATGGGTCGTCGTTGCCGGGGGAGTTGAGCGCACCGTTTGGTCGCTCATGGCGCCATGCATTCGTTCGTTCATACCCGCAGGCTAGGCCAGTTTGCGCGCAATCGTGAGCCCCTTGACAAGCCAGCAGGACGCCCGCTCAGTCAGGTGCGGCGCCGACGGGGGCGGAACTAGTCTTTCGGGGCTTGCGGCTCCTCCCGGTGAGCGTAGTCAGGTCGTTGGGGTTGCGACTTCTGCATTGAAGCCCAGCCGCCCTCGCGGCCACCGTACGGGCGTCCGTGGTCGGCGAACTCGTCTCGTTGAAAAACGAATCGCCACGGGCCCGCTGTGAAGGTGGCTCCGGAACGGAGAATTTCACTGTCTTCACCGCGAGAAACCGGGTCGATGTGCAGGTTCGCATTGGTTATGCCTGCGCCGATCATCGTCAGCACGTACTCATCACGCTTGTCATGGGAGATGGAGGCATGTGACTGATCGATATCGGGCAAGACGATCGTCGACGTTCCAGACGAACCAATCGTGGTGAGATCAGCCGTGAGGTCGAAGACGTATCGGATGTCGGGCTCGCGCGTCACCAGCAGACGAGGGTTTCCTGCGCCCCACTCTGCGTGCGTGGTGGTGGGCACGGGGCCAGTGCGTATGTGCTGTTCAGTCATAGCGCCGTGCAATTTTTCGTTCATGCGCGCATGATACGCCTGCGTTGCCTACGCATCTAGCCCCGCTGGTGCGGGCACGTGCCGCCACCGCGCCGCCGGAAAAGAGCTGGGGGCTCTCACCGAAACGGTGAGAGCCCCCAGCCTGTTAACGATCGCTGTGTTTAGCGGTCGGTGTGCTTGTGGCGCGGCTTGCGAGTCGGACGCTCGTCGCCGTTGTTTTCGTAGCGCGGACGTTCGTCGCGGTTCGAACCTTCCTTGCGGAATCCACCGTCGCGGTCATCACGACGTGGGCGATCGTTGCGGTAACCGTCGTCTTCGCGACGGCGCCCAGCCGGACGACCACGGTCGGGCTTGATCTCGATCAAACGACCCGAGATACGAGTATCGCGCAGCTTGTCAAGCGTTCCTGCAGGCAGCGTGGTCGGCAACTCAACGATGGAGAAGTCTGGCTTGATCGCGATCGCACCGAAGTCATCGCGGCCGAGTCCACCTTCGTTTGCGAGGGCACCGACGATCTGACGCGGTTCGACACGGTGACGACGACCGACCTCGATGCGGTAAGCGGTGAACGCACCCGAGTTGCGCTCGCGACGCGGTCGCGGCTCTCCGCCATCGCGGTCACGGGACTTCTTGCCACGCCCTTCAACGCGCGCGAGTTCTTCGCGCATGCGTGCGTCTTCGGCGTCGTCGAGCAAGAGGGGAGTGTCGCCCTGCGCGACAATGGCCAAGGCTGACGCAACGTCAGCCTCGGGCACATCGTGGTTGCGGACATAGTGCGCGATGATGTCGCGGAACTTGTTCATCCGCTCGGTTTCGGCGAGAGCGGCCGTAATCGAGTCGTCAAAACGTGCCAGGCGCGTGTTGTTGACATCTTCACTCGTCGGAAGCTGCATTTGCGTCGGCTGTTGGCGCGTCGCCTTCTCGATGTGACCGAGCAGGTAGCGTTCGCGGGGCGTGACAAAGCTGATGGCATCGCCCGTGCGGCCGGCGCGACCGGTGCGACCAATGCGGTGCACGTAGGACTCGGTGTCGGTCGGGATGTCAAAGTTCACGACGTGGCTGAGACGCTCAACGTCGAGACCACGCGCGGCAACATCGGTCGCCACCAGGATGTCGAGCTTGCCGTCCTTCAGCTGGTTGACGGTGCGCTCACGCTGAGCCTGAGCGACATCGCCGCTGATGGCAGCAGCCGAGTATCCGCGTGCACGAAGCTTTTCGGCGACGGTCTCGGTTTCGCCGCGCGTACGCACGAAGATGATCATGCCGTCGAAGTTCTCGACTTCGAGGATGCGCGTCAGCGCATCAAGCTTCTGCTGGTGCGAGACGATGACGTAGCGCTGGGTGATGTTGGTGTTGGTCGTGGTCTTCGACTTGACCGTGATCTCTTGCGGCTCACGCAGGTAGCTCTTCGAGATGCGGCGGATCTGTGACGGCATGGTCGCGGAGAACAGTGCGACCTGCTTGTCGGCGGGGGTCTCCGCAAGAATCGTCTCGATGTCTTCGACGAAGCCCATCTTCAGCATTTCATCGGCCTCATCGAGGACCAGGTACTTGAGCTGTGAGAGATCAAGCGTGCCCTTGTCGAGGTGGTCCATGATGCGGCCGGGGGTGCCAACCACAATGTGAACCCCACGGCGGAGTGCCGACAACTGCACGCCATAGCCCTGACCGCCGTAGACGGGGAGCACGTGCACGTTCTTCATGCGTGCGGCGTACGCTTCAAAAGCCTCAGAGACCTGGAGCGCGAGTTCGCGAGTCGGCGCCAGGACGAGGGCCTGGGGTGTCTTCTGGGAGATGTCGAGGCGCTGCATGATCGGCAGAGCGAATGCGGCAGTCTTGCCTGTTCCGGTCTGTGCCATGCCGACGACGTCATGGCCCTCGAGGAGAATCGGGATTGTTGCCGCTTGGATCGCGGAGGGTCGTTCATAACCCAGGTCGCGGATCGCGGCAAGAACGGGCCCATCGAGGCCGAGATCAGCGAAGGTGACCTGTTCCTCGTGAGTTTCGGGAGCGGTGTCTTCTGTTTCCTTCACCTACCAAGCGTACCGCCTCTACCCGTTGACACCAGTCGCTCGGACAGTCAGTGGTAGTGTTAGCAGGTCTTGCACACGAATTCATCCCGAAATGTGCTGCAAGCAAGGCCGCTGAGCTGATTGATTTCTTCTACCGCGGCGATCGGAGCTAGAGCTGCTCCACCGCCTGACGGTGAATGACGCCGTCGCGTTCTCATGCTCAGAAAGTACATGTCTATTCAGACTACCCAGACCTCTTCGTCGTTCGCCGACCTCGGCGTCCCCGCGACGATTGTCAATGCCCTCATCGCGGAGGGGCGCCCCACGCCGTTCCCCATTCAGGAGTCCACCCTCCCGTCGACCCTTGCTGGCGTTGACGTTCTCGGCCGCGGACGCACTGGTTCCGGCAAGACTCTCGCATTCGCGATTCCACTTGTCGCTCGCCTCGGATCCCTTCGTGCAGGTGAAAAGCGTCGTGGCCGTCGTCCTGCGGGCCTCGTGTTGTCTCCGACGCGCGAACTGGCGACGCAGATTGCCGCCACGATTGAACCCCTTGCTAAGGCTGAGGGCCTCAAGGTCACGACGATCTTCGGTGGTGTGTCCCAGAAGCGTCAGGAAGATGCCCTGCGCGACGGTGTCGACATTATCGTGGCGTGCCCTGGTCGTCTCGAAGACCTCATGAAGCAGGGCTATGTGCACCTCAATGAGGTCTCGATCAGCGTGCTTGACGAAGCTGACCACATGGCAGACCTCGGCTTTCTCCCCGGCGTGACCCGTATCATGTCGGCCACCCACCCCAACGCACAGCGCCTCCTGTTCTCGGCGACGCTCGACAATGGTGTGGACAAGATTGTGAAGCGATTCCTGCGCAACCCGGTCGAGCACACGGTCGATGAGGCGAATGCACCCGTCGTCGACATGACTCACCACCTGTTTGCCATTGAAGACCAGGATTCGAAGAACGCGATTGTGAAGGCGCTGGCTTCTGGCTCGGCGCGCCGCATGTTCTTCATGCGCACCAAGCACCAGGCAAAGAAGCTCGCAAAGCAGCTCACCGCGTCGGGCATTCCCGCTGTCGACCTGCACGGAAACCTGTCGCAGGCCGCTCGTGATCGCAACCTTGCTGCCTTCTCCTCCGGCGAAGTGAAGGTTCTTGTGGCCACCGATGTGGCCGCTCGCGGCGTGCACGTTGATGGCGTTGACCTCGTTGTGCACGTTGATCCGCCCGCCGAGCACAAGGCGTACCTGCACCGTTCCGGTCGCACGGCGCGCGCAGGCAACTCGGGTGACGTCGTGACGCTGATGCTTGAAATTCAGCGCAAGGACACACTCGACCTGCTGAAGAAGGCGAAGATTAAGGTCACACCGCAGCGTGTCACCGCATCGTCAGAGGCCGTCGTTGCCATGGTCGGCGAGGTCGCCCCACGCGTCGCACCGCGGCCAGGCGGTCCTGGCGTCGGCAACCAACCGCTGCAGACGGCGCCGACAGGCAAATCGCAGGGCGCCAATGCGCAGCGCAAGCGTCAGGCTCGTGAGCAACGTGCCACAAACGGAACCACGTCGCGCCCTGCGCGCACGCGGAGCGAGGGTACGTCGGCACGCCAGGACGATGGTCGTGCCGATGGCGAGCGGACGCAACGCCGTCAGCGCGCAGCACAAACGGGTGGCCGGAATGAGCCGCAGCGTCACCGTACCGAGTCACGCTCGTACGGCGAGAGCGCTCGGCACACTGATGCGCCGCGCACGAGCGGGGGAGCGTCACGTCAGGGCAGTGGTCGAAACCACGCTGAGAGCCCGCGTCATGGTTCCGCTCCTTCGCAAAACAGCGGTCGGCCTGCCGGTCAGCGACGCCGTGCTGGCCGCGCCAGCGGTGCCCCGACCAGTCGATAACGATGGCAAATAGGTTGAGCCCGGCCAGATGGCCGGGCTCAACCTATTTTTCGCCTTCGCGACGACGGACGATCTCGTTAATCCACGTCGGTGCGAATGGCGAGGTGCAGTTTGGGGGAGTCGGGTAGTCCTTGAGAACTTCGAGCCGTTCGCCAATCTCAAGCGCCCGCGCTCGTAAATGCGGGTGATGGATCCCGATGGTGGCGAGCGTCTCGTTCATATTCCACTGCAGGGTGCCAGACGCGGACGCCATTTCGCCCTCGATCTGGTCAAGCAACGCCTCCAGATCAAGGCCCGCGGGCTTCTTCACGACGCGATCGGTCGTCAGCGCCCACCCTGCGGCACGAACGTGGGCATCAGAGTCGGCGAACCAAGCGTTACGCAGTTCTGACGCGAGCGGAGACTTCTTCGCGATGTAGTTGACCAGCCAGTCCGTTGTTTTCGGGGTGCGCGACTCCCGCAGCATGCGATCGAGCTCGGCGGTGGTGTACTCCTTGGGGCGACTGATCAGTAACGCAACGAGGCGTGCAGGCGTGATGTCGGTGTCCCACAGTTCGCCGGCCAGCGCACGGTTCATGCCGATGCGTTTCGCCAGCGCGCGGAGCTTCGAGAGGTTGACGCCGTGATCGTCTCCGTGGCGTTCGTTGATGGCGCGCGCCTTGGGATCTTCCAACGTGGCTAGTTCATCAAGCACATCCTGCACGGTGGTCATGCCGTCTCCTCAAAGGTGGTCACTGCTGAAATCATGGCTTCGCGAAGCGCTTCAGCACGTGCTGCGAATTCACGTTGACGTTGCACATACTCAGCCTTGCCAGCCGGGGTTTCTACCGCAACAGCCGGATAGCCCCATGCGGTGATGTCGTATGGCGATGCCTGCATGTCGAGCAGGCGAATATCTCGTGCCAGCTCAAACGAATCAAGCAGGATATGCCCGGGCACGAGTGGCCCCAGTTTCAGCGCCCACTTATAGAGATCCATGCCGGCGTGCAGGCACCCGGGCTGTTCCATCGCCAGCTGCAGTTGCCTGGTGGGGGCGACGGAGTTTCGCGGTATCGCTTCGGGTGTAAAAAATCGGTAGGCGTCGTAGTGCGTGCATTTCAGATCGGCGGCCTCGACGACCGCATCGGTGCCTGCTTGCCCCAGACGTAAGGGCGCAGCGTGGCGATGTTCATCTTGACGGTAGACCATGGCCCACTCGTGCATGCCAAAGCAATCGAAACGGCCTGGCCTGGTCGCCGTAGCGCGCAGGAGTGACACCACGTGCTGCACGCCGCCGCCACGCAACTCCGCGAACGCTGCCGTATCCAGCCGCGTGGTTCCGTCGGCATCCGTGACATACCAGCGCATTTCGGCACGGGACGTGTTCGCGCCATCGGCCAACGCGACGCCGACTCCTGGGTGCCACTTGCGCATGACCGTCGGCTTGTACGAATAGTAGGTGAACAGAAAGTCCCAGACTGGATGCTTCTCATGACGCAGGGACCGCGCACGATGGGCGGCGGTGAGCATATCGGCACGCTCGTGATGCGCGCGTTCCAATGCCGTCCACGTATCCCGTGGCAGCACCGTCTCTGATCTCACCGAAACAACACTCACTGTTCTATTCTCGCAGTGATTATTGCGCGTTGACCCAGCGCGAACCACCGGGTTCCGGAACCACGGAACCAGCGCTGAGAGCCGCAAGAATACCGGCGAGAGAGTCAGCGGTAGCACGGTCAGAACCCACCGTGAGCGATACGTCTGTGCCCCAGACCGAGTCGATAATGGTGAAGCCGCGACGGCGGAGGTCAGCTTCGACGGCACCGGCCGACGCGAGGGGGAGCGCGACGTGCTGTTCGATCATCAGTTCGCGTCGGATAGTCGGCGCAACGTCGAGCGCAGCACGCACCGCATCTGAATAGGCTCGGATGAGCCCGCCAGTGCCGAGGAGTGTGCCGCCGAACCAGCGGGTGACGACGGCGACAACATCGCTGACGCCAGAGCCATTCAGCACATCCAGCATGGGTGCGCCAGCCGTGCCGCTAGGCTCGCCGTCGTCGCTCGAGCGCCGGAGCGATCGGTCAGGGCCGATAACAAATGCGAGGCAATGGTGGCGCGCGTCGTGAAACTGCTCTTTGGTTTGCGCCCAAACAACGCGCGCGTCAGCGTCACTTGTCACCGGCGTGAGGGTGCACAGAAATCGTGAGCGCTGTACCTCGATCTCCGCCGTCGCCTGGGCAGCGAGAGCGGTGTACTGAGACGGGGTCACGACAATCCTTGGTTCGGGGGAGATGGGAACCAGAAGGGCCCCGATCCGAAGATCGGGGCCCTTCTGGCATTACTTAGTGCTTGCTGTCTGTGCCAGCTTCGACCTCACCGGTTTCGCCGTGACCGGCAACACCGTGTGCGTGGTGCGAAGCAGCTTCGTCGAGCTCAGCCTGCGTGACCGGTGCGAGGCGGTCTTCGAAGAACCAGCGCGACAGTGCCGCACGGAACTTCTGCATGGCCGGGATCCGGCCCTTGTCGTTCGGGCGAACAACCAGGGGCTCGTAGGTCTCGTAGTCGACCAGCTTGACCATTTCGTACTCGTCCACCGGCTGGTGAACTTCGATGTACTCGCCACCCGGGAGGCGGACGATGCGGCCCGACTCGTAACCGTGCAGGGCAATCTCGCGGTCCTTCTTCTGCAGTGCGATCGCGATGCGCTTCGTGATGAAGTACGCGAGGATCGGGCCGAGGAAGAGGAGAGCCTGCAGTGTGTGGATGACGCCTTCCATCGTGAGGTGGAAGTGCGTTGCCATGAGGTCAGACGATGCTGCCGCCCACATGACTGCGTACATCGTGACACCGGCTGCACCGATAGCGGTACGAGTTGCTGCCTGACGCGGGCGCTGAGCAATGTGGTGCTCGCGCTTGTCTCCCGTGATCCACGCCTCGATGAAGGGGTAGAAGAGGACGAGCAGGATGAACACACCGATGATCGCGACCGGGATCAGGATTCCGAGCGAGAGCGTGTGGTTGAACAGCACGACATCCCAGTTCGGCGGAGCCAGACGCAGCATACCGTCAGCAAAACCGATGTACCAGTCAGGCTGGGTACCAGCAGAAACCGGCGACGGGTCGTACGGGCCGTAGTTCCAGACCGGGTTGATCTGGAAGAGCGACGCGATCAGCACGATCACACCGAACGTGATGAACAGGAAGCCGCCCATCTTCGACATGTACACGGGCATCATCGGGTAGCCGACGACGTTGTTGTTCGAGCGACCGGGGCCGGCGAACTGCGTGTGCTTGTTGACGATCATGAGCACGAGGTGAAGACCGATGAGGGCGATCACCAGTAGCGGCAGGATCAGGATGTGCAGCGTGTACAGGCGGCCGACGATGTCAGTTCCCGGGAACTCGCCACCGAACAGCAGGAACGAAGTCCAGGTTCCGATGACGGGGAAGCCCTTGATCATGCCATCGATGATTCGCAGACCGTTACCCGAGAGCAGGTCGTCGGGGAGCGAGTAGCCGGTGAAGCCTTCTGCCATCGCGAGGATGAAGAGAACAAAACCGATGACCCAGTTGAGCTCGCGCGGCTTGCGGAATGCGCCGGTGAAGAAGACGCGGAGCATGTGCACACCGATACCAGCAACGAAGATCAGGGCTGCCCAGTGGTGGATCTGGCGAACCAGAAGGCCACCGCGGAGGTCAAACGAGATGTAGAGCGTCGACTCCATGGCCGCCGACATCGGAATTCCCACCATCGGCGCGTAGGCACCCGTGTAGTGAGTTTCGACCATCGAAGCGTCGAAGAAGAACGTCAGGAAGGTTCCGGAGAGGAACACAACCACGAAGCTCCACAGCGCAATCTCACCCAGCATGAACGACCAGTGGTCGGGGAAGATCTTGCGACCGAGCGCCTTGACGAAGCCGGAGAGGCTCGTGCGCTCATCGAGGTAGTTGGCTACGCCACCGACGAACTTGCCGCCGAGCGGAGCCTGCTTCTCGCCCTTGTCAATCACAGGGCTGTTTGCGGTACTCAATGACGCTCCCAGAAGCTCGGGCCGACGGGCTCGGTGAAGTCGCTACGTGCCATCAGGTAGCCCTCATCGTCGACGGTGATGGGCAGCTGCGGAAGCGGGCGTGCCGCCGGTCCGAAGATAACTGCCGCGTGGTTAGTGATGTCGAACTGCGACTGGTGGCACGGGCACAGCAGGTGGTGCGTCTGCTGCTCGTACAGAGCAACGGGGCAACCGACGTGCGTGCACACCTTCGAGTAGGCGACGATGCCGTGGTACGACCAGTCCTTGCGCTCGGGCAGCTCGTTGAGCTTGTCCTCGGGAACGCGAACCAGGAGAACGATGGCCTTGGCCTTCTCCTCGAGGTAGCCGTCCGAGTGCGGGATCTCCGACAACGGCTGGGGGATCACGTGAACAACGGAACCATAGGTGAGATCCGATGCCTTGATGCGCTCACCAGACGGGTCGTGAGCAAGGTACATGTCCTTGTCCCACATCGTTTCCTTCAGCAGTGCGACGGGGTCAACACCGTGCGGAGCGAGGCCGCGGAAGAGCGTGATGCCCGGGATGACGCTGGCAACGATCGCTGCGATGAGCGAGTTGCGGATCATCGCACGGCGGCCGAAGCCACTCTCTTCGTTAGCGTCCGCGAAGTCCTGGATGGCAGCCGCGCGAGTCTCTTCTGAGCCGCGGGTAGCGTGGCGCTCCTCGGTGAACTCCTTGTCACTCATCAGCGCCTTGGACCAGTGAATGGCACCAATACCGATGGCAAGGAGGGCGAGTGCGATGCCGAGACCGATGTACAGGTTGTTCGCGCGCACAGCGGCGATCGGGTTGACCTGATCTTCGATCGGGAACAGCATGTAGGCGGCTACCGCCCAGATGCTGCCGGCAAGCGACAGGTAGAAGAGCGAGTAGACGGTGCGCTCGGCACGCTTCTCAGCCTTCGGATCCTTGTCGGTCATTCGCTCGCGGTGCGGCGGCAGACCGGGGTTGACTGCAGGGTCATCGACCTTGACGGCGATGCCCGATGAAGGCTGGTAGCTGTGCTCCAGCGCCTTCGGGTCATCCACGTGAGTCATTGTGCTCCTCGTATCTCAAGCTTAAAAATGAACCTGCGTTAGTTGGACTTCGCGGTGATCCACACCGTGAGTGCAACGAGCGCGCCGATTCCAAAAATCCAGACGAACAGACCTTCAGACACTGGGCCGAGCGATCCGAGCGTCATCCCACCGGGGGACGGCTCATTCTGCATGTAGAGAATCGCGGAGATGATGTCGCGCTTCTCGTCTTCGGTCAGGGTCATGTCATTGAAGACCGGCATATTCTGCGGGCCGGTAACCATGGCGGCGTACAGGTGCAGCGCCGAGGTGTTCATCACGGACGGAGCGTACTTGCCCTCGGTCAGTGCGCCACCGGCACCAGCAACGTTGTGGCACATGGCGCAGTTGATGCGGAAAAGCTCAGCACCGGCTGCGATGTCGCCACCGCCGTCGAGAATGCTGTCATCCGGGAACGTGGCGCCGCCACCCTCCTGCTGGACCCAGGCGGCGACGGCAGCAATCTGCTCGTCGGTGAACTGCGGAGCCTTCTGCGGTGCCTGCGGTGACTGCGCCTGCATCGGCATACGGCCGGTTGCCATCTGGAACTCGACAGCGAGCTCACCGGTGCCGACAAGGCCCGGACCGTTCTCGCTACCTTCAAGGTTCATGCCGTGGCACGTTGCACAGTTCGCCTGGAAGAGCTTCTTGCCGTCGTCAACCGTCAGCTCGGTCGCTACCGTCGACGACGGTGTTGCTGCCATGGCTGCGGATGCGCCAGCGTATGCTCCACCGGTCAAAAGCAGGCCGATGCCGATCAGGGCAACAGTGGCCATGCGGCTGCGGCGGCCGCCAGCGCGGGTCTTCTTCTCGCGTGACATATCGAGTTCAGCTCTGCTTTCTTACTTGAGGAAGTAGATGACGAGGAACAGGACGATCCAGACCACGTCGACAAAGTGCCAGTAGTACGACACGACGATTGCGGTGGTGGCTTCCTTGTGACGGAAGTTCTTCACTGCGTACGCGCGTCCGATGACGAGGAGGAAGGCAATAAGACCACCGGTCACGTGCAGAGCGTGGAAGCCCGTCGTGATGTAGAAGGCCGAAGCGTAGGAGTCAGCCTGAATAGGCAGCCCCTCGACGACCAGCGTGGTGTATTCCCATACCTGACCGGCAACGAAGATCGCGCCGAGTGCGAAGGTGATCCAGAACCACGGAACCATTCCCATACGCTTCTTGCCCTCGGAGATTCCGGAGTAGGGCTGGAAGCGCTCTGCGGCGAAGACACCCATCTGACAGGTGAACGAAGACGCCACCAGGATCAGGGTGTTTACCGTCGCGAACGGAATGTTCAGGAGTTCGGTACGGGCCGCCCATAGCTCGGGAGAAGTACTCCGAAGCGTGAAGTAGATGGCAAACAGGCCAGCGAAGAACATAACCTCGCTACCAAGCCACACGATGGTACCGACCGAAACCGGGTCTGGCCTCTTAACTGTTTTTGCCGCCGGGGCATGCGTCACTGTGCTCGTCACCCTTCCATTATGGCTGATAACCGAGCGTGTTTTATGCACTCGGCCGTATCAAACTGAGTTCGAGTGAACTTAGGGCATCCTTACAAGTGCCTGGGAACCTGCCTTGTATCAGGCACATTCACGCTGTGAGCCGCGGAATGACACATGACGTTACCGACGCACTGTCGGCGTGTCGAGGCTCGCTAATATTGAGTAATGTTCGACGAGATCTCGTGGCCCCATGTTCTGACCACCCTTTTAGACCGCAAGGATCTCAGTGTGTGGGAGTCCACCTGGGCGATGCGCGAGATCATGCAAGGCCGCGCGACAGAGGCACAGCTTGGCGGTTTTCTCATCGCGCTCCGTGCCAAAGGCGAGACCGTTGATGAGATCGTCGGCTTCCGCGATGCGATTCTGGAATCAGCGCTCGATCTTCCGGTGCCTGCCGGCGTGCTCGACATTGTGGGTACGGGCGGCGATCGATACGGCACCGTCAACGTTTCGACAATGGCGTCCATTGTGTGTGCGGCCAGTGGGGTCCCCGTGGTGAAGCACGGCAATCGCGCCGCCACGTCTTCTTCTGGTGCGTCGGATGTGGTGAGTGCCCTTGGCGTCAACCTGAATACGACACCGGAACAGGTCGCCGAGGTGTTGGAAACCGTTGGCCTTTCATTTGTCTGGGCTGCAGCGTTTCACCCGGGGTTCCGTTTCGCTGGCCCAACGCGCTCCGAGCTTGGCGTGCCGACCGTCTTCAATATCCTTGGCCCCCTGTGTAACCCCGCCCGTGCGGAAGCGAATGCCGTCGGCGTTGCGCAGCTTGACCGTGTGCCCCTTATTACCGGTGTGTTCCGCACCCGAGGCGCCACCGCGCTGGTGTTCCGCGGCGACGATGGCCTTGATGAGCTCACGATCACGGGTCACAGCAGAATTTGGGAAGTGTCTCGTGGAGACATCCACGAGCACGACCTTGACCCGCGCGACCTCGGCTTCGCATATGCCTCGATTAACGACATCAAGGGCGCAGACCCCACCTACAACGCGCAGGTTGTGCGCGACGTTCTCTCGGGCGCCGAGGGTCCTGTCCGCAATATCGTGTTGTTGAATGCCGCGGCAGGAATCGTTTCGTACCGGCTATCGCACGACCCTTCCCAGGTGCAGCGCTCGATGGTGGAGCGACTTGCCGAAGGCCGAGATCAGGCGGCGGCAGCGATCGATAGCGGTGCTGCGGCAGCCAAACTTGATGAGTGGGTGCGTGCCACGCAGTCGTACGCGACTGTCAACTAGCCCGAGCTCCACAATGCTGGCCGAGAGTCGTTGCACTCTCGGCCAGCATTGTTATCCGCGTAAAGCAATCGCTGCGGCGAAACGTTCCCACGCAGAGGTATATGCCCACTGATCGGCGAGCGCGGCCGCGCGCTGTGCTTCGTCTGAAGACAAGGGGGAGAGGGGAGCCGGAGGGAGTGTCACGTTGACGTCTTGCGCGACTCGCACCACGGTGGGTGCGACATCCAGATATTCGGCTGCTGCGACTATCTTCTTCGCCACACCAGCTGACATGCCTGTCCCTTCTGCCGCGGCAACGCGAATGGCATGCAAATCACCGTGGTTTTGCAGGAGCGTCGCCGCGGTTTTCTCGCCGACCCCTGGCACTCCGGGAAGCCCATCAGACGCATCGCCGCGCATCGTCGCGAAGTCCGCATACTGATCTGCGCGCACCCCATACTTCCCTTGGACGACGTCGTCAGTGACAATCTCAAGGTTGCTCATACCGCGCGCGGTGTAAATCACCCGCACGTCTCGCGAGTCGTCAACCAACTGGAAGAGGTCGCGATCGCCTGTCACGATGTCGACGTGGCGGTCCGCGAGTGTCGCAAGAGTGGCGACGATGTCATCTGCCTCATAGTCCGCGTGTCCAACGATGGGGATGTTGAGCGAAGTGAGCATGTCGCGAATGATGGGAATTTGAGTTTGGAGAGGGTCAGGAACCTCTTCAACGTCAGCGCCGCCGGCAACTTCTGTAACGACGCGGTGCGTTTTATATGTCGGAATCAGGTCGACGCGCCATTGCGGGCGCCAATCGTCGTCCCAGCACGCGATGACGGTGTCCGGCTGGTAGAGCGTCACCAGTTTGGTGATGATGTCCAGCAATCCACGTAGCGCGTTGACACTGGTTCCGTCAGCCGCCTTCACTGAATCTGGCACCCCGTAAAACGCTCGGAAATAGAGAGAAGCGGTATCCAGAAGCATTGTGCGTGGCATGGCGTCATTGTGCCATGCGACAACGTCTGTGGGGCACCGTAAAGTGAACGCATGGCGGAGTCCAGGCAACAGCAGTTCCACGCCCTCCTCGAAGAGAAGCGCGCAGAAATCCAACGTGCGCTCGACGCGGCTGAGCAGTCGCTGGCGATGGTCGCACAGTCGCGTGATCAGGCCGGGGGAGATGACGAGCATGATCCCGAGGGTGTTCCGCTGTCAAGCGAATGGGCCCGAGTTGATGCGGTCGCCGCGGAGGCTCGTGCGCGGCTCGATGAGGTTGACGCGGCGTGTGCGCGGCTGGAGCGCGGAACCTATGGGTTCTGTCGGATTTGCGGTGAAGCGATCCCGCTCGAGCGACTGCGGATTCGACCGTACGCGGATGTCTGCGTGCCGTGCGGCTCACGGCCGCGCAGGTAATGAACCGTGGCGGCAGGAGCGGCGTCCAACAGACCATAGGCTGGATTCATGCTTCCCGTTACCCTGACCGATGGTGCCATCCTGCGCGAAGCGCGCCTCGATGACGCCGCAGCGTTGCTCGCCCACATTAAAGATCTTGCCGAGTACGAGCGCGAGCCTGACGCTGTCTTGAACACGACCGAGGCGATTGAGGCGACCTTCTTTAGTGAGAATCCCCACGCCTTCGCGCACGTGGTCGAGCGCGATGGTTCCGTTGTCGGCATCGCCATTTGGTTCTTGACCTATTCCACCTGGACGGGCACTCACGGTATCTGGTTGGAAGACCTGCACGTGTATCCCTCCGAGCGTGGTCGTGGGTACGGTAAGCAACTCATGGCGTCCGTCGCTGCTGTTTGCGCCGAACGGGGGTATCGCCGCATGGAGTGGACGGTCTTGAACTGGAATGAGCCGGCAATTGGCCTGTATCGATCGCTGGGGGCAGCCCCGATGGATGAGTGGACAACGCAACGTTTAGTCGGGGACGCTCTCGATTCGCTCGCGGCCACGCTTTCCTAGGCGACGCCCTGCTTTTGCCCCGTTCGGGACTGCATGCCGCGCGTGTCGTTTAGCGGGGTAATTCTGATATGCTGAGGTGTCATCTTTGTGACTCAACACGAGTTACGAAATGTATGACACAAAAATCCATTTGCTTTTGCGCCTGAGGTCGCGTGCGTCAAACCACGCCATCGTTGACGGAGCCGGAGCCCGAGCTTCCAATCCAACAAGGACAACCCACTACATGACTAACGCAACCGCCCCGGCCACCAAGCAGGTCGCCATCAACGACATCGGATCTGCTGAGGACTTCCTGGCCGCGGTCGAACTGACTATCAAGTCTTTCAACGACGGCGACATCATCGAAGGAACGATCGTCAAGATCGACCGCGATGAGGTTCTCCTCGATGTCGGCTTCAAGACCGAGGGTGTTATCCCCTCGCGTGAACTGTCGATCAAGCACGACGTTGACCCTAACGAGGTCGTTTCCGTCGGTGACCTGGTCGAGGCACTTGTTCTCCAGAAGGAAGACAAGGAAGGCCGCCTGATCCTGTCGAAGAAGCGCGCACAGTACGAGCGCGCTTGGGGCGACGTGGAGAAGATCAAGGAAGACGACGGCGTCGTCACCGGTTCTGTCATTGAGGTTGTCAAGGGTGGTCTCATCGTTGACATCGGACTCCGTGGCTTCCTCCCGGCATCGCTCATCGAGCTGCGCCGTGTTCGCGACCTGACGCCGTACCTCGGCCAGGAAATTGAAGCGAAGATCCTCGAGCTCGACAAGAACCGCAACAACGTTGTGCTGTCGCGCCGTGCTCTGCTCGAGCAGACGCAGTCGGAGACCCGCACGCACTTCCTTAACAACCTGCACAAGGGTCAGGTTCGCAAGGGTGTTGTTTCCTCGATCGTTAACTTCGGTGCGTTCGTTGACCTCGGTGGCGTTGACGGTCTCGTCCACGTTTCCGAGCTGTCGTGGAAGCACATCGAGCACGCTTCTGAGGTCGTCGAGGTTGGCCAGGAGGTCACCGTCGAGATTCTTGAGGTTGACCTTGACCGTGAGCGCGTCTCGCTGTCGCTGAAGGCAACGCAGGAAGACCCGTGGCAGGTATTCGCACGTACCCACGCAATCGGTCAGGTTACCCCCGGTAAGGTCACCAAGCTGGTTCCGTTCGGTGCATTCGTGCGCGTTGCCGACGGCATCGAGGGTCTCGTTCACATCTCCGAGCTCTCGGGCAAGCACGTTGAGCTTGCTGAGCAGGTTGTTTCGGTCGGTGACGAGGTCTTCGTTAAGGTCATCGACATCGACCTCGAGCGTCGCCGCATCTCGCTGTCGCTGAAGCAGGCTAACGAGTCGGTTGACCCCTACGGCACCGAGTTCGACCCGGCTCTGTACGGCATGGTTGCTGAGTACGACGAAAACGGCGAGTACAAGTACCCGGACGGCTTCGACGCTGAGTCGGGCGCTTGGAAGGAAGGCTTTGACGCCGAGCGCGAGAAGTGGGAGCAGGACTACGCTGCTGCCCAGGCTCGTTGGGAAGCTCACAAGGCTCAGGTCATCAAGGCTGCTGAAGCAGAGGCTGCTGCTCCCGAGTTCGATGCAGGCGCATCGTCCTTCTCGAGCGACTCCGCTGCTGCCGGCACGCTGGCTGACGACGAGGCACTCGCGGCTCTCCGCGAGAAGCTCTCGGGCAACGCTTGATCTAACGATCAACTGACGGGGCCGGAACCTTTTGGTTCCGGCCCCGTTTTTTCTTTCGTTGCGGAGCCAAAACGGCGCGAGACTGCGGTGCTGGCTCTGGCAGGATGTTGCGTATGTCTCTTATTGCGCTCACCGGCGGGATCGCATCCGGAAAGTCCTCGATCGCTCGGCGCTTCGCTGAACACGGTGCGGTCGTGGTGGATGCCGACGCTGTTGTGCGTGAGCTGCAGGAGCCAGGAACCCCGGTGTTAGCAGCCATGGTTGCCGAATTCGGTGCCGACATTCTGGATGAGTCTGGCGCGTTGAAGCGCGCCGAGCTCGGGGCCAGGGTCTTTGGTTCACCCGAGAAAGTGGCGGCTCTCAATGGCATCGTGCATCCCGCGGTGCGGGCCGAAACGGAGCGGCGCTTCGCTGAGGCTATCGCTGCGGATCCTGATGGTGTCATCGTCTACGACGTTCCGTTGCTTGTTGAAGCGCGAGCAAGCGACCCGTGGGATTTGATTATCGTGGCGCATGCGCCGGCAGCAGAGCGCATTGCTCGTCTCATTGAATTCCGAGGGATGAGCGAAGACGAAGCACGCGCCCGCGTCAGCTCGCAGATTCCAGACGAGCAGCGTCTGGCTATTGCTGACGTGGTGATTGACACGACGGCCTCCCTTGATCAGACGCTCATGGAGGCGGATCGCGTGTGGAACGATCTCCGCCCACTGTTACGTGCGGCTCGAGAGCGGCGTGCAGTCTCCGGTACTGCCGCTCCCGCGTCCAGTGTCGGAGGTCACGCGTAGGCTGGTTGCATGCAACCAACGCGCGCCGTCCGTCCCTTCGAGGTCATCAGCGAATACGAGCCGTCAGGTGATCAGCCGCAGGCCATCGCACAGCTCGCGGCGCGCATTAACGCAGGTGAAACCGACGTCGTGCTCCTCGGCGCTACCGGTACAGGTAAGTCGGCAACAACCGCCTGGCTTGTCGAGCAGGTGCAGCGCCCCACGCTCGTGCTCGCGCACAACAAGACACTCGCAGCGCAGCTCGCCAACGAGTTTCGCGAGCTGATGCCGAATAACGCCGTCGAGTACTTCGTCTCGTACTACGACTATTACCAGCCAGAAGCGTACGTCCCGCAGACAGACACTTTTATTGAAAAGGATTCGTCTGTGAACGCGGAGGTTGAGCGCCTGCGCCACTCTACGACCAACTCGCTGCTGTCGCGCCGCGACGTGATCGTGGTGTCGACCGTGTCATGCATTTATGGTCTCGGTGCCCCTGAGGAGTACCTGCGCGCCATGGTGGCGCTGCAGGTGGGGGAGCAGTACGACCGTGATGCGTTGATCCGCCAATTCATTTCCATGCAGTACAACCGCAACGACGTTGACTTCTCGCGCGGCAATTTCCGTGTCCGCGGCGACACGATCGAGATCATTCCGGTGTACGAGGAATACGCCATTCGAATCGAAATGTTCGGCGACGAGATCGAAGCCCTGTACCGGTTGCACCCGCTGACGGGTGATGTCATTGACAAACTGGATTCGGTTCCGATTTTCCCTGCCTCCCACTACGTCGCGGCCAACGACGTCGTACAGCGTTCTATCAAGACGATTGAGGACGAGCTGGCAGAGCGTCTGAAAGAGTTCGAAGGCCAGGGCAAGCTGCTCGAAGCGCAACGCTTGCGGATGCGCACCACGTTTGACCTTGAGATGCTGCAACAGCTGGGCTTCTGCTCAGGCATCGAAAACTACTCGCGTCACATGGACGGACGCCAGCCGGGGGAGCCGCCACATACGCTGCTTGACTTCTTCCCCGATGATTTCCTGCTCGTAATCGACGAGTCGCACGTCACCGTTCCGCAGATTGGTGCGATGTATGAGGGCGATGCGTCGCGCAAGCGCACACTTGTCGAGCACGGTTTTCGTTTGCCGAGCGCCATGGATAACAGGCCGTTGCGCTGGGACGAGTTCAAGAACCGCGTCGGCCAGACGGTGTACCTCTCGGCAACCCCTGGCAAGTACGAAATGGGTATCGCAGACGGCGTCGTCGAGCAGATCATCCGACCAACCGGCCTTGTCGACCCGGAGATCGTGGTTAAGCCATCCAAGGGGCAGATCGATGACCTGCTCGAGCAGATTCGCATTCGCGTAGAAAAAGATGAGCGCGTGCTCGTCACGACGCTCACGAAGAAGATGGCGGAAGAACTGACCGACTTCTTCCAAGAACACGGCGTGCGGGTTCGCTACCTGCACTCCGACGTTGACACCCTGCGCCGCGTTGAGCTGCTGAGCGAGTTGCGCGCAGGCGTCTACGACGTTCTGGTCGGTATCAACCTTCTTCGCGAGGGTCTCGACCTGCCCGAGGTGTCACTGGTCGCGATTTTGGACGCTGACAAGGAGGGCTTCCTGCGCAGCGGAACCTCGTTGATCCAGACAATTGGGCGTGCGGCTCGTAACGTTTCCGGTGAGGTGCACATGTATGCCGATCGGATCACGGATTCCATGGCGAAAGCGATCGAAGAGACCGAACGTCGACGCGAGAAGCAAATCGCATACAACACGGAACACGGCATCGACCCGCAGCCGCTGCGCAAGAAGATCGCCGATATCACCGATGCGTTGGCGCGCGAAGGCGCAGACACAAAAGCGATGCTCGCGCGCTCAGGCGGAGGCAAGCGCAAGTCGCCGACGCCGCGATTGGGCCGCGAAGGGATCGCTGCTGAAGGTGCAACCCAACTGGAAGAGACGATTGCCGACCTGACCGAGCAAATGCTCACGGCGGCACAGGAGCTCAAATTTGAGCTGGCTGCGCGGTTGCGCGATGAAGTTCAAGACCTCAAGCGTGACCTGCGTCAAATGGAGAAGGCCGGGCACGCGTAGGAGGGTGTCGCAGTCGCGGAGGCGGAGCCGTTCAGGCGTAACTGGTGCGGTGGAGCGGCTTTGGCGTAGCTGGTGCGGCGGAGCGGCTCAGGACCCTGTTATGACGGGCAGTGCATAAGAGGTTTCGGGCCCGAACGGTCGAACTCATGCTCGTTCATCGGGTGACCACACAACGGGCACGCCTTCGCGACGGAAGACTCGACGGGCGTGCTCTCATACGGGCCGACAGAGGCGGGGCCAGCGAACTTGATCAGGCGCGAGTTTAAGAACGAGTACAGACCCCCGGCCTCGCGGATGCGGACACTGAGCGGCTTCTTATCTGGCATAACCCTTAGTGTACTAAACATTAGGGTCGTATAGACTCCAATCATGACGATGTCCCGCGACGAGACGCTCGCCCTCGATAGCCAGCTGTGCTTTGCACTCGTGACGGCAGCGCGCAACGTCGTCTCGGTCTACCGGCCAATCCTCGAGCCGTTGGGGCTCACGCATCCGCAATATCTCGTGATGTTGGCGCTTTGGGAATCGTCACCGCGCACCCTCAACGACCTCGCTGATGCGTTGGCAATGGACCCGGCGACGGCGTCTCCGCTGGTGAAGCGTCTCGAGTCGATGGGCTTCGTTGCCCGCCAGCGCAGTGCGACCGATGAGAGGCGGCTCGATATCGCCGTCACCGCGGAGGGTGCGGCGCTTCGAGAACGGGCGTTAGAGGTTCCGCCCGCCGTCGTCGAAGCCACCGGAATGTCTTTCGAAGACATTGCGTCGCTACGCGAGTCCCTGCGCCCGTTTGCTGGCAAGAAATTCTCGGCGCTCCCGCGCGATTGATGAGACATCCCTCATGAAGCGCGGGCGGCGAGACGTCATTCGCGCGCAATTCCTCGTGCCATGCACGCGCTGCCGATGAGAACTCTCTCAGGCTGAGTCGTTCTGTCGCTGGTGTCCATATGCTCGCGCGAGGGACGGCTTTTGCCGCGCCCGCTCGAAGGAAGGGACTCATCCGAATGTCTTCATCATCCGTGCGGCGTCGCCGCGTCGGTCTCGCAGCCGTAACCACGGTGGCGCTTGCGTGCGGTGGCGCACTCGCTGCCGTGCCGGCAGCCGCGGCCGACCCCGTCACCATCAATCTGGTGACGTTCAACGATTTCCATGGCCGCATTGAGAACGACCCGTTCAGTGCAGCAGCGGGAATCGCGGCCCTTGCCGGGGCCATCGACCAGGTGCGAGCAACGAACCCGAATACGGTTGTCGCTGCGGCTGGCGACCTGGTGGGCGCGTCAACCTTCGCGTCCTTTATTCAAAACGACGAGCCGACGATTGCGGCGCTGACCGCCGCAGGCCTCGACGTCAGCTCAGTGGGCAACCACGAGTTCGATCAGGGCTGGGGAGATTTGCGTGATCGCATTCAGCCAGCAGCGGGCTGGCAGTACATTGCCGCGAACCTGCACCGGCTCACCGGCGAGCCAATCATGCCCGAGTACTACACCCAAACTTTTGACGGCGTGACGATTGGTTTCATCGGAGCCGTCACAGACGAACTCCCGTCGCTGGTGAGTCCCGCTGGCATCGCTGACGTGGTTGTGGGCGATGTGGCCGACAACGTCAACCGCGTCGCCGACGACCTTCGCGACGGCGACCCATCCAATGGTGAAGCCGACATCGTTGTGCTCTTGGTGCACGAGGGTGCCGCGAACACCACGATCGAGGCGGCAACGGACCCATCCTCACCCTTTGGCCGCATTGTGACGCAGGTCGACGCTGATGTCGACGCGATCGTGTCAGGCCACACGCACTTGGCGTACAACCACGTGATCGACGGCCGACCCGTGATTTCGTCAGGGCAATACGGAGAGAAGTTCTCCAATCTGCAGATCGTCGTGGATTCTGAGACAAAACAGCTTGTCTCGATGCTGAACGAGACGTTCGCGCTGAAAACCGGGCAGACGCTCAACTACCCGGAGAACGAAGCCATCAAGAACGACCTCGTCGCTCCGGCATCCGCCTACGCGTTTGAACGAGGCAAGGTCTCGCTGGGCTCCATCGCAGCCGACTTCAACAGGGCAAAGCAGGCGAACGGAACCACGGAGAACCGTGGCGGAGAGTCGACGCTGGGCAACTGGGTCGCAGACGTGCACCTGTGGGCTGCTCAGCAGCAGGTGCCAGAGACGCAGATTGCCTTTATGAATCCCGGCGGTCTTCGTGCTGATCTGCGCTACGCGTCTTCGGCTGACTACGACGCCGACGGCAACGTGACATACAAGGAGGCGGCTGACGTTCAGCCGTTCGCAAACGGCCTCGTGACGCTGTCGCTCACTGGCGAGCAGATTCGCACCGTTCTTGAACAGCAGTGGCAGCCGGCGGGAGCATCCCGACCTTTCCTGAAGCTCGGTGTGAGTGAGGGTTTCCAGTACACCTTCGACCCGACGGCGCCGGTCGGGCAGCGGATCACGTCGATCACCTTGAACGATGTCGAGCTTGACCCACAGGCGACCTACGGCGTCGTGGCTAATGCGTTCCTTGCGAGCGGAGGCGACAACTTTGGTGCCTTCGCGGACGGGACAAACCGTGCGGAATCCGGCGTGAGCGACCTGCAGGCCGTTGTGAACTGGTTTGTTGAGCATCCGGTCGCTGAAACGAATCTGGCTCAGCGCGCCGTCGGCGTTCAGACCAGCGCGCCGGCCAGCCCTGACGGCTTTGTCGCGGGGGAGACGGTCACTCTCACGTTGTCCGGTCTCGAATTCTCCTCGACGGAGCAGGTTGCCGGCACCGTCACTGCGACGCTCGGAACATCCAGCGTCACGACCGACATCACCCGTACTGTTACGGCAACCGATGACCTCACGGGGCAGGCGACGGTTTCGCTCGTGGTTCCCGCCGACGTCAGTGGCGCCGTCTCCATCGCGATCACGACCCCGACCGGAACGTCCGTGCAGGTTCCGATTGTGGTCAAAGAGCCGATCGTGAAGATCGATACGACGACGATCGTCTTCGCTAATCGTGTGCTGGCAAAGTCGAACCAAAAGGTCAAGGTCACCGCGCTCGTCGTGGCCCAGGGCACGAAGGCCGGCGGAACCGTGACGCTGTACGACGGTACCGCTGCTGTCGGTAGTGCCAGCGTCGACAAGCACGGAGTCGCCAAGTTCACGATCGCGAATCTGACGGTCGGCATGCACAAGTTGACGGCCGTTTACGAAGGCACTGACGCGCTGAACGGCTCGACGAGCTCGGCATGGCCGGTGTACGTCTGGCGCTAATCGCACACGCGTAGTCCATGAGGCGGTGGACGAAGGAGCCGTGGTTTCTTCGTCCACCGTTTCGCGTTGACAGCGTCGTTTCCTGGCAACAGGTGCAGGAGCGACGCCAGTGTCGGAGGCCACGCCTAGACTTGACGGGTGCCCATTGTCTCGCTTCCGAACTCGTCCAAACTGACCGTCCGCGGTGCTCGCGTCCACAACCTGCAAAACGTTGATCTCGACATTCCGCGCGACGCCATGGTGGTCTTCACCGGCCTGTCTGGTTCCGGCAAGTCCAGTCTCGCGTTCGACACCATCTTTGCCGAGGGGCAGCGTCGCTACGTCGAGTCGCTGAGCGCTTATGCGCGCCAGTTCCTCGGGCAGGTTGATCGTCCTGACGTCGATTTCATCGAGGGTCTGAGCCCGGCGGTGTCAATCGACCAGAAGTCCACGAACCGTAACCCGCGCTCGACGGTCGGCACGATCACCGAGATCTACGACTACATGCGTTTGCTGTGGGCGCGCATTGGTGTGCCGCACTGCCCGGAATGTGGTGAGGTGATTCAGCGTCAGACCGTTCAGCAGATTGCTGACCAACTGATGAATCTGCCTGAGCGCACGCGCTATCAGGTTGTCGCGCCTGTCGTGTCGCAGAAGAAGGGCGAGTTCGTCGACCTGTTCCGTGAGCTCGGTGCCAAGGGGTTCAGCCGCGCGATGGTCGATGGCGAGATGATTCAACTGGCGGAGCCGCCCACCCTGAAGAAGAGCTACAAGCACGACATCGCCGTCGTTATCGACCGCCTGGTCGCGGGCCCAGGAATCCTGAGCCGCATCACGGATTCGGTGGAAACGGCGCTGGGGCTGACGAACGGCATCGTGCAGGTCAACTTTGTCGATGAAGAGGGCGATGCGGCGTGGCAGTCGTTCTCCGAGAAACTGGCATGTCCTAACGGCCACCCCGTCCAACTCACCGAGATCGAGCCCCGTACGTTCTCGTTCAACGCGCCGTTCGGAGCCTGCCCCACATGTTCGGGTCTTGGCACTCGCATGTCGGTCGATAGTGAGCTACTGCTCGGCGATGTCGAGCTGTCGATCCGCGATGGCGTCGTGATCCCGTGGACAACGCAGGGCAAGGGGCTCTTCCAATACTACGAGCGCCTTCTGGAAGGTCTCGCACGCGACTTGGACTTCTCCCTCGATACACCGTGGAACCAGTTGAGCACCGAGGTGCAGGAGGCCGTGCTGCACGGCGAAAACTATAAGGTCACGGTGAAATGGAAGAACCGTTACGGCCGTGAAATGCGCTATGCCTCCGGCTTCGAGGGTGTGGTTCCGTACATCGAGCGCCAATACCAGCAGGCGGAGAGCGACACGCAACGACAGCGCTGGGCAGAGTACCTCCGCGAGGTTCCGTGTGCCGCCTGCAACGGCGACCGCTTGAAGCCCGAAGTGCTGTCGGTACTCATTCACGGCCACTCGATCGCCACGACGACGCGCCTCAGCCTCGCCGATGCTCACGACTTCTTCGAAAAGCTGCAACTGAACGACCGCGAGGCAAAGATTGCCGCGCAGGTGTTGCGCGAAATCCGGGTGCGCCTGCAATTCCTGATTCAGGTGGGGCTCACGTACCTCAACCTGTCGCGCTCGGCCGGATCGCTATCGGGCGGAGAAGCGCAGCGCATTCGGTTGGCGACTCAGATCGGTTCCGGCCTCACCGGTGTGCTTTACGTTCTGGATGAGCCCAGCATCGGGCTGCATCAGCGTGACAACCGCCGCCTCATTCAGACCCTTGTCACCCTCCGCGACCTCGGCAACACGCTGATCGTTGTCGAGCACGATGAGGAGACCATCGAGGCGGCAGACTGGATCGTTGACATCGGCCCGGGCGCTGGCGTGCACGGCGGCACTGTCGTGCACTCGGGGCCGTATGCCGAGCTGCTGGCTGATACCAACTCGATGACAGGCGACTACCTTTCTGGGCGCCGTTCGATTGCGCTGCCCGACAAGCGCCGCCCGATCGATCCGGATCGACAGATTTCCGTTGTCGGCGCGCGTGCCAACAACCTTCGCGATGTGACAGCTGACTTCCCCCTCGGCGTCTTCACCGCGGTCACCGGCGTCAGTGGTTCCGGCAAATCGTCACTCGTCAACGACATCCTGTACCGAGTTCTCGCTGGCCGCCTCAACGGTGCGCGCACCCTGCCTGGTAAGCACTTGCGTGTCACGGGCCTGGACAACCTCGACAAGGTTGTGCACGTCGACCAGGCACCGATTGGTCGTACGCCGCGCTCGAACCCGGCAACCTACACCGGCGTATTTGACCGCATTCGTACGCTGTTCTCGGAGACGACCGAGGCGAAGGTGCGTGGCTATCAGCCCGGCCGTTTTTCGTTCAACGTCAAGGGCGGCCGTTGCGAAGCGTGCTCGGGTGACGGAACCATCAAGATCGAGATGAACTTCCTGCCTGACGTGTACGTGGCGTGCGAGGGCTGCCAGGGCAAGCGCTACAACCGCGACACCCTCGCCGTGCACTACAAGGGCAAGAACATTGCAGAAGTGCTGGAGATGCCGATCGCCGAGGCGGCCGAGTTCTTCGAACCGATCCAGGCGATTCACCGCTACCTGAAGACGCTGGTTGATGTCGGTCTCGGCTACGTTCGCCTTGGCCAATCTGCGACGACCCTGTCAGGTGGCGAAGCGCAGCGTGTGAAGCTCGCGACCGAACTCCAGCGCCGCAGCAACGGGCGCAGTATCTATGTGCTGGATGAACCCACCACAGGTTTGCACTTCGAAGACGTCCGCAAGCTTCTCGAAGTGCTCAACGAACTCGTCGACAAGGGCAACACGGTTGTCGTCATCGAACACAACCTGGATGTCATCAAGTCGGCTGACTGGGTGCTCGATCTCGGCCCTGAAGGTGGGTCAGGCGGTGGCATGATCATGGCGACAGGGACGCCGGAAGACATCGCGCTTTCTGAAGAAAGTCACACCGGTCATTTCCTCAGGGAGATCTTCGCGAAGGCGGGCGTTGACCCGGCGACGGCACCACGCCCGAAGTTCGTGAAGAAGAAGGCGGCAGAACCGGTGAAGAAGACCGCGGCGAAGAAGAAGACATCGGCGGCACGGGCCAAGAAAGCCAGCTAATGGCGACCGATCTGCCCTACAAGCCGAAGCCGGGGGAGATACCGACCAACCCGGGTGTCTACCGGTTCCGTGATGCGGCCGGGCGTGTGCTCTACGTCGGAAAGGCGAAGAGCTTACGGCAACGGCTGTCGAACTATTTCGCGCCGCTACACACGTTGCACGAGCGTACACGGCGGATGGTGACGACAGCTGCGAGCGTGGAGTGGACCGTCGTCGATAGCGATGTCGATTCTCTCCAGTTGGAGTACATGTGGATCAAGGAGTTCGATCCACCGTTCAACGTGCGGTACAAAGACGACAAGTCCTACCCGTACATGGCGATCACGCTCGCCGATGAAGCACCGCGCGTCATTGTGACGCGCAACCCGAAGATTCGCGGGGCAAAGTACTTCGGTCCCTATCCGAAGGTGTGGGCGGTGCACGACACGATCGATCAAATGATCAAGGTGTTCCCCATCCGCACGTGCTCGGATGCCGCCTACAAGCGCGCAATGCAGTCGGGCAAGCCGTGTTTCCCCGGTCAGATTGGGCGGTGCGGTGGGCCGTGCTCAATGAAGGTGACGATTGCGGAACATCGCGCCATGGTGGATGACTTCGTCGCGTTTATGTCTGGGGGAGACTCTCGTTTCACCAAGAAGCTGACCGCGCAGATGCAGGACGCTGCTGCCGCAATGGACTACGAGGCAGCCGCAAAGTACCGTGACCAGTTGGCCTCGATTGAAGCCGTGCTCAGTAAGAGCGCGTTGGTCCTACCCGCCGACGAAGACGCGGATCTCTTTGGAATTGCCGAAGACGAGCTCGCCGCCGCCGTGCAACACTTCATCATCCGTGGCGGACGCGTGCGCGGCGTGCGATCAACAACCGTCGAAAAAGAGATCGACATCAGCGGAGCAGAGCTTGTTGATCAACTGCTACAGCGCGTCTACGGCGACGCAACCGCGGAGTCCATTCCCAAGCGTGTGCTGGTTCCGTCGCTTCCTGAGGATGCCGAAGAACTTGAGCAGTGGCTGCGTGCTCGTCGCGGGAAGTCCGTGCAGTTAAAAGTCGCCCAGCGCGGGCAGATGGCCGACATCATGAAGACCGCGACTCTCAATGCGTCGCAAGCGCTCATGCTCCATAAGACGCGCAGGTCAGCCGACTATGTTGCCCGGTCGCGCGCGCTCACCGATCTGCAAGAAGCGCTCGGCCTGGAAACGGCGCCGTTGCGCATCGAGTGCTACGACATTTCGCACCTGTCAGGCACGAATGTTGTGGCCTCGATGGTCGTGTTCGAAGACGGGCTCGCACGGAAAGACCAGTACCGCTCGTTCAATATTGCGGAGACGACGGACGATACCGACTCGATGTACCAAGTGCTCACGCGGCGCCTCGCGCGCCTCGACGATGAGGCGGAAACAGTCGACGAAGCCGGAAATCGGAAGCGCTTCTCTTATCCGCCGCAACTGCTCGTTGTTGACGGCGGCCAGCCGCAGGTGGCGGCAGCCGCACGCGCTCTCGCTGACGCAGGGCGCACCGATATTGCGCTGTGCGGAATTGCCAAAAGACTCGAAGAGATCTGGCTTCCAGGCGATGACTACCCGGTCATTCTGCCGCGCACGAGCGAAGCCCTTTATCTGATTCAACGCTTGCGCGATGAGGCGCACCGTTTCGCCATCACCCACCAGCGCAAACGCCGTAAACGTGACATTACGACGGTGCTTTCCGAGGTTCCTGGACTCGGCGAAGCACGCATCAAAGCGTTGCTGCGGCACTTTGGTTCCGTCGCGGCGCTCAAGAACGCGAGCGCTGATGAGATCACTCAGGTTCCAGGCATCGGGCCGAGTCTGGCAGAAACCGTGAGCGAGCACCTCAAAGGTCGCTAGGCTTACACCAGCGAGAGGAGCACAGCGTGAGCACGTCAGACGAGGGCCAGGTCCTCATCGTCACGGGAATGTCGGGGGCAGGGCGCTCGACAGTAGCGAACGCGCTGGAAGACCTGGGATGGTACGTGGTCGACAACCTCCCACCGCAGATGTTGCGCCCACTGCTCGACTTCTCGAGCGCAAGCGGAACGTCCTTCCCACGCGTGGCCGTCGTCATCGACGTACGCGGAGGCACGCTCTTTGCGGAACTGCCTGAAGTCCTCCAAGAGTTGCGCAGACGCGGTGATACCCGACTGGTGTTTCTGGACGCGTCTGATGACGCGCTTGTGCGCCGATTTGAAGCCGTGCGCCGCCCGCACCCGCTGCAGGGTCATGGCACGCTGGTTGACGGCATTCACGCCGAGCGTGAGCGCCTCAGGCTGGTGCGGGAGAGCGCAGACGTGCTCATCGACACCACCAACCTGAACATCCACCAGCTGGCGAACACGGTTTCTGACACTTTCCGTGCCGCCGATTCAGCCAAGCACGATGTCACGGTGATGAGCTTCGGCTTCAAGTACGGACTCCCGACGGACGCCGACTTCGTCGCCGATATGCGATTTTTGCCCAACCCGTTCTGGAACGAAGAGCTACGGCCCTTCACCGGAAAAGACGAGGCCGTGTCTGAGTACGTGCTCGGACAACCCGGCGCAGCAGAGTTCATCAGCAACTACGCGGCGGCACTACGTGCCGCGATTGATGGCTACCAGCGCGAGAACAAACGTCACTCCGTCATCGCCGTGGGATGCACAGGCGGCAAGCACCGTTCGGTCGCAACGTCTATCGAGTTGGCGAAACGCTTGGCAGAAGTACCAGGGATTGCTGTGCGAGTGAAGCATCGCGACCTGGGGCGAGAGTAGGATAGAAGTTCCGCCCTTTTTGCGCGTTCCCGACTTTTTACTGAAATAGAGGTACCCCAGTGGCACTGACCGCCGATGTCAAAGGCGAACTCGTCCAGATTCGCGACCCGCGTGCTTCGGTACGCGTCGCGGAGCTGACGAGCATCCTGCGTTTCGCTGGCGGACTGCACTCGATTGCTGGCCGTGTTGCGGTTGAAGCTGAAGTCGATGCCGAAGTCCTCGCGCGCCGTGTGGCTCGTGATCTTGTTGAAATTTATGCCGCCCGCCCGGAGATCGTTCCGGTGCAGGCATCCGGTTCGCGTTCAGGCAACCACTGGGCAGTACGCGTGATTGAAGGCGGCGAGACGCTTGCTCGTCAAACCGGCCTGCTCGACCAGCGTCGTCGTCCTGTGCGTGGCCTGCCGAACCGCCTGACCACCGGTACCCGGGAAGATCTTGCTGCAATCTGGCGAGGCGCGTTCCTTGCCGCAGGCACACTGACGGAGCCTGGTCGTTCGGCCGCCGTCGAAGTGAGTGCCCCGTCAGGTGAAGCTGCGATGGCCCTGGTCGGTGCCGCACACCGGATGGGCATCGCAACGAAGGCCCGCGAAGTGCGTGGCGTACCCCGCGTCGTGGTTCGCGAGGGCGAATCGATTCGCGCGATTCTGGCAGCGATGGGCGCGGTGCGTACCGCTGCTGCCTGGGACGAAATGCGTCAGCGCCGTGAAGTGCGCGCGGGCGTCAACCGCCTCGTGAACTTCGATGACGCGAACCTGCGCCGATCCGCACAGGCCGCGGTCGCCGCGTGTGCACGCATCGAGCGCGCACTGGAGATTCTGGCGGATGAGGTTCCTGACCACCTTCGTCAGGCTGGCGAACTTCGCCTCGCTCACCGCGATGCGAGCCTTGATGAGCTTGGTCACCGTGCCGACCCGCCGCTGACGAAAGACGCTGTCGCCGGCCGCATCCGTCGCCTGCTGGCGATGGCAGACAAGCGTGCTGAGGCCGAAGGCATTCCCGGAACCGAAGCTGCGGTTCCGACCGGAGAAGACTAAACACGCGCGACAATTCACACACCGCCTGGCAAAGGAATCTTCCCGAGCCAGGCGGTGTTGTCGTCGGTAGGATGAAAATGATTGACCTTCCCGCCTCGGCGGTTCCGGAGGTCACCAAGGCGCCCACTGGGTGCAGACCAGAAAGAAGCGAAACAATGGCGACATACACGCTGCCAGAGCTGACCTACGACTACTCGGCCCTCGAGCCGGCAATCAGCGGTGCCATCATGGAACTGCACCACGGCAAGCACCACCAGGCTTACGTCACCGGTGCTAACACGGCCCTCGAGCAGCTTGCTGAGGCTCGTGCCGCGGGAAACTTCGCGAACATCAACAAGCTCGAAAAGGACCTCGCGTTCAACCTCGGCGGCCACACGAACCACTCGATCTTCTGGACGAACATGTCGCCGAACGGTGGCGACAAGCCCACCGGCGAGCTCGAGGCAGCGATCGCGGACCACTTCGGTTCGTTCGACGCATTCCAGGCACACTTCACCGCAGCAGCCCTTGGTGTTCAGGGCTCGGGTTGGGCTGGCTTGTTCTGGGACTCGATCGGCGAGAACCTGATCATCCAGCAGTTCTTCGACCAGCAGTCGCAGTTCGCTGCCGGTTCCGTGCCGCTGCTCCTGCTCGATGTTTGGGAGCACGCATACTACCTCGACTACAAGAACGTCCGTGCTGACTATGTCAAGGCGTTCTGGAACATTGCGAACTGGGACAACGTGCAGACACGTTTTGAAACAGCACGCACGCAGAGCAAGGGCCTGCTGGTACAGTCGTGAACGGTGGCGTCCCCGGTGGGGATTCCACCGGGGACGCCGATGTCCGCGACTTCTATTCGTCACGCGTTCATCGGCGCGCGTGACAGACCACTAGGGAGCATAAGTGGCTGTAAAGATTGGTATTAACGGCTTCGGCCGCATCGGGCGCAACTATCTGCGCGCGGCCCTTGCACAGGGAGCCGACCTTGAGGTTGTTGCCGTCAACGACCTCACCGACAATAAGACCCTCGCGCACTTGCTGAAGTACGACTCGATCCTTGGTCGTCTCGACCAGGACGTCACGTACGACGACGAGTCGATCACGGTGGGTGGCAAGGTTATTCGGGTGTTCGAGGAGCGCGACCCCGCCAACCTGCCATGGGGCGAACTCGGTGTTGACATCGTGATCGAGTCAACGGGTCGCTTCACGAAGGCTGAAGACGCTGGCAAGCACATCGCTGGTGGCGCCAAGAAGGTCCTCATTTCGGCACCGGCAACGGGCGAAGACGCAACGTTCGTCATGGGTGTCAACGAGCACCTCTATGACCCGGCCGCGCACCACATCATCTCGAACGCATCGTGCACCACGAACTGCCTCGCGCCGCTCGCCAAGGTGTTCAACGACAACTTTGGCATCGAGAACGGTCTGATGACGACGGTCCACGCCTACACGGCTGACCAGAACCTGCAGGACGGCCCGCACAGCGACCTTCGCCGTGCACGTGCTGCTGCTGTCAACATCGTTCCGACTTCGACCGGTGCGGCAAAGGCAATTGGCCTGGTTCTTCCGGAGCTTAAGGGCAAGCTTGACGGCTTCGCTCTGCGTGTACCGGTTCCGACCGGTTCGATCACAGACCTTACCGTCACCTCATCACGTCCGGTCACGCTGGACGAGGTGAAGGCTGCGTACAAGGCAGCTGCAACCGAGGGGCCGCTCGCCGGCATCCTCAAGTACACCGAAGACGAGATCGTCTCTAGCGACATCGTGACTGACCCGCACTCGTCGATCTTCGACGCAGGCCTGCTGCGTGTGATCGGCAACCAGGTCAAGCTGTCGAGCTGGTACGACAACGAGTGGGGCTACTCCAACCGTCTCGTCGACCTCACCGAATACGTTGGAGAGCGTCTCTAAATATGACTCTGCGAACCCTCGACTCGCTCGGATCCCTTGCGGGCAAGCGCGTTATCGTCCGTTGCGATCTTAATGTTCCGTTGAAAGACGGTGTTATTAGCGACGACGGTCGAATCCGCGCCTCACTTCCTACGTTGAACACTCTGATCAATCAGGGTGCGCGCGTAATCGTGTGTTCTCACCTCGGGCGACCCGAGGGTGCACCGGACGAGCGTTACAGCCTCGCTCCGGTCGCGCAGCGTCTCGCAGAACTCCTCGGAAAACCGGTCGCGTTTGCGCGCGACACGGTAGGGGAGTCTGCGCAAGAAGCCACAGCCGGTCTCGATGACGGCGGCATCGCCGTCATCGAGAACCTGCGCTTCAACCCCGGCGAGACCAGCAAGGATCAGGGCGAGCGTGACGCGTTCGCTCGGCAGCTGGCTGCCCTCGGGGACGTCCTCGTTTCGGACGGCTTCGGTGTTGTGCACCGCAAGCAGGCGAGCGTGTACGAACTCGCGCAGCTGGTTCCGTCTGCCGCTGGCCTGCTCATCGCCACCGAACTTGATGTGCTTGACCGCCTCACCGAGAATCCGGAGCGACCGTACACGGTTGTTCTTGGCGGCTCGAAGGTGTCAGACAAGCTGGGTGTCATTGAACACCTGCTTCCGCGCGTCAACCGCATCCTCATTGGTGGCGGCATGCTGTTCACCTTCTTGAAGGCCGAGGGCCACAACGTGGGCTCCAGCCTGTTGGAAGAAGACCAGCTCGACACCGTACGCGGGTACCTGGCCGACGCGCGCGAGCGCGGCGTCGAGATTGTGCTGCCGACCGATGTTGTTGTCGCGGAGAAGTTTGCCGCCGACGCCGCACACGAAGTTGTTGCTGCCAGCGCGATCGAAGAGACGAGCTTCGGAACCGCTGGCATCGGTCTCGACATTGGCCCGGAGACGTCGAAGGCCTTTGCCGACGCCGTTGCCTCGAGCAAGACGGTGTTCTGGAACGGCCCGATGGGCGTGTTCGAGTTCCCCGCTTTCGCTGGCGGTACGAAAGCAGTTGCGCAGGCGCTGACTGCCGTTAACGGTCTCAGCGTTGTGGGCGGCGGCGATTCTGCCGCAGCCGTACGTCAGCTCGGTTTTGCCGATGACCAGTTTGGTCACATCTCCACCGGTGGTGGTGCAAGCCTCGAATTCCTCGAAGGCAAGAAGCTTCCCGGACTGGAGGTCCTCGGATGGTCGTAACACGTACGCCGCTCATTGCGGGTAACTGGAAGATGAACCTGGATCACCTCCAGGCGGTCGCGTTCGTGCAGAAGCTGCACTGGACGTTGAAAGACGCGAAGTTTGAGTCGAACGCGGTCGAGGTTGCGGTCTTCCCGCCTTTCACCGACATTCGTTCAGTGCAGACGCTGATCGACGCCGACAAGATTCCGTTCTCGCTTGGTGCACAAGACATTTCAGCGCAGGACTCCGGCGCATACACGGGTGAAATCTCGGGCCTGTTCCTCTCGAAGCTCAAGTGTGGCTACGTCATCATCGGCCACTCCGAGCGTCGCGAATACCACAACGAGACCGACGAGATCGTGGCAGCGAAGACGAAAGCCGCCATCAAGCACGGTGTCGTACCGGTGATCTGCGTCGGCGAAACTGCCGAAGACCTCGAAAAGCACGGGGCTAGCGCGGTTCCCGTCGCTCAGCTTCGCGTCGCTCTCGAGGGCATCGACAAGAAGGCCGATATCGTCGTCGCTTACGAGCCGGTCTGGGCGATCGGCTCCGGCCAGGCGGCAACGCCCGCGCAAGCACAGGACGTGTGCAAGGCTCTGCGCGGCGTCATCGCTGAGACGCTCGGCGATGAGGCGGCGGCGCGCACCCGTGTGCTGTATGGCGGGTCAGTGAAGGCAAACAACATCGCCGCGTTCATGCGCGAGCCTGATGTAGACGGCGCTCTCGTCGGCGGTGCAAGCCTGATCGTGGACGAATTCGCGGCGATTGCTCGCTTCCCGAGCCACGTCGGCGTCTAGCGTTTCGCTGAGGCAGATTCGTCTTCTCCCATATACTGGAGTTTCGTGCGCGATCCGTTCGCACTTGAAAGGTTTTTCCGTGGCTATTCTTGAGCTCATCCTGCAGATTGTGCTGGGTATCACCAGCCTGCTGCTGACCCTTCTTATCCTTCTGCACAAAGGACGCGGTGGCGGTCTGAGTGACATGTTCGGCGGCGGAATGAGCGCCTCCTACGGTTCCAGCGGTCTTGCCGAGCGCAACCTGAACCGCTTCACCGTGGTTCTCGCGCTTGTCTGGTTCGTCACGATCGTCGGCCTCGGCCTGATCACGAAGTTCACGGGATTGGCAGGCTAATGGCTACCGGAGGAAACGCAATTCGCGGCACCCGCGTCGGCGCTGGCCCCATGGGCGAGCAGGATCACGGTTACCACGCTGACCGTACCGCTGTTTCGTACTGGGACGCACTCGGCAACGAGACCGTACGCTACTTTGCAGCCAACCTGCCTGAGGAAGAAATTCCCGAGCAGATTGACTCGCCGCAGTCCGGCCTGCCCGCAGGTCGCGACAAGGACAACCCGCCGGCACTGGCTAAACCTGAGCCGTACAAGACGCACCTGGCATACGTGAAGGAGCGCCGCACAGACGAAGAGGCCGTCCAGTTGCTGGATGAAGCTCTCGCCGCAGTGCGCGCACGCCGCGGACAGTAAGCATTAAGCGAAAGGGGTGGGACCGCACAAGCGGTTCCACCCCTTTCGCGTTCCGTCAGCCCGTGGTTCCGGCGTCAGCCCGTGGTTCCGGCGTCAGCCCATGGTTCCGCGTCAGTCCGTGGTTCCGGCGTCAGTCCGTGGTTCCGGTCCGTCGCACTTCATATGTTGCGCGAGACACAATTTGGTCGGCGAGAAACATGCGGCGCGGTGATGTTTCGCCGACCAAAATGTGTTTCGCACGCATGCGGAACCGCGGGAGCGGAACCGCGGGTGCAGAACGCAGCCCGCGGAATCCAGCCCGCGGAATTGCGGGGCCGTTAGAAGCTGGGGTCAATCAGTTCGGCAGGAACCTGACCGGCGGCGGCTTCGTCAACAATGATGATCGTGCGGCTCGTGCCCTTGGCGCCGGCGGCAGGAACCTGCTCGTAGTTGGCTCCAGCGAGAATGAGTCCGAGGGCTCCGGCCTTCTCTTCACCCGCGACGACCATCCATACTCGACGCGAGGAGTTGATCACAGGACGCGTCAGCGTGATGCGTTCGGCGGGAGGTTTGGGGGAGTTGCGCACCGCGACGGCGGCGCGATCCGTCACCGTGATCGCCGAGCGATCCGGAAACAGCGAGGCGATGTGGCCATCGGGCCCGACGCCCAGGAAGCAGACGTCGAAGCTCGGCCAGGCGTTGGAGCCGTTGGCAAAGCTTGCGAGCTCGGTAGCGTACGCGTCGGCTGCCTCATCCAAGGTCAAGCCTTCGTCTGACGCAGGCATCTCGTGAATGTTCGCTGCCGGAATATCCAACATGTCAAGAAGCGCGGCACGAGCCTGCCCCTCGTTACGGTCGGCATCGTCACGAGCGACCCAACGCTCATCGCTCCACCAGAAATGTACGGCAGACCAATTGACCAAATCACGCAACGGGTTTTCTGCCACGGCCGCCAGAACCGCGATGCCCATGGTTCCGCCGGTCAACGACACATGTACCGGTCGATCTTCCGATGCATCCATGGCGACCTTGCCGAGAAAGCGCTTGGCAACGCTCTCGGCGAGATCGGTTGGCGTCGGCACAACGACGACACGTTTTTCGGTCATGCTGAGTGTCCTTCCGAGGCCGGACCGAGGCGGTGCCAGCCTTCTGAGATGACTCGACCGTACAGCACGTCGGGGTCAAGGCGACGCAGCTCTTCGGCGAGGCACTCGCGCAGGGTGCGTCGTGGTAGCGGTAGATCATGATCCGGTTGCCCCGGCTGCGTCAGCAACGCAACACCCGGTTCCGGACGCTCCAACAGGATGTCGCCAGACGCGCGCGTCAGGCGCACGCTCTTGATACCCTCTCGCCACGTCTCGTGCGACTCGTAGACCCACTTCACCGGTACGTCGAGTTGCAGACGTAGCCAGGCGGCAAGCAGACCGGTGGAGGGGGATTCAGCGGAACCATGAACTTCGACTGCAGTCACCTGGTCGTAGGGCGGCTGGTCAAGCACAGCGGCCAGTTGCTCGCGCCAGTAGGTGAGGCGGGTCCAGGCCAGGTCAGTGTCGCCAGGGGCGTACCCTTCGCCAAGGTTGGACAGTCGCCGCACCGTGTCAGGATCGGTGGACGCGTCGGTAATGCGGCGCTGTGCAATGCGGCCAAGCGGGCTGGCGGCAGGACGCAGCGGCGGCTGGTCAGGCCACCACACCACGACGGGTGCATCAGGCAGGAGGAGCCCGGTAACGAGGCTCTCCTCGTTCGTTGCGGCGGCGCCGAATGCACGGAGGACGATGACCTCACTAGCGCCCGCGTCGCCACCGACGCGAATCTGTGCGTCCAGACGAGCATCCGCGTTTCGATCGGTCAGCAAAACGATGACGCGCATCGGGTGCTCGCGTGACGCGTCATTGGCGGCATCGATGGCGGGCTCTGCTGCTTCTTCACGAGTCGCGATGACCAGCGTGAGCACGCGGCCAAGCGCGACGGCACCACCCTCTTCACGGACCTGCACGAGGCGCTTAGCGACCTGGCTAATGGTGGTGTCAGGAAGATCAACGATCATGGTCGCCTCCAGGTGCGTCCGTCGCGTGCCAGCATGTGGTCGGCACTCGCCGGACCCCACGAGCCAGGTGCGTACTGATCAAGCGGCCCGCCGAGGGATGCCCAATACTCTTCGACCGGGTCAAGAATGCGCCAGGACTCTTCTACCTCTTCGTGACGGGGAAACAGCGGCGGGTCGCCAAGTAGAACGTCAAGGATCAGACGCTCGTACGCCTCCGGGCTCGCCTCGGTGAAGGCGTGACCATAGCCGAAGTCCATCGTCACATCGCGAACGTGCGTGCCGGTTCCTGGCACCTTCGAGCCAAACTTCAGCGTGACACCCTCATCGGGCTGAACACGGATGACGAGTGCGTTCTGGCCGAGGTCAGGCGTGCTGCCACGAGAAAACAGGTGTTCGGGTGCGCGCTTGAAAACCACCGCGATCTCGGTGACGCGACGGCCAAGGCGCTTGCCAGTGCGCAGGTAGAACGGCACTCCCGCCCAACGGCGCGTGTTGATCTCGAGCTTGACCGCGGCAAAGGTCTCGGTGGCGGAGTCCGGTGCCATGCCATCTTCTGTCAGGAAGCTGCGCACTTCTTCGCCACCCTGCCAACCGCCAGCGTACTGACCGCGTGCCGTCGCCGCTGACAGGTCATCTGGCAGCGTGACAGCGGCGAGAACCTTTTCTTTTTCGGCGCGCAAGTGGTCGGCGCTGAGGCTAATCGGCTCTTCCATCGCCGTGAGCGCGAGCAACTGCAGGAGGTGGTTCTGCATGACGTCGCGTGCAGCACCGACGCCGTCGTAGTAACCGGCACGACCGCCAACACCAATGTCTTCCGCCATCGTGATTTGCACGTGGTCGACGTAATTGCGGTTCCAGATCGGTTCGTATAGCTCGTTCGCGAAACGCAAAGCCAGAATGTTCTGGACGGTTTCTTTACCGAGGTAGTGGTCGATACGGAAGATCGCATCGGGAGAGAACGTTGACTCCAGCGCCTCGTTCAGCTCGCGGGCGGATTCCAGATCGTGGCCGAACGGCTTTTCAATGACGACGCGGCGCCAACGATCCGGATCCTGCGTATTGCTGACGAGCCCCGACTCGCGCAATTGGCGGGCCACCGTCGGGAAGTCCTTCGGCGGAATCGAGAGGTAAAACGCATGGTTACCCATGGTTCCGCGCACCCGATCGAGATCCTCGACAGTGTCGCGCAGACTCTTGAAGCTTTCCGGGTCATCAAACGTGCCCTGCACGAAGCGAATTCCCTCGAGAAGCTGCTTCCAGGTCTCTTCGCGGAACTCGGTGCGCGCATGCGCCCGAACCGCGTCGTAGACAACCTGCGCGAAGTCCTGATCTTCCCAATCACGGCGTGCAAAACCGACCAGCGCGAAGCCGGGAGGAAGCAGGCCACGGTTGGCAAGGTCATACACGGCAGGCATCAATTTCTTGCGCGAAAGATCGCCGGTGACACCGAAGATCACCAGGGCGCTTGGCCCGGCAATTCGGTTCAACCGGCGATCATCGGGGTCACGCAGTGGGTTGTGCCCACGCGAGATGAATGCAGTCATCGGGGGAGTGCTCCAGTTGGGGGTTTGAGTCAGTCGTCGACAGCCTGAAACAGGTCAAGCACGTCGTCACCGGAATCGCTCAGTGTGAAGGTGACGACGGGGCGACCGTGCTCGGCAAGAACGGCGGCGTCACCGGCGGCCTGCGCCTGGATCAGCTGACCGAATGTAAACGGACGCTCCGGAATTTCGACGTCGACACTATCCGACTCCAGAATCTGCAGGAAGACGCCCTGTGCGGGGCCACCCTTGTGATACTGGCCGGTGGAGTGCAGGAATCGCGGCGCCCATCCAAACGTCACGGGGCGACCGGTGTCGGCAGCGATCATGTCGCGCAAGCCCTCAAGCTGCGGGAACTCGAGGCGATTCACGTAGGCCTGAATCGAGACGTATCCGTCGGCAGGGAGAGCCGCATACAGTGCGTCAAGCGTGCCCTTGAGGGTTCCGCTCGCGGTGAGAGTTGCGTCGCTCGCACGCACCTCAACATCCGCCTCAACGAAAGCCGGCTCCGTTGGTTCCGGTCGCGAATCCAGCAGCGCACGTGCCGCGACCTTTGCCGACTCCACATCGGGCTGGTCAAACGGGTTGATGCCGAGCAGACGGCCAGCGATCACCGTGGCGTACTCCCACAGCACGAGCTGTGCGCCAAGCGAACCCGAAACCAGAATTTCGCCCTTGTGGCGTTCGAACAGACGCAGGTGCTCCGCGTCTTCCACGAGGCGAACGATCTGCACGTCGTGCGGCGTGTTATCGACCTCGGGGGAGAGCGACGTCAGGACGACAGGCAGAATGCCGGTGCCTTCCTTGCCTGTCGACTCCGCAATGAGCTGCTCGATCCAGTCAGGCAGGCCGACGATCGCGGTGCCATCCGGAACCAAGCCGAGCTTGTCCTTGCGGCTGCCGTTGAGCGAGCCTCCGATGGCGGCGCCGAGCCGCAACGCAGGGTTTTCGATCGAGTCGATCGACACCTCGAGGAGGGCCGAATCTGCTTCGCGCAGGAGGGTTTCGATGTCGACGCCGGCGAGCCCAGACGGAACCAGTCCGAAGGCCGTAAGCGCGGAATAGCGACCGCCGACGTTCGGGTCGGCGTTGAAAACCGTGTAGCCCGCCTCACGAGCCGACGCATCGAGCGGCGAGCCCGGGTCGGTCACAATGATGATGCGCTCGGTCGGGTCAATGCCGAGGTCGCGGAACGCTGCCTCGAACGCGCGGCGCTGAGAGTCGGTTTCCACCGTCGAGCCGGACTTCGACGAGACGACGAGCGCCGTCTGCGCGAGTGAGCCATTCTCGTCGCCATCAAGGGCAGCGAGAACCTGGCCAGGTGCCGTCGAGTCCACAATCACAAGGGGCACACCCGCCGTACGGGTGATGACCTCGGGGGCAAGCGATGAGCCGCCCATACCAGCGAGAACGATGCGCGTGACACCGGCAGCGGTCAGCTTGTCGCGCAGAGCCTTGATCTCAGCGACAAGTGGGGTCGATACGCTGACGGCTTCAACCCAACCGAGTCGAATTGACGCCTCGGAGACCGACTTTTCGCCCCACAGTTCGGCGTTTTGCGCCGTAATGCCGGAGGCGACCATGTCGTTTACGAGCGCGGGCAACTCTGCCGCGGCGACCTCGGCCGGATAACCGGTCAGGTGAACTTCGGTGGCGCTCACTTGGCGGCCTCCAGTGCCATGCGGACGGTCTCCTTGAGCTCCTGCCACGAGGCAATGAACTTCTCAACGCCCTCGTCTTCGAGTAGCTGGGTGACATCGGCGAAGTCAATGCCGACATTCGCCAGTGCTGCCATGAGGTCGTGGGCACCTGCGTAGTTCGTCGTGATGGTGTCACCGCTGATGACGCCGTGGTCGAACGTCGCTTCCAGCGTCTTTTCCGGCATGGTGTTAACGGTGCCTGCCGCGACCAACTCTGTGACGTAGAGCGTGTCAGGCAGAGCAGGGTCCTTCACGCCGGTAGACGCCCACAGCGGGCGCTGTGCGTTGGCGCCTGCCGCAACCAGTTCCTTGGCGTCTGCTGCCGCGAAGCGCTGCTCGAACAGTTCGTAGGCGAGGCGCGCATTTGCGAGACCCGCCTTGCTCTTCAGCTCAAGTGCTTCCGTGGTTCCGATCGCCGCGAGACGCTTGTCTACCTCGGTGTCCACACGCGAGACGAAGAACGAAGCGACGGAGTGGATCTTGGACAAATCGTGGCCCGCTTCGCGCGCCGCCTGGAGACCAGCAATGTACGCCTCGATGACCTCGCTGTAACGCTCGAGACTGAAGATCAGCGTGACATTGACGCTGATGCCAGCGGCAATCGTCGCGGTGATCGCGGGAAGGCCCGCCTTGGTGGCCGGGATCTTGATGAGCGCATTGTCGCGACCCACCAACTGCCAGAGCAGACCGGCCTGGGCGATGGTTCCGTCCGTGTCGTGTGCGAGGTCGGGGGAGACCTCGATCGACACGCGACCGTCGACACCGTTCGTTGCGTCGTACACGCCGCGGAAAATGTCGGCTGCTGCCCGGACATCGTCGGTCGTTGCCGCGATGATGGCGTCGTCGACAGACACGCCGTCAGCGGCGAGCTGGTGAAGCTGCGCCGCGTAGTCTTCGCCGCCGTTGCCAATGGCACCAGCGAAGATGGTCGGGTTCGTGGTGACGCCCGACACGGTGCGGCTTTCGATCAGTTCGGCCAGGTTGCCGCTCACAATGCGTGAGCGCGAGAGGTCGTCCAACCAGATGCTGACGCCCGCTGCAGCGAGGTCTTGGGTGGGAGTGCTCATGCGTTCTCCTTAACTGTTTCGCGTGCGGCTGCGACGACAGCTTCTGCCGTGATGCCGAACTTTTCGAAGAGGGTCTTGTAGTCGGCGCTTGCGCCGAAGTGCTCGAGCGACACACAACGGCCGGTGCTACCGACGATGGCGTGCCACGGCATTGCGATGCCGGCTTCCACCGAAACGCGCGCCTTGACCGCAGCAGGCAGAACGCTCTCGCGGTATTCAGCCGACTGTTCAGCAAACCATTCGAGCGACGGAGCGGAAACCACGCGGGCGTTGATGCCTTCGCCAGCCAGAGTCTCGCGGGCGGAGACAGCAAGCTGAACCTCGGAACCTGTGGCAATCAGGATGACGTCTGGGGTTCCGTTCTGCGCTTCGGCCAGCACGTAAGCACCCTTGGCAGCGAGCTGTGCGGATGCGAACGTGTCGCCACTGGCTTCGCCTTCGCCGCGCGCGAACGTGGGAACGTTCTGACGCGTCAGGGCAAGACCGGTCGGGCTGCCATCGCGGCGAAGCGTCTCGAGCCAGACAACCGCTGTCTCGTTCGCGTCGGCTGGGCGAACGACGTTGAGGTTCGGGATTGCGCGAAGCGACGCCAGCTGCTCAACAGGCTGGTGCGTCGGGCCGTCTTCACCGAGGGCGATCGAGTCGTGGGTCCACACGTAGATCGCGGCGACGTTCATCAGCGCGGCCAAGCGAACGGCCGGGCGCATGTAGTCACTGAAGATCAGGAACGTGCCACCGAAGGGGCGTGTCTTACCGTGCAGGCGGATGCCGTTCAGGATCGAACCCATGGCGTGCTCACGGATGCCGAAGTGCAGCACACGGCCGTACTCATTGCCCGACCACTCGTGCGTTGACCACTGCGTCGGAACAAACGACTTGGCGCCCTTGATCGTGGTGAGGTTCGACTCTGCGAGATCGGCGGAACCACCCCACAGCTCGGGAAGCTCGGCAGCAAGCGCATTCAACACGGTGCCGGAAGCGGCACGCGTCGAAACGTCTTTACCCGATTCAAACACGGGAAGAGAGTCTGCGATGTTCTCGGGGAGGGCGCCTGCTTCGAGGCGGTCAAGAAGCTGCTTACGCTCCGGGTTTGCCGCGGCCCATGCGTCGAACGCTTCCTGCCACGTGGCGCGGGTGGCGGTTGCGCGTTCCTGCAACTGGCGAGTGTGCGCGATGACATCGTCTGCAACAACGAACGTCTGCTCGGGGTCAAAGCCGAGAACCTTCTTCGTGGCAGCCAGCTCGTCAGCGCCGAGCGCTGAACCGTGGATCTTGCCCGAGTTCTGCTTGCCGGGCGACGGCCAACCGATGATCGTCTTCAGGATGATGAGTGACGGCTTGTCTGTCTCACCCTTGGCCGCGTCGATTGCCGCGTTCAGTTCGGCGACGTCTTCGACATACTGGCCTGTCTTCTTCCAGTCGACCGTCAGCACCTGCCAGCCGTAGGACTCATAGCGAGCAGCGACATCCTCCGTGAAAGCGATGTTCGTGTCGTCTTCAATCGAGATCTGGTTCGAGTCGTAGATCGCGATGAGGTTACCGAGCTGCTGGTGGCCAGCGAGCGACGAAGCCTCGCTCGTGACGCCCTCCTGCAGATCGCCGTCGCCAGCGATGACGTAGACGAAGTGGTCAAACGGGCTGGTTCCTGCCGCTGCCTCAGGGTCGAACAGACCGCGCTCGTAGCGAGCAGCGTAAGCGAAGCCCACAGCCGAGGCGAGGCCCTGACCGAGCGGACCTGTCGTGATTTCGACACCCTTGGTGTGACCGTACTCAGGGTGGCCTGGGGTCAATGAGCCCCACGTGCGCAATGACTTGAGGTCATCAAGTTCGAGACCAAATCCGCCGAGGTACAACTGCACGTACTGCGTAAGCGAGGAGTGACCAACCGACAGGATGAATCGGTCGCGACCAAGCCAGTCAGTGTCTGCCGGGTCGTGGCGCATGACGTGTTGATACAGCAGGTACGCTGCGGGCGCCAGGCTCATCGCGGTGCCAGGGTGGCCATTGCCAACCTTTTCCACAGCATCCGCAGCGAGTACGCGTGCCGTATCTACAGCGCGCTTATCGATCTCTTCCCAACGCAGTTCCGACACCCGGACCGCCCTCCCGAAAAGTAGGTGCGCTCAACCCAAACGTGCCCTAATTAGTCAGAAATTAAGGGGAATTCGCTGAACGCGTGTATGTCATTTCAGCATAGCGACTAGCGCTGGTGCGCGGCGCTGATTGTGTCTTTGTGACAAGACCAGACCGCGTTCGTATCGCGGTAGACTAGTTGCGTGTGTGCTTTCTGCCGTGCGCACAAATCTCTCACGTCCTAAGGGGGCGATCCACCTGACTGCGACATCTGCCGCACCGGCGAATGCGAAGCTCAGCCTCGGTAAAACGATCCGCGCGTATGTGGAACTGACGAAGCCGCGGGTCATGGAGCTTTTGCTCGTGACGACCGTGCCTGTGATGTTCCTCGCGCAAGACGGCGTGCCCAACGTATGGCTCATGATCGCAACCGTCATCGGCGGAGCCATGAGTGCTGGTTCCGCCGCGTCCTTCAACATGTACATCGACCGTGACATGGACGCGCAGATGCAGCGCACCGAGAACCGCCCCATTGTGACCGGGGAAGTATCGCCGCGCAACGCGCTTATCTTCTCGTGGGTGCTTGCCGTTGTCTCCACCGTGTGGCTTTTGCTCACCACGAACTGGCTTGCCGCCACGTTGTCTGTCGTGGCGATCTTCTTCTACGTCGTGATTTACACGTTGATCTTGAAGCGTCGTACCGAACAGAACATCATTTGGGGCGGGATCGCGGGATGCTTCCCGGTGCTCATCGGATGGACTGCCGTCACCGGATCGCTGTCGTGGACGCCCTTCATCCTGTTCATCGTGGTCTTCCTCTGGACGCCGCCGCACTACTGGCCGCTGTCGATGAAGTACAAGGAAGACTACGGTTCGGTGCACGTGCCCATGCTGGGCGCCACGCGTCCGACCCACCAGGTGGGCCTCCAGATCATTCTGTACGCGTGGGCAACGATTGCTTGCTCACTCCTGCTGATCCCGGTTGCGGGCATGGGCGTCGTGTACACCGTCTCAGCTCTCGTGTTCGGCGGCTGGTTCCTGTACGAGTCACACCGCCTCTACAACCAGGCAGTGAAGGGCGCAAACGCGGCTCCGATGCGTGTCTTCCACGCCTCGATCACGTACCTCACGCTGCTCTTCGTCGCGATTGCCGTCGACCCGCTACTCCCGTTCTAACGGGTTCTCAAACGGCCGCTCACTTTTGTGGGCGGCCGTTTTGCGTTTCACGGTTCGGTCTTCACCGCCGATGACTCCGCGCTCGTGCCCGGGTGGTCCCGTACGCTGCCTACTCCTCCCGTGGTTCCGGTTTTCCCAGTTATGCATGAGCCTCCGCAGTTACGCATGAGCAAACTCCCCAAAGACCGGCGACACGCTGTGTTTTCGGGCATGAACGGCCGTCCGCTCATGCATAACTGAAATCGTTCATGCATAACTGGGCCGACCCGTCGAGGAAGACTGAGGTCCAGGGGCGGAACCAGGGCAAGTGGAACCCAGGCTTCGGAAGCGGGGCCGCGGAGGAAGCTTGCGAGCCAAGGGCCCTCGGAAGCGGGGCTGCGGAACCAGGGCTGGCGTACCCGGGCTGCAGAACCCCGGGGGTGGGGTTTCGATACGCGTGGCGGGTGAGCGCGTGTCGCAAAAGAAGTGTGCCGCCCGGATAATCCGAGCGGCACACGAAGAAGTAGCGCGTTAGGCGGCGAGAGTGTCGACCGTGACGGGGCGTTTGAGCTTCAGCACGATCGCGGTATACGCGGCAGCGGCGAGGGCCGCGAGCACCATGTGAATACCAACGAGAAGCGGCGGCAAGCCTTCGCGAGCCTGCCAGACGCCGACCATAACCTGCACGCCAACAACCACGACGAGCGCGATCAGCCAGGTGTGTACCGGCAGGCGCTGCGCCCAAGCCGCGATCATCAGAACAACGAGCAGGCCGGTGAGGATATATCCGGGCCACGAGTGCACGTGGGCAAGAACGGTGGCGTCGAATCCGTTGCGAGCAACATCAGCATCGCCCGAGTGCGGGCCCGATGCGGTGGTCAACACGCCGAAGAAAATTGTCAGCGCGAGCGCCAAGCCCGTGACATGCGTCAAGATCGCAAACCACGACGGAACAACGCGTTCGCGGGCTGCCTCGCCCTGATACATACGCACGAGGTACGCCGGCGTCACGCAGGCCAGCAGCAACGAAGCGACGTAGTGGAAGCCGACGATAAACGGGTTCAGCTCGGTGAGAACGGTGATGCCGCCGACGAAAGCCTGAGCGATGACACCGACCAACACGATCCATGCCAACACGGGGAGATCCTTGCGGCCAGGAATCGTGCGAATTGATTGCACCGCGCCGATGATGGCGACGAGCAAAAGACCAGCGGAGAAGAACGGGAAGGCAGGCACGCCCGCCAGCGCAGCGATAACGTAAGCCACGAGGCCCGTCGTGATTCCACCCAGCGCAAACCACAGCATGTTGATGACGGAGCGGCGCCCGCCGATGATGTGCAGCGTGAACAGCAGCACGACAAGCGCCAGGATTCCGACGACGCCGGTGATCGTGCGGTTGCCGAACTCAATGAGGCCGTGAATGCCCTGCTCCGGAGTCGGAACCAGGGACTCCGGCGTACACAGCGGCCACTCGGTGCATCCGAGGCCAGAACCGGTCAGGCGCACCGCGCCACCGGTTCCGATGATGAACACCTCGAAGATAAACGACAGCCACGCGAACACGCGTACCGGCTTACTAAACGTGGTGGGCAAGCCGAGGAAGGAGCGCTCTCGCCCTCCAGGGCGAACAGAAGCCGTCTCCGGGGTGACGATGTCAGTCATGAAGCCTCCGGTTCCGCCCAAAGGGGCCAGCGGAACCTGTAGAATCGAAGGGTTGCAAGATCGCGAAAAGCGCGGCTCTTGCGTTCAAGTGTAGGCGTCTTCTGGACGCCGCAAAGAAAGGCCCGACGGCAACTCCCACGTAAACGCGGGGGAGTGCGACCGGAGCGGATAACACCGCTAGGCCATAAGGAGAGTGTGACGCCATGTCTGATGTGCTCATTGACCGTCCCGAGCTCGAAGGGCTGGGGGTGTACGAGTTCGGCTGGCACGACGCCGACGCCGCTGGCGCAAGCGCTGCCCGCGGTATTAACGAAAACGTCGTGCGTGACATCTCGGCACTGAAGGCTGAACCCGAGTGGATGCTGAAGACCCGTCTCAAGGGCTTCCAGCTGTTCGGTCGCAAGCCGATGCCGACGTGGGGTGCTGACCTGTCGGGTATCGACTTCGACAACATCAAGTACTTCGTGCGCTCGACGGAGAAGCAGGCCCAGTCATGGGAAGACCTGCCTGAAGACATTCGCAACACCTACGAGCGCCTCGGTATCCCCGAGGCTGAGCGTCAGCGTCTCGTTGCCGGTGTCGCCGCACAGTACGAGTCTGAGGTGGTCTACCACCAGATCCGTGAAGACCTTGAGGCCCAGGGCGTCATCTTCATGGACACCGACACGGCACTGCGCGAGCACCCCGAGTTCTTCGAAGAGTACTTCGGAACCGTTATTCCGGCTGGCGACAACAAGTTCGCTGCTCTCAACACGGCCGTGTGGTCGGGTGGCTCGTTTGTGTACGTCCCGAAGGGCGTGCACGTGGAGATTCCGCTGCAGGCCTACTTCCGTATCAACACGGAGAACATGGGCCAGTTTGAGCGCACGCTCATCATCGCTGACGAAGACAGCTACGTGCACTACATCGAGGGTTGCACCGCGCCGATCTACAAGTCGGACTCGCTGCACTCGGCTGTCGTCGAGATCATCGTGAAGAAGAACGCTCGCGTTCGCTACACGACGATCCAGAACTGGTCGAACAACGTCTACAACCTGGTGACCAAGCGTGCCATCGCACACGAGGGCGCAACCATGGAATGGGTCGATGGCAACATCGGCTCGAAGGTCACGATGAAGTACCCGTCGATCTTCCTTACCGGTGAGCACGCCAAGGGCGAGACCCTGTCCGTCGCGTTTGCTGGCCCCGGCCAGCACCAGGACGCTGGCGCAAAGATGATCCACATGGCTCCGTACACGCAGTCATCGATCACGTCGAAGTCGATCGCTCGTGGTGGTGGCCGTGCCGGTTACCGGGGCGAGGTTCGTATTGACGCCAACGCCCACCACTCGTCGAACTCCGTGGTGTGTGACGCCCTTCTGGTCGACACCCAGTCACGCTCAGACACGTATCCCGCGATCGACATTCGTGTCGATGACGTCATCCTCGGCCACGAGGCCACGGTCTCGAAGGTGAGCGAAGAGCAGCTCTTCTACATCATGAGCCGCGGCGTCGAAGAGACCGAAGCTATGGCAATGATCGTGCGCGGCTTCATCGAGCCCATCGCACGTGAGCTGCCCATGGAGTACGCGCTGGAACTGAACAAGCTCATCGAGATGGGCATGGAAGGATCGGTCGGCTAAATGTCAACCGCAACCGAAACGCTGGCATCAAACATTCTTACTCACGACGCACCCGTGGTTCCGATTCAGACGCGCTCTGAACGCCCGACGTCGTTTGAACCCACTGACTTCCCGAACCCGACGGGTCAAGAGGTCAACTACAAGCACTCGCCGGTCAACCGCCTGCAGCCGCTGCTGAACGTCGACGCCGTCGCGTCGGACTCCGTCGACTACACGATTACGCCTGAAACGTATATCGTGCCGAGCGTTGGTCTCGACGCTCCGGTTCGCGGCGAATTCTTCCGTCCGGAAGACCGCATGGCGGCTTTGGCATGGCAGAAGTCGCAAGACGCCCTCCACATTCGCATTCCCGCGAACGAAGAGGTCGCCGAGCCGATCACGATTGCGATCAACGGCCAGAGCGCCGAAGGCACCGCATTCGCGCACATCGTCATTGAGGCGATGCCGAACGCACACGCCACGGTCATCCTCGACCACAAGGGCGCAGCCACCTACGCGCAGAACGTTGAAATCATCGCGCGCGATGGTTCCGACCTCCGCGTCATCACGGTGCAGCGTTGGGAAGAAGAGACCGTTCACGCTGCCGCCCACCAGGCGCGCGTTGACAAGGACGCGAAGCTCACGCACATCGTTGCCAGCCTGTCTGGCGGCGTCGTGCGTGTGAACCCGTCTGTCGAACTCGACGGCACCGGTTCCGAAGGCAAGCTCCTCGGCATCTCGTTCGCAGACCCGGGGGAGCACCTCGAAAGCCAGGTGTACATGTTCCACAAGGGAGCACACACCACGGGCGACGTGCTCTACAAGAGTGCTCTGCAGGGCGCCACGGCTCGCACCGTCTGGATCGGTGACGTGCTCATCGGGCCGGACGCTGTCGGCACCGACTCGTACGAAGCCAACCGCAACCTGGTGCTCACCACGGGTGCTCGCGCTGACTCCATCCCGAACCTGGAAATCAAGACGGGCGACATTCAGGGAGCCGGTCACGCATCGGCAACCGGCCGCTTTGATGATGAGCAGCTGTTCTACCTGCAGTCGCGTGGAATCTCCGAAGACGAGGCACGCCGCCTCGTTGTCGTGGGCTTCCTCGGCGAGATCGTGCAGAAGATCGGCGTGCCGACCTTGGAAGAAGAACTCTTCGACGTGATTCAGGTCGAGCTCACCGATGGTTTGTCGGCATGAGCGCAACCCGCGCCTGTTCGTATAGCGAACTCGAGCAAGACGCCGCGTTGCGCGTCGTCATTGACGATGTTCCGATCTGTGTCGTGAAGGACGGCGATGGCGTGGTGCACGCCATCGGCGACACCTGCACGCACGGCGAAATCTCACTTGCAGATGGCTTTGTTGAAGGCGACACGGTTGAGTGCTGGGCCCACGGTTCCGCATTCTCCCTTGTCACAGGCAAGCCGCTGAACCTCCCCGCTTTCGAGCCCGTCCCGGTATATGTCGTCGAAATCGACGGTGACGACGTGCTCATTGACCCCTCCGTAACGAAGGAAATTTAATGTCTGTCCTCGAGATCCGCGACCTGCACGTAACGGTCGAGACCGATGAAGGAACCACGCCGATCCTTAACGGCGTCAACCTCACCATCAAGACCGGTGAGACCCACGCCATCATGGGCCCGAACGGCTCGGGCAAGTCGACGCTCGCGTACACGATCGCCGGCCACCCGAAGTACACCGTCACGGGCGGAACCATCACGTTTGATGGTGAAGACGTTCTGGAGATGTCGGTTGACGAGCGCGCTCGCGCTGGCGTCTTCCTCGCGATGCAATACCCGGTAGAAATCCCCGGCGTCACCGTCACGAACTTCCTGCGTACCGCGAAGACCGCAATCGACGGCGAAGCACCGTCGCTGCGCACGTGGACGAAGGACGTCAAGGAGTCGATGAAGGCTCTGCGCATGGACAACAAGTTCGCCGCGCGTAACGTCAACGAGGGCTTCTCCGGTGGTGAAAAGAAGCGCCACGAGATCCTGCAGCTTGAGCTACTCAAGCCCAAGATGGCTGTTCTTGACGAGACCGACTCGGGTCTTGACGTTGACGCCCTGAAGATCGTTTCTGAGGGCGTGAACCGTGCGAAGGAAGCAACCGACCTCGGCGTGCTCCTGATCACGCACTACACGCGTATTCTTCGCTACATCAAGCCCGACTTCGTGCACGTCATGGTCAAGGGCCAGATCGTTGAAGAGGGTGGCCCTGAGCTCGCCGACCGCCTCGAGAACGAGGGCTACGAGGGATACTTCCCCGCGGAGACCCCGGCCGACGCTCCCGTCGAGGCGTAGGATCACACTATGAGTGCACTGGCCCCCGAGAAGTACGACGAGGTGACGGAAGCTCTCAAGGATGTGATGGATCCTGAGCTCAACGTCAACGTCGTCGACCTCGGCCTGATTTATGACCTCAGCTGGGATGACGAGAACGATGCTCTCATCATTCACATGACGCTGACGAGCGCCGGGTGCCCGTTGACGGATGTCCTCGAAGCACAGACAGGGGAAGCCCTGGACGGCGTCGTTGACCAATACCGCATCAACTGGGTATGGATGCCGCCGTGGGGCCCAGAACGGATCACCGACGACGGGCGCGACATGATGCGTGCCCTGGGTTTCGCGATCTGACATGGCAGCAACGCCACTGACTGCGCTGCCCATCGAGCAGCTTCGCCGCCGCTCCAGCACGAAGTGGCGTTCTTACGCCGACGATGTCCTGCCGCTGTTTGTCGCGGAATCGGACTTTCCGCTAGCACCCGCCATCACGCGGGTGCTAGCGGAGGCCGTCGCCACCGGAGACACCGGCTACACCCCGCCCCGTCACGCCTACCAGGAGACCTTCGCCGAGTTCCATGAACGGCGCTTCGGCTGGAAGGTTGACCCCGCGCACGTGCGCACGACGGGGGACGTGGTGATGGGACTCGTTGAAATTTTGCGCGGTGTCATCGCGCCAGGAGACGCCGTGGTGATCACGCCGCCGGTGTATCCGCCGTTTTACGACACGGTCACGGAGGCGGGCGGAACCGTTCGTTCCGTGCCACTGCACGTCACAGACGCGGGGTGGGCACTAGACCTTGATGGCATCGAGGCGGCATTCCGGCAGGGCGCGAAAGCGATGCTGCTGTGCAACCCGCATAACCCGACCGGAACCGTACACACGCGAGAGGCACTGGCTGCGCTTGCGAAGCTGGCTGCGCAGTACGGTGCCTGGATCGTGAGTGACGAAATTCATGCTCCGCTGGTTCGCCCTGGCATTGACTACACGCCGTTCTTGACAGCCTCAGATGAGGCGGCCGCACGCGGTTTCACCGTCACGAGCGCGAGCAAGGCGTACAACCTGGCCGGCCTCAAGACCGCTGCCATGGTGACGGCCGCCCGCGAACCTGCCCGGATTCTGGCCTCCCTTCCGATGGAAGTGGAATGGCGCACCGGTCTGTTCGGTGTGATCGCTGGAATCGCGGCATACAGCGAAGAGTCCGACGCATGGCTGGACTCATTGCTCGTCACGCTAGAACAGAACCGCCAGATCGTTGCGGACGGCGTTGCCAGCATGCCAGGCGCAGAACACCGCGTGCCTGATGCCGGCTACCTCGCCTGGATCAACATGCAACGCTCCCACATCGAGGGCGATCCCTCGAAATACCTGCTGCACAACGCCAAGGTGGCCCTGAACTCCGGGCCGACGTTTGGCCCCGAGGGCGAGCGCCACGTGCGCATGAACTTTGCAACATCACCGGAGATTCTGCACGAGGCTTTTGCTCGCATCGCAGCCGCGCTGTGAACGCGGCGCGCAGCCTGTGGAGTGAAAACTACCGCTGGGTAACGCTGGGCGCTGTCGCGCTGGTCTTCCTGGCAGCGATTCAATCGCTCGCCGTGACAACCGTCATGCCGGTCGTCAGCGCCGACCTCGACGGAGAATCACTCTACGCTGTCGCGTTTGCCGGCACGCTCGCGACGAGCGTCATCGGCATGGTGGTCACCGGATTATGGAGCGATCGCTCGGGGCCAGTGGCGCCGCTCTACGCCGCTGTCGCCCTCTTCGCAACCGGGCTGTTGATTGCCGGGTTTGCCGACACGATGGAGCTTCTGGTGCTCGGCCGCCTTATTCAGGGGCTGGGCATCGGCGGGCAGACGGTCGCGCTATATGTCGTCGTCGCGCGGGTCTATCCGTCCGACCTGCATGGCCGCGTCTTTGCGCTGTTTTCGGCCGCGTGGGTGGTCCCGAGCCTCATCGGCCCGTTCCTTGCGGGCGCCGTTGCCGAGTACCTGCACTGGCGATGGGTGTTCCTTGGCGTCGCCGTCCTGACGGTGCTCGCCTTCATTCTGGTCGCAACACGCCTCCGCGAGGTCGATCTCAGCGCAGCGGAACAAGGGTCTGGTTCCCCCTCCGTTGCCCGCCGCCTCGGCCTTGCCATCGTCGTCGCTGCACTGGCCGTCGTGCTCAGCCTCACCGGCCGAGTAACCGCTGACTACGGTGCCGTCATCGGATGGATCATTGCCGGTGCCGCGCTCATCGCTCTCGCCATCGCGGTGCGCCCGCTACTCCCGAAACGCACACTCCTTGCCGGGCGCGGCCTACCTGCCGTCATCGTGATGCGCGGTTTGGTCGCCGGTACCCTCTTCGGCGCCGAGGTCTACGTGCCGCTTTTGCTGACAACACAGTATGGCTTTGGCCCGACGATGGCGGGGCTCGCCCTCACCGTTGCGGCGATCGCGTGGGCCGTGGCCGCTGAAGTGCAGGGCCGCTATGGCGACCGGCTGGGCAACAAACGCATTGCCGTGATCGGAATCTCCCTCCTCGCGTTCGCCACGATCACGGGTGCGGTGACGGCGCTCCTCCATTTGCCCGCCTTCGTGCTGATCACCGCGTGGATGTTTGCAGGCGGAGGCGTTGGGCTCATTTATCCGCGCCTGACCGTGCTGACACTCGCGTACTCGTCCACGGAGAACCAGGGTTTCAACTCGGCGGCCCTGTCGATCTCAGATTCCCTGGGCTCGTCTGCGGCCATCGCCCTGATGGGCCTCATCTTCATCTCTCTAGGATCAGCAGGGTTGGCCTTCGGCATGGTCTTCATTGCCGCCACTCTGCTGGCAGCGCTCGCCCTGGTTCCTGGACTGCGGATGTCACGGATTGCGGAACCTGGGCAGCCGTCATAAGAATGAGTCACGATATGCGAATGGCAGCCCGGAAACCGGGCGGCCATTCGCATAGTGCGGGTTAGTCGCGGCGACGCTCAACCGCCGTGACGCCGCGCCACGCGAGCGGGATCAAGGCGGCGGCGACCGCCGCCTTGATGACGCCACCGACGATGAACGGCGTCACACCGGCGGCCAAGATCTCCTCAAACGAGAGGCCTGCATCCATCACGCCGTTCAGGATGAAGGCCATGTAGGGCACGCCGACGAGGAACGGAACGACGCTCGCACCCACGAACGCGGCAAACGCCAGTAGCGGGCGGCGATCCCACGCGCGCTGCGCGGCGTAGCCCGCCACCATCGCCGCCGGGATGAAGCCGATGATAAAGCCAAAGCTGGGGGAGGCCAGCGCCGCGATGCTGCCAGAGAACCCGGCAAAGACGGGGAACCCTGCCAGCCCCGCCAGCATGTAGGTGAGCAGGGCCAGCCCACCACGGCGGACGCCCAGCGCCGCGCCGACCAGTACGACGGCGAGCGTCTGCCCGGTGATCGGGACGGGCCAGAGCGGAATCTCGGCCTGCGCGAGCAGAGCGACGGTCATCGCGCCGGTCGCGATCAGTGCGGCATCGAGGGCGAGAGCGCGGGCGCGCGTCGTGGGCCGAGGTAACGCCTCCGCAAGGGGGAGTCGGGTGGAAACGGTGAGAGTGCTCACAGATCTTCTCCTGTCACAGGTTTTTGGTCAGAGGGGGAGTCACCGCGAACTAGACTAGGGCGCTGGGCATGATCGCCCAGTTATCCCCTTCGTTAAAAGAATCGAGATTTCGCTGTGCTTGCCGTACAAGGTCTGGAGATTCGCGTCGGTGCCCGCCTCCTGATGGAGAACGTCACCTTCCGCGTGGGCCCTGGCGACAAGATTGGTCTCGTCGGCCGCAACGGTGCTGGCAAGACGACACTGACGAAAGTACTCGCTGGCGATCTCATTCCTGCTGATGGTTCCGTCACTCGTTCCGGTCAACTCGGATACCTGCCGCAGGATCCCCGCACCGGCGACCCGGAAATGTTGGCACGCACGCGAATCCTCGACGCTCGCGGCCTCGGCTCGCTGCAGGTCAGCATGGCGGAGCACAGCGCGAAGATGGCATCGGATGATCCCGCCATCGCCGAGCGCGCCATGCGCAAGTACGCGAATGTCATGGAACGCTTTGAAGCGCTCGGCGGCTACGCAGCTGAAGCGGAAGCGGCGTCGATCGCACACAACCTGTCGTTGCCTGACCGTATTCTTGACCAGCCGCTGAAGACACTATCCGGTGGTCAGCGCCGTCGTATCGAGCTCGCACGCATTCTGTTCAGCGATGCCGAGACGATGATCCTTGACGAGCCCACCAACCACCTCGACGCCGATTCCGTCGTGTGGCTGCGCGACTTCTTGAAGACCTACCGTGGCGGCCTGATTGTGATCAGCCACGACGTTGAGCTCGTGGGGGAGACCGTGAACCGTGTCTTCTACCTCGATGCAAACCGACAGACCATCGACCTGTACAACATGAATTGGAAGAACTACCTTCGCCAACGTGTTGCCGATGAGGATCGCCGCAAGAAGGAACGCGCGAACGCCGAGAAGAAGGCAACCCAGCTCCAGCTGCAGGCTGCCCGGTTCGGTGCGAAGGCTTCGAAGGCCGCGGCTGCCCACCAGATGGTGGCCCGCGCAGAAAAGCTCTTGCAGGGTCTTGATGAGGTGCGCCAGGTTGACCGCGTCGCCAAGCTACGCTTTCCGAAGCCCGCGCCCTGCGGTAAGACACCGCTCATGGCTCAGGGACTATCCAAGTCGTACGGTTCCCTGGAAATTTTCACCGACGTCGACCTCGCAATCGACCGCGGATCGCGCGTCGTCATTCTCGGCCTGAACGGTGCGGGTAAGACGACCATGCTGCGCATTCTCGCTGGCGTTGACAAGCCAGACACCGGAACCTTGGAGCCGGGTCACGGCCTGAAGATCGGCTATTACGCCCAGGAACACGAGAACCTCGACGTGAAGCGTTCCGTTTTGGAAAACATGATGTCGGCAGCGCCAGACATTAATGAGACCGAAGCGCGTAAAGTGCTCGGATCGTTCCTGTTTACCGGCGATGACGTTCTCAAGCCTGCTGGCGTTCTCTCCGGTGGTGAGAAGACCCGATTGTCGCTTGCAACGCTCGTCGTATCCAGCGCGAACATGCTGCTGCTCGATGAGCCGACGAACAACCTCGACCCCGCTTCCCGCGAGGAGATCCTGGGTGCGCTCGCGCACTACGAGGGCGCCGTGGTTTTGGTCTCGCACGATGAGGGCGCGGTCGCTGCTCTCAACCCCGAGCGTGTCCTGATTCTGCCCGACGGCGTTGAAGACATCTGGAACAAGGAATACCAAGACCTCATTGCGCTCGCGTAGTCGCTGAGCGAAATCAGGAGGCGGTTCCGGGAGTGATTCCCGGAACCGCCTCCTCGTTTTATCGGCCTGTGAGAGCGTGCGTGCGGCGGGTTAGGCGTCCAGCAGCGCGTCTTCCTGCTCGGCGTCCTTGTCGCGGCGGCGCTTGACCTTGACAGTGGCGACGCCAGCTTCCTCGCGGCGCTGTGCGCGTTCCGTGCGAATGATGTACACGATGAAAATGAACCCCATCAGCGCGAACAGAATCCACTGGATCGCGTAGGAGAGGTGCGGACCCGGGTCTTCCGTCGGCGGCTCGACCTGTCGCGGAACGTCGGCGACTGCGGGGTTTTCGCTCACCATGAGGCCGTATACCGACGTAACGGTGTTCTCCCCGGTGTGTTCCGCGATCGTCGGGAGGTTAATGGACTTGAACGTCAGATACTCGCCCTCGTTCGCACCGATGCCGGTGCGCGGGACACCTTCTGACGGGCGCAGACGCACAACGACGCTGACATTTTCGCCGCTGGGTGGTTCCGGAACCACATCAGGCAACGTTCCTTCGCCGGGGGCGACCCAACCGCGGTTCACGATGATGATGCGGCCATCGGTGAGTTGGAACGGCACGAGCACCTCGAAGGCGCTGCTGCCGCCGTGCGGGCGGTTGCGGGCGAGGATCTGCTCGTCGGCGAGGTACTGACCCTCGAGCGTCACGGGGAGCCATTCGGTGTTCGGATCGAAGACGTTCGCATTCGGGACGGCTTCGTCAAACGGAACCGGCTCGCGGTCATAGTTTTGCTCAACGAGCGCGATCTCGCCGTTGCGCTCGTCACTACGGGAGAACTGCCAGTTTGCGAGAAAGCCACACACGATGGCGAAGATCAGGGCGATGACGAGGTAGATCGTCCAGCGAATGAACGGGTTCTTACTCATCAACGTTTCCTTCGGAGGTGTGCGGGCTGACCGTAACCGGGAAGTTGCGGGCGCGAAGAAATTCTTCGAGATAGTTCTCATGCTCGGGGCAAGCGAGCCAGGTTTTGGTGCGTCCATCGCGATGGATGCGCGGGTTGCTCCACACCAAGCGTACGGTGGCTTGCGCGCGACACCCCGCACGCGAACAAGTGTCGGCGGGCGGTGCGAATCCAATCACGCCGACTCCTGTGACTTGGGTGCAGGCAGTGACGGCCGTGGCGTCTCGTTGACCTGAATGACCGTCGGAACCTGAGGTGCGGTATCGACTGTGGGCGCAGGCGCCGAAATCTGCCGCTCAGGAGATTCAATGCCGGCAGCTTCTTCTGGTGCAGGCGTGTTCGCGAAGACGACGGCGATGTAGGGGAGGAAAGCGGCGCCGAGCGCGAAAATCCACGTCCACCATCCCAGCGGCTGCACCGCGAAAACCAGAACCACGCACACGGTACGGATCGTCATGGTGATGACGTACTGGCGCACTCGACCGTCTGCTTCCGTGCGCGGGGCGACCGGAAGCGAGGTCGCAGACGGGGTAATGTGGCGTTTCTTCACGGTACCTCCAGGATACGCGCGATTACGGGGCCGAGCATCCGCGCCCACTAGGCTGTTGACGTTGTATCCCTATTCGGAGGCTGAATCATGTCCGCGTCTCGCGTTGTCTTGGTAACTGGAGGAAACCGCGGCATTGGCCGCGCCATTGCGGAGCGCTTCGTGCGCGACGGGTACCGGGTCGCTGTCACTGCTCGCTCAGGTGAAGGCCCGGAAGGCACGCTCACAGTACGGGCGGACGTCACCGACTCGGCTGCACTCGACGCCGCATTCACCGAGGTCGAGGCGAAGCTCGGCCCGGTTGAGGTCGTCGTTGCAAACGCGGGTATTACTCGCGACATGCTGCTTTTGCGCATGTCGGAAGAAGACTTTGACACCGTCGTCGACACGAACCTCGGCGGAACCTTCCGCGTCGTCAAGCGTGCTTCCAAGGGCATGCTGAAGGCGAAGTTCGGACGCGTCATTCTGATCTCGTCCGTCGTGGGTCTCTACGGCGGCGCCGGCCAGATCAACTACTCATCGTCCAAGGCAGCGCTCGTTGGCTTCGCACGATCGCTGACGCGCGAGCTCGGCTCGCGCGGCATCACCGCCAACGTGGTCGCTCCCGGCTTTATCGAGACCGATATGACCGCAGCGTTGCCTGAAACCACGCAGACGGAGTACAAGAAGAGCATTCCGGCTGGCCGTTTCGCATCGCCCGATGAGGTCGCCGGCGTCGTCACATGGCTCGCTTCGGATGACGCTGCCTACATTTCTGGTGCCGTCATTCCGGTTGACGGCGGCCTGGGCATGGGCCACTAGTTCTGCAAAGAAGAGAGGGTCCGCACGGCGACGTGCGGACCCTCTTTGCATACCCGGTAGGAGGGTAGGAGCGAACTAAGGGATGAGCGGGAGAATCTCGCGCAGATCGATGCGATCGACCACGAGGCTTGCCTGCTCACGCACTTTCGGCTTCGCGTTGAAGGCGAGGCCGAGGTCAGCGACTCCCATCATCTGAAGGTCGTTGGCGCCGTCGCCTACCGCAAACGTTGCGGTGGCACCGTACTCTTGCGCCCAGGTCTGTAGCCACCGTGCCTTTGCGGCGCCATCAACGATCTCACCGTCGACGTCACCGGTCAGGACGCCGTTGTCGACAGCGAGCCTATTGGCACGCCAGACATCGACGCCGAGGTCGGGCGCGACAACGTCAAGAATTTCGTGGAACCCGCCGGAAACGACGCCGACGATCCCGCCGCGAGCATGCACGGCTTCGATCATCTCGCGGACGCCAGGCGTCGGGCTCACCCGCGCAAGCACGCGTTCAAAGGCGGTGACCGGAACACCCGCAAGGGCAGCGACCCGGTTGCGCAGGCTGGTCGCGAAGTCAATCTCGCCGCGCATCGCGGCTTCGGTTGCCGCAGCGACTTCGGCGCCGCGGCCGGCTTCATCGGCGAGAAGTTCAATGACTTCGTTCTGGATGAGGGTGGAATCGGCGTCAAGGACAACAAGAGAGCGGGGCACGGTGCGAGCCTACCCGCCCCGTGCCCCGCTCTGAGAATCAGTTACGGCTCGACGATGGTGCCCTTACCGACGACCGTGATGCCCGAGTCCGTCACCGTGAACCCGCGCGCCAGGTCGCGATCGCGATCGACACCGACGGTGGCGCCAGGCAAAAGCCGCACATTCTTGTCGAGAATGGCCTTTTCAACGCGGGCATTGCTGCCGATATTTACGTTGTCGAACAACACGGAGGAGTGAATGATGGAGCCGCCATCTGCCAGGGTCCACGGACCCACCACACTGCTTTCCAGGTGTGTTCCGCTCATCACCGACCCGAGCGACACGATCGAGTCGAGCGCATTGCCCATTCGGCCGATGCCATCGCGCACAAACTTCGCGGGCGGCGAGTTCACTGCCTGCGAGAAAATCGGCCACTCCATGTTGTACAGGTTGAAGATCGGCAGGGTGGAGATGAGGTCCATGTGTGCGTCGTAAAAGGAATCAATGGTTCCGACGTCGCGCCAGTACCAGCGGTCGCGCTGCGTAGAACCCGGAACCTCGTTGCGCACCATGTCGTAGACACCCGCTTCGCCGCGACCGACGAAGTAGGGCACGATATCGCCACCCATATCGTGATTTGAGGTGGGGAACTCGCCGTCTGCTTCAACCGCTTCAATCAGCGCGTCGGTATTGAAAATGTAGTTGCCCATCGACGCCAGAACCTCATGTGGTGCATCCGGGAGTCCGGTGGCGTCGCTCGGCTTCTCCAAGAACTCGCGAATCATCGTCGGGTGCTCCGGGTCAACGTCGATGACGCCAAACTGATCGGCCATACCAATGGGCTGACGAATACCCGCAACGGTCGCGCGGGCACCCGATTCGATGTGGGCGTCGAGCATCTGCTGGAAGTCCATGCGATACACGTGATCCGCTCCGATGACGACGACGTAGTCGGGCTTTTCGTCATTGATGAGGTTCATGCTCTGCAAAATGGCGTCGGCCGAACCCATATACCAACGCTTGCCCAGGCGCTGCTGCGCGGGCACAGACGCCACATACGAGTTCAGCAGTGCCGACATGCGCCAGGTCTGCGAAATGTGGCGGTCAAGGCTGTGCGACTTGTACTGCGTGAGCACAACGATCTGGCGGAGCCCTGAATTGATCAGGTTCGAGATCGCAAAGTCGATGAGGCGGTACTGCCCGCCGAACGGAACCGCGGGTTTCGCCCGGTCGGCCGTCAAAGGCATCAGACGCTTGCCCTCGCCGCCAGCGAGGACGATTCCCAGAATCTTTGGTGCAGCTGGCATGTCACCAATCTAGGGGGAGCGGCGCTGATGTACTAGCGTTCGAGTCATGCGCGTTGACATTGTCACGAAAGAGTACCCACCGGCCATCTACGGAGGGGCAGGCGTTCATGCCGCGGAGCTCGTCCGTTCACTCCGCGATACCGGCACGGATGTGCGGGTGCGCGCGTTCGGTACGCCGCGAGAAGAGGGCGGAACCACGGGGTACGCGGTGCCTGCGGAACTCGCCGACGCGAACGCCGCGATTCAAACGCTCGGCGTCGATCTCACGATGGTGAGCGATATGGCAGGAACCGATGTGGTGCACTCGCACACGTGGTACGCCAACTTCGCCGGCCATGTCGCCTCCCTCTTGCACGGAGTGCCGCACGTCATCACAGCGCACAGCCTTGAACCGATGCGACCGTGGAAGGCAGAACAGCTGGGCGGCGGGTACGCCGTCTCGAGCTATATCGAAAAAACCGCGTACGATGCTGCCGCCGCCGTGATCGCTGTCAGCGGCGGAATGCGCGCCGATATCCTGCGTAGCTACCCCGATCTTGACCCCGCGAAAGTACACGTCATCTACAACGGGATCGACGCCGACCAATGGCAGCCAGTACACGATGCCGCGGTGCTTGACAGATTCGGCATCGACCCGACACGTCGTTCCGTTGTTTTCGTCGGTCGCATCACGCGTCAGAAAGGGCTCCCGTATCTATTGCGGGCGGCAGCGTCGCTTTCTGCTGACGTGCAGCTCGTGTTGTGCGCTGGGGCTCCTGATACCCCGGAGATTATGGACGAAGTGCGCGGCCTCGTCGCCGACCTTCGCGCAACGCGCGACGGCGTCGTCTGGATCGAAGAGATGCTGCCGCGCCGTGAGCTCTCCGCAATTCTCACGTCGGCGACGACGTTCGTGTGCCCGTCGATTTACGAGCCGCTCGGCATTGTGAACCTGGAGGCCATGGCGTGTGGCGCGGCCGTTGTGGGCACCGCAACCGGAGGAATCCCGGAAGTCGTCGTCGACGGCGTGACCGGGCGTCTGGTTCCGATTGAGCAGGTGGCAGACGGAACCGGCACCCCCGTTGATCCGGAAGCATACGTTGCAGACTTGGCGCGAGTACTCAATGAGGTACTCGCCGATGAAGAACAGGCGGCAGCGTACGGTGTCGCCGGTCGAAAGCGGGTCACAGAAGAGTTCAGTTGGGAGCAGATCGCTACGCAAACCCGCGCGTTGTACGAGAAGGTGGCAGCGGCGAGCCGGTAGGCTAAATGCATGTCCTTGGTTCTTGAATTCACCGATACCAGCGTGCGCCGAGACGGCAAGAACATTGTCGACTCATTGAGCTGGAGCGTGGAAGACGACCAACGGTGGGTCATTCTCGGACCAAACGGTGCCGGAAAGACGACGATTCTGCGGTTGGCTTCTGCCATGATGCACCCGACGTCTGGTCAGGTTAACGTTCTCGGCGAACAGCTCGGCCGCACTGACGTCTTCGAACTGCGTCCGCGGATTGGCATTGCCTCCAGTGCGATGGCCAAGCAGATTCCCGGTGACGAGACCGTGCGCAACGTGATTCTCACGGCAGCCTACTCAGTGCTTGGTCGCTGGAATGAAGAGTACGAACGCATCGATGAGCGCCGCGCCGAGCGTGTGCTTGCGGACTGGCGCATCGATGACCTGGCTGACCGCCTGTTCGGAACGCTGAGTGACGGTGAGCAGAAGCGCGTACAGATTGCTCGCGCCGTCATGACGGATCCGGAAATGCTCCTCCTTGACGAGCCGACGGCAAGTCTTGATTTGGGTGCCCGTGAAGGACTCCTGCAACTTCTCTCCGCGTACGCGCAGTCGCCGGCAACGCCCGCCATGGTCATGGTGACGCATCACGTGGAAGAAATTCCGGTGGGCTTCACGCATGTCCTCCTGATTCGTGACGGCGGCGTGGTGGCGCAGGGCCCCCTGGACTCGACGCTGACCGAAGAATCGCTGACCGCGACGTTCGGTCTGCCGATCCGACTCACCAAGGAAGAAGGACGTTTCGCTGCCCGTGCGGTGTGACGCCATCTGATAGACTCGATCCTTGGTGCCACGCACCCTCTGATCTTTTGTTCCAAATTCTATAAACCTCATCAAGGGATTCCCCATGAAGACTGACATCCACCCCGAGTACAACGCCGTCGTTTTCCGCGACCTCGGTTCGGGCGAAACGTACCTGACGCGTTCCACTGTTTCGAGCGACAAGACGATTGAGCTCGATGGCGTGGAGTACCCGGTCATCGACGTTGAAATCTCCTCCGCATCGCACCCGTTCTACACGGGCAAGCAGCGCATCATGGACTCGGCTGGTCGTATCGACAAGTTCAACCAGCGCTTCGCTGGCTTCGGCGGCGTGTCCAAGTAAGCACCACGCTTTCTTCGAAGGGCTCCAGGGAAACCTGGGGCCCTTCGGCGTTCCTGCGCACAGCCCCCTAGATTCCCCACCCACGAGCGTGCCGCGGGTGCCTCCCGCGTGCGAGCCGCGTGGTTCACTGCTGCCTGCTCCGTGGTTCCGTCCCACGATCCAGCTCTCGGGTTCGTCTCATCTCCTGTTATGCACGATCACGTGCGCGAGTCAGCTCGACACGCCGGGTTTTGCGCTCCGTTGGCGTGGCGCGTCGTGCACAACAGGATGGGTCTTGCTCAACAAGACGTGGTCGTGCACAGCAGCACGAGGGGTGGAGCAGGGGGCGCTGCTGTTCGTTAGTCGGTGGCGACGGAAGAGCGCACGGGCCAGGAACCATCGAGCTCATCATCAGCATCGAGCCGGCCAATGCGGATGAAGTAGTCCGTCAGGCTCGCGGCCTGCGAACGCGCCCATCCAACCTGGCGGGCGTGAAGTTCGCGCATCGTCTCAGGCATGAGGTGCGCGTAGATTCGTGCAATTGCCTGTGCAACGCGGCCAGCTGCACGAGCGTCTGCAGACGCATCGTGCGCGTTCTCCAACTCGACACCGTAGTGTTCGGCAACATCTGTGAGTCGTCGCTTGCCGCGACGGTAGCGGTCGAGCGCTTTGTCCATCACAAGCGGGTCAAGCACCGGCGTCGGGTTGTCAATGGGCTCAATGCCGTGGCGGCGGCACTCGGCGAGCAGTAAGGAAAAGTCGTAATTGGCGTTGAACGCGACCACCGGAATACCCTGCGCAAAGAGCTGACGAAGTGCTTCGGTCACCTCGCGCACCACGGCGGACGCCAAATGGCCATGCAGTCGAGCGCGCTCGTTACTGATGCCGTGCACGGCGGTCGCTTGCTCCGGAATCGGAATACCGGGATTTGCGAGCCAGTTGTGTGACTCAAGCACCGCACCATTCGCGTCGAGAACGCCAACGTGCGCGGTGACGATGCGATCGGTCGCGACGTCGATTCCGGTTGTCTCCAAGTCGAACACGCCAATGGGTGAGCCCCAGGAAATGGCGGGGATGGCGATGTTCTCTGACATGTCACCACCGTACGGCGAGCCTCCGACACTGACGTGGCGACGCGCGGGGGAGCGGCGCGCTGCTCGTAGACTCGAAGGGTGCGCTCTCCCTACGCTTCGCTCCTGGCCGACATTCCCGTTGTGCGGGAGACCGTTGACGTTGCCGGGGTGCAGACGGCGTACTGGGTGTACGGCGATGACGACGCGCCAACAATCGTCGCTGTGCACGGCTTTCGTGGCGAACACCACGGATTGGAACCGGTCGTCGCCTACCTGCCCGACTACCGCGTCATCATGCCGGATCTCCCCGGGTTTGGAGAGACGCCGCCGATTCCGGGCCGCGAACATAACCTGCAGGCGTACGTCGACTGGCTAAACGCGTTCGTCGCCGCGGTAGCGCCCGGCGCCATCATTCTTGGCCACTCGTTCGGGTCGATCGTCACCTCGGCAGCCGTTGCTGGCGGCTTGGAAACACCTCGACTCATCTTGGTGAATCCCATCGGTGCGCCCGCTCTCGCAGGCCCCCGAGGCATCATGACCCGCCTTGCGGTGTTCTATTACTGGGTGGGAGCCCGCCTACCCAAGCCCATCGGTGACGCCTTGTTGCGTTCCAAGCTGATCGTTCGGGTGATGAGCAACACGATGGTCAAGACGAAAGACAAGACGCTCCGCGCCTTCGTCCACGACCAGCACGACGAGTACTTCTCCCGCTTTGCAGACCGCGACGTGCTTCACGAGGCGTTCGTGACGAGCGTTTCACACGACGTGAGCCAAGTCGCGCCCCAGCTGACGGTTCCGACTCTGCTGATCGCAGCAGAAAAAGACGACATCACGCCGATTGAGGCGGAGCGAAAGCTCGCGCAGCGCATCCCAAACGCGGTATTGGTGGAGATCCCCAACGTCGGGCACCTGATCCACTACGAAACGCCAAAGCAGGCAGCCGACGCGATCGAAGACTTCCTGTCTGACCTTTAAGCCTCGCGGCGGGCCAGCTCCATCAAGCCGCCAAGGCGGAACGGAATCACTTCGCCCATGACGAGCGATGTCTCCGTGCGCTCAACGCCTTCGATCGCGAGAATGCGCGCGTCGGTGTCGAAAAGATGACGAGCGTCGCGGCACGAAACACGCACCAACAGATCGATCTGGCCGGAGAGTCCGTGCGCCTGCACAACTTCAGGAATGCGTGAGATTTCCGCAATGATGCGTGGCAGATCGCTCTGACGGACGCCAACGCTGACAAACGCCTCAAGCGGGAAGCCGAGGGCACCCGACGACACCGACCGCTCGAAGGAAAGGAAGACGCCAGCCTTCTCAAGGCGAGCCATGCGCGCCTGCACCGTGTTGCGGGAAAGGCCAAGGCGTTCTGCGAGGGCGACGACCGTCGCGCGGTGATCCGCCGCGAGGGCGTTCAACAGTTCGAGATCGGTGCGGTCAAGAGCGGTCATACTGCGAAAGAATAGCAGGACTGCACCCCGCCTTCATACGCAACATGCTCAGATTGCGTCGAAATGCTTGAGCGAGGTGCTGTGTCGGCCTACGCTCGAGGCATCCGGCGGAGTTGCCGGTAACGCGAGGGGAGCCCCACAAGGGCTTCCGGAACGGAAGGTCGAGACAATGGTGTACGCCCTGAATCCGAGTGCAGAGCCGGCCACGGCATGCATGGATATTTCCCAAGTGCTCACACCCGACGGCGTGCGGGTGCAGAACGTCGAGCTGGATACCTATCTGGCGTCGGTCACAGCCGACGACGTGCTTTCGCTGTACCGCGATATGGCGGTTGTCCGCCGCATCGATAAGGAAGGCTTCTCGCTGCAGCGGCAGGGACAGCTGGGCCTGTGGGCGCCGTGCCTCGGGCAGGAAGCCGCACAGATCGGCACTGCGCGGGCACTTCGCGCGACGGACTTCGTGTTCCCCAGCTACCGCGAGACCGGCGTGATCTATGTGCGCGGGGCCGAGAACCGTGACTTTGTTGGCACGTGGCGCGGTGAAACCAACTCAACATACGACCCGTATCGCATCAATACCGCCACGATGCAGATCATCATTGGTGCGCAAACGCTCCATGCGGTCGGGTATGCGATGGGCATCACCGCCGATGGTGCTGACGACGTCGCTGTCGCCTACTTCGGTGACGGCGCGTCGAGCCAAGGCGACGTTAACGAAGCGATGGTGTTCGCGTCGTCGTTCAAGGCACCCGTTGTTTTCGTTTGCCAAAACAACCAGTGGGCAATCTCCGAGCCCGTCAGCGTGCAGTCGGAGTTCCCGATTGCCGGGCGCGCGCCCGGGTTCGGTATCCCTAGCATGCGCGTCGACGGCAACGATGTGCTGGCTTGCCTTGCGGCGATGCGCTGGGCGACGGAACATGCACGCAACGGCCACGGACCGGCATTCATCGAGGCAGTGACCTACCGGATGGGGCCGCACACCACGAGCGATGACCCCACGCGCTACCGCGACGAGGAAGAGCTGGAAACATGGCGCCGCCGCGACCCGCTGGACCGTGTCGAGAAGTATTTGCGGGCGGAAGGCGTACTGACTGACGACGTCGCGGCAGATATCGCTGCCGAAGCCGATCGGGTCGGCACTGCCGTCCGCGAAGCCGCACTGACGATGCCGAACCGGGCACCACTCGAAGTTTTCGATCACGCGTACGCGACGCCGCACACCGGCATTGAAGCTGAGCGCCGCGCCTACGCCGCGTATCTCGCGCAGTTCGAAGGCGGTGCATCATGACGACCATGACGATGGGCAAAGCGCTCAACCAGGCCTTGCGTCAGGCGATGACAGACGACGACAAGGTCGTGTTGATGGGGGAGGACATCGGTGCCCTCGGCGGCGTATTCCGCATCACCGACGCCCTCCAAGACGAGTTCGGCGCAGGCCGTGTGATTGATACTCCGCTCGCAGAATCCGGAATCGTCGGAACCGCGGTGGGGCTCGCAATGCGCGGCTACCGTCCAGTGGTGGAGATTCAATTCGACGGCTTCGTGTACCCAGCGTTCGATCAGATCGTCTGCCAGGTCGCGAAGTTGCACTACCGTACCCTCGGGCGCGTAAAGATGCCGATCACGATTCGCATTCCGTGGGCCGGTGGCGTTGGCGCTGCCGAGCACCACTCGGAGTCGCCGGAAGCGTACTTCGTGCACACCGCTGGCCTGCGCGTTATCGCGGTATCGAACCCGCAAGACGCCTACGCGATGCTGCAACAGGCGATTGCTTGCGATGACCCGGTGATCTTCCTCGAGCCGAAGCGGCTCTACCACACCAAGGGAGAGGTCGACCTCGATACCCATCACACCGACGTTGCCCCGATGGGGATCGCACGCGTTGCACGCCCTGGCACCGATGTCACGCTCGTCACCTACGGCGCACAGGTAAAGACGGCGCTCGATGCTGCTGAAGCAGCCGCCGACGAGGGCGTATCGATTGAGGTTATCGACCTGCGCTCGATCTCACCGATCGACTACGAAACGATTGACGCGTCGGTGCGAAAGACCGGTCGCGTTGTGGTGACTCACGAGGCTTCGCGCGAAGCGGGAGTGGCTGCCGAAGTTATCGCCAGCATTACTGAGCGATGCTTCGATTGGCTCGAGACCGCGCCGGTGCGCATCACAGGCCACGACATCCCGTACCCGCCGTCGAAGCTGGAAAAGCAACACATCCCTGACCTCGATCGCATTCTCGACGGCGTTGACCGCGCGCTCGGCCGCCAAAATAGCATGACGGGAGTCGAGCTATGAGCACGTCTTTCCTTCTGCCCGACCTCGGTGAAGGGTTGCCCGAAGCGGAGATTGTTGCCTGGCACGTCGCCGTTGGTGACGAGGTCGCGTTGAACCAGACGATCGCTGAAGTAGAAACGGCGAAGGCGATCGTTGAGTTGCCTTCGCCGTATGCCGGAACCATTGCTGAGCTGTTTGCGAATGCCGGTGACGTTGTGGAGGTGGGTAAGCCTCTCTTGGCGTTCACACTGGCGGGGGAGAGCTCGCCAGCGCAAACGGCGCCAACCGCTGATGGTGATGACGACGTCGTGCCGCCCAACCTGGTTGGTTATGGCGCGGCTCCCGCAGCCAAGGGCAAGCCCGCGCGGCGCGCGCGCGGCGGCGCCCCCGCTGCTCCTGTCGCGACCAGCCACTCCGTCACGGCACCAGCGGCACCTGCCGCCGCGGTTCCGGCAGCCTCTGCCGTCGAGGTTCCGGCCGCGGCGGCGGAGAGAGCCGAACGCCCACGCTCAACCCCGCCCGTGCGCAAGTTTGCGCGCGATCACGGTGTTGAGCTGACCGACATTGCCGGCACGGGTGAGTTCGGCCGCATTACGCGCGCCGACGTCGAGGCATTCATCGCTGGGGAAGTGGCCAGGGTGAGTGACACGCCAGTAGCGCAGATCGAGTCTGTCGGTGCTCGTGAAACACGGACCCCCATCAAGGGTGTGCGCAAGTTCACAGCCGCTGCCATGGTGCAAAGTGCCTTCACCGCGCCGCACGTCACGTGCTTCCACACGGTTGACGTGACCGCGACGATGGAACTCATCGCACGGCTTAAAGAGGATCGAGCGCTCGCTGGGCACCGCATCGGCGTCATGGCGATCATCGCGAAGGCGGTGTGTCTCGCTCTGCGCGCGACGCCATCGCTCAACTCTCGGTGGGATGAGGCGGCTGGCGAGATCGTCGAGTACCACTATGTGAATCTCGGGATCGCCGCTGCAACGCCGCGTGGTCTTGTCGTGCCGAACATTGTCGATGCCGACCGGCTGACTTTGCCTGACATGGCATCGCACATCAGCGAACTGACGACGACGGCCCGTGAGGGCAAGTCGACGCCGGCTGCGCTGAGCGGCGGAACCTTCTCCATCAGCAATATCGGAACGTTCGGAATCGAGGCGGGCACCCCGATTCTGAATCCAGGTGAGGCCGGAATCCTTGCCGTGGGCGCGGTTCAGCGTCGGCCATGGGAATTTCAGGGTGAGATCGCGCTGCGCGACGTCATGACGTTGAGCCTGTCGTTTGATCATCGCCTCGTAGACGGGCAGCAGGGTGCGGAATTCTTGCGAACTGTTGGCGACCTGCTGAATGACCCGGGCCGGGCGCTCTTGTTCTAGTTCGTGGGGGTGGTGGGTGCGGACACGTACCCGCCATCGCCCAACTCGGCAAGGAGCGCAGCCTTCGTCATCGCGACCAACGTTGCCGCGGTGAACGACGCGTGCGCGCCAGAGCCGACGCTGTGCGGGGTTGAGTTAATGAGACCAAAACCGGCCTGCACGCGCAGGCGGCGCTCAGCTGGGTCCAGCGCTGGGCGCACTTCGCCGAGCACCTGCATCCAGTTCTGAATGTAGGCACGCTGCAGGTGACGGACAGTTTCGAGGTCATCAGGCGCGAGCTGGGAGAAGTCGCGATCCTGCACGCGAATGACGTCGCTTTGCGAAAGTGCGAAGGTGACATGAAACACGATGAGGTCGTGCAGGCGCGAATCAGCATCCGCATCGCGGGCCGTGACAGCCGCTCCGCCATCGTGCAAACGCTGGCTGACGTCGATGAGGAGGGCGCCGAGGAGGGCCTGTTTGCCGCTGAAATGGCGGTAGACAGCCGGGCCAGACACGCCGACGGCAGCGCCGAGATCCTCCAGCGACACGGCGTTGAATCCGCGCGTGGCAAAGAGCCGTGCCGATTCACGCAGCAGAGCTTCGCGACGAAGCGCCTTTGCGCGATCGCGATCAGTGACCTCTATTGCCATTTCAGTTAATCCTCGCTAACCTGAAATCTCAGTTAGTGAACACTAACCAATGACGATCATGCCAGACAACGGGTGTGATCGGATTGTGACGTCGACGGAGACTCCATGATCACGCTTTCCAGCACCGCCACCCGCGATGAATCGTTCACCACCAATGAACAGGCGCAGCTCGCTTTACGCGACGAACTGCGCGATCGTCTCGCCACCGTCGCCCTCGGCGGGCCAGAATCATCCCGCCAGCGGCATGTGAAACGCGGCAAAATGCTCGCGCGCGACCGCATCGATCGCCTCCTTGACGAAGGCAGTCCGTTTCTAGAGATCGGCGCCCTCGCCGCGTTCGGTCTCTACGAAGGCGAGGCACCGTGTGCCGGAGTGGTCGCTGGTATCGGCATGGTGCATGACCGGCTCGTCATGATTGTCGCGAACGACGCGACGGTCAAGGGCGGCACGTACTACCCGATGACGGTCAAGAAGCATTTGCGCGCGCAGGAGATTGCTCGCGAAAACCGCTTGCCATGCATTTATCTCGTTGACTCCGGTGGCGCCTACTTGCCCAGACAGGATCAGGTTTTTCCTGACCGAGAGCACTTCGGCCGTATTTTCTTCAACCAGGCGAACCTCTCCGCGGCTGGTATCGCGCAGATCGCGGCCGTCATGGGCTCAAGCACAGCAGGCGGCGCATACGTGCCTGCCATGAGTGACGAGACCGTGATCGTTCGTCGCCAGGGCACGATCTTCCTCGGCGGACCTCCGCTCGTGAAAGCGGCGATTGGCGAAGACATTTCGGCGGAGGAGCTTGGTGGCGGCGACGTTCACGCCAAGCAGAGCGGTGTCGTCGACCACATCGCTGAAAACGATGAGCACGCGCTCGAAATTGTGCGCGACATTGTCAGCACGCTGCCGCCAACGCCAGCACCCGTGTGGCCGGTCGCCGATGTTCGCGAGCCGGCCGTTGCCGAAGACGAACTGTACGGCGTGATCCCCGTCGACGTTAACCAGCCGTATGACCCCCGCGAGGTGATTGCCCGCCTCGTCGATGGTTCCGAGTTTCGCGAGTTCAAGCGGGAGTATGGTGACACCGTCGTCACCGGCTTCGCGCGCGTTCACGGCCACCAGGTCGGAATCGTCGCAAACCAGGGCGTGCTGTTCCGGGAATCAGCATTGAAGGCCGCGCACTTTGTTGAGCTGTGCGATCAACGCGGCATTCCGCTCGTCTTTTTGCAGAACATTTCCGGCTTTATGGTCGGTCGGGATGCCGAGGCCGGTGGCATCGCGAAAGACGGCGCCAAAATGGTCACCGCTGTCGCCACGACGCGCGTGCCGAAGATCACGATTATCGTCGGCGGCTCATTTGGTGCGGGAAACTACGCCATGAACGGGCGCGGCTACGACCCGCGGTTCTTGTTCACGTGGCCAGGCTCACGCATCTCTGTCATGGGTGGCGCACAGGCAGCGCGTGTGCTATCAACGGTCAGGGGGGATCAGCTTGCGGCTGCCGGAACCCCGTGGTCGGCTACGGAGGAAGCGGAGTTCCAAGCACCGATTCTTGCGCAGTACGAAGAGCAGGGCAGTCCCTACTATGCCACCGCCCGGCTCTGGGACGACGGCATCATCGAACCCACCGACACGCGCCGTGTTTTGGGGCTCACCCTCGACATCGTTTCCCGTGTTCCCCTCGCCGAACCCCGCTTCGGCCTGTTCCGGATGTGAGCGCCATGTTCCGTACCGTTTTGGTCGCCAACCGTGGCGAGATCGCGCGCCGTGTCTTGCGCACACTGCGACAAGAAGGCATCCGCTCCGTCGCCGTGTACAGCGATGCCGACGTGGACGCGCCGTTTGTGCGCGAAGCTGATGTCGCCGTGCGCATTGGCCCCGCCGCAGCGCGCGACAGTTACCTCAACATCGACGCCGTGATCGCGGCAGCCCAACAGAGTGGTGCTGAAGCGATTCACCCAGGCTACGGTTTCCTCTCCGAAAACGTGGCCTTCGCCGAAGCGTGTGAACGTGCGGGCATCGTCTTCATCGGGCCGAGCGTCGAAGCCCTGACCATAATGGCCGACAAGATCACCGCGAAAACCCATGTTGCCGCGCACGACGTGCCCGTGGTTCCGGGCTTTAGCGCTGTCGGCATGACAGACGACGCCATCATCGCGAAGTGCGCCGAGATCGGTTTCCCGTTGCTCATCAAGCCGTCAGCGGGCGGCGGAGGCAAGGGCATGCAGGTCGTTGAATCCGCGGCAGACGTGAGCGATGCCCTGGGCACCGCGCGCCGCATCGCAACGGCGTCGTTCGGTGACGATTCGATGCTGATTGAACGGCTGGTCGTGCGCCCCCGCCACATCGAGGTGCAGGTGCTGGGCGACAACCACGGCACCGTTGTGCACCTCGGTGAGCGCGAGTGCACATTGCAACGCCGCCACCAAAAGGTCATCGAAGAGGCGCCGTCTGCGGTTATCACCCCGGAGACGCGCGAACGCCTCGGCAAGGCTGCGGTCGCAGCAGCACAGAGCGTCAACTATCGGGGCGCAGGAACCGTCGAGTTTCTTGCGTCGGGCGATGACGTGTCTGAGTTCTTCTTCATCGAAATGAACACGCGCCTGCAGGTCGAGCACCCGGTGACCGAACTCGTGACGGGAATCGACCTGGTGCGCGAGCAGCTGAACATCGCGGCGGGCGAGCCGCTCGGCTTCGCTCAGCACGACATCACGCTCACCGGCCATGCCGTGGAGGCGCGAGTGTACGCCGAATCGCCCGAGCGCGGATTCTTGCCAGCAACCGGAACCATTGTGCGATTCACACCGTCAGCTCGCGTGCGCAACGACAGCGCTATTGAGACGGGCTCAGAGATTTCCAGCGACTACGACCCAATGATCGCCAAGGTCATCGCCTACGGCCGCACCCGTGAGGAAGCGCTGGACACGCTCACGCAGGCCCTCGAAGAAACCGTCGTGCTCGGGGTCGAAACCAACATCGAGTTCCTCACCGGCCTCTTGCGCCGCGACGAAGTGCGAGGCGCCACGTTCGACACCGAGCTTCTTGACCGGCTGGGAACGCCTGACCGCACGCCAACGTCGCCCGCGCTTGTGGCGGCAGCGGCAGCAACCGTGCACTCCGAAACTGGCGCGGGCGTATGGCATCAACGCGATGGCTGGCGTGCTGGCGGGCGAGCACAGGCCACCGTGCGGCACTTCCTCGACGACGGTGAGCTCATCACGACGACCGGGCAAGAACCCGCGCCAGCCGTGAGCGCCGTGGTCGATGCCGATGGCGCGCTGTGGGTCCATGCCGAAGGGCAAACCCGCCGTCTTGAGCCCCTCACGAGACGGGGCGTCTTGGAACGCCACCTGGCAACCCTCGAAGAAGCCGAGCACCCGTCCGATCCGCAAGCACGCGCACCGATGCCTGGCAACGTGGTCGCCGTGCATGTCGCGACCGGTGACACGGTCGCGGTGGGAGACCGCCTCATCACGATCGAAGCCATGAAGATGGAGCACCCCGTTATCGCTACCGCCGCAGGCATCGTCACGATTGACGTCGCTGTCGGCGAGCACGTTCGCCGCGACCAACCCGTCGCGCACATCACCACGATTGATTCAGGAGACAACTGATGCGTGATCTCACTCCAGACGAGCGCGAGTTCGCCGGGCTCGTTCGCGACTTTGCCGAACATGTCGTCGCGCCGCAAGCCTACGAGGCCGACCGCACCCACACCCTCAACCTCGATGTCGTCGCACAAATGGGGGAGATGGGACTGTTTGGTCTCCCGTTCCCCGAGCAATACGGCGGTCAGGGCGGTGACTACATGGCGCTCGGTCTCGCGATCGAGGCGTTGGGGCGCGTTGATCAGTCCATCGCGATCACCCTGGAAGCCGGTGTCAGCCTGGGCGCTATGCCGATCTTCCTGTTCGGCACCGAAGAACAGAAGCAGCGCTATCTGCCTGATCTGCTGTCTGGCACCGCTCTGGCTGGCTTCGGACTGACGGAACCAGAGGCTGGTTCCGACGCCGGAGCCACCCGCACCACCGCGCGTCTGGACGGCGACGAATGGGTCATCAATGGTTCCAAGCAGTTCATCACCAACTCCGGAACCGACATCACCCGTTTCGTCACGGTGACGGCTGTCACCGGCGAGCAGGAAGGCAAAAAGGAGATCTCAACGATCCTGGTGCCCAACGGTACTGACGGGTTCACCGTCGAGCCGGCATACGACAAGGTGGGCTGGCACGCTTCCGACACGCACCCACTGACGTTTGTGGATGCCCGGGTGCCCGCCGAGAACCTCATCGGCGAGCGCGGCCGCGGGTTCTCCAACTTCCTCAAGATTCTCGATGAGGGGCGGATCGCGATTGCGGCGCTCGCCACCGGTGCTGCCGAAGGGTGCTTGGAAGCTGCCGTCGACTACGCGAAAAAGCGGAATGTGTTTGGCACGCCGCTGTCGACGCGTCAGAACGCACAGTTCACTCTGGCCCGCATGGAGTCTCGCGTGCACATGTCGCGCCTCGCATGGCACCATGCTGCGCGCTTGCGCGACGCCGGTGAAGAGTTTGCTGTCGCTGCCGCTCACGCCAAACTCGTCTCGAGCGAAGCGGCCATGGACAACGCGCGCGATGCGACGCAGATCTTTGGCGGCAACGGATTCATGAACGAATATCCCGTCGCCCGGCACTACCGCGACTCTAAGATTCTTGAGATCGGTGAGGGCACGACAGAAGTGCAGCTGCTCGTCATCGCCCGTTCGCTCGGGGTAGCGTGATCGCATGACCGACACCCCACGAGAGATTGTGCAGCGCGGCCTCTACTTTGATGAGTTTGAGACCGACGTCGTGTATCGGCACACGCCGGGGCGCACAGCCACCGAGGCCGACAATGTGCTGTTCACGACCCTCACCATGAACGCGCAGGCCCTGCACCTCGATGAGGCCTATGCCGCCACCCAACCGTTCGGTCGACGCCTGATGAACTCGATGTGGACGCTATCGACCCTGGTGGGGCTCTCGGTCGCGCAACTCACGCAGGGCACGCTCGTGGCACAACTCGCCCTCAGCGACATTTCGTTTCCGCACCCCATGTTCGCGGGCGACACTCTGACGTGTGAAACCGTCGTCGTTGACAAGCGCCTGTCGTCTTCGCGGCCGGGGGAGGGCATCGTGAGACTGCAACACACCGGGCGGAACCAGGACGGAACCATTGTGGCGCTGGCCACGCGGGTGGCACTCATGCACGTACAGGAGAAAGCATGACGTTCACCCTGGGGCCTGCACTGCTGTTTTGTCCTGCCGATCGTCCCGAACGCTTCGCGAAGGCAATCACCGCGGCAGACACCGTCATCATCGATCTGGAAGACGCTGTTACCCCCGATGCGAAGGCTTCGGCGCGCGCCGCGGTCCAAGCGGCAGAGTTCGACCCCACGCGCGTCATGGTGCGAGTGAACCCGGTACGTACGCCTGATTTCGCGCTCGACATCGCGGCGCTCGCAACGACGTCGATCACGACGATCATGCTGGCAAAAACAGAATCCGTCGACGATATCGCCCAGGTTCCGCAGCACCTCAACGTCGTCGCACTGTGCGAGACTGCGGCTGGCGTCGTGAACGCGGCGACCATTGCCGCGCACCCCCAGGTGATTGGTTTGATGTGGGGTGCGGAAGATCTCATTGCCTCCCTCGGCGGAACCAACAGTCGCCGCGCTGACGGAACCTACCGTGACGTCGTGCGCACGGCTCGCTCCACCGTGCTGCTGTCTGCCGGAGCACACACGAAGGCCGCGATTGACGCCGTCTACATGGCGATCGCCGACCACGATGGGTTGGCAGCCGAATGTGCGGACGCGGTCGCGAGCGGGTTCACCGCGACCGCATGCATTCACCCGGGCCAAGTGCCCGTGATTCGCGGTGCCTACCAGCCCAGTGTTGAGCAGGTGCGGCACGCGACAGCGCTACTCGCGGCAGCCGAGGGTGCACGCGGTGCATTTCAGTTCGAGGGCGCGATGATTGACGAAGTCATGCTGCGGCACGCTCGGCGCGTTTTAGAACGAGGGCGGCACTAGCCGACGCCAAACCGCGGCTACTTGACGTTGGCCGGGGCCAGCCAGCGAATCTCATCGTCGCTGACGTGAAAGTCGTGGGCAGCACCGTTAGCGACGCCGACACCGGGTGCGGGGTGCTCGCCATCGGTGAGCGAGCGCAACAGCTCAGCAATCATCGCACCGTGGCTCACCGCAACCAGACGCGTGTCGGCGCTCACACCGTTTGCTTTCGCGTGCGCCACCACGTCACGAAGCGCCGCAACGATACGAATGCGAATGTCGGCCTTCGTCTCAGCACCCGGCACTTCTGCCGTCGGCCAGGGGCCAAAGCGTTCCAAGAAGTCGGAAGTGAGAATGCCCTCGGCATCACCGTAGAAACGCTCGCGTAGCGGCACGATGACGTGCGGCTCATTCCAGCCGTGCACGCCCGCGATAATGCGTGCGGTCTCATTTGCTCGGCTGAGATCGCTCGAATACATCACCGTTGCCACCGTTGCATCGAGCGCGAGAGCCGCCTCGCGTGCCTGCTCTCGCCCGGTGTCGTTCAACGGAATGTCTGTTGACCCCTGAATGCGCCCGGCAAGGTTCCAATCGGTCTGGCCGTGGCGGATCAGCGTAACGATCATGCAATCTCCATAGCATCGGCGAGCGCCTGCAGCGTCGCACTGGTTCCGTCGTCGATCTTCACAGCAGCCTGCGAGTCCCATTTCGTCGGACCGCGATTGATGATCACGATGGGTAGATTTCGGCGACGTGCGCGGTCGAGCAAGCGGATCGGGGTGTTAACGGTGAGGGAGGTTCCTGCCACCACGATGGCGTCGGCGGCAGCGACCATGCCTTCTGCTGAGGCGAACCGCTCGCGCGGGATGAACTCACCGAAGAACACCACGTCAGGGCGCAAGACGCCCCCACAATTGGTGCACTCCGGAACCACGAATTGTTCGATGTTGTCGGGGATGGAGTCGCCGTCGGGGCCGAGTTCGTCGGCTGGTGCCGATGCGAGCCAGGGGTTTGTCGCTTCAATGCGTGCGCCAATTTCGCGACGGTCAAACACCTGCCCGCATTCGATGCACACGATATTGCGCGCGGTACCATGCAACTCCACAACGTGCTGGCTGCCGGCTTTCAGATGGAGCCCATCGACGTTTTGGGTAATCACGCCGAGCGCGTTACCTGCCCGCTCAAACCGGGTGATGGCGTGGTGAGACGCGTTGGGCACGGTGGCATCAAACGTCTTGAAGCCCCGGTGGCCACCCGCCCAATAGCGTTGGCGTGATTCCTTATTTGTGAGGAAGGCGTTGATGTCCATCGGGGTGCGGGGCGCGCTGCCGGCACCGCGGTAATCCGGAATGCCGGAGTCGGTGGACACCCCCGCTCCGGTGATGAAGGCAATGCGGCGAGCGGTCAGCACAGCGCGAGCGTCGGCAATGCCGCGCGCACTCGCGAATGAAGAAAGCTCGGTCACCCTCCAAGTCTATGGGGGTTCCTCGCGGTGGGATCAGCGTGTGCGTCGCGAGGGCGTGTACCGCATCTCCGGGCGACCAGCGCTGCCGTAACGCGGCTCGACGTCGGCGCGCCCGCAACCCGAGCGGGGCATCCTCTCCACCCGTCATGTGCGCACGGTTGACGACGAATCGAAGAAGCCGCCGCCTAGCTGAGATGACGCGGCTGAGGGAGGTGAGGCTTATGCCCTCACCTCCCTCCTTTTCGTTTCCACAGCCGCACCGCAGACAATGGTGAGATGCACGCGATTGCGCTCACCGATGGTTCCGACCCCCGACTCGATGGGTTTCGCACCCTCACCGACCGCCAAGCGCGGCACAGTCACGAGGCGGCGACCGGCACATATATCGCGGAGTCGTTTGTTGTGCTTGAGCGGGCGATTGCCGCTGGGCACGTCGTTATCGCAGTGCTCGCGCAAGACAAGTGGGTACAGCGGCTGGAGCCGTTGCTTGCCGCAGACACTCCGGTCTACGTCGTGCCTGCCGAGATTGCCGAAGCTGTGACCGGCTTTGCCGTGCACCGCGGCGTCATGGCCGTGATGCAACGGCCGGCACCGCTTTCGCTCGATGAGGCGTTGCGCGGTGCGCGCACGGTCGTGGTCGCCGATGACATCACCGATCACACCAATATGGGCAGCCTGTTTCGAGCCGCCGCTGCGCTCAATGCCGACGCCGTGTTGCTGTCGCGCGTGTGCGCGGATCCGCTATATCGCCGCAGTGTGCGCGTCAGCATGGGAACCGTTTTTGCCTTGCCATGGGCGCGTGCCGTTTCGTGGCCGTTGCTACGCGCCGCCCTCGTTCGGGCGGGCTTTGAGATCGTGGCCCTGGCCCTCACCGATGACGCCGTATCGCTGCGCGAGTTCCAGCCGGCAGAGCGCGTGGCGCTCGTCGTGGGAACCGAGGGTGACGGACTGAGCGAGGTCGCCCTCGCGCACGCTGATCACACCGTGATGATTCCCATGCGCGAGGGTGTCGACTCGCTCAACGTCGCCGCTGCGGCGTCGGTCGCCCTCTGGGCGGTTCAAGACCGCTAGTCGGTGATGGTTCCGGACCGCTAGTCGGTGATGGTTCCGGACCGCTCGTCGGCGACTGTTCCGGACCGCTAGTCGGTGACTGTTCCGGACCGCTAGTCGGTGCCCTCGTCCGTTGCCTGCTCGGGAGTTGCCGGGGGCTCGGGCGTGGCAGGCACGATTGGCGCGACGTCGGGGCGCTTTGGCGTCATATTGTCACCAGAAGACTGGTGACGCACACGTCGCAAAACCCACGGAACGAGGTGGCCGCGTGCCCAGATCAGGTCATCTGTGCGAGCCTCGCGCCACGTACGCACCGGGTGCGGGGCGGGTTCCATCGGCTTGAGATCATTCGGGACGTTGAGTGCGCGGAGCACCATGCGCGCGACTTCGTGATGACCGAGCGCGTTCATGTGGAGCCGGTCAGCAGCGAAGAACCGTGTGTCCTGCACTGATTTCAAAGCCCACTGATCAGCGACGATGCAGTCGTACTTTTCGGCGACAGCCCGGATATTTTCGTTGTAAATCGCGACCTTACCGCGGAACGGACGAAAGACCGGAGTGAAATTGACGTCGATGCCGGTGAAAACGACAACGGTGGCACCGTTCGCGCTCAGTCGAGCCACCGCAGCTTCAAACTGTCCGGTGATTTCGTCTGGGTCGGTACCGGGGCGAATCACGTCGTTTCCACCGGCCGAAATCGTGACGAGGTCAGGGCGGAGGGCGACTGCAGCATCAAGCTGCTCGTTGATGATCTGCCCGATGAGCTTGCCGCGCACCGCAAGATTTGCGTACGCAAAGTCCTCGGCGGTCTCACTGAGCACCTCGGCAACACGGTCAGCCCAACCACGCACACCGTGCGGCGAGTTCTCATCATCGTCGCCAACACCCTCGGTGAAGGAATCGCCAATTGCGACGTAGCGCCGCCAGGGGTGGGACTCTTCGTTGGACATAAGTGGGTTCCGAGCGTCAGGGCTCGTAGATGGATCGGTCATCGCATGCTCCTCTGCGGTGGATACTCAGCAGTCCACCCTAAACCGGCACGCCAAACACACACGGACTTTTGAGCGAGTGTCCGAGCGGGCGACTATCGTTGAGCAGGTGCTGTCACCGTCCTATCCTCAACGTGCCCCGTGGGGTACCGCAGGAAAGTTGCGAGCATGGCAACAGGAAGCCCTGGAAACGTACTTCGCGCAAGACAAGCGCGACTTTCTCGTTGCCGCCACCCCGGGCGCAGGAAAGACGACGTTCGCGCTGACTCTGGCTCAAGAACTGTTGCGGATGCGCGTCATCAATCGCATCGTCGTTGTCGCTCCCACCGAGCATCTGAAGACACAGTGGGCCGACGCCGCCGCACGCCTGCACATTCGACTTGACCCGCGGTTCCGCAACTCTCATGTGGCACCGTCCCGCCAATACCACGGCGTTGTCGTGACGTACGCACAGGTCGCGGCGCGCTCATCGGTGCATAAGCATGTCACCGAGGGGGCACGCACGCTGGTCATTCTCGATGAGGTACACCACGGCGGCGATGCACTCAGCTGGGGCGATGCGATTCGCGACGCATTTGGTTCCGCCGTCAAGCGGCTCCTGCTGTCTGGAACCCCGTTCCGTTCAGACACGGCACCGATTCCGTTCGTCGAGTACGCGCCAGACGCGACAGGCGGGCGCGTGTCACGCACCGACTACAACTACGGTTATGGGCGGGCCCTGGCCGATGGTGTCGTGCGGCCCGTGCTTTTTCACGTGTACTCCGGAACCATGCGCTGGCAAACGAGCATGGGCGATGAACTCGAGGCTCACCTCAGCCAGGACAATACGAAGGACGTCACGTCGCAGGCGTGGCGCACGGCGCTTGATCCTGAAGGGGAGTGGATTCACGCGGTTTTGAAGTCGGCGAATGAGCGGCTCACCGAGATCAGGCAGCATATTCCAGACGCCGGAGGCCTGGTCATTGCCACCGATCAGACGGTCGCGCGTGCCTACGCAAAGATTCTCCAGGGGCTCACTGGGCAGTCGCCGACCGTTGTGTTGAGCGATGAGAAAGAGGCCTCGAGCCGAATCGAGAAGTTCGCGGAAGACACGAGCCGGTGGATGGTTGCGGTTCGCATGGTTTCTGAAGGCGTTGACGTGCCTCGACTGGCCGTCGGTGTCTACGCCACAAGCTCGTCGACGCCGCTGTTTTTCGCTCAGGCCATCGGCCGCTTCGTGCGTGCTCGCCGTCGTGGTGAAGCTGCGAGTGTGTTCTTGCCGCACGTACCGCCACTGCTGAAGTTGGCGAACGAAATGGAGCGGGAACGCGACCACGCGCTTGACCGCAAGCAAAAAGACGACGATGGCCTTGACGATTCGTTGCTGGAATCAGCGAACCGCGAAGACAAAGCATCGGACGCACTGACCGAAGAGTTCAAGTACACCGCGCTTGGCTCCACGGCACACTTCGACAGCATCGTGTTCGAAGGAAAACAGTTTGGTGAGCTCGCCGAACCCGGCTCGGATGAAGAGCTGGAGTTTATTGGCCTGCCCGGCCTGTTAGAACCCGAACACGTTCACGAACTCCTGATGCAACGCCAGAGCCGTCAAGCCCGCCACCGCGAGGCCCGTGAGGCCCGTGAGAAGGCGGTCGGCGCCCCCGAAACAACGTTGCCCGCACCGTTGCACCGCACACTGCGCGAACAGCGCCAGCTCTTGAATAGCCTTGTTGGTCTCTACGCACGCCAGACAGGGGAGCCGCACGGGCTTGTGCACGCGGAATTGCGCCGGCTGTGCGGTGGTCCCGCGGTCGGTACCGCAACGGTCGCGCAACTGCAGTCCCGCATCGAACTCCTGCGCCGCCGCGTACACTCCTAACCTTCGCCCCACCCGGCCGCGCTCCCCACCCGCACCGGTTGGGTAGTTCCGCGCCGTCCGCACTGCGGTTCGGTGGCTCCGCCCCGAGGCTGCCCGTGGTTCCGTGGTTCCGTGTCCGGTACTGCTGCACGTGGTTCCGTCGCCTGCTCCGACGCTTCGACGTGCAACCGTCGGACAAATCTCTCGGGAAGGGGGGCCACGGGCGCCGTGTTCGGCGTGTCGGCGGAAGTCGTCCGACGGTTGCACGGGGCAAGCCTGATTTCGGGCGCCCGAACGTTTCGGGGCGCCGAATATAGTGAAATCGCGGGGGACAGCGGGTGGCGGTCGGTAGCGTTGAGGTTTCCCCCACAGAACTTGGAGCACCATGAGCGCGCCTGCAGACGCTACTTCCGCCGATCGCAAACGATGGGCGAAGTACCTCGTTGACGAGCGCGCCGAAGCGAAGGTCTATCGGCGTTTGGCCGAACGCAAAACGGGGGAGGAGCGCGAAATTCTGCTTGCTCTCGCCGAAGCCGAAGGCCGGCACGAATCACACTGGCTCGCTTTGCTTGGCGGAGAACCCGCACGACTCCCGCGGCCGGGCCTGCGTACCCGTCTGCTCGGCGCGATGGCAGGCACTTTTGGTTCCATCTTCGTGCTCGCACTGGCACAGTCGGCCGAAGCGCGTTCACCCTACGAGGACGAAGCCGATGCAACCGTTGCAATGGCCGCGGATGAACGTGTGCACCATGAGGTCGTGCGCGGTTTGGCGGCACGCGGCAGGCGTCGCCTGTCCGGAACCTTCCGGGCGGCTGTCTTTGGAGCGAACGACGGCTTGGTGAGCAACCTTGCTCTGGTCATGGGAATCGGTGCGACGGGCGTCGCTCCCGGTTTCGTGCTTTTCTCCGGCTTTGCCGGCCTGCTCGCCGGTGCGCTCTCGATGGGTGCGGGCGAGTTCGTGTCCGTGCGTAGCCAGCGGGAACTCCTTGCCGCTACGCAGCCGAGCGATTATGCCGATGGCGCCCTCACACACCTTGATATTGACGCTAACGAGGTCGCGCTGATCTATCGCTCGCGTGGTGTCGATGCTGATGAGGCCCTCGAACGCGCCCGCAAGGTCGTCGCGGCCGCGCACAACGGCATCGCGCCAAACCGCGACGTCGTCGAGGACGATGACGACATTGTCGGCAACGCCTGGGGTGCGGCGCTGTCCAGCTTCCTCTTCTTCGCCTCCGGCGCCATCATTCCGGTCTTGCCGTGGCTGTTCGGCCTGAGCGGTGCCGCAGCGCTCGTGTTGGCGCTCGTGCTGGTGGGCATCGCCCTCATGGCGACGGGTGCCGCCGTTGGCGTGCTGAGCGGAACCTCACCCCTGAAGCGTGCGCTGCGCCAACTTGCGATCGGCTTCGGTGCGGCCGCGGTCACGTATGTGCTCGGACTCATCTTCGGTGTCTCTGTCGCTTAGCCGTACGCACGCAATGTGCCTCGGAATGCGTTCCGAGGCACATTGCTTTTGCGTGGGGACCTCATGGTCATTCGTTGCGTGAGGCACCGCGTCGCGAGCGAGACGTAACGCGTGAAAACGGCGTCGTGGCCGATCAATCAATAGGCCAGCCACACATATGCAGGCACAACGAAAATGACCCCCGAATCTTTCGATCCGGGGGTCATTTTCGTTCTGTGCGCGAAGGGGGACTTGAACCCCCACGCCCTAACGGGCACTAGCACCTCAAGCTAGCGCGTCTACCTATTCCGCCACCCGCGCATTTGGGTGTTTGTTTGGCTCTCACCAACGAGTAGTTAGCCTAGCACGGCTCTGCGGGACCTCACGAACCAAGATGCAGGTCGGGCGTGGCGTAACGTGGAGGCATGACCGCTGAGCTCTCCGACGTTGTTCGTATCGCCCGTGACCTGATTCGTTTCGACACCACAAACTACGGAGGAGGCCGCGCGAAGTCCGAGCGTGAAGCCGCCGAGTATGTCGCTGCGATCCTCACCGATTTGGGACTCACGCCCGAACTTTACGAAGCGGTCCCCGGCCGTACGAACGTGCACGCGCGAATCGCTGGATCCGACCCCACCCTTCCTGCTCTCATTCTGCATGGCCACCTCGACGTGGTTCCGGCGATCGCCGAAGACTGGACACACGACCCGTTCTCCGGCCACATTGACGCCGATGGTCTGCTCTGGGGTCGCGGTGCCGTCGATATGAAGGGCATGGACGCGATGATCCTCGCTGCCGTCTCTGAGGTTCTGCGTGCTGGGGAGCAGCCGCGCCGCGACATCATCATCACGTTCTTTGCCGATGAGGAAAATGGCGGCGTCGAAGGTTCCACCCCCGTGGTTGCCCAGCGTCCGGATTGGTTCGAGGGTGCGACCGAAGCTATCAGTGAGGTCGGCGGCTACTCGATCACGGTGGCTGGCCAGCGCGCTTACCTGCTTCAGGTGGGGGAGAAGGCACTGTTGTGGCTCCGCCTCTCCGCCAAGGGCCGAGCCGGTCATGGTTCTGGATTCCACCTGGACAACGCGGTCACGCGCCTTGCTGAAGCGGTGACTGCGCTCGGACGCACCGCGTGGCCCGTCACTCTCACTCCGACCACCGAGGCGCTGCTCGCCGAGTTCCAGCGGCTGAGCGGAACCACGGAGACAGACCCCGATACGCTCGCTGCGCTGTCGGGTAACGCCCAGGGCTTCATCCGGTCGTCACTTCGCACCACGACAAACCCGACGGGCCTCGAGGCCGGTTACAAGCACAACGTGATTCCAGACAAGGCTCACGCGCTCATTGACGTGCGCGTACTTCCCGGGACCGAAGCGCAGGCGCTCACCGATATCCAACGCATTGTCGGCGACGACATCGAGATTGAGGTCGTTGTCGGCGAGGTCGGACTCGAGGTGCCGTTTGCTGGCGACCTGGTCGACACGATGGTTGCATGTATTGGCGAGCATGACCCTGGCGTGCCAGTAATTCCGTACCTGCTTGGCGGCGGAACGGACAACAAAGCGCTCTCTTCGCTCGGCATCGCCGGGTACGGGTTTGCCCCGATGCGACTGCCAGAGGGGCTCGACTTCACCGGCATGTTCCACGGTGTTGACGAGCGGGTACCGACCGACGCGCTGGAGTTTGGTCAACACGTGCTCGCGGACCTGATCCGTCGTTACTGATTTCGCTCAGCCGCGCGCCTGACAAACGCTCAGCGCGCGGCAGGTAAAGTCCTCTTTTGGCGTGCCCACCGGCTCGCAAGACGCACAGGAGCACGTCATGGAATTTCTCGAAGCAATCATCCTGGGCATCGTTCAAGGCCTCACTGAGTTCTTGCCGATCTCCTCGAGCGCACACATCCGCATCGTTGGCGAGATGTTCCCGAACGCCGCCGACCCCGGGGCAACCTTTACGGCGATCACCCAGATCGGCACTGAGCTTGCTGTGCTTGTGTACTTCCGCAAGAAGATCGCGGCCATCATCAAAGCCTGGTTCCTCTCGCTCCGCGGCGTCGTGCCGCGTAACGACCCGGATGCCCGCATGGGATGGCTCGTCATCCTGGGTTCGCTGCCGATCGCAGCTCTCGGCTTCTTCGGACAGGAGTACATTCGCGGCGCGTTCCGGAACCTGTGGATCGTCGCCATTGTGCTGATCGTCTTCGGCATTCTGCTTGGCATCGCCGATGCCTACGGAAAGCGCACCCGCGAGCTGAAAGACATTACGTACCCCCATGGCATCGCGATGGGCTTCGCGCAGGCGCTTGCACTCATTCCGGGTGTCTCACGCTCAGGCGCGACCACGACGGCAGCCCGCGCGCTCGGATATAACCGCACAGCTGCCGCCGAGTATGCCTTCCTGCTGGCCGTTCCCGCTGTCTTCGGCAGCGGACTCTACGAGTTGGTGTCCAGCCTCGACGAGCCCATGGTTCCGTACGGCATGGCAGAAACCGCCGTCGCCACCGTCGTCGCCTTCGTCGTCGGCCTCGTGGTCATCGCGTACCTGATGAAGTACCTCAAAAAGGGCAGCTTCCTGCCGTTTGTGATCTACCGCGTGGTTCTCGGCATCGTGCTCATGGTGCTGCTCGCAACCGGCATATTGCACGCGTTCTAAGCGGAACCGCCCAGCAGATATGACGAAGGCCGCGAATCGCTCGCGGCCTTCGTCATATGTTCGCAGTGCTATGCCTCATCACCCGGGCCGGACGCCGGCCCCTTCCGCGGACCCTCATTGTCACGACGCAAGAACTGTTCGAACTCGCGGGCAATGGCATCGCCCTTGGCTGCGGGAATATCCCACGCATCACGGGCCTGCTCCAGCGAGCGAATGTACTCGATCATCTCCGCGTCATCGTTCATCGCCGCATCGATCGAGGCTTCCCACTTGCGGGCTTCGGCGTCCAGCTCGTCATGATTCGTGCGTACGCCGGTCAGATCAGCAACCTTTTCAATGAGCGCAATCGTGGCTTTCGGCGCCTTCGCCTGCATCGAAAGGTAGTGCGGAACGCTTGCCCACTGACTCATGGTCGGAATGCCAGCCGTTTCCAGCGCATCCGCCATGACGGACAGCATCCCGACGGGCCCCTCGTAACGGCCGCGCTCGATCGTGGAATTGGCGCGAATGTATTCGTTCTCGCTCCACGCGTGCACCAGAATCGGCCGCGTGTGGGGCACATCACCCATCATCGCGCCCAACAGGATCACGCCGGTGATTCCTTCGTCCCGTGCCGTGGCAACGAACTCGGAGGCAAAGCGCTTCCAGCGTCTGGCAGGCTCGTGGCCGCGCAGTAGCCAAAGCCCGGAACCATGACGCGGGCTCCACAGCGTGGCCCCCGGCCATGTCAATCGGCGAACACCGTCCTCGTCGCGGTGCACACTCGGCCGGGTGTATTGAAAGTCGAAGTATGATTCGGGGTCAACGCTGTGCGCCAACACATAGTCACCATCGGCTCGCATGACGTCGACGGCTGCTGTTGCGGCTTCTGCCGCATCATTCCAACCTTCAAATGCAATGACGAGAACTCGGTCTCCAAGTAGCTGCACGGTACCTCCTGACTTCAGCGTAGCGTCAGGGACTGTGTCACGGTCTGGACGTTTCATCTTGCTTCACCAAGCTCGCCGGACTCGCCGGGTGGGGCACAAGCATGCAGAGGGGCATAAGCGCTGTGCCCGCCGAGCCAGGGCGGTAGGCAGACAAGAGGGCGATGGGTGTCGGCCATCGTGCGGTCCTCGGGCTAGCATGGTGAAGTGAAAAAGGCTTCAATGCGTGCAGTGCTCTGGGACATGGACGGGACTCTCGTCGACACGGAACCATACTGGATGCGAAGCGAGGAAGAGCTCGTTGCCGAGCACGGCGGCGCCTGGACGGATGAAGACGCCACGAAGCTCGTCGGTCTGGGCCTTGATACTTCCGCGCGCATTCTGCAGGGTGCCGGCGTTCGCATGGATGAAGACGCCATCATCAACCACCTCACCGACCAGGTGACGTACAAGCTTGCGACCGAGGGTGTTCCCTTTCGCCCCGGGGCTCGCGAACTCTTGGCCGACCTCAAGGCGGCAGGTATCAAGACCGCGCTCGTCACGATGTCGCTGCGTCGGATGGCTGCCGAGGTCGTGAGCCTGATCGACTTCGATGCCTTCGACATCATTCTCGCCGGTGACGACGTCACGCGGCCGAAGCCATTTCCCGATCCCTACCTGATGGCATGCGAGGCATTGGGTGTGAGCCCAGACGAATGCGTTGCCCTCGAGGACTCACCGAATGGTGTTGCCTCAGCGGTCGCCGCAAGAATCCCAACCATCGGCATCCCGCACATTGTGCCGCTTGACGACACCGGCGTGACTGAGACGCGCGCGACGCTTGCCGGTGTGACCACAGCCGATCTTCTCGCTTTCCACGAAAGGCACACGTCATGAGTTCTGCTCGCCCCAGCGGACCCTTCCGCATTGGTGACCGCGTTCAGCTCACCGGCCCGAAGGGCAAGCTGCACACCACCACGCTGCGCGCTGGGGGTGAACTGCACACGCACCATGGCGTCCTCCGTCACGACGAGATCATCGGTTCTCCCGATGGTTCCGTGCACACGAACAGTGGCGGTCACGAGTATTTGGCGCTTCGTCCGCTGATGCGCGACTTCGTGATGTCGATGCCACGAGGCGCGGCCATCGTGTACCCGAAGGACGCCGCGATGATTGTGACGCAGGCTGACATCTTCCCTGGCGCCGTTGTCGTTGAGGCGGGAGTTGGTTCCGGAGCCCTCTCGTTGTCGCTACTGCGCGCCATCGGCTCGCACGGGCATTTGCACTCGTTCGAGCGTCGCGAAGAGTTCGCCGATGTCGCCAAGGGCAACGTCGAGACGTTCTTCGGTGAGGTTCCTGAGGCCTGGTCTGTGCACATTGGCGATCTGGCCGAAGCGCTGGAGAATGTGGTCGAACCCGGAACCGTTGACCGCGTCGTTTTGGACATGCTGGCTCCGTGGGAGTGCATGGAGACGGTCGCAGAAGCGCTCACACCGGGTGGCGTCGTGATTTGCTACATTGCCACGGCCACCCAGTTGTCTCGAGTCGCTGAGCACATTCGAAACCTCGGTGTGTTCACCGAGCCGGAAGCAAGCGAAACCATGGTTCGCGGCTGGCATGTCGAGGGTCTCGCCGTGCGGCCTGACCACCGCATGATCGCGCACACCGGCTTCCTGCTCACCGCACGCCGACTAGCCCCCGGTGCTATCCCGCCCGAGGTCAAGCGCCGCGCGTCAAAGACCAGCTTCAGCGATGCGGATGTAGAAGCCTGGACCCCCGGAGCCGTGGGCGACCGCGAGATCACCGACAAGAACCTCCGTAAGCGGGTTCGCGACGCACAGAAGCACGCAACTGCCGCGCGCATTGCCGCGGCAACACCGAAACTTTCAGAAGACGAGAACTAAGCTGTGCACGTGCGTAAACCTGTTGTAGCTCTGACCGCCCTCTCTGTTATTGCTCTGGCGCTTGCCGGATGCACGGCATCGACTCCGAACACGACGCGCGTTGCCGAGAGCAGCTGTGGTTCCGCGTTTGATGCGCCGACACCGCTGCTGGACACGCTGAGTGTGTCTGGGGAGGCAGGAGAACTCCCGGCTGTCACCATGCCGAACCCGCTCCAGGTTCCACGTAATGAACGAAAGATTGTGAACGCCGGTGACGGTGCGCTGATCACAAGCACCTCGCAGCTCGCCCACACCACGGTGTGGGCAGCGCCAAGCACAAGTGGCGAGATTCTCGGCGCGCTGGGATCAACCTCGGGGCAAATGGGGCAGGTGGATCAGTGGGCACAGGACTTGCCTGGGCTTGCCGAAGAGCTCCTCTGCGTTCCCGGCGGCTCTCGTGTGCTCATCACCCTGCCCACGAGCGATCTCGCCCCTGCCTGGAGCGAAATCTACAAGCTGGAAGAAAATCAGGGCGTCGTTCTTGTCGTCGACGTCGGACAGGTCGTTCCGCAGGCAGCCGCCGGCGCTGACGTCTTCAACGCGGATCGTGGACTACCAGCGGTGATCCGCGACACGACAGGTCGCCCTGGCTTGGTCATTCCGTCAGGGGATGCGCCGACCGATGTCCGTACCCAGACGTTGCTCAAGGGCGATGGCGAGGCGATCACCGCCGATGCTCCGGTCTACGTCCAGGTATTGGCTGTGGCGTGGCGCGGTCATGAACCCTTCATCAATACCTGGGCTCAGGCGCAGCCAGGGCCGGTTGCGGTGTCGCAGGGCTTCCCCGCAGATGTGGCTCAGGCGCTTGAAGGCGCCACGGTTGGTTCGCAGGTGATGGTCGTTCTGCCCGCAGGCTCCATTCCCGCAGAAGCCCTCCAAGGTTCCAGTATTCCTGCCGACGACGCTCTCGTTTACGTCGTCGACATTCTCGCGATCGCCCAGTAGCGGGTCTGTCGCTCATCCTGGAGGACTACATGCGCCTCTAGGATGAGCGTGTGGCAGCGAAAATTCCCCCCGAAGAGCGACTGACAAACCTCGTCGTCGCACTCATGGCGACCGATCGCGGGTTGACGAAGGCACAGATTCTGGAATCGGTTTCCGGCTACCGTCAACGTGCGGAGAGCGGAACCGGGGCTGACGCTCTCGAGAAGATGTTCGAGCGCGACAAGGACGACCTCCGCGGACTCGGGATTCCGGTCGAGACGCTGGGCGACCATGCTGATCCCAACGACCTCCGCGAAGCACGGTATCGGATTCCAAAATCGGAATATACCTTGCCTGACGATCTCTCCTTCACTCAGGAGGAGGTCGCTCTGCTGACATTGGCTGGCACCGTCTGGCGTGAGGGATCGATGTCGGACGACTCGCATGCGGGCATCCGTAAAATCCGTTCGCTCGGTATCGACGTTGATGAGCCGATCATCGGCTTCGCGCCGGAATTGGGCCTCACTACGAACTCGTTCGTTCCGCTGAAGAACGCTATTGAGGCGAATCGAGCCGTCACCTTTACCTATATCAAGCCGGGGGAGAAGCGTGCGTTGTTGCGCCGCGTGCAACCTCTCGCGCTTGTGGAGCAGGAAAACCGCTGGCACCTGTTCGGTTTTGATACTGACCGCGACGCTGAACGTACATTCCTTCTCAGCCGTATTTGCGACGACGTGAAGACCACTCGACTTTCGTTTGACCCGACGCTCAAGGTGGGCGCGGGGGAGCGGGCGCTGGCTGGGCTGGCCGCCGTCGCTGCCCGCAACATCGCACATCTCGAAGTTCATCCGGGGTCAGAGGCCGCACTCCGTCTGGCGCGCCGCGCTCAGCAGGCACCCCAGGGCATCGACGTCTCGTTTCTGGACCTGCATATTTTCGCTGACGAACTCGCGTCATACGGGCCTGAAGTGCGCGTGATTTCGCCCGATGAACTTCGCAATCAGGTGATTGCGCGGTTGCAAGCGGCGCTTGCTCGCCACCAGGAGGTCACCCGTGGCTGATCGACCCAAGCCCATGATGGCACCCGACCGCGTGCGCATTTATCTCACCCTGGTTCCGTACCTCGCAGAGCGCGGTCAAGTGAGCGTGGCCGACGCGGCACACGACTTCGGGGTATCCGTCGACGACATGCGCGCCATGGCGGAGAAACTCACCGTGATGGGGCTGCCAGGCGACAGTGGCTACTACCAGCTTGATCCTGACCTGTTCAATATCAACTGGGATTTGCTTGACGAAGCCGACATGATCGAGCTCACCAATACGGTGGCGCTCGAACGTGCACCGAAGCTCTCCGCGCGTGAGGCGGCGGCGCTCCTGTCTGGTCTGCAACTCACCAGGGCGATCGCAGGCGTCAGCCCGGAACTTGTCGATGGTCTCATCGCGAAGCTCACTGCGGGCTCATCAACTGACCCGGTCAACGTCATCGTGGCGCCGCCACAGGCGGATGCCGTACGCACGGTTGTCGCCGACGCTTTGCGACAGCGTAAGGCAGTCTCGTTCACGTATCGCGCGCCCGACGCTCAACCCACAACGCGTACCGTCGATCCGGTGCGCGTGCATATTACGAGTGGCGAGTGGTATCTGGAGGGCTGGTGTCATCTCCGCCGCGCCATGCGAACGTTCCACCTCGATCGTGTATCAGACCTCGCGGTTACCGACATTGAGATATCGCACACCGTGGGGGACGAACCGCCCGCATATACCGAAGTCGCAGAGGGAACGGCCGCCGCTATTCGGTATCCGTCACAGCTGGGCGCTCTGGTTGGCGACTACCTGCGCGGTGCGCAGTTAACGACCGATCATGAGTTCTCGATTGCGCGGTTCAGCGTGGGGGACCCGCTGACGCTGAAGCGTTTGGCGACACTGCGCAGCGGAACCATCGAAGTGCTGGAACCGGAGTCAGCTCGCGCCGCAACGATTGACTGGGCGCACCGCGCACTTGCGCAGTACGACACAGAAGCGAACTAATTCCCGCTGATCCAGACGCACGTTAGCGAAACGTATAGGCGACACCAAGGTTCGCCCACACCCTGCGGGGTAGACTGAAGCCGCATTCGCACCCCCGACCATTGGAGCGCTCATGGGCAACGCATTTCAGCCAGCACACCTGTTGATCCTTCTGCTGATCGTTCTGCTGTTGTTCGGCGCTGCGAAGCTTCCGGCTCTGGCCAAGAGCCTCGGCCAGTCTGCCCGCGCATTCAAGGGCGAGATGAAGGCAATGAAGCAGGAAGACGCCGCTGATGCTGCCGCGAACGCTGTGGCGTCCGAAGCTGCGCCGCAGGCTGGCGTCGCTCCTGCCCAGCCGCAGACGCCCGACACGAATCTTTCTGACGGCTCGCGCCCGTAAACAGCGTGACGACAGAAACCCCCGAGTCGGCTCTGGAGGGCGACCCGAAGCGCGACAAACGTATGTCGCTGGCGCAACACCTGGTGGAGTTGCGCCGCCGCTTCATGATTGCGGCCATCGCATTCATCGTGTGTATGGTCGCGGCCTTCTTCATCGCTGACTGGGTCATTGATCAGCTCGACAACCCGATCGATGTGATCGCGGCGAATGGGCACGGCGAAGCCGCGCTGACGTTTACTCGCATCACCATGGCGTTTGACATGAAGCTGCGCATTGCGGCGTCGATTGGCCTTATTCTGTCTGGCCCGATCTGGATCTGGCAGTTGTGGGCCTACATCATGCCCGCGATGACCAAAAAGGAAAAGGTTTACACGCTCAGCTTCATGGGTGTCGCTGTGCCGCTATTTTTCGGCGGTGTTGCTACGGGCTGGTTTGTTCTTCCGCACATCATCGAAGTGATGGCATCGTTTGTGCCCGATGGCGCCTCATACAATCAGTTCTTCGAGGCAAGCTACTACTGGGATTTTGTTTTTAAACTCCTCCTCACCGTGGGCGTCGCCTATGTGCTTCCGCTGTTTCTCGTGATCCTCAATCTTGCCGGTGTCATCACGGGCAAAGACATTCTGAAGGGCTGGAGAATCGCTGTGCTGATCGCCTCCGTTTTCGCGGCCGTCGCAACCCCGGGTTCCGACGTTGTATCCATGCTTCTGTTGGCGGCCATTCTTGTGGTGCTCTACCTGCTCGCCGCCTGCGTTGCGCTGCTCTTTGACCGTCGTCGACGTAAGCGTGAAGGCGATCTGTTTACGCCCTCGGTGATGGCGTGAGTGCAGCCGAGCAGTACGCGGCCGCGCAATCACGCGCGGCACATCCGCTGACGCAGGAGTTTGCGGCTCGTTTGTCGTTTGAGATGGACGAGTTTCAGGTGCAAGCGTGTCACTCGTTGGAAGAGGGCCACGGAGTGTTGGTCGCGGCACCCACGGGGGCGGGTAAAACCGTCGTTGGTGAGTTCGCGATCTATCTCGCGATGCGCACCGGTACTGACAAGGCCTTCTATACGACGCCCATGAAGGCGCTGTCCAATCAGAAGTTCCGTGAACTTGTCGACGTGTATGGCGCGGGCGAAGTGGGGCTGCTCACTGGCGATACAAATATCAATCCGCATGCGCGTGTTGTGGTGATGACAACCGAAGTTTTGCGCAACATGCTCTACGCCGATTCCGCGGCGCTGCGCGGTCTTCGTTTTGTCGTGATGGATGAGGTTCACTACCTTGCCGACCGGTTCCGCGGCGCGGTGTGGGAAGAGGTCATCATCCACCTCCCCGAAGAGGTTCGCGTTGTCGCCCTGTCTGCCACCGTGTCAAACGCCGAGGAGTTTGGTGACTGGTTGGCTGCGGTGCGCGGCGGAACCGAAGTGATCGTTTCTGAAATTCGTCCGGTTCCCTTGGAACAGCACGTGTTGGCCCGCGGCGACCTGTTACCGCTCTTTGACCAGCGGTCAGGCATCGCTACCCAGCAGGTGAATCGCGAGCTTGCCCGCCTCCGTACTTTCAAGGGTGTGGCCTGGGAAAACAACTCCCGTACCGCGCATGCCCGCGGTCGCGACAAGCAGAAGCCCAAGTACCAGAAGCCATCCATGGCGGGCCGAGGCAGCCGTCTCGATCGAGCCGAAGCCATTGAGACTCTGCGTCGCGACAATCTTTTGCCTGCGATCTTCTTCATCTTTTCCCGGGTCGGGTGCGAACAGGCCGTTCAGCAGGTCGCACGCGATGGAATTTCGTTAACGAGCGCCGACGAACGTCGCGAAATTCGCCGTCACGTCGAAGAGCGCATATACATGCTCCCCGACGAAGACCTTTCGGTCCTCGGCTACTGGACGTGGCGCGAGAACCTGGAGCGGGGCATCGCGGCTCACCACGCCGGAATGTTGCCCGCATTCAAGGAGATCGTCGAAGAGCTGTTTCAGCGCAAGCTTGTCAAGGTGGTATTCGCCACCGAGACATTGGCGCTCGGTATCAATATGCCCGCTCGTACCGTCGTGCTCGAAAAACTCGAAAAGTTCAATGGTGAGGCCCGTGTACCGATCACGTCGGGGGAGTACACCCAGCTGACGGGTCGTGCCGGTCGCCGCGGTATTGATGTCGAGGGCCACTCCGTTGTGGTCTGGAACGAGGGCATGGATGTTGAGGCGGTTGCGGCGCTGGCATCGCGGCGCACGTATCCGATGAACTCGTCGTTCCGGCCGACATACAACATGGCCGTGAACCTCATCGATCAGTTCGGTCGCTCCCGTGCGCGCGAGATTCTGGAATCGTCGTTTGCGCAGTTCCAAGCCGACCGTGCGGTCGTCGGGCTGGCCGTTAAGGTGCGTGATGCCGACGAGTCATTGCGCGGATACCGCGACTCTCTGGCATGTGATCGCGGGGATTTCCTTGACTACTCTCGGTTGCGCCGCGAGCTGACCGAGGCGGAAAGACGGGGCAGGGGCGAGCTTTACGGCTCGCAGGAACGCGCCGAGAAGCGCCGCAATGACATCAACAGCCTGCGTGCGCGGATGCAGAAACACGCGTGCCATTCGTGCCCCGATCGCGAAAAGCATGCGCGCTGGGCGGAACGGTACTGGAAGCTCGAGCGCCAGGTCTCTCAGTGGCGCTCGCAAATTGACCGTCGCACCGGAACCGTCGCCCGCATCTTTGACCGTGTTGTCGACGTACTGGATGAGCTGGGCTACGTCGACGTCGCCCCCAACGGATCTGCGACTCTGACGCCGTCCGGGCGCACAATGCGGCGCATCTATGGCGACCGCGACCTGTTGGTCGCCGAATCTCTTCGCACCGGCATTTGGAAGAACCTGGACGCCGCTTCGCTTGCTGCGCTGGCTTGTGCTCTCGTGTATGAACCGCGTCGCGACGAAAACGGTACCGGAATGCGTGACCTGCCCAAGGGCGCGTTCCGGATCGCGCTTGATGAAACCGCCATGCTCTGGGCACGACTCGATGACGTGGAACACGACTTTGACCTGCCGGGAACCGAACCGCTCGCCCCTGGACTGTCGGCTGCCATGCACTCGTGGGCCCGCGGCGCGAACCTTGACCGCGTTTTGACGCAGGCTGACATGGCCGCTGGCGACTTTGTGCGCTGGACCAAGCAGACCATCGACCTGCTTGACCAGCTCAGCATCGTGGCAGACGGTGATATCGGAACCACTGCTCGGCGGGCACTCGATCTCGTACGCCGCGGCATCGTCGTCTATTCAGGAGTGTGACGTGAGCGTCGTCGATCCAGCGCCAGACAAGGCGTTCGTCCCGCTCGGGGTTGCGGCGTTTCTCGCCGTGATTGGTGGAGCGGCCCTCGACCTCGCGTTTCCGTCCGTGGGCATCTGGCCGCTCGCTTTCGTCGGCATTGCCATCGCGCTGATCACGCTGATTGGGCGTTCGATCGGCGGTGGGCTGCTGATCGGGCTGCTCTTCGGACTTTCGTTTTACCTGATCCACATTCTGTGGGCGACGCGCTACCTCGGGGTGATCCCGTGGCTTGCTCTCGCCGGAATTGAAGGCATCTTCTGGGGCCTCGGCTCCATTCTGATTGTGCTCGCCTACCGGTGGGTGCCGAAGCTCTCCACGCGGCCCGTGGTGACGCACGTAGCGACTGCAGTCCTCGTGGGTGGGATCTGGAGCGCGCGCGAACTCTTCATGGGCTCCTGGCCGTACAGTGGCTTTCCCTGGGGGCGGATGGGCATCAGCCAATCGGAAAGCCCGCTCGCACACCTCACATCGTGGGTGGGCATCACCGGCTTGAGCTTTTTGCTGGTGACTTTCACCGCACTCGTCGTCGAATGGTTCCGCTTTATTCGCGCTCGCTGGCATACGGCACCGACGCGTACGCGCGTGGGCTGGGGAATGTTTGGCGCCCCTATCGCGACGATGATGGTGCTGTTCCTGGTGCTGCCTGCGTTCCCGACGACGCCCAATGGAACCATGACGGTGGGATCGGTGCAGGGTAATGGCCCTGCCGGGTATTTTGATGACCGCTCAGAGCACAGTGTCATGCAGGCCCAGCTTGATGCGACAGAGCCACTCCTCGGCGAAGACATCGATGTGCTGTTGTGGCCGGAAGGCGGCGTCGACTGGGATCCGCTGCAGCAGCCGACGGTGGCCCGGATTCTGGATCGGCTGGCAATTGATGCAGACGCACCCATTCTGATGAACGCTGTCACCGAGCGTGGCGAGCAGTACTTCAACACCTCCATGCTGTGGCAGGCGGGGGATGGCGCGGTCGCGTACTACGACAAACGCAACCCGGTGCCGTTCGGAGAGTATGTGCCCGATCGATGGTTCTACGAAATGATCGTGCCGGATCTCATCGGCCTCATTCAACGCGAGTACGCCCCTGGAACCAATAGTCCCGTTTTCGACGTTGATGGTATCGCCGTTGGCCTTGCAATCTGCTTCGACGTTATTTACGACGCGGTGATCTGGGAGGGCGCTGCTGACGGCGCCGAGGTCTATATGTTCCAGACCAACAATGCTGACTTTCGTGAGACCGACGAAAACCTGCAGCAGTTGGCGTTTGCGCGCATGCGTGCCATTGAAACCGGACGCTCTGTGGTGAACATTTCAACTGTCGGCACGAGTCAGGTGATGGCGCCAGACGGCAGGACGATCGACCAACTACCGGAAGCCGAGCCTGGGCACATGCTGACCGAGGTGGAATTGCGCACTGGCCTCACTCCGGCCGTGATCCTGGGCTCGTCGATTCAGTTCGTGTTGCTGTGGGGCAGCGTGGGGGCACTGGTCGTGGTGGGCGTCGCCGCCCGCCATCGACGCCGTCGTACGACAGCGGTGCAGTGAGCGGCATGCCGGGTAACTGAGACCACGAAAAGAGGGGTGTCACCGTGTGGTGACACCCCTCTTTTCGTCAGGAGTTACGCGCCGACTCGTGCCGGCGCTTCTCCACGGCGCTCGCGCAAGTATGCGAGTCGCTCAGCCAAAATCTCTTCTAGTTCTTCACGCGTGCGACGTTCCAGCAGCATGTCCCAGTGGGTACGTGCAACCTTGTCTTCGCTGTGGTCGACGGTGACGGCTTGGCCATCAACGACGAGCAATGCTTCGGCGCCGCACGTGCGGCATTCCCACGTTGCTGGCGGCTCTGCATCAGCCGCAAACGTGAGCGTTGTTTCGCGCTCACACTGAGTACACGTGTACGTGTGATTCGTTCGGTCCATGAGCACGACGCCCTCTTCGCTTTGTAAGCTCTGAGCGCCGAGTCGGATACCACGCAGGCTGCGTTCTGCCATGGGTGAGTCCTCTCGTCAGTCCCTAGTTCTAACGTCTCCGCCTGTGCAGATCATCCAAACAGGGAGGGAATCGTACTCTTTCCCAGGCAACGCACAGGGCATAGGCGTTGAACAGATGATGTCAGAGCGCTAAAGCAACATCAATACGGTCGGTGACGAGCCCGTCGACACCGAAATCGAGTAACCGTCGCATGTCTGCCGGATCGTTTATTGTCCAGACATGCACAACCGTTCCGTTGCGGTGTGCGGCAGCCAATAGGCGACGCGTGAGCACGCGAATCTTTCCGAATGATTCAGGTATTTGCAGGGCGTCGAATCCGGCAAACAAGCGCTTCTGCCACGGGCGAATTCCGAGGGCGACAGCAACGAGAATCTTGGCCATGGATGATTGGCCGGGGGAGTACGCAGGGCGTGCGCCCAGTTCTGCGAGGCGAGCGGCAGCGGCGGAACGGGCCCGGTCGCTAAAGCTCGTCACCAGCACCCGGTCAGCGTGGCGGGCGATGATGTCTGCCGCCGGGGCCGCAGCAGCGTGCGCCTTGATATCGATGTTGAAACGGGTCTGCGGAAAAGACTCCAGCGCCTGCTGCAGCGTGATGAGTCCGCCACGATCCGTCATCAGGTCGGCCAGTTCACGCTCGGTCACATCGGCGACGAGACGCGCGTCCCCCGTAACGCGCAGGAGCGAAGAATCGTGGAACAAAACCACGACACCGTCAGCCGTCAGATGACAGTCAGACTCAATGTAGCGAGCGCCCGCAGCATGAGCTGCGGCGACAGCGGCGAATGAGTTCTCTACAACGCTCACCGTGGCCCCGTCGGAATCGACGAGGCCACGGTGAGCGAGGAGCTGCGGAACAACACCCGCGAGATACGGATGAATGATGCTACGCACCCGGATTCTGCGGAGGCAGCGGGGGTACAGGTGGGAGCGTCGGGTTGATGCCAAGCTCTTCTTCGTAGACCTCAGCAGGAACTGCACCTGAACGCACGTCGTTCGCTTGCGCTTCGGCAATCAGATCCCGCACTGACGGCTCGCCGTCGAGAACGCTATCAACGACGGCGTCCGCCTCCGTCTTTGCCTGCTCCGCAGCAACCACCGGTTCCGACGGAGTGACAACGGGCTGTTGGGGAGCGGCCGCGGGCTGCTGAGCATAGGCTGCTGCAGGCCCACCACCGGCGCCTGGCGCTCCGGGGAATGGCGACGCGCCACCGCTCTTGGGCGTAAACGCTCCGCCGATACCCTTGAGCGCCTCGGTGAGCTCGCTCGGGATGATCCACAGCTTGTTGGATTGTCCCTCCGAGATCTTCGGCAGCATCTGCAGGTACTGGTAGGCGAGAAGCTTGTCATCGGGCTGACCGGCGTGAATGGCGCCGAAGACAGTCGTGATCGCTTCTGCTTCACCGTGCGCACGCAGAACCGCTGCCTGCTTGTCACCCTCGGCGCGGAGAATCTCCGCCTGACGAGCACCTTCAGCCTCCAGAATTGCGGACTGCTTGGTTCCTTCAGCCGTCAGAATGGCGGCACGGCGATCACGCTCGGCGCGCATCTGCTTCTCCATCGAGTCTTGGATGGAGAGGGGCGGGTCAATCGCCTTCAGCTCGACACGCGACACGCGGATACCCCACTTGCCGGTCGCTTCATCAAGCACCAAGCGAAGCTGGCCATTGATTTCGTCGCGGCTGGTGAGCGCCTCTTCCAGGTTCAATCCACCGACGACGTTACGAAGAGTCGTCGTGGTGAGCTGCTCAACGGCGCCAAGGTAGTTCGCGATCTCATACGTCGCGGCACGCGCATCGGTGACCTGGAAGTAGACAACGGTGTCGATCGAAACGACCAGGTTGTCTTCCGTGATGACCGGCTGCGGCGGGAATGAAACGACCTGCTCGCGCATGTCGATCAGGGGGCGCAGGCGATCGATAAACGGAACCAGAACGTTCAGACCCGGCATCAGGGTTTTGTGGTACTTGCCGAGTCGTTCAACAACGCCAGATGCGGCCTGCGGAATGATGCGAATAGACCTCGCCAAAATCGTGATCGCGATGATCACGAAGGTGATGGCAATAATCCACCCGATCACAGTGGGAACGATGTTATCGCTATCCATATCGCGGGTGATTCCTTTCTCTGTAGTGGTGGCCGTGACTGCGAACGACGGCGCGAACCAGCGGGAGGTTACTGCGAAGCGGTTGCGTTAACCGGAACCACAACGGCGACAGCACCGTTGATGGCAGAAACAACAACAGGGGTTTGCGGCGAGAGCAATTGGTAGCCGGTGCGGGCTGTCCAGGTGTCGCCATTTTGCAACTTGACCTGTCCAGACGTTGTGGTGACCGTCTCGATCACCATGCCGTGCATGCCAATCAGGGCGTCGACGTTGCTCTTGGCTGGGTCAGCATTCTTTGAGAGCCGAGCCAATAGCGGTGGCCGCAAGAACAGAATCAGTAGCACGCCGATGACGGCGGCAACGACAACCTGCAGCCAAAATTCGGCGCCGGTGAGTGAAACCACGAGGCCCGCGGCGCTGCCCAACGCCAACATGAGGCAGGTGAATTCGAGCGTGAACATCTCAATCACGATAAAAAGCGCGATGAGCACAAGCCAGACGACCCAGGCCCAGTCGGTCAAGAATTCGATGATTTCCATAGAAACCTCCCCTTGGCAGTGAACTTACCACGAGGCATCGGGTCACTTCTTGTTGACGCCCAACGTGGGGGAGACGCACAGCGTTGATAGTCTCAGAAAGCGCATTTTTGCGCCTGTAACCAAAGGAGTCTCTGTGACAACGCTGCTTCCCCCCGGTTCTTTGAACGGAAAGGTGGCCCTCGTCACCGGTTCTTCGCGCGGTATCGGTGCCGATACGGTGCGTTACTTCGCCGAAGCTGGCGCCGATGTCGTCATTAACTTCCGCAACAAGGCTCCGCGTGCTGAGAAGCTCGCAACGCAGCTGCGTGATTTGGGCGTGCAGGCCATCACGGTAGGCGCAGACCTCACCGACCCGGACTCGGTCAAAACCATGATCGACGCTGTTCGTGAAGCGTACGGAAAGCTCGACATCCTTGTCTTGAACGCCTCGGGTGGCATGGAGTCGGGAATGGCGGCGGACTATGCGCTCACGCTCAACCGCGATGCCCAGCTCAACATGCTCAATGCCGCACGCGAGATCATGACGCCAGGTTCGCGCGTCGTGTTCGTCACGAGCCACCAAGCACACTACATTCGCACCACGCCGACGATGCCGGAGTACGAGCCTGTCGCGCTGTCAAAGCGTGCGGGTGAAGACGCACTGCGCGAGCTCATCCCATCGCTCGCTGAAGATGGCATTGAGTTCGTTGTCGTCTCGGGCGACATGATCGAAGGAACGATTACCGCGACGCTCCTCGAGCGCGCGAATCCGGGAGCAATCTCCGAGCGCCGCGAATCTGCAGGCAAGCTCTACAACGTGTCTGAATTTGCCGCCGAGGTCGCTCAGGCCGCCGTCGATCCGCTCCCCGCAGACAACACCCGCCTCGTCGGCGATGTCTCCGCATTTGAAAGCAACTAAGTCAGATGAAGCCTCAGGACATTACTCAGCTCATTTCCGTCTCGCGTCCCACCATCGCACCCGATGGTTCCTTCGCGGTCTTCGCCACCTCCCGGCCTGACGAGGTCGCGAACCGTAGCGTCGGTCAGCTCTGGCGCACTGACTTCGTTGGTGCCCCGCGGCGTATTACTCGTGGCGTGGCGGATGCTGCTCCTGCGCTGTCGCCCGACGGCACCCAGATTGCGTTCCTCCGCGGTGTCGAGAAGAAGGGCGCCCAGCTGTTCGTGGTTGACGCGAACGGTGGTGAGGCGATTCAGGTCACCGACGTTCACGGCGGTGTGAGCGGATTCGAGTGGGCACCCGACGGTGCATCCTTCGTGTTTGCTGCTCGGGTTGCGGAGAACGGCCGGTACGGAACCGTTGACGGGCTCGGCGAGGCTGCGGAGGCTCCGCGGAAGGTCACCGGGTTCCGCTGGCACGCCAACGGCCTCGGATACACCGTTGACCGTCCCAGCCACCTGTTCGTGGTTCCGGCCCCCGATCTTTCGGCCGAGCCGTTCTATGCTCCCGCTCCGGCGGTCATCGCTGATGGTGCGGAGAAGCCGAAGCCGCAGGTTATCCCGGCGGAACCGCGTCAGATCACGACGGGCGAAGGTAAGACGTACGCGGGTATTGCCTTCACTCCCGATGGCAGCGAGGTGCTGACCACGGTCGCCGATGTGCAGCCGACGACGATCGACTTGACCACCACGGTTGTTGCCGTGACCGTGGCTGACGGCGCTGAGCGCGTTGTGGTTGCGCCCGAGGCGCTGCTTTCCGTTGGCGACATCGCTGTGGCGGAAGACGGAACCATTGCACTGCTGGCGTATTCGGTAGGGGAGTCCCGCACCGACTTCGTGGCGCCCGGAATGGGCCTGTGGGTTCTCGACGGCGCGACTCCGCGCGCGCTGACGGATACCGCCACAATCGACCTCGGTGAGGTTGGCAGCCACATTGTTGTTGTCGGCGACGACTTCCTCGTCCTTAACCGCACGCGCGGTCGTGTGCACGCTCTTCGCGTGACTCGCGCGGGCGATGTCTCCACCGTGATCGATGGCGACGTCGAGCTCGGTGGTCTTGCTGCTGCCGATACGGCTGCCGGCCTGCGCATCGTGGCGACTGCGACGTCGCCCGACTCGTTCGGCGAACTGCTCGTCTCGGACGCTGAGGGAACACGTACCGCGACGAATTTCGGTGCGGGGCTCCGCGCCAGCGGTATCGTCACGCCGAAGGAACTGACGATCACCGGCCGCGACGGTTACCCGATTCACGGCTGGCTCGCCGCCCCCGAGGGTGACGGCCAGCACCCGGTGATTCTGATGATCCACGGCGGTCCGTACGCGAGCTACGGTGTGCACGTGTTTGATGAGGTACAGACGCTTGTCGACGCTGGCTACGCCGTTGCTTTCTGCAACCCGCGTGGTTCCGCCGGCTACGGCACCGCACACGGGCGTTCGATTCGCCAGGCCATGGGTACCGTCGACTTCAACGACGTCATTGACTTCCTTGAGGGCGCGGTTGCAAGCGATGCGCGCCTTGACGGCGAGCGTGTCGGTGTGATGGGCGGTTCATACGGCGGCTACCTCACCGCATGGGTGACCACGCAGGATCACCGTTTTGCGGGAGCCATTGTGGAGCGCGGATTCCTCGAGCCCGAGTCGTTCGTCGGAACCAGTGACATCGGATCGTTCTTTGGCATCGAGTACGTGGGTGGTACCGCTGAGCAGATCGCTGCGCAGAGCCCCTACGCGCACGTCGACAACGTGAAGACCCCCACGCTGGTCATTCACTCCGAGCTGGACTTCCGTTGCCCGCTTGAGCAGGCGACACGGTATTACTCGAAGCTGAAGCACAACGGTGTTGAAGCCGAAATGCTGATCTTCCCTGGTGAAAACCACGAGCTCACCCGCTCCGGCCAGCCGCGCCACCGTCTGGAGCGGTTCGCTGCCGTTCTGGAATGGTGGGACCGCGTGCTTCCGGTTACGAAGTAGCAAAGCAGAGGTGGGTGGCGTGGGCTTCGGCTGACGCCACCCACCTTTTTCGTGGCCGCAGGTGCCGTGTCGGTGCATACTTATAGGCTGAACAGCCCACAAAGCCTCTGGAGCCCGCATGTCGCACCCCGCTGACAACCACGATTACATTCGCGTGCAGGGTGCACGCGAAAACAACCTGAAGAACGTTTCAGTCGCCATTCCGAAGCGCCGGCTGACCGTCTTCACGGGGGTTTCCGGTTCCGGTAAATCGTCCCTCGTGTTCGGAACCATCGCAGCCGAGTCCCAGCGCATGATTAACGAGACGTACAGTTCGTTCGTGCAGGGCTTCATGCCGTCGATGTCTCGTCCAGATGTCGACGTTCTCGAGGGGCTCACGACGGCGATCATCGTCGACCAGGAGCGCATGGGCGCGAACTCCCGTTCCACGGTGGGCACGGCAACCGACGCGAATGCGATGTTGCGCATCTTGTTTTCGCGCATGGGTGTGCCGAGTGCCGGGGGACCACAGGCGTACTCGTTTAACGTGCCGAGCGTTTCCGGTGCGGGTGCCGTCACGATCACGAAGGGCGGCGAGACGGTGAAGGAGCGCCGCAGCTTCTCCCAGGTTGGCGGTATGTGTCCTCGCTGCGAGGGAATGGGGTCAGTCACTGATCTCGATCTCACCCAACTCTACGACGAGTCCAAGTCGTTGCTGGAGGGGGCAATCACCATTCCTGGCTACACCGCAGACGGCTGGGCCACCCGCATTTACGCGGCGTCTGGGTTTGTTGACCCGAACAAACCGATCAAGGACTACACCGAGCAAGAGCTCCAGGACTTCCTGTACAAAGAGCCCACCAAGGTCAAGATTGAAAGCATCAATATGACCTACCAGGGCCTCGTCAACAACATTCAGAAGTCGATGCTGACGAAAGACCGCGAGGCGATGCAGCCGCACATTCGCGCCTTTGTTGAGCGCGCGGTGACCTACACCGCGTGCCCGGAGTGCGACGGCACGCGGTTGGCTGCGCACGCGCGTGATTCCAAAATCGGTGACGTCAGTATCGCGGATGCCTGTCGCATGCAGATTTCCGACTTGGCGGTGTGGTTGCGTTCCATTGATGAGCCCTCCATCGCACCTCTGGTTCGTGCCCTCCAGGAGTCACTCGACTCATTTGTCGAGATTGGCCTCGGCTACCTGTCGTTGGAGCGTCCGAGCGGAACCTTGTCTGGGGGAGAGGCACAGCGCACGAAGATGATTCGTCACCTGGGTTCGTCGCTCACTGACGTTACATACGTGTTCGATGAGCCAACGATCGGCCTCCATCCGCATGACATTCAGAACATGAATGGGCTGCTGCAACGACTGCGTGACAAGGGCAATACCGTGCTGGTTGTGGAGCATAAGCCGGAGGCAATCGCCATCGCGGACCACGTCGTTGACCTGGGGCCACGCGCTGGCGTCGAAGGCGGCGAGATTTGCTACCAGGGCGATTTGGCGGGTCTTCGAGCGAGCGACACACTCACCGGCAAGCACCTCGATGACCGAGCACATCTCAAAACCACTGTGCGCACACCGAGCGGGACCTTTGCCGTGCGCGGCGCGAACACGCACAACCTGAAAAACGTTGACGTCGATATCCCGCTCGGCGTGCTGACGGTTGTCACGGGCGTCGCAGGGTCAGGCAAGAGCTCGCTTATCCACGGTGCGTTGCCCGCGCATGGCGATGTCATTGTGGTCGATCAGGGGGCGATCCGAGGCTCACGCCGGAGTAACCCGGCGACCTACACGGGTCTGCTCGATCCGATTCGAAAGGCATTTGCCAAGGCGAATGATGTGAAACCCGCGCTGTTCAGCGCGAATTCCGAGGGTGCATGCCCGACCTGCAATGGTTCCGGCGTCATCTACTCCGACCTGGGCGTCGTCGCCGGTGTGTCTGCCGTCTGTGAGACCTGCGAAGGCAAGCGCTTTGCCGCAGGCGTGTTGGAACTGATGTACGCAGGCAAGAACATCAGTGATGTGTTGTCGATGTCGGTACGGGAAGCCGTCGAGTTCTTCTCGGCAGGGGAGGGGAAGCTCGCTCCGGCCGCGACAATTCTGAAACGTCTGAGCGATGTGGGCTTGGGCTATTTGACAATTGGGCAGCCGCTCACAACGCTGTCAGGCGGCGAACGTCAGCGGCTAAAGCTCGCGACGCACATGGCTGACAAGGGCGGCGTCTACGTTCTTGATGAGCCGACGACCGGACTACACCTCGCCGACGTCCAGCAGTTGCTGGGGTTGATGGATCGGCTCGTTGACGCGGGCAAGTCGGTGATCGTGATCGAGCACCACCAAGCGGTGATGGCTCACGCCGACTGGATCATTGACATGGGTCCAGGGGCCGGCCATGACGGTGGGCGCGTCGTTTTTGAGGGCACACCGCGTGAGCTTGTGGAGTCTGGGTCGACGGTTACGGGGGAGCACCTCGCGCGTTACGTGGGCGCATAACGAAGGGCGTTTCGCCTCACACAGTCGCGCCCACTCGCATGGCGAGCGGCGGCGCCGTGAGGCGAAACGCCCGGAGACTCTCCGTCGTTAGTCTTTGCCGATAGTGAAGGCGCGAACGACCTGCACGATACCGATGACGAACAGCGAGATGCCGAACCACATCCACAGCACGGCGCCAGCGAACAGCGGCGACAGCAGCAGACCAATGCCGGCAAGGATGCTCACGATCGCGAAGAAGATTGCCCAGCCCTTGCTGGGTGCAAGCTTCAGCGTCGTGAGGGCTGCGACGCCCTCAAAGATCCACGACACACCGATAAAGATCACGACGATCGCGGCAAATGTTTGAGCGGCGATCGCCGGGTTCATGAATGCGATGATGCCGGTGGCGATGAAGACGAGACCCGCGAGTGCGTGGCCTACGCGGCCACCGACCGACATGCCTTTGGCGACGATGGCAAGGATGAGATAAAAAACACCACCGACGAGAGCGTAGGCAGCAAGGATCATTGTGAACGTGATGGCCGACTTCGTCGGCCACAGGAAGATCAGGGCGCCAATGATGATTGCAAGCGCTCCACCGAGTCCGAGAAGCCATTTCAGGCTCTTCAGCAGCGGGGAGTCGGCTGCGGGGGCGCCGACGGTTGCGTTGTCGACAGATTCAGACATTTTTGCCTCCTGAGCAAGGGTGATCACCTTAAAGTAGCGCTTTAAGGTATTTCCTGCCGGTAGCAACCGCGCTTGAGCGCAATATTTCGTCAATTCTTGATGATGCTGTGCGGTCACGAGAGCGAAACCGGCGCAAAAGGGGACCCTCATGAGCGCCGTGGGGGAGTCGTGCCAGGATGGAACGGTGAGCGTGATCGCCGTATTTCCGCCGCTGGGCCTTCGAATCGAGGCAGGGCCGCTGGTGTTGCGCCCGGTCAGCGACGACGTCATCCCACAACTGGCAGAACTTGCACTCAGTGGAATTCATGATTCCAATTCCATGCCGTTTGCTTATCCATGGACCGACGCTGCGCGAGAGGTATTGCCAACCGAGTTTGCGCAGTATCACTGGAGCAATCGTGCGCGTTGGTCGCAGGCGGCGTGGAGCCTCGATTTCGCTGTCGAGCACGAAGGTGAGCTGGTGGGCACCCAGGGCATCGCCACGCGTGATTATGTCAGTACTCGCACCGGCGAGACCGGTTCATGGCTGGCTCTCCAACATCAGGGGCGCGGTATCGGAACGCAGATGCGGCAGGCGCTGTGTGCATTCATGTTTGATTACGCCGGCGCAAGCGAAGTGACGTCTGCGGCTTTTACCGACAATGCGAAGTCGCTTGCCGTCAGTCGCAAGGTGGGTTATCGACCTGACGGAGATGTTCGTGTGCAGCGGCGTCACGAATTGGCGATCAGTCGCCGGCTCGTGCTGACGCCTGAAGCCTTTGTGCGGGGTGACGCGATCACCGTGACCGGCGCCGAGGCGTTCCGCGCGTTTATCGGGCTTGATTCCTAACCTCAGCTCCGCCTCCCCGCGCAATCATAGCTTATCCGATAATGCACATTATGTCAGATCGAGAATTGCGCGCACGGATGGGCACTCCTCCGCGATACGCAATCGAGTGGGAGGAAATTGACGCGGCAGAAGGAAGCCTGCGCGATATTTGCCTTCCCTCGCGACACATTCCTCCTGCCAGGCGTCGGTTGTGTCGAGGTGAGCAGCGCAGATAGCCTGCTCGCATGCACTCCAAGACGGACTATGAGGTCATCAATATCGGCGCGCTCGATGAGTGGCGCCAGCACTACGGCGGATTCGTTCCGGCACGCGCGCGGGATGGCCGCCGCGTCGTTGACCATGAACTCGACGCCCAGTACATCGGCATGACGGCGAACGCCCTCCAGCCCGGTGAAGATGCTGGCTACTGGCATACGCACTCGGCGCTCGAAGAGCTCTACGTGTTCCTTGCCGGGTCCGGGCAGTTCGCTGTCGACGACGATGTCATCGATGTTCGTGCCGGAACCGTTGTGCGCGTTGGGCAGAATGTCTGGCGCAATTGGCGTGCGAATCCCGACAGCGATGGCGAACTTCGCTGGCTCTGTATTCGAGCCGGAGGCCAGCACCGCGAGCGTATTCCGAACGACGCTACCCGCGACAGCGAACGCCCCACCCCCTGGTAGCCGCGGGCAACTGCCCGCCACTCCCTTGGTTCCGCGTCCCATCGGCGCAGGTTGCTCCGATGCCGAATGCGATCCCCTTTTCGAGAGGGAAGGAGGACAATGGAACCATGAGCACACAGCCGCGTTCCGCCGTCTTTCAAGCAGCAGGAGATTCTGAAGAGCTCACCCTGATCGCTCTTAAGAAGGCCGCCAACCTGCTGCGCGAGCACCCCGCAACCGTCATCGAAATCGTGGTGTCTGGTTCCGCTGTCCACGGTCTCATCGAGGGGCACGCGACAGCCGTCGCCGCAGAAATTCTCTTGGGTGATCACCCCTCTGTCACCGTCGTTGCTTGCCGCAACGCTCTTCATGCGCACGACATCGATGAGTCATCGCTCGCCGATTCGTTCGCCGTGGTTCCGGCCGCCGCTGCTCGCATTGTCGAACGACAGTGGGAAGGCTGGGCACTGCTCGTCATCAACTGACGCGAAACGCCCGTGTTTTCTCCTAAGGCCACAGCCTCCCGCATTCGTGCGTACGCTTCGGGATAATGGACGCATGCCGAAAATCTCTGCGTCCACCGTTGCTGAGCACCGGCATGCCCAGCACTCGGCGCTCCTGGCGGCCGCCGAACAGATTCTGCTCGATCACGGTGTCGATGGCGTCACGGCAGGCAAGGTCACGTCGGCCGCCGGTCTCGGGCGATCCACGTTCTACGACTACTTTCCCTCGCGCGACGACATTCTCGTCGCCCTGGCACGTGTCGCGTTCGAACAATGGAACGCGGAGTTGCGCGTGGCAACCGACGCAGCAACCGCCGGACCCGATCGCCTCCGGGTGTACATCGAGAAGACGATCGAGATGACGAACGATGGGCGCCACCATCTCGCAACCGCGCTTCGAGATGTCACCCTCTCCCCCAAAGGCCGTGATGACATCGTCGCTCTGCACGATGCGCTCGCAAAACCCATCACCGAGCTGGTGGCCAGCTTCCCGTTCGAGACCACGCCCCTCTCCCCCATGTTCGTGCGCGGCGCTATCGCTTCGGGCATGGCTCTCGTCAATCACGGCGTTCCTGCCAGCGAAGTCGCGCAGCAACTGACAACTTTCATCCTTAACGGACTCAAGAACTAGTCCATTCCGACACACTGTCGCTAAAATGGAACCATGGAGATCCTTAAGAACGTCATCCTTGCGTTCCACATCATTGGTATCGCAAGCCTTCTGGGCGGCATGCTCGTCCAGATGAAGAGCATGAAGACGGGTGAAACCAAGATCGTTCCCGCCATCATGCACGGCGCATGGACGATGCTAATCACCGGTCTCGCACTCGTCGGCATGGCATACGCGCTGGGCAACGGCGAGTTTGTTAACAACGCGAAGATTGGCGCGAAGACGGTCGTCTTGCTTGCCATCTTCGTCATCGCCTTCATGAACAAGAAGAAGCCGACCCTTGCCGGTTGGGTACTTCCGTCGCTCATGGTGCTGACACTCGTCAACATCTTCATGGCGACGGTCTGGAAGGCTTATAACTAAGCTCTCACCTGTTGATGGCCCACGGCGTATTTCGCCGTGGGCCATCACACATTTGTAGGGTGGGCTTATGGCTGATCTTGTTCGACCTCTCCTCGCCGCACTCATCAACGATGACCTGCGACAGGTGCTAGCCGAAACGCTCATCGCTGACGCGGAACCGCTCACGGCTGCACGGCGTGCGCGAGCCACGGAGAAGCTCATTGCCACCGGGATTCTGTCTGACGCCGAGGGCGGGCTGACGTTTGACCCCGCGCAGGTGCGCACAGCCCTGCAGTCGTTGGCGACGCCACGACGAGAGGGCGTCGAACGGTTCTTGACGCCAGCGGGAAAAGTCGACCGCTACCCCTCAGATCATGCCGCCCGTGTCGAACTCCTCCGCCACCTCGCGCATGGCGTGCTGCAGCCGTCTGATCGACTCACCGAACCAGTGCTGACGGAACGCTTACGGGCATTGGCTGATGATCCGGTGCTCCTGCGTCGCCATCTGGTGGACTACGGGGTTGTGCAACGCACGCCGGGTGGCGAGGAGTACTGGCTTACGGCTGGACAGTAACCCAGTCGCCATACTTCGGCTGGCGCCCATCCCCCGAACTCGTTTTCGTGACCCGCCGCTTCACCCACGGAACCAGGTGCTCGCGGAAGTAGACGCCGTTGGGAAGCGGCGCTGTGGCAGCGTCCAGCGGGAGAGACCACCAGCCGTCCGGAACCTGTTGACCAAGCGCTTTCAGCATGCGTGCGGCAACCCGGTGATGACCGCGCGTGTTCATGTGTAGGCGGTCGGGAGCCCAATATGTGGGGCCGGCGAGTTCACGGTCGGGCCAGTTCAGGGCGCGGATGATGTCGGGCCGGTAGGTCAACCGGCCGATCACCGCATCAGACAGCTCATTGCCGCGTCGGCTGATCAACCCGGGCATCGGGAGGCCTGTCGAGGGGAAAGCGCCAGACAGGATGATGAGTTGCACGCCCTCCTCGTCACACCGACGAATAACGCGCGAGTAGGCGTCGGCGATGTGCTCAGGATCGGTACTGGGGCGCAACATGTCGTTGCCGCCGCCATTGAACGAGAGATGCGTGGGTTTCAGAGCCAATGCGGGCTCCAGCTGTTGCTCCACGACAGGCCAGGCAAGCTTGCCGCGAATCGCGAGGTTGGCGTACTGCACGGGTTCGCCCAGTGAGGCCGCCCAGCCCTGCGCAGTGAGATCCGCCCAGCCCCGCGGCGTACCGTCTTCGCGCTCGTCACCCACGCCCTCGGTAAACGAGTCTCCGATCGCGACGTAACGAACCTCAGCCATGATCTAAATTCTATGAGATTCCGATGGTTCCGCGGCGCTCTCCGGCGTCTCACGCGCGTCGAACGTGACGTCAGACGCGGAGATGACTCGAGAAGTGCGACCCGGGGCGTGCTGGCCTGCCCAATACGCATTGGTGTGCGCAATCACGCCGGCAGGGTCGGGTACCTCAGGAAGCCATTCGCGGAGGTCTTCGGTCGTGTGTGCATCGCCGACGAGAGTCATGTCATAGCCGCGTACGATACCGCCGTGCAATGTCGACCGCACGCAGAAGTCAGTTTGACCACCAACAACGACAATCTCCGATGTCTTCGCCTGCGCCAAAACATCTTCGAGGTTGGTGTCTTCGAAGGAGTCCCGCCAGACTTTCTCGACGATCGCTTCACCCGCGGCCGGCTCGAGTTCGTCGACAATGCGCCAGCCGTCGGATCCGTACGTAAGCCCTTCGTCTGAGTGCTGCACCCATATGACGGGCGCTCCTACGCGTCTCGCGCGTTCCACGAGGCCGACGATGCGTTGAACGACGCCGTCACGATCGTGCGCGGAAGCGAATACGTCGCGCTGCACGTCAATGACAAGCAGTGCGGCACCATTTCGATCAGCAAGTGTGCTCATGCACGCATTTTTCCACGAGGTTCCGACATTCACTAGCGTTCGTCGAGCGCGGCACCCGAGCGGTCAACCAGCCCCCACGTCGCGACCGCCGCTATGGCGAATGCGATGGCGAAGATCACGAAGAGGGTTGGGGCACCCGCGTTGGCGAGGATCACCGGAACCAGAATCGGCGCAATAATCGACGCGATTCGGCCGACACCTGCGGCCCACCCTGAGCCGGTCGCGCGCATTGACGTGGGGTACATTTCCGGGCTCACGGCGTACAGCGCACCCCATGCGCCCAGGTTGAAGAAGCTCAGCGCCATGCCGGTGGCGATGATCATTGGCACCGTTGTCGCTGTGCCAAAGAGCATGGCGGAGACAGCGGAACCAACAAGAAAGACAGAGAGGGTGGTGCGGCGACCCCATACCTCAATGAGCCAGGCTGCGACCGCGTAGCCGGGAAGCTGTGCGAGGGTAATGATCAGGGTGAAGCCAAACGACCGCACGAGGTCAAAGCCGGCCGCGACAAGGATCGACGGAATCCAAATGAACGCGCCGTAATACGCGAAGTTCACGCAGAACCACACCACCCACAGGGCCGTCGTGCGTACACGGAACTCAGGCGAAAATAGCGCGGCCAAGCGCTCACGAAGTGACGAAGCCACCGCGACGACTGCCGTCGGTTCCGCTGCCTCGGTCGGAGACTCGACGCCTGCCGATGCCTCGAAGTCGCGCACAATTCGCTCCGCCTCTGCGGTACGGCCCTTGCGTTCCAACCAGCGTGGGGACTCTGGCAACCCCCACCGCACGATCAGTGCGTAAATTGCCGGGACGGCACCAATCGCGAATGCCCAACGCCATCCCTCAGGGACGTTGGGGATAACGAAGTAACCGATGAGCGCCGATGCAGTCCAACCGACCGCCCAGAACGCCTCAAGCCAGACGATGATGCGGCCACGGTTGCGTGCTGGCGCAAACTCACTGACGTATGTCGACGCAACCGGAAGCTCGGCGCCAAGTCCAAGCCCGACGAAGAAGCGGAGCACCAAAAGCGCCGCCACTCCCCCAACGAGGGCGCTCGCTCCGGTCGCAATACCGTAAACCAGCAGCGTGAGAGCGAAGATCGAGCGCCGGCCGAACCTGTCGGCAAGCAAGCCTCCGAGCGTTGCGCCCAGAGCCATGCCGACGAATCCGAGCGAGGCGATCCAGCCCTTTTCCGCCGGAGTGACATTCCACACGGCGGGCAATGCCGCGAGGATGAAGCTGATCAGCCCAACATCCATCGCGTCCAGCGCCCACCCGAGCCCCGACCCAGTCAGAATCTTGCCGTGTTTACGGGTAAACGGAAGTCGGTCTAGTCGAGCGCTACGGCCCAGCGGCATTGCCTGAGTGTCGGTCACGATGTCAGCTTAAAGCATTATTGCCCAACTTGAGAACAAAGCGACGTAACTGTTACTCCCCCAGGATCTCGCGTACCCGCGGAATGACTTGCGTGCCATACAACTCAATCGACGACATCAGCTTCTCGTGCGACGTGGTTCCGTTTGCAAACTTGAAGTCGAAGCGATCGATCTCGAGCGCGTTGACGGTCGCGGCAATCTTTTGCGCGACCCGCTCGACCGAGCCAACGTACTGTGCGCCGTCTGGACCCACCTCGTGCTGGAACTGCGCGCGCGTGTACGGCGCCCAGCCACGCTCGGCGCCAATACGGTCACTGAGCTCCTTCACACCCTCGTACGCCTCGTTCCACGCTTCTTCGTCTGTGGCGGCAATGTAGCCCGGCGAATGCACCGCGATCGGGCGACGGTCAAACCCGAAGGTCTGCACCGACTTGTGAAACAGATCGACAAAGGGGCGGAACCGGTGGGCGCCGCCGCCGATGATGGCGAGCGCCAGTCCGTGGCCGTATCGGGCCGTGCGCACGACCGACTCCGGGCTTCCGCCGACGCCGACCCAGACCGGCATCTTGGCTTCGGTTTTTGGGAAGAGCTCAACATTGTTCAGCGGGGCACGCGTGTGACCACTCCACGTAATGCCCGGATTGTCGTTCAGGATCGTGGTGAGCAGTTCGAGCTTCTCTTCAAAGAGCGCTTCGTAGTCGTTCAGCGAGAAGCCGAAGAGTGGGAAGGACTCGATGAAGCTGCCGCGGCCGACGACAATCTCGGCACGGCCGCTGGACAGGGCATCGAGCGTCGCGAAACGCTCGTACACGCGCACGGGGTCGTCAGAGGAGAGCACGTTGACGGCGGTGCCGAGTTTGATGTTCTTAGTCGCCGTGGCAATACCCGCCAACACCATTTCGGGTGCTGACACCGCGAACTCGTTGCGGTGGTGCTCCCCCACGCCGAAGAAGTCGATGCCGAGTTCGTCGGCAAGGGTTGCTTGTTCGACGATGTTGCGGATCGTTTGCGCTTCGGAAATAAGCTCGCCATTGGCGTCGCGTGTGACGTCACCGAATGTGTCGAGACCAAACTGCAGTGGCATGAGTTCTCCTTACTCTGCTGGGGATAACCTGCCACCAGCAAGATTCATTCCCCTGAATGCAAGCGGAACCAAAAGCGGTGGCCGGGAGGCTACTCCCGACCACCGCCTAACGAAGCTGTTAGCCCAGAAGTGCCTTCTTCAGGGTGTCGAGGCCGACACCACCGAGGTCAAGCGCACGCTTGTGGAACTCCTTGATCGAGAAGTTCTCGCCCTGCTTGGCGGCATACGCGTCACGCACGTTTTCCCAAATACGTTGGCCGACCTTATAGCTGGGCGCCTGTCCCGGCCAGCCGAGGTAACGGTTGACTTCAAACTGTACGAACTGGTCGCTCATGTTGACGTTCTTGCGCATGAAGTTGAGGGCGTAATCCGCGTCCCAAATGCCGTCGCCATCGAGGCGCGGCTTGCCGAGGTGCACACCGATGTCGAGCACGACGCGGGCAGCGCGCATGCGCTGGCCATCGAGCATGCCGAGACGGTCAGCCGGGTCGGAGAGGTATCCGAGGTCTTCCATCAGCCGCTCGGCGTACAGTGCCCACCCCTCAGCGTGGCCCGAGGTTCCGGCAAGCACACGGCGCCACGAGTTCAGCTCGGCACGGTTGTACGTTGCCTGCGCGATCTGCAGGTGGTGACCGGGAACGCCCTCGTGGTAGACCGTCGTCAGCTCACGCCAGGTGTCGAACGTGTCGACGCCCTCAGGCACCGACCACCACATGCGACCCGGGCGGGAGAAGTCATCCGTCGGACCGGTGTAGTAGATGCCACCCTCCTTCGTGGGGGCGATCATGCACTCCAGCTTGCGGATGGGCTCGGCAATGTCGAAGTGGGTGGCAGCGAGGTCAGCGATGGCCTTGTCGCTGGTGGCCTGCATCCATTCCTGCAGCGCCTTGGTGCCGTGCAGCTTGCGCGACTCGTCCTTCTCGAGGAAAGCGACGGCCTCCTCAACGGATGCCCCCGCCTTGATCTCGTTGGCAATGGAGGTCTGCTCGGTGACCATGCGGCGCAACTCGTCGATGCCCCACTCGTACGTCTCATCGAGGTCGATCGTCGCACCAAGGAAGCTGCGCGAGTGCAGCGCATACAGGTCGCGGCCCACAGCGTCAACGTCGGACGCTGCCGGCGCAAGCTCGTCGGCAAGGAACGCAGCCAGCTTGCCGTACGCAGCGCGGGCCGAGTCTGCATTGTTTGCCAGCTCGCGCGCGAGCGTCGTCGGCAGCGAACCGTCTACGGGCTTTGCCTCGCCGGCAAACTCAACGAAGTAGCCGTTGTCTGCGGCGTACCGCTCGACCTGCGTGATGACTTCGGCGACCTGGCGGCGTGCCGGAACGGAGCCCTGTGCAATACCTTCACGGAGCGTTTCGATGTAGCCGTCGATGGCGCCACCGAGGTTGCTCAGACGTGTCGAGATGACGGACCAATCATCCGTCGTCTGCATCGGCATGAGGTCCAGCACATTGCGGATCTCCTGCGCGGGCGACGCGATGACGTTGAGGTCGCGGAGCGCCCACTTCGCGTCGTTGAGCTCTAGGTCGAGCTCAAGCGTTGCGGACAGGTCGGTCTTGGTAACCTCGTCGATGGCGTCAACGGGTGTCGCGGCGTTGAGCTTGGCGAGCGTTGAGCGCGTCTCAGCAATGAGTGCCTCGTGTCCGGCCGGGCTGTAGTCACCGTAGCGGTCGTTGTATTCGGTGCGTCCGAGGTAGGTACCCAGCGTCGGGATCTGTTCTGCGAGCGTGTCGACCCACGCGTCGGCGATCTGGTCGATCTCCGTGGGAGTGCGTTGTTCAGTCATGATGCTGAGCCTATCGAGAAAGCGGAACCATCGGAGGGCAAAAGTAGTCGCCTGCTGAGCGCTTAACGCGGAGTACCCGGGTCGAAACGAACCGCATGGCGACGGCGCGTTTCGACCCGGGTACTCGTTCAGCGAGTGCGGGGTGCGTGTTAGTGGCCGGCGGCGTCCCAGTTCGGGCCGCGGCCGACCTGCACGTCGAGCGGAACCGACAGGCTGGCGGCATCTCCCATACGCTCACGGACGATCTTCTCGGTGGCATCCCATTCGCCCGGTGCGACTTCAACGACCAGTTCGTCGTGGATCTGCAGCAGGACGCGCGAACGCAGCTCGGCAGCGCGCAGGTCTTGGTGAATGTGGAACAGCGCGATCTTCATGATGTCGGCCGCACTGCCCTGGATGGGCGAGTTGAGCGCCGCACGCTCAGCGTTTTCACGCAGCACGCGGTTCGGGCTCGACAGGTCGGGGAACGGCCGGCGGCGACCAAAGATCGTCTCGGTAAAACCGTCGATCTTGGCCTGCTGCACGGAAGCGCGCAGGTAGTCGCGCACCGCACCAAACCGATTGAAGTACTCGACCATCAGGTGCTTGGCTTCCGACTGTTCGATACGCAACTGCTTCGACAGACCGAACGCCGAGAGTCCGTACACCAGACCGTACGACATCGCCTTGACCTTGGTGCGCATCGCCGGGGTGACATCGCTCGGGGCAACACCGAACACACGGGAGCCAACGAAGCGGTGCAGGTCTTCGCCCGAGTTGAACGCTTCGATGAGGCCGGGGTCTTCTGAGAGGTGTGCCATGATGCGCATTTCAATCTGCGAATAGTCGGCAGTCAGCAGCGTTTCATAACCTTCGCCCACTTCGAACGCCTGCCGGATGCGGCGTGATTCTGCCGTGCGCACCGGAATGTTCTGCAGGTTCGGGTCGGTGCTCGAGAGGCGCCCGGTCTGGCTACCGGTCTGCACGTACGTCGTGTGCACGCGGTTGTCTGGCTTAATCGCGCTGTCGAGCGACTCGATGATCTGGCGCAGCTTCGTGGCCTCACGGTGCTGTCCGAGCAGGTCGAGGAACGGGTGTGGGCTGGACTCCTGCAGGTCGGCAAGCGCCGCGGCGTCGGTAGAGTATCCCGTCTTTGTCTTGCGTGTCTTCGGCAGCGAAAGTTCTTCGAAAAGTACCTCCTGAAGCTGCTTGGGCGAGCCCAAGTTCACTTCGCGGCCGATGGTTCCGTATGCCTCCTGTGCGATGCCTTCCGCACGCTGCGCAAGCTCAGCACTAAACCCGCTGAGGAGCTCGTGCGACACCGCGACACCAGCAAGCTCCATGTCGGCCAGCGCCGACAGCGTCGGCAGTTCGATGTCGACGAGCACGCTGAGGATGTTCTCCGGCATGTCGGCGCGAACGGCGTCGGCGACGCGCAGCGTGAACCAGCTCAGCTGGCCGGGGGTTGCGCCTTCAGTTTCAGGAACGAGCTGCGTCGGATCGGCTTCGGGGAGCTTTTCGCCGAGATAGCGGTCAACAAGATCGCCGAGCGTCTTGTCTGGGTAGCTCGGGCGAATCAGCCATCCTGCCAGGTTCGTGTCAAACGACAGCCCGGCGAGGTCGGCTCCGGAACGCCGAATCGCCTTGAGCTGCGCCTTGGCGTCGTGCAGAACCTTGTCGTCGTTGCCAGCGAGCCACGAGAGCACGGCGGTATCGGTGGTCCAGTCAAACTCAATCGCCTCGGAAAGCGTCGCCACACCTACCCGCTGCGGCGCGCCCCCGTCAACAGTGATCGTGACGCCGACCGGTGCTGCGTTGTTCTTGGTGAGCCAATCGGCAGCGCCAGCAGCGTCCACCTGACGCGCCTCAGGAACCGGCATCGATGGTTCCGGTGCGCTCTCTTCGGCGACGGCGCCGGTTGCTTCGAAGACACGCGGCAGGAGCGTGCGGAATTCGAGCCGGGCGAACATGTCGCGCACGGCCTGAGCGTCGATGGGCTGCACCGCGAGATCAGCAGGCTTCACGTCAAGCTCGACGTCGGTGAGTAGACGGTTGAGTTTGCGGTTGCGACGCACATCGTCCATGTGCTCGCGGAGGTTGTTACCGACGACACCCTTGATTTCGTCGGCGCGCTCCAAAATGGCGTCGAGGGTGCCGAACTGGTTGAGCCACTTGACGGCGGTCTTCTCCCCCACCTTCGGAACGCCCGGCAGGTTATCGCTCGTCTCGCCGACGAGCGCGGCAATATCGGGGTACTGGTGTGGGGGCACGCCGTAGCGTTCCATGACGGTGTCCGGGTCGTAGCGCTTGAGCTGAGAGACGCCCTGAACAGACGGGTAGAGCAGCGTGACCTGGTCGTTCACCATCTGAATTGAGTCGCGGTCGCCCGAGCAAACGAGCACGTTGTACCCCTCAGCAGCGCCCTGCGTCGCAAGCGTTGCCAGAATATCGTCGGCCTCGAAGTCTTCCTTCGTCAGCACCGTGATGTTCATTGCGCGGAGGGTCTCCTGCAGCAGCGGAATCTGGCCAGAGAACTCTGGCGGCGTTTCGTTGCGCGTGCCCTTGTACTCCGGGTACTCCCGAGTACGGAACGACTGACGGGAAACGTCAAAAGCGACGGCAATGTGCGTCGGCTTCTCCGCCTTAATCAGGTTGACGAGCATCGACAAGAAGCCGTAAATCGCGTTGGTGTGTTGGTTGTCTTTGGTCGTGAAGTTCTCGACCGGGAGCGCGTAAAACGCGCGGAAAGCCAAGGAATGGCCATCGACAACAAGAAGGGTAGGCTTTTCGGAGTCCGTCACCCCTCCAGCCTAACGAGGGATACCGACGAGCGCAGGAGGAACCTCAATGCCGATGAACAACCAACATCTCGCCGAGCTGTACGACAATCCCCTCGAATGGGTGCAGTCGCGCGGAATGGGGGCGCTGGCCGAGCGCATGGGAATCGAAATGACCGCGTTCGATAAGGATCACGCCGTGGCCACGATGCCAGCGGAAGGCAATACGCAACCCGTCGGCCTCATTCACGGGGGCGCATATGTCGTGCTCGGCGAGTCGCTGGGTTCGATGCACGCGAACCTCCTCGCCGGCCCCGGCAAGCTTGCCGTCGGCGTCGACATCAACGCCACCCACACACGCTCCGTGCGCAGCGGATCCGTCACCGGCACCTGCACACCCATTCATGTGGGGCGAAGCCTCGCTGTTCACGAGATCGTCGTCACGGATGACGAGGGCCGTCGGTGTTCAACGATCCGCATCACGAACGCCATCATCGACCAGCGATAGTCGCCCGCGCGCCGCAGGCACCGGTTCCGGAACCAGAACAGCGGAACCAGCAGGCGGTAGATACACGAATGGCCACCCCACGAGGTGGCCATTCGTTTGCGTACGGGGTACTAGTCCTTCTTCGGGGACAGCTGGTCGATGATGGCCTTGGCGACATCTTGCATCGTCAGGCGGCGATCCATCGAGGCCTTCTGAATCCAGCGGAATGCCTCGGGCTCGCTGAGCCCCATCTTTTCGTTGAGCAGGCCCTTGGCGCGGTCAACGAGCTTGCGGGTCTCGAAACGCTCGACCATGTCGGCGACCTCGGCCTCAAGGGTAATGATCTGCTCGTAGCGGGCGAGGGCAATTTCGATTGCGGGCAACAGGTCGTTCGGCGTGAAGGGCTTGACAACGTATGCCAGGGCGCCGGCCTCGCTGGCGCGCTCGACGAGCTCCTTCTGGCTGAACGCGGTCAGCAGAACGACGGGTGCAATGTGGTTCTTGCTCAGCTTCTCGGCTGCGGTGATGCCATCCATCTGCGGCATTTTGACATCCATGATCACCAGATCAGGGCGCAACTCGGTCGCGAGCTGAACGGCCGTCTCACCGTCGCCTGCCTCACCGACAACGTCGAAACCGTTGTCTCGGAGAATCTCGACAATGTCGAGGCGAATAAGCGACTCGTCTTCGGCGACGACCACGCGACGGGGTGCGGGCGCTGAGGTGGCTTCGGTTTGTTCCTGATCGGTCACTGCTCAATCCTATGGCACAGGCCTGGTTCAAATGGTGTTTCCCACACAGCAAACGTGGATTAACCCCACCTAATGCCGACGTAACCGTGCGATGAGCTCCTGCTTTCGCAATCTCGAGTAGCCAGCAAGCCCCAGCTCCTTCGCTCGTTTCTTCAGCTCTGGTACGGTCCACTCTTCATATGGTTCCGCTTCTCCCCCGCGTTTTCCCACCGCCGCGCGTCCATCGCGGGCGCTCGCGTTCGCGATGCGGGCAGCCTTCTCTTTCGATGCGCCCTCGCGGCGGAGCGCCTCGTACACGTCTTCATCCTTGATTTGGGGGTTCGGCATCGTGTTCCCTTTCAATCGACCGGTTCGCGCTGGGTTTCGATGAACTGGCGGTCATCATCGCTGAGCGTCTCACCATCCCGCACGACGTAACCGGTGAGGGTTCGAATCTCCTCCACCACGGTCGCAGGCAAGACGTCATTTGGTGCCTCCCAGATGGCGTGCTTGGCCTCGATGCTCAGCTGCGGCCACCAGGTGTGAATGTCTGGCAACATCGTTCTCCCTTCCACACCACCAGCGTGTCAATCAGGCGGAACAATGGGCACCCCCTTGACAACCACCGCAGGGTCTGGGGACTACCTACCCAGCACAGACCCGTCGCTCGTGTCAACCCGTTAGACCGAACGCGCGGCGTCGGGTCATAGTACAGCGACATCATTGTGCTCGAGAAGGGTTCACACAAATGGCGCGATCTTTTGGGATCGAGGAAGAGTTCATGTTCGCGGACGCTGAGTCGTTGACTCCCGTGAACGTCGCGCACGATGCCATCGAGGACTTACGATCGCGCAATTTGCCCGGTACGGTCACCGCCGAGTTTCTGGACTGCCAAATTGAGTTTGCCTCGGGTGTGTGCCACGGCGCCGCACAGGCGCTCGATGAGCTCACCGCATTTCGCACCGCCGCTCAGGCGTGGGCGGAACATCGAGGTCTCACTGTGGTTCCGTCCGGCACGCCTTTCGTAGCCGGGCGCTCCCGCATCGAACCTACGAGCGCTCGATACCATCTCATCGCGCAAAATGTCGGACGATTGGCGGGCGAACATCTTCTCAACGGCATGCACGTGCACGTGGGCATCGATGATCCCGCCGACCGCGTGCGAGCTCTCGGCGTCGTCCGGCCGTGGCTCCCCGCACTCCTGGCGATATCCGCAAACTCCCCGTTTTGGAAGGGTGCAGACACTAGCTTTCATAGTTGGCGATCGATCCAGGCCCGCAGATGGACAACGAACGGCATCCCTCCTGCCTACGAAGACCAGGCCGATCATGATCGGCTGCGTGAAAGGTTGATCGGTGTGGGTGCCACGCAGCACTACAGCACCGCAAGCTGGAGCGTGCGCGTTTCGGAAAACCTTCCCACGATCGAGTTGCGCATCAGCGACGCGCAACTCACCGCCGCCCGCGCGGTGTCGATCGCACTCGTCATCCGCGGGCTCGTTGATGTCGGCCTCCGCACCCTTCCTGAGGGGTCACCTGAACGTCACCATATCCTCGACGCAGAGCTGTGGCACGCCGCTAGACACGGCATGAGTGAGGGGCTGTATAATCCCATGACCCGCACGCATACCCCGAGCAGTGACGTGCTTTCTCACCTCGTAGCGATGCTGCATGACAGCGAAGAGGCAACGCCCGCATTCGTCGACACGGAACTCGACACGATGGCTGCCGGAAGCGATGGCGCGACCATTCAACGCGCAGCGCTCGCCCGTAGTCTCGGACACCTTACCGCCCTCTACTGCGGTTCCATGCGTGGGGACGAGGATTAGTCTTTGCCGTTGTCCACGGCCTCGAAGTGCTCAGCAACCAGCATGATGCCGCCGGTGGAATGTGCAGAGCGCGCCAGCTCATCAAGCCAGGCCGGGCTGAGTTCTGCGGGTTCGGGTGAATCGAAAATGAACCGTAACGGAATAGCGGGATGCAGCCAAATGGTGCTGCGACCGCCGTCAGTATCCTCCGGGTGAATCCAAGAAACGGTGAAGCTCTCACCGCGGCGCAATTTCGTCGTGATGACGACCTTCAAATGCGCGAGTGCGCGATCTTCAATCTCGATGGGGCTATCGGGGTGACCATAGTACAAAGCGCCCATCACACAACCGAGCCTTCTGCTGGTTCCGGAACCATATGTAGGCCGTGCGCGGAGTGCGCCGTTTCGGAGAGTGCATCGAGCCAAGCGGGGTTGAGCTGCGGCCGGCGGCTACCATAAAACTTGAACACCAGTGAGGCAGAGCTGTTGATCCAGACGCTCGTGCGGCCGTCCCCGACGCTCGCGTCATCGCGCCAGCTGAAAAAGAAGGGCTCATTGCGACGCAACTTCGCTCCGATGACAACCTGAAGGTGTGCCAGCGCGCGATCTTCGACATCAATCTTGACATTAGTGTCGTAGATGAATTTTCCCAACGTGCTCCTTAGCGACGCGCCAATCGTGCGAGTCCACCAAATGGTAACCCAGGTACAGCCAACCAGCCCCGCGTGGAGATAGCAAGCCTTAGCCTTCCGCTGTCAACTATGCAACCCCCTGTTCCTGGACGGACAGGGGCGTAATCTAGCGGCGAAGCGATGGAAAGGTAGATCATGGTCCCCGACCCTAACCTCGAGCCCGAGCCCGTAACACCGACCACCGACGGTGCCGCAGCCAGCCAACCACGCATGTGGCGAGAGGTATCACTGGACTCCGGAGAAATATCAGTCGTGCCCCCGAATCCCGTTGGCATTGACGAGCCGAAGGACGTTTCTGACTAAAGAGACCCCTGCTCCACGACGCGCCCGGCCGCTCCTCACGTCGCGCTGAGGCTCAAAACTGCGATAGTGTCGAGTTGTTTCACGCACTTGCCGGTGTGGCGGAATGGCAGACGCGGAGCACTCAAAATGCTTTGTCCGAAAGGGCGTGTGGGTTCGAATCCCACCACCGGCACCATTCAAACGAATCGAAACCCCCTCAAACGGACATTTTGAGGGGGTTTCACTTCGTTTCAGGGCGGCCCGCGTGGGGATGAACCGGGGATGAAGCCACTTTCGGCTCGATTGGAGGCCGAAGCGCGGCGCTATGCCACGCAAAAACACCAAAGAAGCGGTGCCGAAAGTACGTTGAGATACCTTGGCGCGGCGACCTCGACAAAGTTTCGGCTCGAGGCATGCCAGTTGAATGGGAGATTGATCTCTCCGCTCACACTGCGGATGAGGGAAAGCAGGATCAAGCCTTGCTCGTCTTGCCGAGAGTCTCGATGGCCATCAGTAGCAGCTTTACGAGTTCGGCATTCGAGGCAGATTCGCTAACGTTCTCTGCCTTTTGGTCTGCCCCCCAGGCACGACCGAATGCCATCTTCACGAATGCGAGCTTCGCTTCGTCAGAACCAGCAACATCCTGAAGGAATGGCGTCAGGGCGCGAAGTTCAAGCTCTTGCCTCTTGAACGAAGTTGCCCGAGCGAGCGCCTGTCCACCAAATCGGAAAGCCACCGCGGCTATACCGCCGACCGCCGCAGTCAGCCCCAGCTTCAACACAACCTGGGGCCATTCGAGTGCGCCACGCGCATCTCCAAATGCGAATAGGGCGACCCAAACTCCAGCCGCACCCGCGAGTATCCCGGTGAGGTAACCGACGTATCCGGAGATGCGATCCCAGCGAGCGGACCTCTTGTATTGGTCGCCAAGTATGTCTCCTGAAGCAAGGTTAGACATATCCACGACGCTCGTGCGGAGCTGCGTTACTTTCTCAAGCGCCCTCACAGCAGTCTCATCCGCCTCAATAATGGCATCTAGATGCGGTTTCGCGAGGTCAGTGAAAGACTCTTCCTGCTGTTCGAGCCACTTTAGGAAGCGTTCTTGGCGGTCGGCCTGAGCTTTAAGGAAGGCGTCACTCGTCTCTGTCAAGGAAGTGGCTAGCCGCGTTTCATCGTCGCTGATCCGCTTCGCGAGCTTCTCAGCTTCCGCTTTGGCAGTTTCAAGCTGCGCGGAAAGCTCAGCCCCGCGGCGGACATGCTCAGCGACTTCGTTCAAGTGGTCAGCTCGGAGTTCCGACAGTTGCTCGATGAGCAGGCGACGAGCGGCATCAACCTGTTCGGTGTAAGCTCCAGCGGCGCGTGTCGCAGCACCCTTCTTAGCGCCCGCTTCATCGGGCTTGGGGAACTGTATTAATGCCGCCCGTACGGCATCGGCCGTCGCAGTCTTCACGGTTTCAAGGTGCGATAAGTAGCTCGCGGGTGCCTGGACGTATTGCGCCACGCCTTGATGGAGCTGACTCCATGCGTTGTTCAGCGCATCCATTGAGGATGGGCTCAGAAGTGCGAGCTGATCTATCTCCCGTTGAGCCTCGGACACAGCGAGCAGTTGACGAACCTCATGCAATCCAGCAGACACTTCAGCATCGCCAAGGGCATCAAGCGCTGTGATTTGCTCCGCGGCGCCCTTCATGGTGCGCCATAAGGCATGATTCTCGAACGCGCTCTTCTCCATGGTGACCCCTCTCTTCCCTCAGGCTACTGGTAGCTCGGCGTTGTCCTTCGCAGCCAACACGCCGAAATTCGTTGCGCCGAATCCGATGTGGTCGCCGCAGACAACGTGCGCAGAGTATGCGGAACGGCACCAGTGACGGCGCGGTGCCTACGCGTGTTCTCGAGTCGTCTTTGCCCGGTGGCGAGAGCGTTATCCGCCGTGAATTACTTTCGAAGACCTCGTGATCGCGGAGCTCGACTTTCGCAGTTCATGTTGGCTAACACCGACATGGGGTTGGAAGTAGGGACGGGTCGAGCATCTCCTTGATGGTGGCCCCTGGAAGATCCCCAAGTGCCATCGCACTGTCACGCTCTGAGCGCTCAGTGTGGCGGCGTGAAGTTGGCAAGCGCCGATGCCGCATCGTAGCGACTGTCTACTTGCGCGAAGTCCCGCTTCTCTCCAATTGGCGTTGCGGGACTCGTTACTCCGGCTCGCCTACTCCACTTAGAAACTTGCCAAACACTTCACCCGAGCCCACCATGCTCGGAAGGGCCCGCCAAGCAATTATCGACCGCCTCGTCAACATTGGAAGCCCACTCTGAAATGCACTCATCGCAACTAGCGCTGGTCGTGATTTCATGAGCGTCGGCATTGCGCATCGCGCGCCATTTGTTGGGTTGCACGGTCTTCGAATCTAATGGCGAGGCGTTTCTCGATGGCAGACGGCGTGCAAATGAGCAACCGGCGATTGAGTACCTCATCAGCAGTCTCCCGCTTCGGGAGCATTGTGGTGGTGGGGCCGATTAAACCTGGAACAGCGGAGTGCGGGGTAGTGCACGCGTAAGCGAGCATCATTCCGAGCGCCAGCCTGGCACCGGGTCGCGCGCGGACTAAACATGACCACCATTGGTGAAGACATGCCCCCGCTGGACCTGGATCAGAAAACTTCGCGCTTCTTCGAATAGGGTTTGCCTCAGCCTAGGTAGATTCGGCCTAAGAGTCCTGCGGCTCAAGATGGGAGCAAAGGTATGGCATCGTTCAAATCTCGCGAATTGACCGCCGCAATTGTGTTGCCGACGCTGATGTCACCGCTCGGAGAACACGATTCAGAGCCGGTGGCGATTAGGGCGACGCGACATAAATTGGGTTCCGTCGCCATTGTGCGAGGAGGCCGAAGCATCGGTCGATTCCTTACCGCGTCAAATGCGCTGCTCATGGATATCGAAGAGGGGCGCCGCTCAGCTGTTGCGGCTCTTCAACTCGCCGGATTTTCGCCCCTCTCCCCGGTCACGCAGGAGGCAACGGTGGGCGAGCCAATCCTGCGACTGCTCCTTGAAACTGGCGCGGGCGGTTCACCTGTTATCTACCTTAGATCCAAGGGTGTTTCCTCAGTGGGAGATGTGACTTTTGGCGCCTATGATCCGTCCACCCAATCTCTCGTGATGGCAGCCGAGAAATTTGAACCGCACATGGTGCGACTACTTGATCTGTGTGGTCTCAGCGTGAGCGTCGCCACGGTGAGACCACATCCGTCGATAAGCGCGAAAACACGGCGCTTCGTCACTTGGGATGACGCTAGGTGGATACAAGATACTGTCAACGAGGAGTCTCGAATAGCGGCGCGGGGCAACTCCGTCGTGCGACGAGCGATGCTTCCCCAGCTTGCCGACAGATTTCCAAAGAGCATCGTGAATGCAGTCAACGAGACGCTCGATTTTCCTACTGACAGTTGGAGGCGAATACGTAAAAAGGCCGACCAAACTTCGCTTTATACGTTCCCGAGCATTGACGAGCTACGGGTTGTTGGCCGAGAACTACAGGGAATTAGCCTCCCGAATGGCTGGCATGAAGTTTGGGCGGGTTCGCTCAAAATTTCTCCCTACTTCGCGGGCCGAATCGCGGCGTTGGATCTGCGGGACAGCTTTAACGAATGGTGGCAGACGATCCCACCCACCCACGTCGGAAGCCCCACACGAGATAGATTCTCGATACCAGAAAGCATGTACAACCCGTCGCGACATGGTGCGAGGACTACCTCTGAGATAGCCGATTGGTTTGAAGCGGAGAACGGTCGTGTCGTAACCGTAGCTGCGTTACTCGCTGCCACGGTAGGGAGTGAAATTCCCGACACTGTCGGTTTTGAGCCGTGTTCGTGTCCGCTCTGCGGCACCAAATACAGCCCCGCGGAATTAAGCATTAAGTCTGTCCGCGAGCACATGACCGAAGCTTGTCCGCGTTGCTTGTCGCCCGTGCGGCAGTACGAGGATACGACTCCCACACAACGGGCAGGCGCCCTGTCCGCAATCCAACACCTAGTAAGAACTGCGCGCCGAATTGTGCAGCCAAATATGTTCAGAACGCTGGTGGTGGAGGGGGATATCGACCCCATCGAGCTTCTGGTGCTGAAACATGCTCTCCCAGACAAAAGATCCCAGTCCTGGTCGGGGTGGTTGGCGGAAGCTGGAGTGCTCGGAAAAGGTTGGCGTCCCTCTTATGGATTCATCACAAAAGCCTTGGACGGCCACGATTGCCGCTCGCTGTTCGAGCGAATAGTCGACGACTTCTTTTCGAGTAAGGCCTTGCATCACATTGTTGAACCGGCATATCCATATGACTCGGAGCTGAACCAGCATGGAATGAGGGCCGACTGGCTCGTGGACGGGAGAGTTTTCGTGGAAGCAGCCGGGTTGACCGATATGGCGGACTATGCACAAAAGATAGAGCGCAAGAAAATACTCGCCGACCGCCACAATCTTGAACTCGTGATCCTTACTCCTGACGATTTGACGGGCTTGGCGGCAATCTTTCAAGAACGTCCGTCCACTGTTCATTAGCGAGATCCGCCTCAGCGCGCCGTAGTCAAGCGCAGTTCGTTCCTACCCCGCGTCCGATGTTGCGTACATAACCGATCTTGAAGGAGGCGCACCCACAGGTGCGCCTCCTTCTGCTTGGTAGCAACTCATGCCTGCCCAGCCCCTCCTGGTTCCACTCCCCTGGATCCGCTCTTCCCTGCTGCACTCCTGGTTCTGCTCCCCCTGCTTCCGTGCCCGTTATGCAGGAACCAACGGGTGACACGCCGGCGAAAACCCGCGACACGCCGTCGTTACTGTCGTGCGTTCCTCCATAACGGACAGAGCGGAACCACGACGCACGCCAGTGAGGCACGCGGCAGACACAAAACAGCACGCCGCAGACACGCCCGGGCCGATGACACCCGAAGGTGCCACCGGCCCGTAAACGGAACTACTTGACCTCTTGGTAGATGGGCGCAGCGCCGTGAATGGCGTCTCCCACCTTGTGAACGCGAAGGTCGTTCGTTGAACCAATGATTCCGGGAGGGGAACCAGAGATTACGACGACCTTGTCGCCCACTTCAGCGAGGTTGTTCTTCAACAGATAGTTGTCGACCTGCACGTACATCAGGTCGGTGTGCTTGACCGTGTCGACGAGCGTTCCGCGCACGCCCCACGTCAAGGCGAGCCGGCGGCGGATGCCCTCAAGCGGCGTGAACGCGAGCATCGGGATCTTTGAGCGCAGACGCGACATGCGCCGGGCCGAGTCACCAGACTGGGTGAAAACGCACAGGTACTTTGCGCCCACGAAGTCAGCAACCTCAGCCGCTGCCAGCGTGATTGCGCCGCCCTGCGTGCGGGGCTTTGCCGTCATGGGTGCGATGCGCTCCAGGCCGTGGTCTTCCGTTGACGCGATGATGCGCGCCATCGTTTCCACAACGACCGTCGGGTATTCGCCGACGCTCGTTTCGCCAGAGAGCATCACGGCGTCGGCGCCATCAAGCACCGCATTCGCGACGTCGCTGGTTTCAGCACGCGTCGGAACCGGGCTCGAAATCATCGACTCCAGCATCTGCGTGGCAACGATCACCGGCTTCGCCATGCGGCGGGCAAGCTCAACGGCGTGCTTCTGAACGATCGGCACAGCCTCGAGCGGCAGCTCAACACCAAGGTCACCACGGGCAACCATGATGCCGTCGAAGGCGTCGACGATCTCTTCCAGAGCGTCAACAGCCTGCGGCTTCTCGATCTTTGCGATCGTGGGAAGGAACTTACCCTCCTCGCGCATGATCTCGTGAACACGCTCAATGTCACGAGCGTCGCGCACGAAGCTCAGCGCAATGAGATCTGCGCCAATACGCAGACCCCAACGGAGGTCTTCCTCGTCCTTTTCGCTCAGGGCAGGAACATTCACGGCAACGCCGGGAAGGTTAATGCCCTTGTTGTTGGACACCGCGCCCGCGACGATGACCTTCGTGACGACATCGACGCCGTCAGTCGAGACAACCTCAACGCGAACCTTGCCGTCATCAATCAGGAGGAAATCTCCCGGCTTGACGTCTCGGGGCAGGCCCTTGAACGTGGTTCCGACTCGCTCCTTGGTGCCAAGGATGTCGTCAGTTGTAATGGTGAAGAGGTCGCCCTCGGCAAGCTCGTGTGGTCCGTCGGCAAACTTGCCGAGTCGAATCTTTGGTCCTTGCAGGTCCACCAGGACGGCAACGGCTTTACCGATGTCGTCCGCCGCGCGGCGCACGTTGGCAAAGTTTGCCTCGTGCACCGAATAGTCGCCGTGGCTGAGGTTCAGCCGTGCGACGTCAACGCCCGCTTCAAGAAGCGAACGTACGGTTTCATATGTGGATGTTGCAGGACCCAGGGTGGCGACGATTTTTGCGCGTCTCATCCGTATGTGCTCCGGTTGTTAGGGTTCTGTGGCCATCAGGGGCCGTGTCCAGCCTACTGATGCGGTAGTCCGATAGCGACATCACTCGCCCGGACCGGCGCAGGAAGTGACGTCGTACCCATCAGATACGCGTCAGCATGCGCCGCTGCCGCACGTCCTTCTGCGATTGCCCACACGATGAGCGACTGGCCTCGGCCAGCGTCACCAGCGACAAAAACGCCAGGAAGAGAGGTGCGGAAGTCGTCTTCGCGAGCCAGGTTGCCCCGCGATGTGAAGGGTGCCTTGATCTGCGGTTCAATCGTGTCCCGCTCCGGGCCGGTGAAGCCCATCGCGATGAGCACCAGGTCAGCGGGAATCTCGCGCTCGGTGCCCGACTTCGGCACCCGCTTGCCGTCGATGAACTCGGTTTCTGCGACGCGCAGCGCGCGGACCTCCCCCGCATCGTTCGCCAAGAATTCAACGGTGGACGCCAAGTAGACCCGCTCCCCACCCTCTTCGTGTGCGGATTGCACCTCGAAGATCGTTGGCATCATCGGCCACGGCTGGTGCTCGGGTCGCTCGTCCCCCGGCTGACGACCGATCGCGAGGTTCGTCACGCTGAGCGCTCCCTGCCGGTGCGCCGTGCCGATACAGTCGGCTCCGGTGTCACCGCCACCGATAACGACGACGTGCTTACCCGCTGCGGTGATCTGGTTCGTGACGGTGTCGCCCGCCAAAACCTTGTTCGACTCGACGAGGTACTCCATCGCGAAATGCACACCGGGCAGGTCGCGGCCGGGGATTGCCAGGTCTCGCGGAACCGTCGCACCGGTTGCGACGATCACGGCGTCATACCGGTCGCGCAACTGGGCCCACGTGATGTCTTTACCAATCTCCACGCCAGCGCGGAAGCGCGTTCCCTCATCCTGCATCTGACGGATGCGGTCTTCAATGTGCGACTTTTCCATCTTGAAGTCCGGGATGCCGTAGCGGAGCAAGCCACCGATGCGGTTATCCCGTTCGAACACAGCGACGGTGTGACCAGCGCGGGTCAGTTGCTGTGCGGCGGCAAGGCCTGCGGGACCGGAACCAACGACGGCGACGGTCTTGCCTGTGATGCGTCCTGGAGGCTGCGCCTGCACCCATCCGTTTGCGAACGCCTCATCGATCGTCGAGACCTCGATCTGCTTGATCGTGACGGCTGGCTGGTTGATACCGAGAACGCATGAGCTCTCGCAGGGAGCCGGGCACAAGCGTCCGGTGAACTCCGGGAAGTTGTTCGTGGCGTGCAGACGCTCGATGGCCTGACGCCCCTCGCCACGCCAGGTCAGGTCGTTCCACTCCGGAATCAGGTTGCCGAGCGGGCAGCCCTGGTGGCAAAAAGGCACACCACAGTCCATGCAACGACCGGCTTGGCGCCGCAGCACCGCCTTGTCGCCGGGCTCGTACACCTCTTTCCAGTCCATGATGCGCACGGGTACCGGGCGACGCTTGGGGAGCTCTCGCTCCGTGACTTTCAGGAAGCCCTTGGGATCAGCCACCTGTCACCTCCAGAATGCGGTTCCAGACGACCGTGCCGTCGGGGTCCAACCCCTCGGCTGCGGCGTCTTGACGAGTTTTGAGGACGGCAGCGTAATCACGCGGCACGACCTTGACGAAGTTCGGGGCTTCGTCGTGGAAATTGGCGAGGAGCGAGCCCGCACGTGACGATCCGGTCGTCACTTGGTGACGCGAGAGAAGATCCCGCAGAATCTCGCGGTCGGCAGCGCCGAGGCTCTGAATCTCTAGCTCCCCCGAGCGCAGTGCGTCGCGGTTCACGAGCTCACGGCGCAGCCGGTAGACATACGCGGTTCCGCCCGACATGCCTGCACCGAAGTTGCGGCCGGTCTTGCCGAGAATCACGGCGAGACCGCCGGTCATGTACTCAAGCGCATGGTCGCCCACACCCTCGACTACGGCGGTCGCTCCGGAGTTGCGCACCAAGAAACGCTCGCCAACAACACCACGAAGGAACATTGTTCCCTGCGTCGCGCCGTAGCCGATCACGTTGCCTGCGATCACGTTGCGTGCGGCATCGAAGGTCGCGTCCCGCGGCGGCAAAACGGCGATCTGGCCGCCTGACAGTCCCTTACCGACGTAGTCGTTCGAATCGCCTTCCAAACGCAGGGTGATGCCTGCGGGCAGGAAAGCGCCGAACGATTGACCAGCGGAACCAGTGAGGTTGACGACGATCGAATCGTGCGGGAGGCCGTGCTCACCATGCTTCTTCGTCACGTAGTGACCGAGCAGGGTGCCGACGGCGCGTTCGGTGTTGCGGATGGGCAGGTCAATTGTCTCCTGTCCCCCGTGCTCGATCACCGGGCGCGCATGCTCGAGCAGGGCAACGTCAAAGTGCTTATCGAGCTCGTGGTCTTGCTCACGCATGTGCTTGCGCGGTGCATCCTCGGGAAGATCCGGACCGACCAGGATGGGCGTGAGGTCAAGGCCCCGCGCCTTCCAGTGCGCGAGCGCGTTCTCCGTGTCGAGGAGCTCAGAGTGGCCGACCGCTTCATCGAGCGAGCGGAAGCCCAGTTCAGCCAGGTATTCACGCACCTCTTCAGCGATGAACTCCATGAAGTTGATCACGAACTCGGGCTTGCCGGTGAAACGCGAACGCAACACCGGGTTCTGCGTGGCAACGCCGACCGGGCACGTGTCGAGGTGACACACGCGCATCATGATGCAGCCGCTGACGACGAGCGGAGCGGTCGCGAAACCAAATTCCTCCGCTCCGAGGAGAGCCCCGATCACGACGTCGCGACCGGTCTTGAGCTGACCGTCAACCTGCACAACAACGCGGTCACGCATGTTGTTGAGCATGAGCGTCTGCTGCGTTTCGGCCAGGCCGAGCTCCCACGGCGAACCCGCGTGCTTCAGCGAGTTCACGGGGCTTGCCCCGGTTCCGCCGTCGTGGCCAGACACCAGCACGACATCGCTCAGCGCTTTCGCGACACCCGCAGCGACCGCCCCGATGCCAGACTGACTGACCAGCTTGGTGTGAATACGGGCAGACGGGTTGGCGCGCTTGAGGTCGAAGATGAGTTGCTTCAGATCTTCAATGGAGTAGATGTCGTGGTGCGGTGGCGGCGAAATGAGGCCGACACCCGGGGTTCCGCCACGGGTGCGGGCAACCCACGGGTACACCTTTTCCGGAGGTAACTGACCACCCTCACCGGGCTTAGCACCCTGAGCGAGTTTGATCTGAATGTCTTGTGCCTCGGTCAGGTACAGGCTTGTGACGCCAAAGCGACCGGAGGCCACCTGCTTGATGGCGCTTCGACGTTCCGGATCAAGCAGACGATCCACGTCTTCGCCGCCCTCACCGGTATTGCTCTTTCCCCCCAGACGGTTCATCGCGATCGCGAGGGTTTCATGCGCCTCCTGCGAAATCGAGCCATAGCTCATCGCACCGGTCGAGAAACGCTTCACGATCTCCGAGACGGGCTCCACCTCGTCTAGCGGGACCGGCGGGCGCACTCCCGTGCGCAGCGCCATCATGCCACGCAACGTCTTGAGCTCGGTTGCCTGGTCGTCCACGAGTTTCGTATATTCACGGAAGATGTCATAGCGGCGCGTGCGCGTGGAGTGCTGCAACCGGAACACGGATTCTGGGTTGAAGAGGTGCGGCGGGCCTTCGCGGCGCCACTGGTATTCACCGCCCGTCCAGAGTCGTTCATGGGCGCGCACGGCGTTGTCTTCTGGGTAGGCGAAGTCGTGTCGCGCCTGATTCTCAGCGGCGAGTTCTTCGATGCCGATTCCACCGAGTTTCGATTCGGTCCCGGTGAAATAGGCGTCGATCAGTTCCTGAGACAGCCCAATTGCTTCGAACACCTGAGCGCCGGCGTAGGAGCGCACGGTCGAGATCCCCATCTTGCTCATCACCTTGAGCACGCCCTTGCCGAGCGCGTAGATCAGGTTCTTCACTGCCTTCTGCTCGGTGACACCCGTGATGCGGCCGGTCCGCACCAGCCACTCGACCGTCTCCATCGCCAGGTACGGGTTGACGGCCGACGCGCCATAACCAATCAGCGTCGCGACGTGGTGGACTTCGCGAACGTCGCCTGCTTCGATGATCAGACCGACCTTCATGCGCGTTTCGTTGCGAATCAGGTGGTGGTGCACTGCTGCCGTCATCAGCAGCGACGGAATCGGAACCAGGTCCTTATTGCTGTCCCGATCGCTCAGAATCAGAAACTCCGCACCCGATTCGATGGCCGCGTCAGCTTCGGCACACAGGTCGATGAGACGCTGTTGCATCGTGCCCGGGCCCGCATCAAAGTGGTAGAGCCCCTTCAGCGTGACGCTCTTTCGCTTCGGCAACGCCTTGTGGATGTGCTGAATCTTCGCCAATTCGTCGTTGTCGATGACAGGGAAGTCCAGCGTCACGCTCTGCGCATGTTCCGGACCCCACGTCAGCAGATTGCGCTCGGGGCCGATGCCCATGCGCAGTGACGTGACAACCTCTTCACGAATCGAGTCAAGCGGCGGGTTCGTCACCTGGGCGAACTGCTGCACGAAGTAGTCAAACAGCAGCCGCGGGCGATCGCTCAGCACCGCGATCGGGGTGTCAGACCCCATCGCGCCGAGTGGTTCCGCTCCGTGCTGCCCCATCGGCGCGAGCAGCGTGCGCACCTCTTCTTCTGTGTAGCCGAAGGTGCGCTGGCGACGCGTAATGGAGGCTGCCGGATGTACGATGTGCTCGCGCTCGGGCAGGTCATCAAGACGCACCGCGCCCTCCAGCCAGTCCTCCCACGGGTGCAGGTTGGCGAGATCTTCTTTAATCTCGTCATCCTTGATGATGCGGCGCTGCGCCGTGTCAACGAGAAACATGCGTCCCGGTTGCAGGCGTCCGCGACGCTTAATGCGCTCGGGCTCAAATTCGAGCACACCGGTCTCGGAGCCGATCACGATCAGCCCGTCCTTCGTCTCGGTCCAGCGACCAGGGCGCAGACCATTGCGGTCAAGCGTCGCTCCCACGACGGTGCCGTCCGTGAAGATGAGGGCTGCCGGGCCGTCCCATGGTTCCATCTGCATGGCGTGGAACTCGTAGAACGCGCGTAGCTTCGGGTCAATGTCCGACTGCTTTTCGTACGCTTCCGGAACCATCATCATGATGGCGTGCGGAAGGCTGCGGCCGGTGAGGGTGAGCAGCTCAAGCACTTCGTCGAACGAGGCCGAGTCGCTCACCCCTGGCGTGCAAATCGGGAGCAGCGGCGCCATATCGCCGAGCACCTCAGACTCAAGTTGCGATTGCCGCGCGCGCATCCAGTTGCGGTTGCCGCTGACGGTGTTGATCTCCCCGTTGTGCGCGAGCATGCGCAGCGGCTGCGCCAGCGGCCAGGACGGGAACGTGTTGGTGGAATAGCGCGAGTGCACCACGGCAAGTTCGCTCGCGAACCGTTCGTCTTGCAGGTCAGGGTAAAACGGCTCCAGCTGGAGCGTCGTGACCATTCCTTTGTACCCCAGCGTGCGGGAGGAGAGGGAAACAAAATACGCGCCCTGCTCGGTTCGAGCACGGACGCGTAGACGGTAGGCCAGACGGTCAAGTTCGACGCCGCTCATAGCCGGAGCGCCACCGATCGCCGGGCGGGAAAGGAAGAGCTGTTCGCACTGCGGGCGTGCGTTGTATGCCAGCTTGCCGAGGTTTTCGGGTGCGGTCGGCACCAGACGCCAACCCAGAACAGTGAGCCCCTCGGACTCCGCGATCGCTTCAATGCCACGCTTTTGCGCGGTGCGGGCGTCTTCCTCCAACGGCAGGAAGGCCATGCCTGCGGCGTACTCGCCAACAGCGGGCAGCTCGAACTCCAAGACGTCACGGAAGAACGCATCAGGCATCTGAGTCAGAATGCCTGCGCCGTCACCGGTGCCCGCGTCTGAGCCAATCGCTCCGCGGTGCTCAAGGTTGCGCAGTGCTTGCAGTGCCAGCGCGACGATATCGTGGCCAGCTTCACCACGCAGAGTGGCAACCATGGCCAACCCACACGCGTCCTTTTCGAACGCGGGGTTGTACAGGCCCTGCTTCGCGGGGAAATTTCCCACGAGAGCTGGTTGAGGGGTCGAAGACATAGAAGTCGTCCTCACAAAAATGGCGGTCAATGACTGGGACGACGTTGGCCCAAGTGCGGAAAACCTGCGCAGAAGTCAGGCAAATTCGGGCGAGCTTGTGGCGACCTGATGTGATGAAAGTCAGTGGGAGGTTCTCTCACATCGACCCCATCGGGGGATTGTTTTGAAATCCTAGCATTTTCGATTTCCTGCTCACGACCACCGCGTAAATGTCTGAAACCATGCGTTTTCGTGCACTGGGCTCGATGGTTCCGTCATCGGAATCGACGTACCCGATTCTCGCCCGTTTTTCCGCCACTGCGCGCCGCGGAGACGGAACCAGTGCCACGGTGCGCAGAAAAGCAGAAAGTCGTGAAGAAAAAATTCTTCACGACTTTCTGAACGGCGTGTTGCGTTAAGACTTGGACGCCTCGACCACGTCGACAGCGCCGTCAGGTGCGGACGTATCGACGTACTCAACATCGGCACCCTGGCCCTCAGGCTCGCGTCCGGGGACGTAAGGGGATGGTTCCAAGCCGTAGTGACGACGCTGCACCAGGAGGACGATGATTCCGACAACGACGCCGAGAATTGCCGACCATACGTTGGTGCGCAGGCCAAGAATGATCTCACTCGGGTCGATGCGGATCGACTCCCAGAAGATGCGACCGAACGAGTACCAAATCAGGTAGATCGCAAACAGGCGACCCCACTGCATGCTGAGCTTGCGGCCGAGCCACAGCAGCACGACAACGCCAAGGACGTTCCAGATCACTTCGTACAGGAAGGTCGGGTGGTACAGCGTGCCAGGGGCGGCGCCAATCGGCAGCGCGGGGTTTCCCGGAGCGATTTCCAGGCCCCAAGGCAGGTCGGTGGGAAGCCCGAACAGCTCCTGGTTGAACCAGTTACCGAAGCGGCCCATTGCCTGCGCGAGCAGCATTCCTGGCGCCAGTGCGTCAGCGAAAGTCGTGAAGCGGATACCTGTCCAGCGGCAGCCCAACCAGGCGCCGATGGCGCCACCGATCAGGGAACCGTAGATGGCGATGCCACCCTCCCAGATCTTGATCCACGCCCAGGGGTCGGTCACTTCCGGCCCGAAGTAGTCGTCGAAGTGCGTGAAGACGTGGAACAAACGCGCGCCGATCAACGCGAGCGGCACCGCCACCAGAATGATGTCGATGACAACCCAGGGCTCGGCGCCGCGCTTGGTGAGGCGGTGGTTCGTCATGAACGTCGCGACGATGATGCCAGCGATGATGCACAGCGCGTAGAAGTAGATCGTGAACGGACCCACCGTGAAGCTGTTGATATCAGGGCTCGGGATACTCGTGGCAACGCTGTGTGCGAAGGGCTGCATGTGTGAAGTCTACTTCCGTGTCTTCGGATGCGCTCTAGGCGCGGGGGCGAGAGGTTCCGGCGGCAAGTGCGCGCGTGGTTTCGGCGAGTCCGGAGACGCCGCGATCGCGCAATGAGCGTACGAGCGCGGTTCCGACGATCGCACCATCGGCGTATTCCAGAACCCCGGCAACCTGTTCCGGCGTCGAGATGCCAATGCCAACGCATGCGCGTAGCGGGCCGAAGGCTCGCAACCGCGAAACGAGCGTGCGAGCGGCTGCATCCAACTGCGCGCGCTCCCCCGTGATGCCCATGGTCGAAACCGTGTAGACGAACCCTGTCGAGTTCTCGACGATCATCTTCAGTCGTTCGTCTGTCGAGGTCGGCGCGGCAAGGAAAATGCGGTCAAGGCCGGTGCGCTTACTCGCGGCGATCCATTCCCCAGCAGCTTCCGGGGTGATATCAGGCGTAATGAGTCCGGCTCCGCCTGCGGCGAGCAGATCGTCAGCGTACCGGTCGACGCCGTACTGCATGACGGGGTTCCAGTAGGTCATCACGACCACCGGAACCGCGACACGCGCTGTGATGGCTTTGATCGTTGGGAAGAGGTCAGCGAGACGGAAGCCCTGAGCCAACACCTGCTGCGTGGCTTGCTGAATGACCTCACCGTCCATCACCGGGTCGGAATACGGCGGGCCGAGCTCAATGATGTCTGCGCCGTTTTCAGCCAGCGCCACGGCTGCGTCGACGGATGTCTGCAGATCCGGGAACCCGGCGGGAAGGTAACCGATGAGCACTCCGCGTCCGTCGGCTTCGGCTGCGGCGATCGCCGCTTCGACGCGGCTCATGCCTGCCCCTTGTCATAGAGATCGAAGTACCGCGCTGCGGTGTCCATGTCTTTGTCGCCGCGACCAGAAAGGCACACAGCGATGACGGCGTCAGGGCCAAGCTCTTTACCGAGGCGGAGCGCGCCGGCCAGTGCGTGGGCCGACTCAATGGCCGGAATGATGCCTTCCGTGCGGCTCAGCAGACGCAACGCCTTCATCGCCTCATCGTCTGTCGCCGGAATGTACTCGGCACGTCCAATGGATGCAAGCCAGGCGTGTGCCGGTCCAACACCCGGGTAATCGAGTCCGGCAGAGATCGAATGCGACTCAATCGTCTGACCGTCTTCGTCCTGCAAGACGTAGGTCTTCGACCCGTGCAGAACGCCGGGGCGGCCGCGTTCGATCGATGCGGCGTGACGCAGCGTATCGACGCCATCGCCCGCTGCCTCCACGCCGTAGAGCGCGACACCTTCATCATCGAGGAAAGCGTCGAACATGCCGATGGCGTTCGAACCGCCACCGACGGCCGCGACGACGGCGTTCGGAAGCGCACCGGTGAGTTCCAGAATCTGTGCGCGGGCCTCTTCGCTGATAATCGCTTGGAAGCCTTGCACCATCGCAGGGAACGGGTGTGGGCCCGCTGCCGTGCCGAAGACGTAGTTGGTGGTCTCTACGGTTGCCACCCAGTCCCGGTAGGCGTCGTTGATCGCGTCTTTCAGCGTGCGCGATCCGGTCTTGACGGCGATCACTTCAGCGCCGAGCAGACGCATGCGCGCCACGTTCAACGCTTGACGCTCGGTGTCGACCTCGCCCATGTAGATCGTGCAGTCCAGGCCGAACAGCGCAGCAGCCGTCGCTGTGGCGACGCCGTGCTGGCCAGCGCCGGTCTCCGCGATCACGCGCGTCTTGCCGAGGCGCTTGGTGAGAAGCGCCTGCCCGAGCACGTTGTTGATCTTGTGGGATCCGGTGTGATTGAGGTCTTCGCGCTTCAAGATGATGCGCGCACCACCTGCGTGTTCTGCGAAGCGCGGAACCTCAGTGATGACCGAAGGGCGTCCCGCGTAGGAGTGCAGAAGCGACCGATACTCCGCGATAAACGCGGGATCGGCCATCGCCTCTTCCCACACGACGGTGAGCTCGTCGATGGCCGCGATCAGCGACTCCGGCATATACCGGCCGCCGAAATCGCCGAAGAAGGGTCCGTGTTCGTCACGAAGACTCATGCTTATACCGCCAGAAATTGTTTCAGGGTGGCGACCGGATCGCCGGTGACCAATGCCTCGCCGATCAGCACGACATCTGCTCCAGCGGAGCGGTAGTGAGCAACATCAGCAGGTGTCAGGACAGCTGACTCCGCGATCTTGATCGCATCAGCAGGGAAGGCATCAACAAGCGCACCGAACAGGTCACGGTCAAGCTCGAACGTGGTGAGGTTACGCGCGTTGACACCAATCAGCTTCGCGCCGATGGCCTTCGCTCGTTCCAGCTCCTCCGCGGAGTGCGTTTCGACCAACGGTGTCATGCCGAGCGACACGATGAGCTTGTACAACCGCTCCAACGTCGCTTGGTCAAGTGCCGCGACAATCAGAAGAACCAGGTCGGCACCCGCTGCGCGGGCTTCGTACACCTGATATTCCGATGCGATGAAATCCTTGCGCAACACCGGCAGCTGAACGCGCGCACGCACCGCTTCGAGGTCAGCGAGGCTGCCCTTGAACTTATGCCGCTCAGTGAGGACGCTGATCGCCGAGGCGCCGCCCTGTTCATAGAGCGCCGCCTGATGCGCTGGATCCGGAATGTCAGCCAGATCGCCGCGGGAAGGCGAAGCACGCTTCACCTCAGCAATGATCTTGACAACGTCTGCCGGAGCCAGGGCAGCCAACGCATCAATCGCCGCAGGTCGCGCCAAAGCGTCGCGCTCAACCATCGCGATCGGGCGGAGCGCTTCGCGCTCCTGTGCGTCAGCTACTGCGCCGGCCGTCAGGTCGGCGAGTGCCATCAGTGACCCTTCGGAACGTACTTCGGGCCCTTAACACCCCAGCCGAGCTTGGCCATGAGCCAACCAACGAGCAGGCCGGCGACCAGAACGCCAGCAGAAATGTAGACACCGAGCGAGTTGTGCGAAACGAAGAAGTACGTTCCGACAACAAACGCCAGGAGCATGATCGTCACGGCCGTCCACGCGGCGGGCGAGTGTCCGTGTCCGGGGTCGTCGATCGGGTTGCTCATAGTTCTCCTCCGAGAAAAGTCGTTAGGGGCTTTCAGTCTATCGGGAATGTGTGCGCGCGCCCGTCAGGCACTCTGCGTGGGGTCTTCGCCGCGGCTTAGATCGTCCCATGAATCAATCTTGTCGAGCGGGCCGGTATGGGCAGCCGCGTTGGTCGAGACCCGGTATTTCTTGCCTGCTGACGCCCACGACCGGGCGGTCACGAGCGCCAATAGGCCGCCGCCGATGACCAGCAGCCAGGCAATAACAGTCACCGAGACCCAAGGCGTTTGCGTCAGCGCTGTCACCATTTCGGCAATCGCAGAGTCGCCCGCAATTCCGGTCGCCTCTGTCACAGCTGCCGCGACATCGTGCGCGGAAGCGCCCGTGATCAGGCGAACGTTCAATACCAAAAGGGCGACACCGATGACGACGCTTAACGTGCCGAGGACATATCGGAAAGCGAGACCGGCGATGCTGAGCGTGATGGCAGCCGCGATCGCCGCAAGGCTGAGTGGCGCCATCAAAGCGATCGCGTCCGCACCCGCGACATGGAGTGCTTCGGCTGCACCGTCGTTGATCGTGACATCAAGCCAGGTCTGGGTCGATGCGATGAGGCCGAACAGTCCTCCGGCGAGAATGCTCAAGACGCTGAGAAAACGTGCGCGTTTCATCATTCCGCGTTCTCGATTCGCAGTTCGCGCTCATCGAAACATGTGTGAGTGCCGGTATGGCAGGCAGCACCGGTCTGTTCGACCTGCAGGAGCACCGTGTCACCGTCACAGTCGTACGACGCAGAAATCAGCACCTGGGTGTGTCCTGACGTGTCCCCCTTGCGCCAGTACTCCCCACGAGAACGCGACCAGTAGGTGACGCGTCCTTCCGTGAGCGTGCGACGCAGTGCCTCTTCGTCCATCCACGCGAGCATCAGCACCTCTTTGGTTCCGGCCTCCTGCACAATCGCAGGAACCAAACCGTCGGCATTGAAGACGACCTGAGGAAAGCGGGGCGCAGTCATCGCACCAGTACTCCTGCATCGCGCAGAGCGGACTTCACCGCGCCGATTGTGAGCTGACCGGAGTGAAACACGCTCGCGGCGAGGACCGCATCGGCGCCGGCTGCTACGGCGGGGGCGAAATGCTCCACGGCGCCGGCACCACCGGATGCGATCACCGGAACGTAGGCAATCTCACGCATGAGACGCACCAGTTCCAGATCGAAGCCTGCCTTGGTTCCGTCCGCGTCGATGGAGTTGACGAGCAACTCCCCCGCGCCACGCTCCATGGCTTCGCGTGACCACTCCAGCGCATCGATCGATGTTTCTTTGCGGCCACCGTGCGTCGTGACGACGAAACCGCTCGGAACCTCGGCGGATCGCTTGACGTCGAGTGACAGTACCAAGACCTGAGAGCCGAACCGGTCGGCAATCTCGGAAATCAGTTCAGGGCGCGCAATTGCCGCCGAGTTGACCCCGACTTTGTCTGCGCCGACGCCCTGCAGCCGCGCAACGTCATCGGCGCTGCGGACGCCGCCGCCGACCGTCAGAGGAATGAATACCTGCTCAGCCGTACGCCGCACCACGTCATACATCGTGGAGCGATCGTCAACCGTCGCCGTGACATCCAGGAAGGTGAGCTCATCTGCGCCTTCTTCGAAGTACCGTGCAGCGAGCTCGACGGGGTCGCCCATTTCTTTCAGGTTCTGGAAGTTGACGCCCTTCACGACCTTGCCTTCGGCGACATCGAGGCACGGGATAACGCGGGTTGCCACAGTCATTAGAGTCTCGCCGCGTCGATCGCCGTGACCAGGATGGCTCGTGCACCAATGGCGTACAGGTCATCCATCACCTTATTGACGGACTTGCGCGGGCTCATGACCCGCACAGCCACCCACGCCGGATCGCGCAGAGGCGAAATCGTGGGCGACTCGATGCCAGGGGCAAGCGCGACAGCCTGGTCGACAAGGTGCGAAGGCAGGTCGTAATCGATCAGCACGTAACGGCGCGCGACCATGACGCCGCGCAGGCGACGCAGCAGCGTCTCCGTGCCGTCAACGTCTTGCGGGCCAGCGATTAAAACGGCCTCAGATTCAAGAAGCACAGGGCCGAAGATTTCCAGCCCGGCCTGACGCAGCGTGGTTCCGGTGGATACGACGTCGGCAACCGCGTCGGCGACACCCAGATCGACTGCCGATTCCACGGCTCCGTCGAGCGGAACCAGGTCGACGGCCACGCCGTGTTCGTCGAGGAAACGGTCAACGAGACCGGGGTAGGCCGTTGCGACGCGGAATCCTTCGAGATCCTTCAGTTCGGTAAACCGGCCGGGGCGGCTCGCGAAGCGGAACGTCGAGTCACCAAAACCGAGCGCCTCGATTTCGCGTGCTGGCATGCGTACGTCGAGCAGCAGGTCGCGGCCGGTGATGCCGACATCGAGAGCACCCGAGGCAACGTAGGTCGCAATGTCACGCGGGCGCAGGTAGAAGAATTCGACATCGTTCGGCGAGTCGATAACGTGCAGGTCTTTGGGGTCGCGGCGACCGGTGTATCCGGCCTCGGCGAGCATGGCAGAAGCCGTATCGGAGAGGGAGCCCTTATTGGGCACAGCAATTCGAAGCATGATGGGCTTTCGGTGAAGTTTTTACAGGTGGCGGTAAACGTCGGCGAGGGTAATCCCCTTCGCCAGCATCAGAACCTGGGCGTGGTAGAGCAGCTGGGAAACTTCCAGGGCAAGGTCGTCATTTGTCTCGTATTCCGCAGCCATCCAGGCTTCAGCGGCTTCTTCCACGACCTTCTTGCCGATGGTATGCACGCCTGCTTCCAGGAGTTCGACCGTACGAGAACCAGATTCTCCCGAGGTCGCCTTGTCACTGAGCTCTGCAAACAGATCGTCGAAGGTCTTCACCCTCTTAGGGTACTAGTCGTGGGAGTGGCGGTGATACGCGGCAGCCCCTAAACCGCGAAGTGTGACGATTGCCTCATCGGGATCGGCCGCGCCAAACACAGCGGAACCAGCCACAAAGGTGTCTGCACCGTGCTCTGCGGCGATTGCGATGGTGTCGATATTGATACCACCGTCGACCTGCAACCACACGTCGGAACCGACAGATCGTGCGTGTGCGGCGAGTGCCGAGAGCTTCGGCATGGTGTCTGGACGGAACGACTGACCGCCAAAACCGGGTTCCACCGTCATCACCAGAATCTGGTCGAATTCGTCAAGGATGTCGTACAAAAACTCGGCGTCTGTGCCTGGTCGCAGGGCCACGCCTGCACGTGCGCCAATGTCACGGACGCGACGAGCCGTGGCCACGGGGTCACTCGTGGCCTCGACATGGAAGGTCACCGAGGCCACGCCGAGTTCTGCATACTTCGGAGCCCAGGTATCGCAATCGTTGATCATGAGATGCACGTCCAGCGGAACCGGACTCGTCTCCTGCACCCGCTGCGTCATTTGCGGACCGAAGGTCAGGTTCGGCACGAAATTGTTGTCCATGATGTCGACATGCACGAAGTCGGCGTTGCCGATGCGCTGCAGGTCGCGCTCCATGTTGACGAAGTCGGCCGACAGGATGCTGGGGTTGATTCGCACGTCGCTCACGCCTCCCATTATGGTGTGGCTCACGCTTTCTTCTGCAGCAACGCTAGGAACATGCCGTCGGTACCGTGCCGGTGCGGCCAGAGTTGGGCGCGACCGGAACCATCGGCTGGTGTCGGAAGATCAAGTTCTGCCCGCGATACGGCTTGGATAGCAGCGCGCGCATCCAGCTCATCGAACTCATCGCCAACCGCACGCCGCAAGTGCGTGAGAACACCGTTTGTCTCGGCCAGGTGCGGCGAGCATGTGACGTAACCAATGGTTCCGCCCGGCTTCAACGCCATCAGCGCGGCATCAAGCAGTTCGAACTGCAGGTCGGCGAGGTCAGCAACGTCGCCGGGTTGTTTGCGCCAGCGTGACTCCGGGCGGCGGCGCAACGCACCGAGCCCGGTGCACGGTGCATCGACAAGAATGCGATCGTAGGTATTCGGGCGCATCGCGGCAAAGTCGCGCCCGTCTTCTTCATGCACCACGACGTCGAGCGGAATTCCGGTGAGGGCTTGGCGCACGAGTCCGGCGCGGGCGGGCGTCACTTCGTTGGCTTCCAACGTCGCGCCCACAGCTAGTGCTTCCGCCGCGAGAATCGCCGTCTTCCCGCCTGGGCCCGCGCACAAATCGAGCCACTTCTCCCCCGGCTTGACCTCCCCGTGCCTGGCCAAAGCAAGGGCGACGAGTTGGGAGCCTTCATCCTGCACACGAACACGCCCAGCGGATTCGCGCACCATCGCAGCCGGGTCACCGCCTGGGCTGACGAATCCGACGGGTGAGCCTGCGGTGCGCGTTGCCTCGTCGGGAATCTCGGCAAGCCCAGGAAGCGCCGCCATCACGACAGACGGCGACACGTTATCGGCCTCGAGGAGGGCGTCGAGCTCGTCGGCACGGCCTTCAGCTGCCAGCGCGCGGCGGAAAGCGCGAATGACCCAGACCGGGTGCGATGCCATCACCGACAGCCGCTCATCGTCGGAGTGCGAAGCCTCTTCCAGGCGGGTCATCCAGGTGTCAAGGTCGGCCTCAACAACGCGTCGCATCACGGCGTTTGCGAAGCCGGTTGCCCGACTGCCCACCATGTCACGCACCAGCTGCACCGTCTCATTGACGGCGGCGTGATCCGCGACTCGTGTCGCCAGAACCTGGTGCACGCCCAGACGGAGTGCGTCGCGAACGGCCGGCTCAACGCTGTCAATGCTGCGTTTCGATGCCATCTCGATGATCGCGTCATAGGTGCCGAGGCGACGCAGCGTGCCGTAGGTCAGTTCGGTCGCGAAACCCGCATCTTGCGGGCTGAGCGCCTGACGTCGGATGGCGACAGGCAGCGCAAGGTTTGCGTACGCATCGGAGGTTGAGACCGCGTGGATAACCTCATAGGCGACGCGGCGGGCTGGAGCGGCGTAGGTGGTCATGATCCTGCCTTCAGGGATTCAGTGCGTAGACCGCGCCACCAGTCTGCAGCGGGCATCGCCGCCTTACCAGTGGGTTGGACGGTCACGAGGTGCAGCGGCACGTCGGCTGTGCCAATAACGACGGCTTTACCGTCGAGATAAATTTCTCCGGGAGCCGGACGCTTTTCGCTGTCGGAACGCGCGGCGCGTAGCACCTTGAGTGGCGTGCCCGCAATGGTTGTGAAGGCGCCAGGTTCCGGTGTGACTCCGCGCAGCTGCGCATAGACGGCGGCCGCACTCTGGTTCCAGTTGATGCGACCATCCTCGCGCTCGAGTTTGGCTGCCACGCTTGCCTCGCCTTTTTGCGGCACAGCGAGGGCGGTTCCGGCTTCAATATCACTGACAACGCCGGCCACAATGGGCGCACCCAGCACCGCAAGTTCATCAAGGAACTCGCCAGCCGTGGCATCGTCAGGCACCGGAACCTCGTGGCTGGCGAAGATATCGCCAGCGTCAAGTGCGGCCACCAGTTGGAAGACAGCAATGCCGGTGACGGCATCACCCGCCATCATCGAACGCTGCACAGGGGCCGCCCCACGCCACAGCGGTAGCAGCGAGAAATGCAGATTAATCCAGCCGTGCGTTGGCGCGCTGAGAAGCGGCTCACGCACGAGTCCGCCGTAGGCGACGATGACGCCGAGCTCCACGTCAAAACCGACGATAGCGGCCGTCGCTTCGTCGTCAAGGCGGGCGGCCTTTACGACCGGGATACCGAGCGCCTCGGCGGCAACCGCTACCGGGGACGGCGTCAGTACCCGCTTACGGCCAAGAGGAGCATCGGGTCGGGTGATGACAACGGCAACGTCGTGACCTGCAGCGACGAGGGCCTGAAGTGTCGGCACGGCGACGGCGGGCGTGCCAGCAAATGCAATGCGCATGGGTGTCCTTAAAGTCGCGGGTCGGCGACGTCGGTGTGGAGCTTGAGTGTCGCTCGCGGCGGCCGGTTGGGACGGGTTCGAGTGCTGCGGCGCCCGGCGACAGCCGCCGCGATAACGCTCGCACGGAGGGAAGCGACCACCCGCTGTCCGAGGGCATAGTCGTAGCGGATCAGCGCGCGGGCAAGTTCGTCACCGTTGCCATCGAGTGGAAGCGGGCCGAGCACGGCATCGCGAGCGAGGTTCGGGACGTCTTCGCGGAGCTTCGTCAGCGCCGTGCGTAACGATTCGTGGTCTCCCTCGAGCATCGCGACGCGTGATGTGGGCGGCATCCGTAGCGGAGCACGCTCAGCGAGCTCACTCTGCGCGAATGCCGCGTGCGTCCACGTGGCAAAGGCGCGCGCCACCTCACCGGCAACGCCAACAAGCAGGACGGGAGCGCCAGGCGCGGCCAGTGCCGCAGCGTTTGACCACCAGCGCAGACAGGACTCGCTGACCCGCAGGTCATCGCTCATCAGCATGCGGTCTCCATCGAGGAGAAGCACAGCGTGATAGCCACCGGCCGCAATCGGCTCGGCGCCACGCGTGGCCACGACAAGGACGGGCGTTTCTGCCACCGTCGTGACCGCGTGTTCGCCGTCTGACACGATAATGCGGGCGCCAGGGAAGGCGCGACCCAGGTCGTCTGCCGTCCGCTCGCTGCCTGATGACGCCAGCCGGACACTGACCGATTGGCATTGGGGACATTTCCATCCGTGCGCGGTGCGCCCACACCAGCGGCACTGCGGAGCAGCGCCACGTGCCTTCGCATGTAGCGGCCCGGAACAGTGCGCGCACTTCGATGGCGTGCGGCACTGTGCGCACACCAAGACGGGCGCGTATCCCGGACGAGAAACCTGTACGAGCACGGGCCCCGTCGCTAGCGCCTCACGGACGGCACGATAGGCGCTCGACGGAATCCGAATGCCTGGAGCTTCATGATCGGTGGGCGACGAGAGGATCGTGCGGGGCGCGTAGACGCGAGCCGCGGAAATCTCCCGAACGTAGCCAATGCCAATCAACCGCTCCACATCAGATGTGCGAGTGTGGCCAGCAAAAACGAGGCCACAGCCGGTGAGCTCTTGCCTGACGAGCGCCGCATCTCGTGAGTGCACGTAAGGTGCGAGTGGTTCTTCGAGCAGGCTATCGCCGTCGTCCCACATCACGATGAGGCTAGCGTCGACGGGCGAATACACGGCCGAGCGATTGCCCACCACGATGACGGGGGCGGCAGCGAGCGTACGTAAATAGTTGCGGTATCGGTCAGGGCCTGTCTGTCGCGCATCGACGCGCGCGACAGCAGCCTCGTTCACGAAATCGTCGAGCGCGGCCAGCACGGCGTCTTGGTCGCGGTAGTCAGGCACGACGACGATCGTGCTCTCCCCCTGTGCGAGCCGGGCCGCGGCCATGGCCGCCACCAGCATCGCCCAAGCCCCGACGGTATCGCCGCTCTGTGTCGACACCGGGTGCGCGATGGCGCTCCACGCGATGCGTTCGCGTGCACTCACCGCATCGGCAAGTCCCGGAAAATCATCCAGCAGGGTGTTCGCATAAGACACGGCGTCGTCTGCGACCGTTTCAGCGACCGGTTCAGGCGCAGTAAGCCACTGCTTCTCCACGCGGACCTGGCGTTTGGGAACGGCAAGACGCAGGATGTCATTGGCCGCGCCACCCGCACGATCGGCGACTTTACGAGCCAGCGTGTAGAGGAATGGCGGAACCACCTGTGCCGATGACACGACGCTGTCGATTTCGCTGAGCGGACGATCCACATCCGTGTTGTCGGCAACCTCAATCGCGTAGGCGTCGACAATGCGCCCGACGGTGCGCAACGGAACCCTGAGTCGGACGCCCGGCTGCACTGTGCCTTCGAGTGCGTCCGGAACGGTGTAATCGAACAGTCTGTCCAGCTGTGGCAGGGGCGAATCGATCAGTACGCGAACGATTCGCTGCGGCATGTCAGAGCCCGGCGGCAGCGCGCAGCTCGGCAACGCGGGTCGTCTTCTCCCACGTAAAGTCGGGCAGTTCACGACCGAAGTGACCGTACGCCGCGGTCGCAGCGTAAATCGGGCGCAGCAGATCGAGCTCTTCGATGATGGCGCTCGGGCGCAGGTCGAAGACATTCGTGATCGCCTTCGCGATCGCGTCGTCATCAATCTTTCCTGTGCCGAATGACTCCACGTAGAGCCCAACGGGTGCGGCCTTGCCAATCGCGTATGCGACCTGCACTTCGAGGCGGTCTGCGAGACCCGCAGCTACCGCGTTTTTCGCGACCCAGCGCATGGCGTACGCCGCTGAACGGTCAACCTTCGACGGGTCTTTACCGCTAAACGCACCACCACCGTGACGCGCAGCGCCACCGTAAGTGTCAATGATGATCTTGCGTCCGGTGAGACCGGCGTCGCCCTTCGGCCCGCCGATTTCAAACGGACCGGCGGGGTTAAAGTAAAGCTTGTAGTCGGGTGCGTCAAGGCCAGACTCAGCGAGCACCGGCTCGATCACGTGAGTGCGAACCGCCTCACGTAGTGCATCCTGCGTGATGTTGGGGTTGTGCTGCGTCGACACCACGACAGCTTCAATCGACTTCGGCGTGAAGCCGTCGTAGCCGAGGGTCACCTGGGTCTTGCCGTCAGGGCGCAACTCGGGAATGGTTCCGTCGTGACGCACCGCGGCGAGCCGCTCGGCGAGCCGGTGTGCGAGCCACGCCGATGCAGGCATCAGCTGCGGAGTCTCATTCGTGGCGAAGCCAAACATGATGCCCTGGTCGCCTGCACCCTGAAGGTCGTGGCGGTCAGCGGAACCTTCACGCGCTTCCAGCGCCTGGGACACGCCTGCGTGGATGTCGCCAGACTGTTCACCAACCGACACGGTCACGCCGCAAGAGTCGCCGTCAAAGCCGGTCTCGCTTGAGGTGTAGCCAATCGTATTCACGACGCGACGGGCAATGCCTGAGATGTCGGCGTATGCGTCAGTGCGCAACTCACCGGCAACGTGAATGAGGCCCGTCGTTACGAGCGTCTCGATGGCGGCGTGCGTGTTGCGGTCTTTGCTCAGCAGGTCATCGAGGATGCTGTCCGAGATCTGGTCACAGATCTTGTCGGGGTGTCCTTCGGTGACGGACTCAGAGGTGAATAGGCGCAGGCTAGTCATTACAGGCTCCAGTCGTGGGTGTCACACACAAATATGCCCGCCGCCACGGACATTCCATGACGGCGGGTCATACAGCGAGATATTTACTCGGCAGCGCGCAGGCGCAGCTTGTCCTCGTTGATCTCGTGAAGAGCGATCGTCAGCGGCTTGTCTTCAACAGACGAGTCGACGAGCGGGCCCACGTTGTCGAAGAGGTTGCCCTCCTGCAGGTCCGAGTAGTAGTCGTTGATCTGGCGTGCACGCTTGGACGCGTAAATCACCAGTTCGTACTTGGACTCAACCTTGCTGAGCAGGTTGTCGATGGGCGGGTCAATAATGCCCTGGTTGGTGCCGGCCATGGCAGACCTCCTGTGTCGGAGTGGAAAAGACGTGGCGTGGCGGAATTCCGCGCGTACGCAAGAACCCATTCTACGCCCTTTTGGTCAGACTGTTGGCGGCCCGCAGCGTTTTGCCGCGGGCCGCGTCACAATTAGTCCGCGGTTGCGAGCGAAACGACCTCGTCGGCGGCGCGCTCGACGGTATCGTTCACGACGCGGTGGTCGAACTCGTTTTGGGCAGCAAGCTCCACCTTTGCAGTGCGGAGGCGACGGGCGCGCTCTTCTTCACCCTCGGTTCCGCGGCCAACCAGACGGTCAACCAGCTCATCCCATGACGGCGGAAGCAGGAAGATGAGCGAGGCGCTTGGCTCCGCCTTGCGTACCTGACGAGCGCCCTGCAGGTCGATCTCGAGCAACACCGTCTTGCCTGCAGCAATCGCATCGAAAATCGGGGTGCGCGGGGTGCCGTAACGGTGCGAGTTGTGCACGGTCGCGTACTCAAGCAGTTCGCCAGCGGCAATCATGCGATCAAACTCTGCGTCATCGACGAAGAAGTAGTGCTCCCCCTCGACCTCTCCAGGACGCGGGGTGCGGGTGGTCGCTGAAACCGACAGGTGAATCTCGGGGTGCGCAGAACGAATGTGTGCGGCGACTGTACCCTTGCCGACGGCCGTCGGGCCAGCAAGCACGAGGAGTCGGCTGCGGTGCGGGCGTGCACTGGGCTCGGGGAGGCGAGCATCCAACCACTCGGCGATGTCGCGACGCTGACGCGCACCGAGTCCGCCGAGGCGCTTTACCGGAGAGATCGCCAGGTCGGCGAGAATACGATCGCGCTTGCCCTCGCCAATGGCAGGGATTGCTGTCAGAAACTCTGTGACACGTAGCGTGCCTGGGGCCGACGTCGGGTCTGCATACGCGCGACGGGTAACTTCCTGTGGCGTGACAACGCGGTTAGCGATGTCTCGTTTCAGAGAAGCGCGCGCGCGGCGAGCCGCGACAGCCTTCTGTGAAGCAGCGATTCGATCCACCTCGGGGGGACGCTGAGCGTCAGCCACGGGTAACCTCCAGTTCGTGTTTGCGCGAGCGAATAGCATCCTCGAGACCGGCGGGTCCGGCGCGGAGAATGCCTCGGCTTTCGCTCGCAATGACAGACGGTGCGTTTGCACCGAACAATCCCCCTAGATCGGCCAATGCTGCGCCCTGAGCACCGAAGCCCGGGGCGAGAATTGGCGCGCGCGGCGTCAGCAGCTCAGGCAGGCCTAGAGATGACTGCTCAACCGTCGCGCCGATCACGAACCCCATGGATCCCCATCCGTGACCGTCCGCGGTATCTGCGTTAAACGTAGACACCGATGAAATGACAGATGCGGCGACAGTGGTGTCGCCCGCTTCCGTCGTTACCTTCGCCCGTTGCAGCTCCCCCGCTTCGGGGTTGCTGGTGGCGGCGAGCACGAAGAGTCCCTTTCCGTGCTCATGTGCGAAGGCCATTGTCTCGTACAGCGACGTCGGCCCGAGGTACGGGCTGACCGTCAGTGCGTCAGACTCCAGCGGCGACCCCGGTGCCAGCCACGCCTGCGCGTAACCAGCCATCGTGGTTCCGATGTCTCCTCGTTTCGCGTCGGCAATGACCAGGATCCCCGCGGCGCGCGCTGCGTGAATGACGTCTTCGAGAGCTGCGATTCCGGCGGAACCGAAACGCTCGAAAAACGACACTTGCGGCTTCACGAACCCCACTTCGCCAGCAGACGCCTCGACGACTCGGAAGCCGAATTCGCGCACACCAGCTGCCGATACCGGCAGGTGCCAGTCGTTCAGAAGTGATTCGTGCGGGTCGATGCCGACGCACAGCGCACCGTGCGTCAGCATCGCCTCACGAGTCTTCGTGCCAAACGCGATCGTCATGACAGCGAGGCCACCCGGTCTGCCTGGTACTCCTGCAGGCTACGCACGTCGAACGGCGAGCCCAGGGCGTCCATCGCTGAGACAGCAGCACCGAGCACGGCCATCGTCGTGAACAGTGCCTTGTCTGCGGCAACAGCTGCAGCACGAATTTCGTAGCCATCAGCACGTGCCGCGACGCCGCTCGGCGTGTTCACCACGATGTCGATTTCGCCCGCGTTAATCAGGTCAACAATGTTGGTTGCCCCTGACTCCACGGTTTCGCTGAACTTGTGCACCACATCAACGGCGATGCCGTTGCGCGCCAGCACCTCAGCGGTACCTTCCGTGGCAACAAGCTTGTATCCGAGCTGCTGCAGACGGTGTGCGGGCAAGATGACGGCACGCTTGTCGGAGTCTGCGACCGAGATGAAGACGGTACCCTCGCGCGGGATTCCGCCGTAGGCACCCGCCTGGCTCTTCGCGAAGGCGATCGGGAAGTTGCGGTCGATACCCATGACCTCACCCGTCGAGCGCATCTCCGGGCCGAGCACCGAGTCAACGGTCTGGCCATCCTTCGTGCGGAAGCGCTTGAACGGCAACACGGCTTCCTTCACGGCGACGGGAGCGTCAAGCGGCACCCGCGACCCATCCTGCTGCGGCAACAGGCCTTCTGCCTTCAGCTCCGCGATGGTGGAGCCGGTCATGATGCGGCTGGCCGCCTTCGCCAGCGGAATACCGAGGGCCTTGGAAACGAACGGAACCGTGCGGCTCGCGCGCGGGTTCGCTTCGATGACGTAGAGAACGTCTGCCGAGATCGCGAACTGCACGTTCAGCAGACCACGCACGCCGACGCCTTCTGCGATGCCAAGCGTTGCCATACGGATGCGGTCAATGTCACTGCGTCCGAGCGACATCGGCGGAAGGGTACATGAGGAGTCACCTGAGTGAATACCGGCCTCCTCCAGGTGCTCCATAACGCCGCCAATGTAAAGTTCGTGGCCGTCGTAGAGTGCGTCGACATCGAGCTCAATGGCGTCATCGAGGAAGCGGTCGACGAGCAGGGGGTGGCTCTCACCGATGATGACTTCACCCTCCATGCGGACGAAGTAATCACGCAGCGATGCGGTGTCGTAGATGATCTCCATGCCGCGCCCGCCGAGCACGAAACTGGGGCGAACGAGAACCGGGAAGCCGATCTCTTCAGCGATCGTGACGGCGCCCTGAGCGTCGGTTGCGGTGCCGTGGCGGGGTGCGACAAGATTCGCATTTTCGAGAATCTTGCTGAACAGCGCACGCTCCTCGGCGGCGTCAATCGCTTCCGGGCTGGTTCCGAGGATCGGGTATCCAGCATCCTGAATGCCGTGCGCCAGGCCCAAGGGTGTCTGGCCGCCGAGCTGGCACACCACACCGAGAATTTCACCTGACTGCGACTCTGCGTGCAGAATCTCCAGCACATCTTCCAGCGTCAGAGGCTCGAAGTAGAGGCGGTCTGACGTGTCATAGTCGGTCGACACGGTCTCCGGGTTGCAGTTGACCATGATGGTCTCGTATCCGGCGTCAGACAGCGCGAACGATGCGTGCACGCAAGAGTAGTCGAACTCGATGCCCTGACCGATGCGGTTGGGGCCGGAACCAATGATGACGACCTTCTGACGGTCGCTGGCAGCAACTTCGGTCTCCGTGTCGTACGACGAGTAGTGGTACGGCGTGAGCGCCGGAAACTCGCCAGCACAGGTGTCGACGGTCTTGTACACAGGACGAACGCCGAATCCGTGACGAATGTCGCGAATCTCCGCCTCCGTTGTTCCGCGCAGCTCAGCAATTTGAGCGTCGCTGAAGCCGTGGTCCTTGGCCACCCGGAAGACCCGCTCGGTGAGCTCAGCCTCTGCGGCAATCCCCTCGGCAACCTCGTTGATCAGGGCAATCTGATCAAGGAACCAGGGGTCGATGGCCGTGGCGTCGAATGCCTGCGCAATCGTGGCGCCCTTGCGCATTGCCTGCTGCAGCGTCACGATGCGGCCATCTGTCGGCGTCTTAGCGATAGTGAGGAGCTCATCGACGGAACGCTCTTCGGTGCCCCAGTGGAACGATGAGCCGCGCTTTTCCAGCGAACGCAGCGACTTCTGCAGCGCCGTCGTGAAGTTGCGGCCGATAGCCATGGCTTCACCCACCGACTTCATCGTTGTCGACAACGTCGGGTCGGCAGCCGGGAACTTCTCGAATGCGAAGCGCGGGGCCTTCACGACGACGTAGTCCAGCGTCGGCTCAAAGCTTGCAGGCGTGACTTCGGTGATGTCGTTCGGGATCTCATCGAGGCGGTAGCCGATGGCGAGCTTCGCCGCGATCTTCGCGATCGGGAAGCCGGTCGCCTTCGATGCGAGGGCAGACGAGCGCGATACACGCGGGTTCATCTCGATCACGATGACGCGACCGTTGGTTGGGTCAATTGCGAACTGAATGTTGCAACCACCGGTGTCGACGCCGACGGCGCGAATGATTTCGATACCGATATTGCGGAGGTTCTGGTACTCACGGTCAGTGAGTGTCAGTGCCGGCGCCACCGTGATGGAGTCGCCGGTGTGCACACCGACCGGGTCAACGTTCTCGATGGAGCAGACGACGACGGTGTTGTCCGTCGTGTCACGCATGAGCTCGAGCTCGTATTCCTTCCAGCCGAGGATGGACTCCTCAAGGAGCACCTCGTTCGTGGGCGAGTCGTGCAGGCCGGCGCCACCGATGAGGCGGAGGTCGTCTTCGTTGTAGGCGAAGCCTGAACCGAGCCCACCCATCGTGAACGACGGTCGCACAACGAGGGGGTACCCGAGTTCTTCTGCACCGGCGATCAGTTCGTCCATCGTGTGGCAGATGACCGACTTCGCGACATCAGCGCCACATTCCAGCACCAGCTCCTTGAAGATCTGGCGGTCTTCACCCTTTTTGATCGCCTCAACCTTGGCGCCGATGAGCTCAACGCCGTACTTTTCCAGGATGCCAAGCTCATCGAGCTGCATCGCAGCGTTCAGCGCCGTCTGACCGCCAAGCGTCGGCAGGATGGCGTCGGGCTTTTCCTTCGCGATGATCGTTTCGATGACCTCGGGGGTGATCGGCTCGATGTAGGTGGCGTCAGCGAAGTCGGGGTCGGTCATGATCGTGGCCGGGTTCGAGTTGACCAGGATGACGCGCACGCCCTCCTCACGCAGCACACGGCATGCCTGGGTGCCTGAGTAGTCAAACTCAGCGGCCTGACCGATGACGATCGGGCCGGAGCCGATCACCAGAACACTGTTGATATCGTCGCGCTTCGGCATTACTTCGAGTCCTTCTTGTCGTTGTGCGCGATGACCATGTCGCGGAAGCGGTCAAACAGGTAATTGGCGTCGTGCGGGCCGGCAGCGGCTTCCGGGTGGTATTGCACGCTGAACGCCGGAATGTCCAGGGCACGGAGGCCTTCGACGACCTGGTCGTTGAGGCCGACGTGGCTGACTTCAACCTTGCCGTAGCCATTCGGGCTGTCGAACGCGCCCTCGATGGGGGCGTCGACGGCGAAGCCGTGGTTGTGCGCGGTGATTTCAACACGACCTGTGGTCTTATCAAGCACCGGCTGGTTGATTCCGCGGTGACCGAACGGCAACTTGTAGGTGCCGAGACCGAGCGCGCGGCCCAGAAGCTGGTTGCCGAAGCAAATACCGAAGAACGGGTATCCGGCGTCCAGAACGCCGCGAAGCAACGCGACGTGACCGTCGGATGCGGCCGGGTCACCCGGGCCGTTCGAGTAGAACACGGCAACCGGCTCGATCGCGGTGATTTCTTCGATCGTCGTGGTCTGCGGTAGCACGTGCACATCGAAACCACGCTGTGCGAGGTTATTGATGGTGGCTTGCTTGACACCCAGGTCGATCACCGCGAGGTTGCCGATGCGCTCACCGATGGCAGGCGTCACCTCAGCAACCGAGACAGACACCTCGGCCGACAGGTTCCGACCGGCCATTGCCGGCGCTTCCCGCACGATGCGCAGTTGTTCGTCGTCCGAAATTTCCGCAGCGTCTCCGGAGAAGATCGCTCCGCGCATGCTACCTGCGTCACGAATGACTCGCGTTACGGCGCGGGTGTCAATACCGCTGATCCCGACGATGCCGTCGCGCTCAAGTGAATCATCGAGCGATTCGTCAGCACGCCAGTTAGACACCACGCGTGAGGGGTCACGCACGATGTAACCGGCAACCCAAATACGTCGCGATTCGGGATCCTCATCGTTCATTCCGGTGTTGCCGATGTGCGGTGCCGTCTGCAGCACGATTTGGCCGGCGTAGCTGGGGTCGGTGAGGGTCTCTTGGTATCCGGTCATGCCGGTTGCGAAGACGACCTCACCGATCGTGGTGCCGCGGGCGCCATATGCAGCGCCGGCGTAGCGGCTGCCGTCTTCGAGAACGAGTACGGCGGGTTCATGTGAAAACAAAGACATTGCGTCAGATTCCTGTTGCAGTCGAAGTCGGAAGCACGCGCTCCAGCGCGGCCAAGAATGCTGTGGGGTTGGAGTCCTGCATGCGCAGGTAGGAGTCGGCGATGGTGGTCTCGTTGATGTGCCATGACACGAAGACCAGGCCATCCTTTTCGACAACGCGATCGATCGTCCAGGTGGCACTGCCGGTGCCGACCAGCTGTGCAGCGGCGATTCCGATCGTGGGCGCGCCTGGCATGATCAGGTTGAGACCAGCGGACGTGACGGTGGCGGTAACCTTCGAGCGGAAAGCGAGATGCTTCACGGCCAGCCGGTTCAACGGCTCATCGTGCTGGGTGGTTGCGACATACAGACCATGAAATGATCCGTAAATCTCGCCACCGACGTCGCCTACCGGGGCTTGCAGACCGGCGTCGCGCTGGGATCGTCGTCGCCATCCCCAGGCCATGCCGAGCAGGATGAGAACGCCGACACCGATCGTGATGGCGATGGCAAGCTCACGGGTCACGGGTGAACCTCGACGAGGTCGCCGTCGGCAACCGTGAGGTACCCGTGGTGAATCGTGAAGCGTACCTGCCCTGGCAGTTCCGTTCCCAGGTAGGGCGAGTTCACACTCCGACCACGAAGGTCGCCGACCTGGAACGTGCCACGAACCGAGGGGTCGTACAGCGTGATCTCGGCGGGTTGACCTGCCGCGATCGGCGTGCCGTGTGCGGCAAGACCGCCGATACGAGCAGGAGTCGAAGACATCACGCGTGCGACATCATCCCACCCGAGCATGCCGGTTTCCACCATTGAGGCGTGCACAACGCGCAGGGCGCTCTCCAAGCCGACCATGCCGTTAGCTGCGGCCGACCATTCGCACGTCTTGTTCTCGGACGGGTGCGGCGCGTGATCCGTAGCCACAATGTCGATGGTTCCGTCTGCCAGGCCCTCGCGCACAGCCATGACGTCTTCGTGACGTCGCAACGGTGGGTTCACCTTGTAGCGGGCGTCATATCCACGAACCAGTTCGTCGGTGAGGAGCAGGTGGTGAGGCGTGACCTCGGCGGTGACATTGATGCCACGCTTCTTCGCCCACCTGATGATGTCGACGGAACCAGCAGTCGACAGGTGGCACACGTGCAGGCGTGAGCCAACGTGCTCAGCAAGCAGCACATCGCGAGCGATGATCGACTCTTCGGCGACCGCTGGCCAGCCAGCGAGTCCGAGTTCTGCCGATACGGCTCCCTCGTTCATCTGGGCGCCTTCGGTGAGACGTGGGTCTTGCGCGTGCTGCGCGATGACACCGTTAAAGCTCTTCACGTACTCAAGTGCGCGGCGCATGATCAGCGGGTCGAACACGCAGAAGCCGTCGTCGCTAAAAACGCGCACGTTGGCCCGCGAGGTCGCCATCGCGCCGAGTTCGGCGAGGCGCTCGCCCTTCTGCCCCACAGTGACAGCGCCAATCGGCTGTACCGTGGCGTAGCCAGCGGCCTCACCGAGTGCGAGCTCCTGCTCCACGACACCGGCAGTGTCCGCAACGGGCGATGTGTTCGGCATCGCGAACACGGCGGTGAACCCGCCGGCCGCAGCGGCACGGGTTCCGGAGAGGATCGTTTCAGAGGCCTCGTAGCCGGGCTCACGCAAGTGCGTGTGCAGGTCGACGAGACCGCGGAGAGCAACCAGGCCATCCGCGTCAATGCGACGCGCATCTTTATCGGTCAGCCCGGTTCCCACCTCAACGATGGTTCCGTCTGCAATCAGGATGTCAGCGGTGGTTCCGCCTTCAATCTGTGCTCCCGAGATGAGAATCCGTTCGCTCATCGGTCTTCCTCTCGTTCTTCGTTCGTACGCTCCCCAGCAAGAAGGAGATACAGCACAGCCATGCGCACGGCAACGCCGTTCGCGACCTGTTCGAGCACCGTCGAGCGCTCAGAATCAGCAGCGGCGGATGAAATTTCCAAACCGCGGTTCATAGGGCCGGGGTGCAAAACCATCGTACCCTCTGGCAGAGCGTTCAAACGCTCAGGATCCAGGCCCCACAGGCGGGAATATTCCCGCTCAGTCGGGAAATACGCGGCATTCATGCGCTCCAACTGGATTCGGAGCATCATGAGGGCGTCGGGCGCGGCGGCAATCGCGGCGTCCAACGAATACTCGACAGTGACCGGCCACGAGCGCACGTCCTGCGGAACCAGGGTCGGCGGAGCGACAAGCGTCACTTCGGCGCCCAGGGTTTTCAGTAGCCACACGTTTGACCTGGCTACGCGCGAATGCAGGATGTCACCGACGATAGTGACCTTGGCTCCGGAAAGATCCTTGCCGCGGCTCGCGCTTGCGTGCAGGCGCTTGCGAATCGTGAAGGCATCAAGCAGCGCCTGGGTAGGGTGCTCGTGTGTGCCATCTCCGGCGTTCACGACACCGGCAGAGATCCATCCGCTCGTCGCGAGGGTGCGCGGCGCGCCTGAGGACCCGTGCCTGATCACGACGGCATCCGCTCCCATGGCCTGCAGCGTCTGCGCAGTGTCTTGCAGGCTTTCGCCCTTGGAAACGCTTGACCCCTTCGCCGCAAAGTTGATGACGTCTGCTGAGAGGCGCTTCGCTGCGGCTTCGAAGGAAATGCGTGTGCGCGTTGAATCCTCAAAGAAAAGGTTGACAACGGTCTTGCCGCGCAGCGTCGGCAGCTTCCTGATTTCGCGCGTCTGCGTGTCGACCATGTCTTCGGCGACATCGAGGATGCGCAGAGCGTCATCCTTCGAGAGGAACTGCGTATCGAGGAGGTGCCTCATGATTCGATCGTCACCTCGTCAACGCCATCTGTCTCCGTCAGGCGCACGTGCACGCGCTCATCGCGGGCGCTTGGCAGGTTCTTACCAACGAAGTCGGGCCGAATCGGTAGCTCGCGGTGGCCACGGTCAATGAGCGCGGCGAGGCGAACCACCTGCGGGCGGCCCACATTGCCGAGCGCGTCAAGCGCCGCACGAATGGAGCGCCCGGAGAACAGCACGTCATCGACGAGAACGACGGTCTTACCGTCGATGCCGCCGTCCGGGATGTGCGTGGGGCCGGGGCTGCGCACCGGCTGGCGAGCGAGGTCATCACGAAACATCGTGACATCGAGGGATCCGGTGGGGATCGCCTCGCCTGAGATGGCAGAAATCAGAGTTCCGATGCGCTCGGCGAGATTGACGCCGCGTGTGGGGATTCCCAACAGAACGAGGGAATCAGTGCCCTTATTGGACTCAATGATTTCGTGTGCGATACGGGTGAGAGCCCGTGTGATATCGGCTTCCTGAAGCACTGTGCGCGTGCTCATTCCGCTCCCTTCTCCGCCTCTCTGGACGGTGTTAAAGGTTGCTGATTTCCCCTAGTCTACCGCGCCGACACAGCACGAAAGGACCCACCCGTGGGTGAGTCCTTTCGTCAAAGTTGGTTAGACGTTCGCCGGTGCGAGTGCGGCGTGAGTGACGTCGTCACCGATCTTGCTCGCGCGAATCGGGTGACCCTGGGTCGTCAGGCACTTACCGGTGTTCAGATCCCACTTCCAGTCGTGCAGTGAGCAGGTCAGCACGCCGTCTTCATCGATCTTGCCCGTCTTGGTGAGGTCGGCACGCAGGTGCGGGCAACGACGCTGCACGACCCAGTCGCCCACTTCAGCGTCTTCGGTCTGGTCGGTCTGCTCGGAGTACCAGTTTTCGGTGTACTCGATGCGATCACGCGACAGGCACTTCATGAACGTGTAGATGAACTCATTGAACTTACCCTGACGCGTGGTCTGGAATTGCATCGACAGGAAGATCGAGTTGGACCAGTCGATTTCATGATCACGGATGTTTGTGGAGACCAGGTCGGCGGGAATGCGGAACCAGAACTCGCAGTCCTCCCCCGCATACTCGCGAATCTTCGCCTTCGGGAAGTCCACGACCATGTCGAGCTCGCCAATCGTGTAGCGAACCGGACCACCAACGCCGTTGCGCATGATGCGCGCACGACGCATGAGTGGTTCCCACCACTCCTTCAACGCCGCCATCATCTCGGCGGGCACCAGCACCTCAGCGCGGGAAGCGATTTCGTCGGCGATCTCCTGCTGACGAGAAGCGCGCTGCTCTTCGAGGTATGCCCACTTGTCGGCGAAGATCCGATCAATCTCCTCTTGCGAGAAGAACGTCTGCTCGACCGTAATGTCTGAGCCGTTCAGCTCGATAACGGTACCGGGGAAGAAGACGTGGCCGTCGTACTGTGGCGCTTCTTCCTTCATCCGTGAGATGAACTCCACCTGGTCGGTGAAAATGCCGACGGACCCATTGCGGCCGAGGCCGTTGTTATCGATGAGGTCATCACGCAGGAACATCGGCGGACCTGCCATCGGGAAGACGTGCGGAGCGTCAACCTTTTCGATGTAGAACATGGCGCGCTTGTGCTGGGCTTCGCGCTTGAGGTGCGCGAAGTTTTCCTTCGCTTCGTTGGGCAGGTCGTAGACCATCGGCCACCAAATGGCGCCGGAGAACTGGGTGAAGTAGGCGTCGACCTTACCGAAAGACATCAGCGCATCGAGGTCGAGCGGGTGCGAGTCGTTCTGGTTCAGAATCGATGCGGTGCCATCGTCGACAGACAGCGACGAGTCACCAATCGGGCCGTCCGAGGGAGCGCGCAGTGGCGTGACCATGAGGCGCAGTGGGCCCCGTTCGATGATCTCGCCTGCCTGGGTGTAGGTGATGTTGTTGAACCCGAGCGCTCGAATGTCTTGCTCGAGGTCGTCTGTCGGGTAATCCGGGAGGAGAACCTCGATGTCTTTGGAGACATACGTCTCGAGCAGCCACGGGTCGAAGTGATCACGGTGGCGGTGACTGATGTAGAGGAAGTCAGCTTCGCGCCCGTACTTCTCCCAATCGAGGCCACGGTTGTCAGGGAATGGGAACCAAGACCCAAAGAACGCGGGCTTTACCCACGGGTCAGCAAGGATGTTACCGCCCGCGGTTTCGATGAACATGCCAGCGTGGCCGAGACCAGTGATCCGCATTTCTACCTCCTGTGTGGAACAAATTGAGTCTACGCGTGCCGCCCCGTAAGACATCGGAGGGCGACCGTGACAAAACACCGCGGCCCCGACCTAAGCCGGGGCCGCGATAAAAAAGCGTCGTGCTTACGAAGAGCGAGCGATGCGTGCAAGGACTCCGTGCACAAAAGGCCCGGCCTCGTCAGACGAGTACTCCTTGGCGAGTTCGACGGCTTCGTCAATCGCAACGGCGGTGGGGATGCTCTCGTTGAAAAGGATTTCCCACACACCAATACGCAGCAGTGCACGATCGACAACCGGCATGCGCTCGATCTTCCAGTCGCGGCTATGCGTCGCGATCTGTTCGTCGATTTCGCTCTGGTGATCGATGACGCCATCAACGATTTCGCGAGCGTAGAGCCACGATGCCGCACGAGCGGGTTCGGCGGCAGCACGAGTGGCTTCAGCGGCCAACGTGACGTCGATGCCTTCGCCGCGAACGTCAGCCGAGTACAGAATATCGAGCGCGCGTTTGCGCGCCTTCGTACGAGCGCTCAATTTACTTTTCGCGACCCAGGTATTCGCCGGTACGCGTATCGACCTTGATCTTGGTGCCCGTCTCGAGGAACAGCGGAACCTGAATCTCGTAACCGGTCTCCAGCTTTGCGGGCTTAGTGCCAGCCGACGAGCGGTCGCCCTGCAGGCCAGGCTCGGTGTAGGTGACTTCGAGGATGACCGATGCAGGAAGATCGAGGTACAGCGGCGTGCCGTTGTTCAACGCGATCGTCACCATCTGGTTCTCGAGCATGAAGTTCGCGGCGTCGCCAACAGTCGCTGCCGGAACCGTGATCTGGTCATAGTCAGCAACGTCCATGAAGACGAAGCCTTCACCGTCGTTGTACAGATACTGGAAGTCACGACGATCGACGTTCTCGATGTCAATCTTCGCGCCCGCGTTGTAGGTGCGGTCAACGGTCTTGCCTGAAACGACGTTCTTCAGCTTCGTACGAACAAACGCGCCACCCTTACCGGGCTTCACGTGCTGGAACTCAACAACGCTCCAGAGCTGTCCGTCGATCGAAAGGACGACACCGTTTTTGATGTCTGCGGTCGATGCCATAAGGAATGTATGTCCGTTCGTGAGGTTGGTGGACGAGTGCGTCCAGCCAAACAGTCTACGTTATTGCGCCTGGGCGCAGTCCGACACCGCTAGCGCGGCGTGATCTTCGCGATCAACTCGCGCGTGGCGCGCGCGTAACCCGCCACGCCCTCCCCCACGACGTGCACGGCGGCGACGTCAGTGAGAAAAGAGTGATGCCGAAACGCCTCGCGCTGATACACATCGGAAATGTGCACTTCTGCGAAGGGAAGGGCGACGCCTGTCAACGCGTCACGCAGCACAACCGAGGTGTGCGTGAGTCCGCCTGGGTTGATGACGATGCCTTGGCAACTCGTGCGGGCATCGTGAATCGCGTCGATCAGCACGCCCTCGTGGTTGCTTTGCACCGCACGCACCTCGAAACCAGCTTCAGCAGCCACCTCGCGAACCAGCGTTTCAACGTCAGCCAGTGTTGTGGTTCCGTAAACCTCCGGCTCCCGCACTCCGAGCAGGTTTAGGTTCGGACCGTTGACGAGGAGAATGGTTCCGGCACTCATGATGGCAGGTTAGCGCCGATTACTCGGCGATCTCCTGGTACGCGGCAAACAGTAGCGACTCGTCAGGTGCCTGCATGACAGCGGGCCGGCCAATTTCATCAAGCACGATGAATCGCAGCATGCCGCCGCGGGACTTCTTATCGCGCTGCATCGTGGAAAGCAGAGCATTCCATGCGCCACCACGGTAGGTGGTGGGAAGGCCGAGCGAGTCGAAAATCGAACGGTGACGGTCGACCGCCTCATCGCTCAAGCGGCCGGCAAGACGCGAGAGCTCGGCGGCATACATCATGCCGATCGAGATCGCGGCACCGTGACGCCACTTGTAGCGTTCAGAGTGCTCGATGGCGTGGCCGAGGGTGTGCCCGTAGTTCAAGAACTCACGCTTACCAGCCTCGCGGAAGTCTTCGCCGACAATTTCGGCCTTCATCTGAATCGCGAGTTCGATCGTGCGGCGGAAGGGCGCTGAGGTGACATCGGTCGCGACCTGAGGGTCGGCCTCGATGATGTCGAGGATCTCGGGGTAGGCAATAAAGCCGGCCTTGATGACCTCGGCGTACCCGGCCGTCACTTCGTTCTGCGACAGCGTGGCGAGGTAGTTGAGGTCGCAAATGACGGCGGTGGGCTCCCAGAACGCACCGACAAGGTTCTTACCCTCGTTCGTGTTTAGCCCCGTCTTGCCGCCAACGGCTGCATCGACCATGCCGAGCACAGTGGTCGGAACCTGGACGACGGCGATACCGCGCAACCACGTCGCCGCGACAAATCCAGCAACGTCTGTCGTCGCGCCGCCACCGAATCCGATGATCGCATCGGAACGCGTGAAGTCGCTCTGGCCGAGAATCTGCCAGCAGAATGCCGCGACCTCAATGCGCTTGCCTGTTTCAGCGTCGGGAATTTCGGCAAGCAGTACTTCGCGGTCTGCGGACAGCTGCACGCGTAGCTTTTCTGCCTCAGCACCGACCGTCGCGGTGTGGACGATGAGGACCTTCTTGGCGCCGGCAGGCAGCGCGTCGCTCAGCTGGGAAATGACGCCGTTGCCAACCGTAATGTCATACCCGGGGGTACCCGCTACCGAGATCGTGGTGATCTCACTCATCGTTCTTCCTCCTGAACCCATTCGGCAATCGCCGAAACAATATGTGCAATGTGGCCGCGTGACGTGTCAAACGTCACATCGGCCAAAGACTCGTACACCGGCCAGCGCTCAGCGCGCAGGCGCTTCCACTTCTCCACCGGATCGCTGTCGGCAAGCAACGGGCGTCCCTCACCCTGGCCAATACGCCCGGCGATCACGGTCTCGGACACGTCGAGCAGAATGACGGAGTGCTCGCGCAAGAGGCGCTGGGTCTGCCGGTTCAGCGGTGCACCGCCGCCCAGGGCGACAACACCGCCTTCTGCGACAGCTCGTGCCACGACATCGCGCTCACGCTCGCGAAAATAGGTCTCGCCGTGTTCGGCAAAGATCGTCGGAATCGGCCCGTTTTCACGCGCAATCACGCTGTCGGTATCGGTGAACGTGCGTGAAAGCGCCTTGGCGAGTTTGCGGCCAATGCTGGACTTTCCGACGCCCATGGGGCCGATCAGAACGATTGCTCTGGCGGTCATACCAATGACGCGTCGCTCGCGTCTGCCGTCTTGAGCGTCTCTGGAATGTGCGCAAGGTAGCTCTGGATATTGCGCTGGGTCTCCCCCAGCGAATCGCCACCGAACTTCTCCAGGATGACGTCGACGAGCGTGATCGCGACCATCGCTTCGGCAACGACACCGGCAGCAGGAACCGCGCTGATGTCGGAACGCTGGTGATGCGCCGTGGCTTCTTCACCCGTCGCCACGTCAATGGTGCGTAGCGCGTGCGGCACTGTCGCAATCGGCTTCATGCCAGCACGAACGCGCAGCAGCGTGCCTGTCGACATGCCACCTTCGATACCGCCTGCGCGGTCAGAAGAGCGCGTGATGGTTCCGTCAGACAGGTGCAGTTCGTCGTGTGCTGCGGAACCACGGCGGCGGGTGGTTTCGAAGCCGTCACCAACCTCGACCGCCTTGATGGCCTGGATGCTCATGAGCGCTTGCGCAAGCTTCGCGTCGAGACGGCGATCCCACTGTACGTGTGAGCCGAGCCCAGGCGGCAACCCGTAGGCGAGCACCTCGACGATACCGCCGACCGTGTCGCCTGACTTACGGGCGTCATCAACCTCGGCGACCATCGCCTCGCTCGTGGCGGGGTCAAAGCAACGCAACAGGTCAGCGTCCAGCGCGTCGACGTCGTCTGCGGTCGGCAACGGCATGGTGTCTGGCACGCGCACCGGGCCCATCGACAGCGTGTGGCTGACGAGGCGAATGCCGAGTTCGCTCAGGAAGGAGCGTGCGATGGCACCGAGAGCGACGCGGGCGGCCGTTTCGCGGGCGCTGGCACGCTCAAGGATGGGACGCGCCTCATCAAAGTCATACTTCTGCATGCCGACGAGGTCTGCGTGCCCCGGACGCGGACGCGTAAGGGCCGCGCCACGTCCTCGCGACAGCTCAGTCGTTTCGACAGGTTCAGCGCTCATCACTTCGCGCCACTTGGGCCATTCGGTGTTACCGATGCGAATCGCAATCGGGCTGCCAAGGCTGGAACCGTGACGCACGCCACTGGAGATCGTGAGTTCGTCCTCTTCAAACTTCATCCGCGAGCCGCGGCCATAGCCAAGCTTGCGACGGGCGAGGTCTGCCCTGATCGTGTCCATCGCAATAGGAACGCCAGACGGGAGGCCCTCCATGATGGCAATGAGCTCGGGGCCGTGAGATTCACCTGCGGTCAGAACACGAAGCATTGTTCTAGTCTCCCATGAGCGCGGCACGCATTGCCGCCAAGATGACGTCCTCGTTCATCAAGGGCGCGTGGACGTCTTCATTCACAAATACACGCACCTGCAGGAGCGCCTGATGCAGCAGCATCAGTTCTCCAGATGCGGAGGGTTTGCCCACGGAACCAAAGGCATCGGCGAGCTGGGTCGGCCACGGCGCGTAGACCGCGTCGAGCAGCACTCCCCCCGTTTCTGCAAGGCGCTCGGCGCTGGCAGCCGAAATCATGGTTCCGCCAGGCAATGTGGCAATCGTCGCATCAACCTCGCCGAAGCGGGAAACATCGTCCATCGCAATTGCCGTAGCGGTAATGCCGAGTGCGCCTGCGGCATGAAGAATGGGCATCGCCTTCGCGGGCGTTCTGGCAATCACCTCAACCGTTTCAGCTCCGGCCTCGGCCAACGCCACCATGGCGCTGGATGCGGTCGCCCCAGCCCCGATAATGCGAGCGCGGGTGATCTCGGTCACACCATTTTCACGCAGGGCGCCAAGAAAGCCGCCGATGTCGGTGTTGAAGCCGCGCGGTGCGCCTGCGCCGAGCAAAAGCGTATTGACGGCGCCGGTGCGCTCGGCCCTTTCGTCGCGCCATCCGGCCACGGCAAACGCTGCTTCTTTGAGCGGCATCGTGAGCGACAGCCCGCGATACGAGTCGTCGAGCCCAGCGAGTTCAGCGTCAAACTGTTCGGCGGTCACCTGGCGGCGAGAGTACTGCCAATCCAGTCCGAGCGCCGCGTACGCGGCAGTATGAAGCAACGGAGAGCGACTGTGCGCGATCGGGTCGCCCCACACCTGCAACGACCTCATTAGTCGTAGCATCCCGAGTCAGGGTTTTCTTCGCACCAGTCGTGCCAGAGCGCTTCAGCCTCAAGCTGCTGCGCATAGGTTTCTGAGAACACCGTTTCTCCGGTGTTCAGGTTGACCGTTACGAAGTAGAACCACGGGCCGGGCTCGGGGTGCATCGCGGCGTCAATCGCTTCATCACCCGAGTTTGCGATCGGGCCCGCGGGCAGGCCCGGGTGCAGATAGGTGTTGTACGGGTTGTCGTTGGCGCGGTCGGCGTCCGTCGTTGCCACGACGCCGTCATGCAGCTTGCCGACGCCGTACGCGACCGTCGAGTCCATCTGCAACAGGCCAAAGGTTTCCGTGTTTTCCGGGCCGAGGCGGTTGTAGATGACCTGCGCAACCTTGCCCATGTCGCCTGCGCCCGCTTCACGCTGAATAATGGCCGCCACGGTCAGAATGCGCTGACGTTCCTCGACTGGCACGCCAGCGGAATCAAGCGACTGCAAGGTGCGGTTCACCATCGTGGTGATGACGTCGTTCGCCGTCACGCCCTCGTTGAACTCATAGGTAGCCGGAAACAGCCAGCCTTCAAGCGTCGCAGCCGAGACGCCATAGACGGAAGGATCCGCCGTCGCCGCCTGCAGATCTTCAATGGGAATCTGCAGCGAATCCGCGATCGTCGGAAGAATAGTCTGAAGTGTCTCGCCCTCACGGAGCAGCACAGCGTTTGCGAGCTTGTTATCGACATTGCCGAGGACCTCGACCGCTGCCGCCGCCGTCATCTTCTGTTGAAGCTTGTAGGTGCCAGGGTAGAAAGTCGGCGTCGGCGGGTTCTCGCGCAGCCAGTCGTAAAAGATCTCATCGGTTTTCGTGACGCCTGCCTCATGCAGTGCGTACGAAATCTGCAGGCCACCGTCACCCGGCTGAATCGTGAACATGACCTCGCCTTCGGCGATGCCTGCTTCGTAGTCTTTCGACTCCCCCATGCCAAGGAAGTCTTGAATCTTATCGCCGTACGTGTTCCACACCCAGAAACCACCGGCAGTGGCACCACCGAGCAGTGCGAGCAGGACGACAAGCGCCACAATGCAGCCAGCACGCTTCTTCTTCTTAGGTGCGGCCACGGCGTGATCGCCAAAAATGTCAGTCAAGGGATTCTCCGGCGTCACGTCGTTGTTGGCGTCAGTACGAATCGCGTCAGTGCGCATGGCCATCGCCGACACATCCGAGCGGCTGGGAAAGAGTTCTGCCGCTTGCCGTGCGAGATCGGCATCTGCGGCAGGCGACGAAGCCGGAACCTCTGCAGCGGCAGGCGCGGATGGTTCCGCTACGGACGACGTCGGAACCTCGTCTGCCGCGGGCATGACAGGTGCCGTGGGCGGAACGGGCGTGGGTGCCTTGCCCCGGTGGGCGGCGGCTTCACGCATCTCACGGCGCGACATCGGGCGCGGCTGATCGTCGTTGGTGGGAGTCGTCATGACCGAGGCTCCGATTCGGGTGAAATCAAGAACCCGGGGGCGGTTCCTGAACGCTTTTCCGTGTCGATAGCGTGCTGCAAAATGACCACTGCTGCGACCTGATCGACAATGCTACGTGAGTTCTTCTGATTGCGACCTGAGGCACGCAATGCCGAATGCGCCGTCACGGTGCTGAGTCGCTCGTCCACCATGCGCACGGGAATCGTCGCTCCCAGAGCCAACTCCTCGGCGAACGCGCGAGCATCGGCAGTTGACGGCGTGTCCTCGCCGCGGAGGTTCATGGGCAGCCCAATGACGTACTCCAGCGTGCTGTAATCATCGGCAATCTCACGCACACGGGCAATTGCGCGCTCATCGCGCGGAACTGTTTCTACCGGCGTCGCAAGCATGCCGTCGGGGTCGCATTTCGCGACCCCGACGCGCGCTTTACCCACATCGATACCGATGCGGGTTCCGCGACGAAATTCGCTCACGCGGCCCCTACCGCGCGAGCAACAGCGTCCAGGGCTGCCGGAATCGCCTGCGCGTCCGTGCCACCACCCTGCGCCATGTCAGGCTTGCCGCCACCGCCGCCGCCGAGAATGCCAGAAGCAATCTTGACGAGGGCACCTGCTTGGGCGCCAGCACCGCGAGCTGCCTCAGTCGTGGCCACGACAATGACCGGGCGGTCTCCTGCGATTCCGGCAAGAGCAACGACGGCCTGCTGTGACATCAAGCGCTCACGCACCTGCGTCACGAGTGCACGCACATCGTCAGCTGAGCCCACGGTTCCGAGGTTCTCCGCGACGATCGTCCAGCCGTCTCGCGTCGAGGCCCCAGCGACGAGGTTCGGAACCTTGTCAGCGAGGGCGCGCGATTCAAACGCGGCAATCTTCTTTTCTGCGCTCTTCAGGTTTGCGCTGAGTTCGGCGATGCGAGTCGCCAACTGGTCGCGCGGGGTCTTCAGCGCGGCAGTCAGTTCGTTGACAAGGGCGCGCTCGGCAGCCAGCTCGCGGAAGGCGTCCTGTCCGACGAGAGCTTCGATGCGGCGGTTGGATGCGCCGACCGATGCTTCACCAATGACGCTAACGAGGCCGATTTCAGCAGACGTCGACACGTGTGTGCCTGCGCAGAGCTCACGCGACCACGGGCCACCGATGTCAACCATGCGCACGGTCGAGCCGTACTTCTCACCGAACAGCGCCATGGCTCCAGCGGCCTTGGCATCGTCAAGCGACATGATGCGGGTCGTGACTTCCAGGTTCGCCTGCACAGCGTTGTTCGCGATCTCTTCGATCTCGGTCTTGGTTTCAGCGCTCAGCGCCTGGTTCCAGGCAAAGTCAAAACGCATGTAGCCGGCACGGTTCAGCGAGCCAGCCTGCGTCGCTGTCTTGCCCAGCGTGTCGCGGAGCGCTGCGTGCACGAGGTGCGTTGCCGAGTGCGCCTGCTGTGCGGCGCGACGATTAGTGGCGTCGACAACGGTGGTCGCTGCCGCATCGAGCGTGACCTCTCCGGCGATAACCTCAACGGTGTGGCTGATCAGGCCAGCAACGGGCTTTTGCACGTCGATAACCTCGAGCTCAAATCCGTCACCGACGATCGTGCCCTTGTCTGCCACCTGGCCACCAGACTCGGCGTACAGTGCGGTCTCGGCGAGGATAACCTCGGCGATGTCGCCAACGCGGGCGACGGAGACGGGCAGCCCGTCAACGAGAATGCCGAGCACGCGCGACGACGTTTCCAGGTCGCTGTAGCCCGTGAACACCGTCTCGCCGAGCGAACGGAACTCGGAGTACACGGTGAGGTCAGCGATCTGACGCTTGCGCGATTTCGCATCAGCCTTGGCACGCGTACGCTGCGCGAGCATGAGCTCATCAAACGCGCCGCGGTCAACCGTGATGCCTGCCTCTTCAGCGATCTCCAGCGTCAGGTCGATCGGGAAACCGTAGGTGTCGTGCAGGAGGAAAGCTTCTGGGCCAGCCAGCGTGGTTCCGCCGGACTTCTTGGTCTCGTCAATAGCCTCATCGAGAATGGCGGAACCAGCGGTCAGCGTGCGCAGGAAGGTCTCTTCTTCGCCGAGTGCGTAGCGCTCGATACGAGCCCAATCGGTCTCCAGAACCGGGTAGCTCTCCTTCATCGCGTCACGCGATGCGGCGAACAGGTGCGCAAACGTCGGGCCTTCAACGCCGAGCAGGCGCATCGAACGGATCGTGCGGCGCATCAGGCGACGCAGGATGTAGCCGCGGCCCTCGTTTGACGGCGTGACGCCATCGCTCAGCAGCATCATGGCGCTACGAACGTGGTCGGCGATCACGCGGAAGCGCACGTCGTCCTGAGCGTCTGCACCGTACTCGCGCCCGGACAGTTCGACAGCCTTGTCCAGGACCGGGCGAACCTGGTCAATCTCGTACATGTTCTCGACGTTCTGCTTGATGAAAGCGACGCGCTCGAGACCCATGCCGGTGTCGATGTTCTTGTGCGGCAGTTCGCCGACGATGTCGAAGTCAACCTTCGAGCGTACGTTCGTGATGAGATCCTGCATGAACACGAGGTTCCAGATCTCCAGGAATCGGTTGTCGTCGACGGCCGGGCCGCCATCCTTGCCATAGGCAGGACCGCGGTCGTAGTAAATCTCAGAACAGGGGCCCGCCGGGCCGGGCTGGCCAGTGTGCCAGTAGTTGTCTTCTGCGCCCAGCCGCTGAATGCGTTCCAGCGGAAGACCGGCAACCTTTTGCCACAGGTCGGATGCCTCGTCATCGGTCTCGAAAACCGTGACCCAGAGAGAGTCAGGGTCAAAGCCCAGGCCGCCGTCAGCTTCTGGCGTCGTCAAAAGACCCCAAGCCATCCGGATGGCTTCTTCTTTGAAGTAGTCGCCAAACGACCAGTTGCCGAGCATTTGGAAGAACGTGCCGTGACGGGCCGTCTTACCGACCTCTTCGATGTCGTTGGTGCGGATGCACTTCTGCACGTCTGCAATGCGCGGGTGCGGGGCCGGAACCACGCCAGAGAGGTAGGGAATGAACGGAACCATGCCAGCGATCGTGAACAGAATCGACGGGTCATCGCTGACCAGCGATGCCGACGGCACGATGGTGTGGTCGTTCTTCTCGAAGTAGTCCAGGTAACGCTGGGCGATATCCGCGGTCTTCATAACGTGAGGAGTCGTTCCTTAGTGAGCGGTGAGCTCGGGTGAATCAGTTGGTCTGCTGTGCGCTCTCAGCGGCGCTCACAACGGAGGCTGTGGCATCTTCTACGATCGCATGAAGCGTGTTTTGCTGATCGCGATAGGCGTCTGACATGCGATCGGTGAACTCGGTAATGCGCGCATCCACCTGTTCAAAAAGTTCGTGGCCACGCGGATCCTTGTTGATCAGGTGGGCAGCAACGAAACCACCGATGATGCCAAGCACGAACCAGCGTAGGTTCTTCATGTCATGTTCCTCGTCGTCGGGGCGCTGGAAACCAGCACGTCTCCATCGTAGACGCGAAGAGGCGCCGGGAATCCCGACGCCTCTCCAAAAGCGCTGTGATTAGCGAGCTGCGTAGTACTCGACGACGAGCTGAACTTCACAGGTCACGGGGACCTCTGCGCGCTTCGGAGCGCGCACAAGGCGTGCCTGAAGCTTGTCGAGCTGAACCTCGAGGTAACCCGGAACCGGGGGCAGAACGTCGGCGTGACCGCCGGCTGCTGCAACCTGGAACGGTTCGAGAGCTTCGCTCTTCTCCTTGACGTGGATGAGCTGACCCGGCTTCACGCGGAAGGAGGGGCGGTCAACCAGCTGGCCGTCAACGAGGATGTGGCGGTGCACGACGAGCTGACGTGCCTGCGCCGTGGTGCGAGCAAAACCTGCACGCAGCACGAGAGCGTCAAGACGCACCTCGAGGATCTCGACCAGGTTTTCACCGGTCAGACCATCAACGCGGCGAGCCTCGTTGAATGCGATGCGGAGCTGCTTCTCGCGGATGCCGTACTGGGCGCGAAGACGCTGCTTCTCACGAAGACGAACAGCGTAGTCGCTGTCTGCCTTGCGCTTGGTGCGGCCGTGCTCACCCGGGCCGTATGCGCGCTTTTCAAGAATGCGTGCAGCCTTGGGGGTAAGCGGGATTCCGAGCGAGCGCGACAGGCGCGCCTTGCTACGGGTACGAGACTTCGTCGACACGAAGGCCCTTCCTTTCTGACGTGGTCACGTCGTTCATGACTCACGGGCGTATCCCCGCTTCCTCGCCCACTATGTGCGCACGCCGGGGCACTCACAGTGGTGGTGGAGAGGAAGGAGATGCTCGAAAACTTGGTTCGAGCCGCGTCAATGCTACCAGACACCAGGAAGCGCGCCTGGGAAACGCCCGTCGTACGAGGAGGTCGCGTCACGCGCACCTGCTGTCGAAATGATCAGCTCTCGAGAATGCGCCGGATGCGCTCGAGGCGCGCCGCAACATCGCGCTCCGCCCCGAGGTTCTTGGGTTCGTAATAACGCCGGCCCACGAGTTCGTCTGGCAAATACTGTTGCGACACCACACCGACCTCATGGTCGTGCGGGTACTTGTAGCCCTTACCGTGCCCGAGTCGTTTCGCCCCCGCATAGTGGGCGTCGCGGATGGGCTTGGGTACACGGCCAAAGCCGCCGGCGCGCACGTCGGCAATGGCAGCGTCGATTGCCACATATGCGGCGTTCGACTTCGCCGTGGTGGCGAGGTAGACGGTCGCTTCCGCAAGCGGAATACGCCCCTCGGGCATACCGATAAAAGCGACCGCATCAGCCGCGGCAACGGCAATCACGAGCGCATGCGGGTCGGCAAGGCCAATATCTTCAGCGGCAGAAATGACGAGACGACGCGCGATAAAGCGGGGGTCTTCGCCTGCCTCGATCATGCGCGCAAGGTAGTGGATTGCAGCGTCGACATCGGAACCACGTATTGACTTAATGAACGCACTGATGACGTCATAGTGTTCGTCACCCTGCCGGTCATAGCGCAGCAGGGCACGATCGACCGCTTGCGAAACGTGCTCGGCTGTGATGGTCGCCTCACCGTTGTCATCGCCGGCAACGACAGCCGCAGCTTCTAGCGCCGTCAAAGCGCGACGCGCATCGCCTGAGGCCAGATGCACGAGTGCGTTCAACGCTTCGGGTTCGAGCGACACCTTGCCGTTGAGTCCGCGCACATCGCTCACTGCCCGCTGCACAAGCACCGTGAGGTCTTCATCTGTCAGCGGAGCAAGCGTCAACAGGAGCGAACGGGACAACAGCGGCGAAATGACGGAGAATGACGGGTTCTCTGTCGTCGCGGCGATCAAAATGACCCAGCCATTCTCCACACCTGGCAGCAGAGCGTCTTGTTGTGCCTTCGTGAAGCGGTGAATCTCGTCAAGGAAGAGGATCGTGGTGGCGCCGTAAAGATCGCGCTGGGTCATGGCGTCTTGCATGACCTCACGAACGTCTTTCACGCCGGCGGTGATGGCACTGAGCTCAACGAAGCGTCGACCGCTGGAACGGGCGATAGCCTGCGCGAGCGTGGTCTTGCCCGTGCCTGGAGGACCCCACAGGATCACCGAAACGGCGCCGGGGGCCGCATCACGATCAGCCAGTTTCACCAGGGGTGACCCCGGACGCAGCAGGTGTTGTTGGCCAGCGACCTCGTCGAGCGACGTGGGGCGCATTCTCACAGCAAGCGGAGTTTGGCCCTGATGAAGCGCAGCGGACGAGGTCATACCCCCATGCTATCGACGGCCTCGGACGCTCGCCGATTCCGGCACCGGAGGCGTCACCGATGACGGCACCGCACCAGTGGTTCCGTCTCTTCGAATGAAACACGCGGTGCGACGTTTCGCCCAGGGTTGAACTGAACTCTGCCCTGCGTACTAGGCTGTTGCTGTCCTTTCCACTCCACCACGGCGGCCGCCGCGTCAGGAGAATCACGTGTCCAGCACAGAGCCCACCAACGAAGAAGCAACGACCCCCGAGGTCGCAGCTGAAACTGTCGAATCCCCCGAACAGGAGGTGACGACGAACGAGGCTGTTACCGAAGAGCAGACGCCCGCTGTTGAGACGGCGGTTGCGGATTCTTCCGCGCCTGCTGCTCCTGCTGCAACCGCCGAGACGGCAACTCCCGCGCCTAAGCCTGCGCCGATGCCGCGCCCGGTACCGAAGGCTCCTGCCAAGCCCGCTGCGCCCGCCGCTCCTGCGGAACCATGGGGTCGCGTTGACGAGGCTGGCGTCGTGTCGGTCCGTGAAGGTAGCGAGTGGCGCGTCGTTGGTGAGTACCCTGACGGCACTCCCGATGAAGCACTCGCGTACTTCGTGCGTAAGTTTGATGAGCTTGAGTTCAAGGTGCGCATCCTGGAGCAGCGTCGCGGTAGCGGCGCCTCGGCCGCTGACCTGGCTCAGCAGGCCGCACACGTCAGCAAGGAGTTGGATGGCGCAGCTGCCGTCGGCGACCTCGCTGGCCTTGTGGCACGCATCGCGGCACTGACCGAAACGCTGAGCGCCGCGACCGAAGAAGAACAGCGCGCCCAGCGCGAGGCTGTCGACGCCGCCATCGCAGAGCGTACGGTGCTCGTCGAAAAGGCCGAGGCTCTCGCCGCCCGCGACCCGAAGACGGTGCAGTGGAAGGTGGCTTCTGCCGAGCTTTCCGCACTGTTCGACGAGTGGCAGGCACACCAGCAGACCGGCCCGCGTCTGCCCAAGAACACCGCAAATGACCTGTGGAAGCGTTTCCGCAACGCACGTAGCACGGTCGAGCGCCACCGCCGCGAGTTCTTCGCTCAGCTCGACGAGACTCACAAGGGTGCCCGTCAGACGAAGACGAAGCTCGTCGAGCGCGCCGAAGCTCTGGCATCGCGTGGCGAAGAAGGTATCGCCGCTTACCGCTCGCTTCTTGACGAGTGGAAGACGTCAGGCCGCGCAGGTCGCAAGGTTGACGACGCCCTGTGGGCTCGTTTCAAGGCAGCAGGTGACGCCCTGTACGCCGCACGCGCCGAGCGTGATGCGGCTGAGCAGGCCGAGTCCCTCCCCCTCATCGAAGCACGCAAGGCGCTTCTCGTTGAGGCGGCCGCTGTCGCTGATGAGGCTGACCTTCGTAAGGCTCGTCAGCTGCTCACCGGCATCCAGCGTCGCTGGGACGAGGTTGGTCGCATCTTCCCGCGTGACAAGGAACGCCAGCTCGACGACGAAATGCGCAAGATCGAGCAGGCACTGCGCTCGCGCGAAGACGTTGATTGGAAGAAGAACAACCCGGAGACGCAGGCTCGCGCCGACGGCATGAGCCGTCAGTTGCTCGACGCTATCGAGAAGCTGGAATCGGAGCTGGCTGCCGCTGAGAAGGCCGGCGACGCGAAGGCCGTCAAGGACGCAAAGGAAGCGCTGGACGCTCGCCGCGCGTGGCTGAAGGCGCTCGGCGCCTAAGTCGTCATTCGTTTCGAAGGGGTGTCACGCGCAGGCGTGGCACCCCTTGTTCTTTCCACTGAAGGGCTCCTCCCCCGGTTTGTCCACAGAATAGGTCGGAACCACGGTGCGGCGCCGCATGCTGGCTCAGACTGGGCGCATGAGTAGCGCAGTGAAGTTTCCTGGCCATCCGCTGTCTTTGGCTGAGCTATCCGCCGCGGCACTCGACGGCGACGTGGTTCCGCTCGGCGAGGGCTACGTGCCGACAGACGCACCCGAGACGCCCTGGCTGCGTGCGCGTTCGCTCGCACCGATGCTGGCGCCTGCGATGGCTGCCACGCACGCCGTCGCTGCCTGGGTATGGGGCGCACTGGCAGAATGCCCGGCGGCCATTACCGCGCAGCGTGCCACAGCTCACCGCGTGAATGTCGGGCCCCGTGCGCGAGTCGTCTACCGCGATGGTTTCGTCGGTGAAGATGACCTGGTGTGGTTCGGCGATGTTGCCGTCACGAGTGTTGAGCGCACGATCGCTGATTTGGCGCGCGAGAGAGACATGACGGTCACCAGGTTGATGATCTTCAACCATCCGCGCGGCGTTGCCGGCGCCGTGTCGTGGTGTTTGCAGCACACGAAACTACCCGGTGTACCAAAGGCGCTGTTGTTGCTCCAGGCGCTCGCTACCGACGGTGAATCCGCTACGACTGGGTGACGCGATAGACGTCGTACACCGCGTCAATACGGCGCACCGCGTTCAGAACCCGATCCAGGTGGACGGTGTCGCCCATTTCGAATACGAAACGGCTCAGGGCAAGGCGATCGTTCGTGGTCTGAACGGTCGCAGACAAAATGTTGACGTGGTGTTCCGAGAGCACTCGTGTCACGTCTGAGAGCAAGCCGGAGCGATCCAGGGCTTCTACCTGGATCTGCACCATGAAGACGCTCTTCGTGGTCGGTGCCCAATCGACCTCAATGAGGCGATCCTTATCCTGCTTCAGTGCAGCCACGTTATTGCAGTCGGCGCGGTGTACGCTGACGCCGCTGCCGCGGGTGACGAAGCCGACAATCGCATCGCCAGGTACCGGGGTGCAACACTTCGCGAGCTTCACCAGAATATCGGGTGCTCCGCGCACGAGGATTCCGGAGTCACCGTTGCGGGGCGCGCGCGACTTGCCAACGGTTGGAATCTCGATGGGACCGGTAGCGGTGTCGTTCGCGTTGACAATCGCCGCAACCTTTTCCAGCACCGACTGGGTGGAGATATGCCCTTCGCCGACAGCCGCGTACAGCGCTGAGACATCTTCGTAGCGCATTTGCAGTGCGACTTCCAGGAACGAGTCCTGGTTCATCAGGCGTTGCAGTGGCAGGTTCTGGCGGCGCATCGCACGTGCGATCGCGTCCTTACCCTGCTCGATGGCTTCTTCACGACGTTCCTTCGTGAACCAGCCACGAATCTTATTGCGCGCGCGTGTCGACGCGACAAAGTTCAGCCAGTCTTGGCTGGGGCCAGCGTCGGGGTTTTTCGAGGTGAAGACCTCGACGATCTCGCCCGAGTTGAGTTTCGTCTCCAACGGCACCAGGCGTCCGTTGACCTTGGCACCCATGGTGCGATGGCCAATCTCCGTGTGCACGGCATACGCGAAGTCGACGGGTGTGGCACCGGTCGGGAGCCCAATCACTCGTCCCTTCGGGGTGAAGACGTAGACCTCTTTCGCACCGATTTCAAAACGGAGCGAGTCAAGGAACTCACCGGGGTCAGCCGTCTCTGCACCCCAGTCGGAGATGCGCGCGACCCAGGCCAGATCAGCGTCTGTCGCCTTGGTGTCTGCACCGTTGCCTGCCATGCGCTCTTTGTATGCCCAGTGCGCAGCGACACCGTACTCGGCCTGCTGGTGCATTTCGTATGTACGAATCTGCAATTCGACCGTGCGTCCGCCCGGGCCAATAACGGTCGTGTGCAATGACTGATACAGGTTGAACTTGGGGGTGGCGATGTAGTCCTTGAAACGACCGGGCAGGGGCGTCCAGCGTGCGTGCAACGCACCGAGAACGGCGTAGCAATCACGCACGGTAGGAACCAGGACGCGAATACCGATGAGATCGTAAATGTCGTCGAAGGAACGACCACGCACAATCATCTTTTGGTAGACCGAATACAACTGCTTCGGCCTACCCGCCACCTTGCCCTTGATGCGTTGCGCCCGAAGATCTTCCTCGACGGCCGAGATGACGCTCTTCACATACTGCTCGCGCTGCGGCGTGCGCTGTTTAACGAGCGACTCAATCTCGGCGTACATCTTCGGGTGCAAGACCGCAAAGGACAGGTCTTCCAGCTCGCTCTTTACCGTCTGGATACCCAGGCGGTGCGCGAGCGGCGCGTAAATCTCAAGTGTCTCGGTCGCCTTCTTGGCGGCCTTTTCCGTGGGAACGAAGCCCCACGTGCGCGCATTGTGTAGACGGTCAGCGAGCTTAATCATGAGCACGCGAATGTCTTTCGACATCGCGATGATCATTTTGCGGACGGTCTCGGCCTGAGCACTCTCGCCGTACTTGACCTTGTCAAGCTTGGTGACGCCGTCAACGAGAAGCGCAACCTCGTCACCGAACTCGGCCTGCAACTCCTCGAGCGCGTACCCGGTGTCTTCCACCGTGTCGTGCAGCAAAGCCGCCGCGATGGCACGCGGCCCAAGACCCAGCTCAGCAAGAATCTGCGCCACCGCTACGGGGTGGGTGATGTAGGGCTCACCGCTCTGGCGCTTTTGGCCATCGTGCTTCTGAGAAGCCACTTCATATGCCCGCTCGATGATCGTCAGATCACCGCGCGGGTGGTGCGAACGCACGGTACGCAGCAAATGCTCCATATCGTCGCGTCGCACCGACCGGGAGAAGATGCGCGGAACCATCCAGCGCAGGCTGGAGTGATTACCGGGGGCAGGAGGAACTGTCTCTGTCATACGTTCCACCTCCCCCGGTACATCTCAGCTCATCATAGTGCGCGGGCACGCCCGCACCTGCGCATCAAGCAGCTTCGCGCGCAGCGAGCACCTTCGCGTCGTGACGCTGGATGTCCGGCTCCGACTCACGCAGGAACGAGTACAGCGGCGCCGCAACAAACAGCGTCGAGTATGCCGCCACGATGATACCCACGGTGATGGACAGCGAAATGTCGCTCAACGTCTGAGCACCCATCCACATCGCACCGATGATGAGGATGGCTCCCACGGGAAGCACGGCCACGATCGAGGTGTTAATGGAGCGGATGAGCGTCTGGTTAACGCCGAGGTTGACCGACTCACCAAACGTGCGCGTTGAGGCCGAACCCTGTTCCCACGTTGTCTCTCGAATCTTGTCGAACACGACGGTGGTGTCGTAGAGCGAGTAGCCGAGGATCGTGAGGAAGCCGATGACGGCGGCAGGAGAAATCTCAAAGCCGAACGCTGCGTAGATGCCGAGCGTGATGATGAGAACGTCGAGAAGGCCGATGATCGCAGCCAGCGACATCTTCCAGGTGCGGAAGTAGATCGCCAGAATCAGGAACGCGAGAGCGAGGAAGACGCCAAGGCCCCACAGCGATTGCTTGGTGACGTCTGCACCCCATGACGGGCCAACGAAGCTCGCGGTGACGGCCGTGCTCTCTTCAACGCCGAACTTGTCAGCCAGCGAAGCCGAGACCAGTCGTGTCTCTTCCTGCGACATCTGCGACGTCTGCACGCGGATATCGGTGCCACCGACGGTGGTCACCTTGGTGGTGGCATCCGGAACGACGCTAACCACGGCGTCGCGGGCATCTGCCTGCGCTGCAATGGATTCGTCGGCGGTCGTCGCCCCCGACACGGTGAACTGGGATCCGCCCGTGAACTCAATTGAGAACTGCGGAACACGGATGAACAGCACAGCGATCGAGGCGAGAACGAGCGCTGCCGCGATGATGAACCACAACTTGCGCTTCTGCACGAAGGGAACGGAGCGTTCACCGGTGTACAGGTCATTACCGAGTTGACTCATAGCACCCATTAGTCTTCGTTCCTTTCCTTCGTCGTGGTGGCATTTCGGGCGGCGGAAGCCTCCGCAGCCTTGCGCTCAGCGATCGTCTGACGGCGCTGCGCTTCGCCACGGCTCTTGGCATCCTTCGCGGCCTTACCGCGGCTGGCAGCCGTCGTCGGAACCGCCTTGAACTGGGCACGCTCACGGTAAACAGCGCCGAGTGCTTCCGCGTTCATACCGGAGAACGGGTGTCCTCCACCGAAGAAGCGGGTGCGCGCAAGCAGCTGCATGACGGGGTGCGTGAACAGGATGAAGATCAATACGTCGATGACGGTGGTCAGACCCAGCGTGAAAGCGAAGCCCTTCACCGACGAGTCAGCGAGCACGTAGAGAACCACTGCTGCCAACACGTTGATCGACTTGGAGATGTAGATCGTGCGCTTGGCGCGGTCCCAACCGTCTTCCACAGCCGCGGTTACCGACTTGCCATCGCGGAGCTCATCACGAATACGTTCGAAGTACACGATGAACGAGTCCGCGGTGAAACCGATCGTGACGATCAAACCAGCCACACCGGCGAGCGAAAGGCGGAAGCCCATGCGCCACGCCAGGATGCACAGCGTGATGTATGTGATGACAGCCATCACCGCGAGTGACGCGATGATCACGACACCCAGTGCACGGTAAGAGATCAGGGAGTACAGCGCGACGAGTGCGAGACCAATCAACGCGGCGATCAGACCGATCTGCAGCTGCTGGGTGCCAAGCGTCGCCGAGATCTGCGAGTTGGACTGCGTCTCAAAGCTCAACGGCAATGCACCGAACTTCAGCTGCTCAGCAAGAGCCTTCGTGCCTTCGGCATCCAACGTCGGGCCAGAGATCGACGGGCGACCGTCAAGAATCTGTGCCTGCATTTCAGGTGCGGAGATCACGAGACCGTCTAGCACGAACGCGAATTGACGCTGCGAACCGGTCATGGTCACCAGCCGCTTGCTGATCTCGCCGAAGATCTTGGTGCCCTCGTCGTCGAAGTCGAGCTGCACAAGCCACTGCGCGCGCTGCTGGTCGTAGCCATTGGTCGCGTCATCAATGTGTGAACCGTCAAGTTCAACCGGGCCGAGGATGTACTTCGTGAAGCCGTCAGCGTCACACGCGATCATCGCCGCGTCCGTATCTGCCTTCGACGGGTCGTTCTGCGGTGCAGCACAGTCGAATGCGTTGAACTGTGCGGCGAGTTCTTCCGTCACCCAGTTCAAGTCGGAAGCGTTGGTCGGCTCTGTCGCCGGCGTTGCTGCCAGTGACTGCGTCGGCCACGGGTACGGCGTTTCGGTTCCGTCTTCGCCGATAAAGGTGTTCGCGCCCTGCGAGGCCGCAAGCACGGGGCGCAACGTCATCTGTGCGCTGGCTTCGAGGCGGTCGCTGGTTTCTTGGTCGATGGTTCCGGGAACCTGAACGACGATGTTGCGGCCACCCTCGGTGAGAATCTCCGATTCGGAGACGCCGGAAGCGTCGACACGCTGACGGATAATGCCGACAGCCTGTTGCAGCTGTTCTGGCGAGGGGTCCGCCCCATCTTCCGTCTGCGCGGAGAGCGTGATCTGCGTCCCGCCCTGCAGGTCGAGCGCGAGCTCAGGGGTCCATGAGCTCTTTTCGAAGACGAAAACGCCGAGGGCGTTGACGCCGAAGAGCACCGCAATAACAGCGACGAGTCCGATGAGCGCACGCCACGCGTGCCGGACAGGAGTTGATGTGGCCACGAATGGTCAGCTTTCTACACAAGCGCTCATCGTGAGCGCGCGGTCACAGTGAGGTATTAGCCGTTGTTTTCGAGGCGACGACGTGTCTCTTCGGTTGACTCGATGGTGGCCTCGTCGTTAATGCTTTCGATGGCGGGAGCGTCGAAGCTCTCCTGCTCAACGGGCTCAATAACGCGGAGAATGGCCTGGCTGTGCGCCTTGATGACGACGCCAGGTGCGATCTCGACCTCTGCCGGAGCGTCAAGGTTCTCCGGGTCGTAGCTCACAATCGTGCCGAAGATGCCGCTCTGCAGCAGAACCTCAGCACCGGGAACCGTCTGGCTCTGCTTGGCTTCCTGCTCTTCCTTCATCTTCTTCATGCGCTTGCGCGAGTTGAACATCATGAAGACGAGGAGGGCGCCCGCGAGGACGAGCAGGATAATGCTGCTGGGATCTGACATCAGAAAAGGGGCCTTTCGGGCTTTGAGGGTATTGAGAAACCTTCAGCGATTATAAGTCATCGAAGCGAAGACCACCGTCGGAATGCGGGACTCCGAGGTGAGCGTAAGCTTCGGGCATCGCGATTCGTCCTCGAGGTGTGCGACCCATGAACCCGATTCTCACCAGATATGGCTCAACAACACTCTCCACCGTATCGGCTTCTTCGCCCACTGCAACAGAAAGCGTGGAGAGTCCGACAGGACCACCCCGGAATTTGCGCACCAGTGCCTCTAAAACGGCGCGGTCGAGACGGTCAAGACCAATCGCATCGACATCGTAAAGGTCAAGTGCCGCTGCGACCGCTTCGATGTCTGATGGCACCCGGTGAACGAGCATGTAGTCGCGTACGCGCCGCAGTAACCGGTTGGCGATACGCGGTGTTCCGCGGGAACGGCGGGCGATTTCGCCGCGTGCCTCGGGGCCGAGATCCACGCCAATCACCAGGGATGAGCGCTCAACGACCTGCTCGAGTTCGCTTGCATCGTAATACTCCAGGTGCGCCGTGAATCCGAAGCGGTCCCGCAGCGGATTTGGCAACATGCCGGAGCGTGTCGTCGCGCCGACAAGCGTGAACGGAGCAAGTTCGAGCGGAATACTCGTCGCACCTGCCCCCTTACCGACCATGATGTCGATGCGGAAGTCTTCCATCGCGAGATAGAGCATCTCTTCGGCTGAGCGCGCCATGCGGTGAATCTCGTCGATGAAGAGCACCTCGCCAGGCGTCAGACTCGACAACAGTGCAGCGAGATCGCCCGCGTGCTGAATCGCCGGCCCCGATGAGAGCCGCAATGGCCGGTTCGATTCGTGCGCGACGATCATCGCAAGCGTCGTCTTACCGAGGCCGGGAGGGCCAGAAAGCAAAATGTGGTCGGGAGTGCGGTGCTGGATGCGCGCGGCTTCGAGCAGGAGCTCGAGCTGGCCGCGCACCTTGTGCTGGCCGATGAAGTCATCGAGCGACGCGGGGCGCAACGCGCCTTCGATCGCAAGCTCGGTATCGTCGTGCGCCGCGGGCGAAACCGGGCTGATGTCGTCGGTCATCGGCTCGCCTGCGGGCCCAGCGCTGCCAGAGCGCGTCGAAGCAGGGCTTGCACGCTGCCACGCTCGCCATCGGTTGCTTCCTCAGCGACAGCGGCGACGGCATCCGACGCGAGGCGCTCGTTCCATCCGAGTCCGGTGAGCGCCGCGGTGACCTGGTCGGCGACGTTCGGCGCGATGCCAGTGGCGTGTGCGGCGCCCGCGGTGGGCGGTGCAATCTTGCCAGCGAGCTGAACCACGATAAGTTTCGCCGTCTTCGGCCCGATCCCCGAAACCTTGCGGAACGGCTTGTCGTCGTCATCGGCCACTGCCTGGGCGATTTGGTCGGCCGTGAGCGTCGACAGTACGCCGAGGGCAGACTTCGGCCCGACGCCTGTCACCGAAATGAGGATGATGAAGACGCTCAGCTCTTCGCGTTCCAAGAAGCCATAGAGACTCAACGCATCTTCACGAACCACCAAATGTGTGTGCAGAGCCAGGGTCTCGCCCACACGTGCTGTCCGTGCGACGTCCGGCGGCACGGCGACCGTAAAGCCCATCCCTCCCACGTCGATAATCACGCTGTCGAGCGCAGCGTGCAGCACGGGGCCTCGGAGAGAAGAGATCATGGTTCCACCCTACGCGCGCATCGTAGTTATGTTCGACAACACTCCGAACGTGTTCATCGATCAGTCATGCTCGACGCGAACGCCTGGCAGCTTCTGCCCAGGCGCGTTGCGCAGGGGTCATTCCCCCACTCGCGGCGGCGACCACCGGCCCACGGCGCCACGCGTGGCAGAGAGCCAGCGCCAGCGCGTCAGCCGCATCGGCTGGCTTCGGCAGCTCGTCCAATCGCAACACGCGTGCAACCATCGTCTGGACCTGGAGCTTTTCGGCGTTTCCGTATCCGGTGATGGCTGCTTTCACCTCGCTCGGGGTGTGCGTGGCAGTAGGAATACCGCGTTCCGCGGCCAGCATGAGCGCGACACCTGATGCTTGGGCTGTTGCCATGACTGTCGACTTATTGTGTTGCGCAAAAACGCGCTCGACTGCGACGGCTTCTGGCGAAAAGTCGTCGAGCACCCGACGAATGCCCTTCGCGATCAGGGCGAGGCGCACGCCGGGTTCGTCTTCGGGCGATGACCGAATCACGCCGACGTGCACAAGAGAAGCCGTGCGGTTGGGGTTGACGTCGACGATGCCGACGCCGCAACGGGTTAGTCCCGGGTCGATCCCCAAAACGCGCAGAGTGCTCACACACCAACGGTATGTGAGCACTCTGACATTAGTCGCGGGGCGCGCTGAGGCTACTCGTCATCGGCCTCAAGCTCGGCCAACACCTCGGGAGTCAGGTCAAAGTTCGAGTAGATGTTTTGCACGTCCTCGCTGTCTTCGAGCGCGTCGATGAGACGGAAAATCTTCCGAGCTGTCTCCGCGTCAACTTCGACCTTGAGGTTCGGTACGAACTGCGCTTCAGCGCTGTTGTACTCAATCCCAGCCTCCTGCAGTGCGGTGCGGGTTGCAACGAGATCTGCGGGGTCGGTGATGATTTCAAAGGCTTCGCCTTCGTTCGTGATCTCTTCCGCACCCGCCTCAAGAGCCGCCATCATGACGTCATCTTCCGTGGTGCCCTCAACAGGAACCTCGATGACGCCCTTGCGGGCGAAGTTGTAAGCGACGGAACCAGGGTCTGCCAGCGTGGCACCGTTGCGGCTGAGGGCCGTGCGGACCTCAGCGGCTGCGCGGTTCTTGTTGTCGGTCAGACACTCGACCATGAGGGCGACGCCGTTCGGACCGTACGCTTCGTACATGATCGAGGTGTACTCAACGACCTCGCCGCCGATGCCGGCGCCGCGCTTGATCGCGCGATCAATGTTGTCCTTCGGAACCGACGTCTTCTTCGCCTTGAGCACCGCGTCAAAGAGCGTGGGGTTGCCGCCGAGGTCGGCACCGCCGAGCTTTGCTGCAACCTCGATGTTCTTGATGAGCTTTGCCCACGACTTTGCACGGCGCGCGTCAATGACGGCTTTCTTGTGCTTCGTGGTTGCCCATTTGGAATGCCCTGACATGTTTCTCCGCTCGTTTCTTGCGCCGTCCAGTTTACGCGTAGATCATCAATTCCGCCCGTTCCCGATGATTGTCCGCACAAACGCCTCGTGCACGCGAGGGTCGCCGGCAACCTCGGGGTGAAAAGAGACCCCCATCAACGCGCCCGAGCGCACACCCACGACCCGCCCATCCGGGAGGGTGGCGATGACGTCGACGCCGTCTCCGACCGCGGTCACGATCGGTGCTCGAATGAATGATGCGTCAATATTTCCGACACCGACAACGCTCACCGTCGTGTCAAAAGAGTCGCGTTGTGAACCAAAGGCGTTGCGTTCCACCGTGATATCGAGACCGCCAAGTGTCTGCTGCCCTGGTGCGGCGTTCGCCACACGGTCGGCCAACATGATCAGCCCGGCACAGGTTCCGAGAACCGGGAGTCCGCCAGCGATAGCGAGGCGCAACGGTGCGGCCAGACCGAAGATTCGGGTCAGCCGATCGATGACACCCGATTCTCCGCCGGGAATCACCAGCCCATCGATACCGTCCAGGTCCTCAGCGCGGCGAACGCGCAGCGTTTGTACGCCGACCTGCTCGAGCATTGCGGTGTGCTCGCTCACTCCTCCCTGGAGCGCGAGCACACCGACAGTCGTTGTTACCATCCGCGCTCGGCGAGGCGGTGCGGTGCGGCAAGGTCAGAAACGTTGATGCCGACCATCGCCTCTCCCAGGCCGCGCGAAACGTCGGCGATGACGCTGGGGTCATCGAAGTACGTCGTGGCCTTCACGATCGCGGAAGCGCGCGCAGCCGGGTTGCCCGACTTGAAGATGCCTGAGCCAACAAACACGCCGTCAGCACCAAGTTGCATCATCATGGCAGCGTCAGCTGGCGTTGCGACGCCGCCTGCGACGAACAACACCACGGGGAGCTTTCCGGTGGCGGCAACCTCAGCGACGAGGTCGTACGGCGCCTGGAGCTCCTTCGCCGCAACGTACAGCTCGTCTTTCGTCTTAGCGCGAAGTGCGTTGATCTCCGCCTTGATCGTGCGGATGTGCTTCGTTGCCTCCGACACATCGCCTGTTCCGGCTTCACCCTTCGAGCGGATCATGGCCGCGCCCTCGGTAATGCGACGAAGCGCCTCGCCCAGGTTGGTTGCTCCGCAGACGAACGGAACCTCGTGCTGCCATTTGTCGATGTGGTTGATGTAGTCGGCAGGCGACAGCACTTCAGACTCGTCGATGTAGTCGACACCAAGCGCGCCAAGCACCTGCGCCTCCACAAAGTGACCGATGCGCGCCTTCGCCATCACCGGGATCGAAACCTCCGCCTTGATCGAGTCGATCAGGTCGGGGTCACTCATACGGGCAACGCCACCCTGCGCGCGGATATCGGCGGGCACGCGCTCCAAGGCCATCACGGCAACAGCACCGGCATCTTCAGCGATGCGCGCCTGCTCAGCCGTCACGACGTCCATGATGACGCCACCCTTCAGCATGTCAGCGAGACCGCGCTTAACGCGCGTCGTGGCGGTGGTGGTTTCAGTCATGGATGGCTCCTAGCGCGAAGTTCAGTCAATGATTTCTTTGACCTATGCCATAACATAGCACGCGCATGCACCCTAGACTCATCGTGAGTAAACATGACGCAACACATCACCGGAACCACGGCGGCAGAGATTGCCGAGAGCGTACGTACGTTGGTGGATCGTGGCACGCTGCTGCCAGGCACTGCCCTCCCCCCGGTACGCACGTTGGCCGAGCACCTCGGCGTCAACCGCAACACCGCTGTCGCCGCGTATCGACTCCTTTCGCAAGCCGGTGTGACGTCATCTCATGGCCGCGGCGGCACGCGCGTCACTGGTTCCGCTCTCTCGCCACAAGATGGCTACACCCACGGCACTGTGCTGCGTGACGTGGGTTCAGGAAACCCTGATCCGTCGTTCATTCCGCCCCTGACCCCCGCACTCACCGCGCTCGCCGATCGACCCGTGATGTATGGCGAGCCCACCATCGACGCCGATCTCGAGCGATGGGCACACGAGTGGTGCGCTCCTGACCTCGCGCCTGCACACATCGCGATCACGGTAACAAGCGGTGCTGTCGATGCCATCGAGCGCCTCCTCGCCGGAGCCTTGGTGCGCGACGACGCTGTCGGTCTTGAGGATCCGTGCTTCCTCGCCAGCATTCACACCGTCAAGCTCGGCGGCTACCGTGCTGTCGGCATGCCCGTTGACGCCGAGGGCATCACCCCCGATGGACTGCGTGACGCTCTCGCCCATGGCGTGCGAGCAATCGTCGCGACACCACGCGCCCAGAACCCCACAGGGGTCACCATGACGCCGGCGCGCGCCGCCGAGCTTCGTGCGATTCTCGCCGAGCACCCGTACGTCTTGATCATCGAAGACGATCATTTCTCCAAGCTCGCTCGCGAGGTTCCGCAGTCTTTGATTGGCCCGGATCACAAGCGCTTTGCGCTGGTACGTTCGGTGTCGAAATTTCTCGGGCCCGACATGGGACTCGCGATTGTTGCCACAGATGCGCACACGCAGTCACGCCTCGCGATGCGGTTGAGCCCAGGAACCACCTGGGTGAGCCACATTTTGCAGCGACTGACGTTGAGCCAGCTCACGTCTTCATCGGCACAGCAGATCGTTGCTGACGCGGCCGATCACTATGCAGCGCGCAACTCGTCCTTCGTCGCACTTCTCGTGGAGCGCGGCATCGCGGCACCTGCGCTCTCGGCGATCAGCCTGTGGGTAAACACCGGAGTGTCAGCAGACGCCGTCGTTCGCGAGCTCATGAAGCGGGGTTGGCTCGCACGCACCGAAGACGAATTCGCCCTGCACCGCTCCCCCGGCTCCGGCACACACGTACGCCTCACCGTGCATGATTTGACCGACGAAGAACAACGCCAGCTCGCGGATGACCTGGCGTCGTCGATCGCGCGTCAGTAGATCTTCGGGAACACGTCGTAGCGTTCCTCGTAAATCAGGCTCCACTCGTTGACGTCACCTGGACACACGTACGACATGCCAAACAGCATGACCTCTTCCAGGTTTCGGCTGGCCGCTTCTCGTTCTACCCCCACAAGCCCATCAAGAATCTCGTTGAACAGCGGAGACGTTGTCATGAAGCTGTCGTAGGTCGCGGCGTCAACACTGTGCGCGTTCAGAATCGCTGTTTCGCAGGCATCGCTCGTCATCGCGAGATAGATGGTTTCGATCTGCGGTGTCAACTCGGCACCATTCTCGGTGAAGAGCGCGCGCTGCCGTGCGATGAACGTGCGTTGTTCGATCGTGGTGGCCGTGAGGAGCGTGCCATCCATGGGGAGTTGCTGGTCGATAAAGAACTTGTCGCGCGCGGCGAATGCCTCAGGCGAACCCGGCTTCCACGTCACGGACGTGTCAGCGAAAGGCTCGCCAGGGTCACGCGGAGTCAGGTCAAGCTGTGAATCATCGATGACGGGCGCTTCGCTCGGATCTGCAGCCGAATCACCGGTCGGCTCTGGCGACGCTTCAATAGGCTCATCGCTTGGCTCTGCCTGCGCAGTCGGGGCCGACGTCGGCGTGTCATCGATGATCGGCGCCGCCTCATGGGATGAGAACACTCCGAGCGCCGCCATCACGGCTACCGCGATACCGGCGACCACCACGATGCCTGCGACGACGATTGTCACGACGAAGCCGGTGCGAGGCTTTTTCTGACCGGGAGGTTGCATCGCCGCATAGCCCTGCTGCGGATAGCCCTGCTGAGGGTAGCCCTGCTGAGGGTAGCCCTGCTGACCGGGAGCCTGCGATGCTCCCGGCTGAGCGTATCCATATGGCTGTTGCCCATACGGCTGTTGCCCATACCGCTGCTGCCCATATTGCGGCGGCGCCGAAGGGTGAGCCGGAACCGGCGGCTGCGCGGGAACAGGCGGCTGCGGCGGAACCGGCGGTGCGGGCGGAATCGGCACCCCGGGATGTTGTGGTTGATCGGGGTGCGTCATGAGTTCGTCCTACTCGGTCTTCGGCCACGCGTCAGCGACGGCCTGGCGGACCTCACCGAGAAGCTGCGGCAAAGCCTTGGTCTTGGCAATGATAGGGAAAAAGTTTGCGTCTGTTTCCCACCGCGGCACGATGTGCTGGTGTAGGTGCGCGGCAACGCCTGCGCCCGCCACTCGACCCTGGTTCATGCCCAGGTTGAAACCATCACAGTTCGAGACACCCCGAAGCACCCGCATCGCTGTCTGCGTGAGCGCGCCAATTTCCGCGACTTCCTCCGGCGTTGCCTCGTCGTACAGGCCGATGTGGCGGTACGGGCACACCAGCAGGTGTCCGGAGTTATACGGAAACAGATTCAGCAGCACGAAAGCGTGTGTACCGCGGTGCACGATGAGCCCGTGCTCATCACTCATATGCGGTGCGGCGCAGAACGGGCACTCGTCGACGAGGGGCTGTGGCCCCGCCTGGATGTACGCCATCCGGTGCGGGGTCCACAGCCGCTGAAACTCATCAGGAACACCAGCGAGGTGCGCGGCCGAGGTGAGTTCAGCGTCGTTTGTCATGCGAAATCTGCCTCGTTCAGCACGACGCGGTGATCCGCGATTGCACGCTTAATCAGCTCGACGGCCTCAGCGATCGGCACACCGTTGCGCGTGGAGCCATCACGGAAACGGAACGATACGGTTCCGGCTTCTTGATCCTGGGCGCCGGCGATGAGGATCAGCGGAACCTTGGACGTGGTGTGGTTGCGGATCTTCTTCTGCATGCGCTCATCGCTGCGGTCAAGCTCAGCACGAACGCCGGCTGCGCGCAGCTGCGTGATGATGTCGCCAAGGTAGGGCGCAAAGTCATCAGCGACAGGAACACCGACGACCTGCGACGGTGCCAGCCACAGCGGGAAGTCGCCAGCGTAGTGCTCAAGCAGAATTGCGAAGAAACGCTCAACCGAGCCAAGCAACGCGCGGTGAATCATCACTGGGCGGTGCTTGGCGCCGTCGGGGCCGGTGTATTCGAGTTCGAAACGCTCCGGCTGGTTGAAGTCCAGCTGGATCGTCGACATCTGCCACGTACGACCGATGGCGTCACGCGCCTGTACCGAAATCTTCGGGCCGTAGAATGCTGCTCCGCCGAGGTCGTCAACCAGCTCGAGACCGGATTCGACTGCGACCTCACGCAACGTCTCAATCGCCGTGGTCCACTGCTCAGGCTCGCCGAGGAACTTCGGGTTGCCGACTTCGTTCGTCGACAGCTCAAGGTAGAAGTCATTCAGGCCGTAGTCACGCAGCAACTCAAGCACGAGGTTGAGGTTCGTGGTGAGTTCTTCGCGCACCTGGTCTTGCGTCACGTAAATGTGCGCGTCGTCCTGGGTCAAGCCGCGCACGCGCGTCAGACCCGATAGCGTGCCGCTCTTTTCGTAGCGGTACACGGTTCCGAACTCCGCGAGACGCAACGGCAGTTCACGGTAGCTGCGTCCGCGTGAGCGGAAGATCAGGTTGTGGAACGGGCAGTTCATCGGCTTCAGGTAGTAGTCCTGGCCCTGACGCGTGATGTTGCCCTCATCGTCAACGACCTCATCGAGGTGCATCGGGGGGAACATGCCGTCTGCGTAGGTCTGCAGGTGACCGGAGGTCTGGAACAGATCCTTCTTCGTGATGTGCGGAGAGTTGACCACGTCGTAGCCGTTGCGCAGCAGGTGGCGGCGCAGGTTCTCTTCGATCTCGTAGCGGATGATGCCGCCCTTGGGGTGGAAGACCGCGAGGCCGGAACCAATTTCGTCTGGGAACGAGAACAGGTCCATCTCGACACCGAGCTTGCGGTGGTCGCGACGCTCGGCCTCAGCCAAGCGCTCCTGGTATGCACGCAATTCGTCCTTCGACGGCCACGCGGTTCCGTAGATGCGCTGCAGCTGCGGGTTCTTCTCCGAACCGCGCCAGTACGCAGCAGCGACGCGCGTCAGCGCCCAGCCGTTGCCAGCCATGCGGGTGCTCGGCACGTGCGGGCCGCGGCACAGGTCTTTCCACGCGGTCTCACCGTTGCGGGTGACGTTGTCGTAAATCGTGAGTTCGCCTTCGCCAACCTCAACGCTTGCACCTTCAGCGGCTTCTGCTCCCCCGCCCTTCAGGCCGATGAGTTCCAGCTTGAACGGCTCGTTCGCGAGTTCGGCGCGCGCCTCATCGTCGGTCACGACGCGGCGCACGAAACGCTGGCCGTCACGAACGATGGACTGCATTTCCTTCGTGATCGCCTTCAAGTCTTCAGGCGTGAAGGGGGTGTCGACCTGGAAGTCGTAGTAGAAGCCATCGATAATGGGCGGCCCAATGCCGAGGTTCGACTGCGGACGCAGGCGCTGCACGGCTTGCGCCATGATGTGCGCAGTGGAGTGACGGAGAATGGCGAGGCCGTCGGCGCTGTCGATCGTAATCGGCTCGACAGTGTCATCGGCAGTGACCTGCGTTGCAAGGTCTTTCTGCGCGCCGTTTACGCGCATGGCGATAACCGACTTGTCGGAAAAGAGTGCAAAACCGTCGCAAGGAAAGGACGGCTGGGTGTTCTCGGTCACAGAGTTCTCCAGATAGGCGATGAATCTAGGGTACCGCGCACGGGCACTCACCCTTTTCACTCTGCACATTCAGCGAATATCGAGCCGGAATTTGTGGTGTGCGCAGGTAGGGTAACTGCGGGGGCTCTTCAGACCTGCCCCCACCGAGGGGACACACAATGAATGTTGCGCACGCCGCACCCACCGAGCAGGAGATGGCAGCCGCCGCCAAGGTTCTGACGGTGATTTCGGATACCTACTCCGCGAAAATGGTGGGCCAAGAACGTCTGCGCACGAGCCTGCTTATCGCGCTCATCGCCGATGGTCACATTCTGCTTGAGTCTGTGCCTGGCCTGGCAAAGACGACAGCGGCAAGCACCCTGGCCGCGACAGTGCAAGCGCAATTCAAGCGCATTCAGTGCACGCCGGATCTCCTCCCCAGCGACATCACAGGCAACCAGATTTACGACAACAGCACCGGCTCGTTCCGCACCGTGCTGGGCCCCGTGCACGCAAACTTTGTTTTGCTCGACGAGATCAACCGTTCAAGCGCCAAGACGCAGAGCGCGATGCTCGAGGCCATGCAGGAGCACCAGACCACCATCGGTGGCGAGATCTACCCGCTTCCGGAACCATTCCTGGTGATTGCGACGCAAAACCCCATTGAGCAGGAGGGCACGTATGAGCTGCCAGAAGCGCAAATGGACCGCTTCCTGCTGAAGGAAATTGTGGAGTACCCGAGCCCGAATGAGGAACTTGAGGTGCTCAACCGCATCGACTCCGGCGTACTGGGGCGCGGTTCCGAAGGCCACGTTGCTCACGTGGTGTCCCTCGATGACGTGAAGATGCTGCAGGATGTCGCGAGCCGCATTTATGTGGACCCTGCGGTACGCAACTACATCGTGTCGCTTGTTTACGTGACGCGAAACCCGGCCCCCTACATTGGCGAAGAGAAGGCGCGCTTCTTGAAGTACGGTGCCAGCCCCCGCGCTTCGATTGCCTTCCTGCAGGCCGCCCGCGCATACGCGCTCCTCAGCGGTCGCTCCTACGTGGTTCCGGAAGACGTTCGTTCCCTCAGGCACGTCGTACTGCGCCACCGCGTGCTGCTCACGTTTGAAGCCCAAGCGGAGAACATCCGCAGCGAAGAGATCATCGACGCGATCTTTGCCGCTGTGCCGACCCCGTAACGGCCATGCCCAGCCTTATTACGCAGGTGAAGAGCAAGCTCTTCATCACGTCTGCGCGCCGTTCGATGCACCCGCTCGACGGCGCCTACGCTTCGCTGATGCGCGGCCGCGGATCTGACTTTGAAGATCTCCGCGAGTATCAGGTCGGCGACCAGGTACGCGACATTGATTGGCGCGCATCGGCACGTCACAACGAGATTCTCGTCAAGCGGATGCGCGCTGACCGCATGCACACCGTCCTGTTCGTTGTCGACACCGGGGCCACGATGGCCGCCCTCGCCGAAAACGAAGAACCCAAATACGAACTCGCGCTTCTCACAGCGGGGGTGCTCGGATACCTCACGGTGTCGCACGGTGACGACATCGGTCTGGTGTACGGCGACAGCGAGAAAGTAAAGCGCCGCGCGAGCGGCCGCACTGAATCGGCGCTGGAAAGCGCTCTGCGCACCATTCAAACTGCCACCAGCCAAGCATCCGCTGCAGGCAACATCAACAAGCTGCTGGAGTACGTGGCTGCCACCATCTCCCGCCGCATGATCCTCGTCATCATCACCGATGAAGCGCCGATCACCGATCGCACCGATCAGCTCATCCGTCGTCTTCGTGTGCAGCACGACATGCTGTGGGTGACCGTTACCGACGCCAACCCGGTTCTGGCAGAAAAAAGTCAGGCTGCCCGCAGTGACGTCGTGACCGGGTGGGGTGTTCCCGAGTTTGTGCACGGAGACGCGACCCTCCGCGAGGCGGTGATCGCGGAAGAAAGACGTGACGAAGAGGAACGTCGAGCAATGCTCGAAAAGTACGCCATCAGCCACGTGACGATTCGCGATAGCAGCGAAGCCGTTGGCGACATCCTGCGCATGCTGGATCGGAGGGATCGTGCAAGGTCCTGACGAGTTCTATCCGCCATATCAATATGGCTGGGGCTGGCTGGCCCTCGCCATCGGTCTCATTGCGCTCGTTCTGGTTGCCTGGGCACTCGTGCTGTGGTTTACCCGCATGCAGAAGCCGCCCAAAGAGACGACTCAGCCCCATGTTCCGGTGACCACAGACGTGCTGACGCAGCTGCGGTACGAGTATGCAGCGCGCATCGATCAGATCGAGCACGCCTACACCGAAGGTGCTCTTGCGCCCAAGGCCGCAAACCGTCAGCTGAGCGCCGCGGTGCGCGCGTTCGTCAACGAGTACTCCGGTTTGGAAGCGCCTGTCCTGTCGCTGACCGATCTCCAAGAGCTCGGCGTCCATCCGGCACTTATTGACGCGCTGCAGCGCCACTATTACCCCAGCATCTTCCGCAAAGACATGGTCATCGATCCGGTTGCCGGCGCCAACGCTGCTCGAGCGGTGGTGTCATCGTGGTACTAGATTTCGCTTTTGTGCCCTGGGTCATGCTCGGAGTCATCGTGCTGGTCGTCGGCGGTGGAATTGTGCTCGGAGTGGCGCGCGCGCGGCGACACCGCGCGGGTACAGGTGCACCACTCGCCCGTGCCGAGCGGCTCCGCGGCCTTCCGAGTTTCGCCCGCGCCATCAAACGGCGACGTATTGCGCTCGCGGCAGCGCTGACGCTCGGAATTGTCGCAATGGGTGTCGGCGGAATTGCCGCAGCGCGCCCGATGGCGGCGCAAACGATTCAGCCAGTGAACACAAGCCGTGACATCATGCTGTGCCTCGACGTCTCCGGTTCCATGGCTGAGGTCGACATGGAAATCCTGGACACTTTCCTCGAACTGGTCGACGACTTTGAGGGCGAACGCATCGGACTCACCATCTTCAACGCTTCACCCGTGCAGGTGTTTCCGCTCACCGATGACTACGAGTTCGTGAAAGCGCATCTCAAGTCTTTGCGTGACAGCTTCGACAGCTGGGATGTGATGCCGGAGTACTGGGTCGGCACCATGAATGGCGCTGGTTCTTCCCTCATTGGCGACGGCCTCACCGCGTGTGCGATGCGGTTCGACCATGAAGACGAAGAGCGAAGCCGGTCCATCATTTTTGCCAGCGACAATGAAGAACTCGGGGACAGCATCGTGACGCTTCCTGAAGCGGCAGCGTACGCCACGTCCAAGGGTGTGCGGATCTTCGCCATCAACCCGGTGGCCGGTGCCAGTACGCTCCTCACTGAAGAGATGCGGGAGGCCGCCGCATCGACGGGTGGCGAGATGTATGAGCTGCGCGGAACCACGACGGTCGGCGACATCGTTGAGAAGGTGCAGGAAGAAGATGCCTCCGCGCTCCAGGGTGATGTGCAGATCGTCTGGACCGATGATCCCAACCTCTGGATCACGCTCCTGGCTGGTCTTGCCGTCGCTTTCCTTCTCGTGCTGTGGCGGGTGAGGCTATGACTTTCCAACCCGTCATCACTCCCGTCCTTCTGGTGTTGCTGTTCGCGCCGCTCGTCTTTATCGTCGTTCGCGCCCTCATCACCGCGAAGTCGCATCGGCAGCGTGGCCTGTGGGGCACGCGTGCGCTC